>CASDTC010000001.1 GCA_949283535.1 uncultured Pseudomonadota bacterium
GCCAATGGTTACATTACGTGCGGTTTCTATACCCAATGCACCGCCCAACCAAGTGGAACTGTTGCCTGTAAACGTGGTATTTTTACCGAATACAACATCACGGTTAATATTTTCCGGGTCAACACCAGTATATGATTCTGGAATCTTGACATACAAACCACCAGACATTTTATCAGAATGGTTACCTGTGAATGTCCAACCATCGCCCGCCACAAATCCATTCAGTGCCTTCATCGCACCACCAGAATTCACAGACGAATTATTATTGAACACGACATTATTCGCACCATTGGTGGATAATTTATCCCCGTACGACAGCGTTAACCCCGCCGCGTTCTGGTTACTTCCATCCGAATTGGTTTGATTTTCGATAACAATATCATCGCTGATATCTACCGTTGTCGCCATTGCGGGCATAATCGCCAACGCAGGCAGCACGGAACAGATCTTTAATAAATCTGTTAAATGCTTGTATGTTGCCATACCGTTCTCCTTTTGCTGTTTGTGAAATTTGATACCCTTCTGTCCTTTTAGCGTATCATACTTAGGGAAACTTGCAACATAATTTATTGTGATTTTTTTCCCTAAATAAATACGCCGCCAATCCATATGGATTTGGCGGTCGGGGAGTTAAGAAAATCACCCAAAAGTATGACCCCGCCAGTTTTCGGGTTACCCTGTTTTATAACTGACGGCTCCCCGACCTGAACGGGGTTCAGAGACAATAAATGGCGCAAATCCGCGCCGTATATCATCCCTGCATCTCAGCATAAAAAACTTATGCTGCTTTTGGGTTGGCTTTCTTACGGCCCGAAGCCACATCCCTGTGGATTCAAAAAAAATTATACGAAAAGCGCATAAAAAGACAAGAAAATATTTTGATTGCAAATTAGCTAAAATAATATATAATAATGCGCGCATTGGGGCATAGTTTAATGGTAGAACTCCGGACTCTGACTCCGTCAGTGTTGGTTCGAATCCAGCTGCCCCAACCACCCTTCGCGTCTGTGACGCTTCGGGTGGCAAGCCGGAGCGGAACAGTTCACGCGAAGGAGTGCCACACGAAGTTTTAACGAAGTGTGGCAGACGCACTTGATATTAAACATTATTAAAATACCCGTGACACGCGGGTTTTATATTTATGTATATAAATTTATTGCAACAATTCTGGTTTGTTTCTAATATTGCATTAATAAGCAGGAAAGGGGGATATATGTCTGTTCACACAGGTTGGAAATTTTTATTTAAATATTGTTCTGCATTGTCTGTTTTAATTGCAATGCCTGCGGTGGCGGCGGATAAAATTATTATCAATGCGGGCGAAACGGAAACATTAGAAAATTCAAAATACAGTGAATATAGTACGACAGATTCAAATGGTGGGGTTGTTTTTAATGCCGGCGATTTAAATATTGGGGCGGGTGTTATTATGTCTGGAAACCAGGCGGTGTTTGGTGGGGCTGTTTGGAACGAAGGGAATTTGGCACAAATTGCCGATACAGGGCAGTTATCTTTTTATAAAAATCAGGCAAACAGTGCCGGTGGTGCAATATATAATAATGGTGTAATTGACAGTTTAACGCATGTATTATTCCAAGAAAATTCTGCGGCAATGGGTGGGGCGATTAATAATTCTAATTTAATTGGTGCCGGCGCGGGCGGGGTGATAAAATTAATTGCAAATTCCAGTTTTATTGGGAACTATGCCGGTTCTTCCCAGGGCGGTGCGATTCGTAACCAGGGTAAAATCGAAGATATAAAAGATTCCTTGTTTATGCGCAATGCGTCTGGTAATGGTGGGGCAATAAATAATGGTTCATGGGGCAGTGTTGTTAATGGGATTGTAAATACGCAATTTGTGAATAATACGGCATTAAATGGCGATTTTCAGCAGGGTGGGGCGATTACAAATGCTGGCACAATCGGCATAATAGATAAATCGGTGTTCAGTGGAAACCAGGCGGGAAAAATTGGTGGCGCAATTGCAAATGTTGAAAATCAGGCGGACGCACAGCCAACAATTACAATAAAAGATACGCAATTTTTAAATAATCGTGCTGGTGCAAATGGTGGGGCGATATATAATGAGGTTGGCGGATTAATTACTTTGCATGGTGATAATATTTTTTCTGGTAATACCGCGGGTGATTTTGCAAATGATATTCATAATTTGGGCGAATTGATTATTGCAGATGGAACAACCAAAATAGGTGGTGGAATTTCTGGTGATGGTCAGATGACAATCGCAGATAGCGCGGTGCTGGATATCGGTGCCACAACCATTGACCAGGGGATTATAAATTTAGACGGTACTGTGTCTATGTCGATTGTTAATGCAAATTCATATGGGCGATTGTTGGCGGATACTTATAATATTGGTGCCAATGGTGCGGTGAATATTTCGTTGGGAACAGCGGGGGAATATAATTTATTTGACCATGATATAGATGTAAATATTAATTACAATGATGCGTTATATAATATGACGCAAAATGGTGGCACGGTTGTTTTTGAAACAAAATCAGTTGATGAAATTGCCCAGGCAAATAATTTAACAACAAATGCGGCAGCGGTGTTGTCGGGGTTGGCAAATACAGATAATTATTCAATTGGTGTTGCATCACTGAATGCACAACAGGCATTGGCAGATGGAAATATTGGGTATATAGAAAGCGAGGCAGCAAAATTGCGTGCTGAAAATAATCCGGTTTCACAATCTGTGGCGACATCTGTCCAGAATCAGGTTTTATCATTGGCAACAGGGCGCATGAATGGTGGAATGATTGGGCGCAGTGGCGGTGATGATGCATTTACAACAGATTATGGTGTATGGGGGCATGGTATATTTAATAAAACAAAATATTCAGATATGTTCAGTGGTTATACGCGCGGATTGGCGGTTGGTGCAGATGTACTGATAAATAAAAAATATACAATTGGTGCTGGTTATTCATATAGTAATTCTGATATTGATTCTGTGTCGCGTGATACAGATATAGAAAGTAATACATTTTTTGTATATGGACAATATCAGCCAAATAAATGGTTTATAAATGCTGTAATGAACTATACAATGGCAAAGTATTCAGAGGCAACCCGTGTATTTGGTGTTCAATTTGAATCTGAATACGATGTGGATTCATTTGGTGGACAATTTATGACGGGATATGATTTTGCGTCAGGTTTAACACCAGAAATCGGCATGCGTTATTTACATATTTCCCAAGGTGATTATAATAATGGTATTGCAGATATCAGTGTCGGGGATACAGACTTTTTAACTGGTGTTGCAGGATTGGGTTATTCTTTTATAATTGGTTCAGATTGGAAAATGAAATTGCGCCCACAATTGCATGCGGCGGCAACATATGATTTTTTGTCTGATTCTGCGCTGGCGACTGTTATGATTCCAGGGGCGGCATCATACGTGGTTAATGGTGATGCGTTATCCCGTATGGGGGGTGAATTCGGTATCGGATTGGGCATTTTGTATGACGGATGGGATATTACATTAGATTATAATTTAAACTTGCGTGAAAGTTATACATCGCATACGGGAATGTTAAAGTTCAGGTATGATTTCTGATATAAAAAAATCCCCAAAATGGGGATTTTTTATTTTTAATTAATTTTTAAAATATTTTTCACGCTGGGTCTGGGAAACAGATTCCATTTTATCAAATATATCATTCGCAGCATCTTTGTCCACAGGCGCATTGCCAGATGACATTGTATAGTCTGCGCCATTTAATACAATTAATCGGCTGGGCATTATATCATTGCCATTACATTCGATATAATATTTCGCCATGTCATAATATTTGCCATAGCATCGATTATTTTCAACCGCAATATATCCATATTCAGCCAATTGTGCACATGTTGGTTGTGCGCCGTATGTTATTTCACCATTTGGCAAGTATTCATCGGCATTGTCCAAAATACCATTACACCAAACAGGAACATATTCACCATTAACAGATGCCATTGTTCCATTTGATGTTGTTTTGCGTACACCAAAACAATCGCCATTTAGTACATCTGTATCGAAATCTTTTTTGATTTTATCACCACTGGCGATTTCTGTACGACCAATTGGTACAGGTTGGTATTCATCGGCGACCAAGGCTTCTGGACAGATTAATTTCATGCCCCAACACTGGCTGGTTGAATCCCACAGTTCTGTATCATAACCCGCACCCATTTTGGAATAGCAATCTGTTGGATCCAGACGACATACAGTTGGCTGTTGCCACCATGGGGTTGCCGCGTTTGCCACTGGCGCACAAATTAAACAAAATACTGAAAATGCGAATGTTTTTTTCATCTCTTTCTCTTGCGTTATATTTTAACAAATTTTTTTATTTATGGCAAGATGTTATAATCCTGTTGTTGCTGTTTCTGCACTATCTTTATCGGCACAATATCCCCATTTTGTATTTGCACCTGTTTCGTCATAGAAATATTTCCATAATTTATGTTTGGTTTTATCGTGTATATTATCATTGCCAATATTATCAACCCATTGTGTGTCAACCCATGTCCCGCCCAGACGGTCACATTCTTTAGATAGTTCGTTTGCCATATCAACCTTTATTGAATCCATAACGCTGTTAATATCGCCTAAAACTTCAGT
Organism: uncultured Pseudomonadota bacterium; assembly: GCA_949283535.1. GTDB lineage: Bacteria > Pseudomonadota > Alphaproteobacteria > Rs-D84 > Rs-D84 > Enterousia. The sequence goes on from CASDTC010000001.1 coordinate 4,637, forward strand.
TGGTATTGTTTTTTCCCCTGATGTTATAAGTTCTGAATCTGATGGACGTACACATACCTGGGTTGCATAACGAACCAGTTTTTGATACAAACTGCCGGCATAGTCTGTACCACATGTGTTATCGTCCAGTTCGTCTGGTACAGATGTGCCACCAGGGCAATCTGCGGCGGGACGATTCAATGATTCGCAACTGCGGCATTGATTGCCAGGATATTCTGCGGCCTCGGCGCCAGTAATTTCCTTTTGTTCCGATACATTGAAATAATATAGAAAATACCCTGGGTGACAAGATAAGTATTTTTTTAATGTTGGACATGTATAGCCATTGTCATCATACCCTGGTGTTGTTCCACCGCCATCATCGTCCCCAGTATTTCCCGTCGCAGATGATGACAATCTGTTGCATTCTGCCTTGGTCGCGTATATTTGATCACCCGGTGCATAAACACGACAACCGTATGGATATGCATGCAGACTGTCATTACTGGGGACGGCGCATGTGTCGGTGGCAAACGCTTCCAATAATGCACGGCATTCTTTGGCGATTTTTTGATCTGTTATTTCATGCATTGCGGTTATTAATAATTCCAATCCGTTACCGTTTGGATCGCCGTACAAATTACTGCATGCGTACAGTTTTTCTTTACATAATTCTTCGGATAATTCCAAACGTGACCCCAATAATTTTTCTTCTTCGATATTACTAAAATCTTTTAATGAATTACTTTGTTCGTCATAGCAAGTGTTAACAACATCCAAACATTCATTTTTTACATCGCGAATTTTTTCTTGTTGTCCCTGGTATATTTCAACAATTGCCTGGCGAACGAATTCATCCCAAACATCATCAGCAATATCGCGGCATGTTTCTAATCCGCGTTCGGCATAAATGCGTTTACTGTTCAGTTCGGCAACAATTAACCGATTGGTTGCATTGGTTAAAACATCGCCATCCAGTGATATTTGATTTTCCAATTGATAAAAATCAGGTGAATAAATTGGTTCGCCCGTATCACGATTTAAGTATCGACCTGTTATATCCAGACAATGTATATAATCAGTACCGCATGCTGTATCGGCGGTAATGTCGGCGCGTACCTGGGCAATACAATCATTAATAGATGTTGAATTGTGGGCATTATAATTTTCCAGTCTGGCAACATTCATTTCGCGTTCTGTTTCACGAATTGATTGGTTTGCTTGTACTTTTTGACTGTTCAGTGCATTCATTAATAATGTACAATCATTTTCAATATACATACCATATGCAGATATAACCATGTTCAGTGTGGATTGTGATGGACAACTGGCGGCAACCAAATCAACACATTGTGCATGTACTGCGTTATATAAAGATTCACCCGTCAAATTTGCAATGTTTTCACCAGATGCTAAATTCGTTGTTGCCCATATCTGATTTATGTCGCCCGCAATATCCAGGGTACCCAATGTTGTTAATGCCTGGGATTTTGATGATGTTAATATCGCACTGATTCCTGCCAGTTTTTGTGCAGATGCGGAATTATCTTCGGTTATTGCCAGTTCACCTTCACTGGCACTTAACATTGCATTAACTTCTTCGGCGGTTTTGGGTATAACCTCTATATTTAAATTTTTAAAATCTGCCAATTGATCCGCTGTTTGTCCCAGTGCGCGTTCGCGATCTTGGATATCTGTTAATCTGGATGAACATACGCAGCGTCGATATGAATCGTTCATGTTTGCACAAAACTGATCCATGCATGTGAAATATGCCAATCTGCATTCGTTATATTCTGTGCCAAATGTATTTGTGACCGATGATGGGGCAATTGTTGTTGCGCGTGCGGTGCGTGTCGTTTGTGTCGGATTTGCCACAGATTGGCGTGGGGTGGCACTGCGTACAACTGTTTTATTTGTTCCACTGCGTGCGGTTGTTGTGGGGATGTTTGCCGTGGTTCTGGCATTGCGTGATGTGTTATTAACGGTTGATGCATTGCGGGCAGTGGCGGTTTGATTGGTTGGGGAATTTGATGTTCGGGCAATAATATTACTGGTTCTGTTTACCGTATTTTTTGTGTCGCGGGAATTTGTTGATGTTGTACCACTGCGATTTGATGTGGATGTATTTTGCAATGTTGGTGTGACGGTTGTGCGGGCAATTACAGATGGGGAATTATTGACAGATGTCGCCTGGCGCGATATTGATTCAGAATCACGAACAGCAGCATCGGCATGTATGATGCCAATGCAACATATTAATGTAAAAAGTAAAATCCGTTTCATTCCCGTAATTATATTATAAATAATAGCAAAAATATATTTTTATGGAAAGAGTTTATTTAATTATTAAATTTTTTGGCAAGAAAAAATCCCGCATTGCGGGATTATATATTTTATTTTGTTGGTGTGTCTGTACTGGGACGATTGCGTTCAACAAATGTGATGCGACCTTTGTCCAGATCGTATGGGGTCATTTCAACACGAACGCGTTCGCCAACATTTACCCATATGCGTGCTTTACGCATTTTTCCACATACGGTTGCCAGTATTTCATGACCGTTTTCTAGTTTTACGCGAAACATTGTGTTTGGTAATTTATCTTCGACTGTGCCACTGAAAACGATTACATCATCTTTTGCCATTAATTATCCCCTGTATTTACGATGTATTTATCAAAAAATATACTGAAAATATAATATTATTTTATGTTATTGAATGCAAGATGTTTTTATATGCTTGCACATGCTGACCTGTTTTGATAAAATTGTGTATAAATATGGTAGGGTGGGATACATGAAATTAAATGTTTTTCTGGCGGTGTTAATGATAATTCCTGGGGTTGCGGTGGCGGCAACGCGTGATAGTTCCAGTGTGCGTGTTGGTGTGTCGCGGGCAAATCAGGTTGGTGCGCGTATGCCCAGTATGGTTGCGGGAACAACGCAAATGGTGACAAATACTGGTTCAACAGTATCTAATCCAACTTTGTCTAAGAATCCAAATACAGGCAGCAATTCGTCAAGCGGGACAGATGATTCTGGGAATGGTTCGTCAAGTAATACAACCAGTGAGAGTTGTCGTGATGCATATCGTGCATGTATGGATGAATTTTGTTTGTTGGATGAATCAGAGGGGTATCGTTGTGCATGTTCGTCAAATATTGAACAGTCAAAATCACTGATCCAGGAAATTCAAGAAATCCAAGAAGAAGCGGATTTGTTATATACAGAAGGTGTTGAACGCGAACAATTGGGCGTCCAGGCAAAGTTAGTATTTGGTGAAAGTGAAGCCGCACAAAAAAGTTCGCGTATATCGGGTATCAGTTTTTCAGATTGGATAAATAGTGGTACGGATGATGATGCCAGTCTGGGGGCGGACAGTGATATTGGTGATCCGTTATATGCAATGGCGGCGGAATTCTGTGCAGATAGATTAGAGGCGTGTGGTGATGATGCGGAAATGGAAGAAATGTTATATGCGCGCCAGATCGTTCAAGATTGCAAATCATATGAAACATATTTAAATGATCAAAAATCAATTGCGGAACAGAATAAGCGCACCGCAGAGGCAGCAGTGCGTCAAGCGCGTTTGCAGATGCTGGATACGACAAATAAATATAACCGTGGGGAATGCTTGTTGGCGTATCGTTCGTGTATCGCAGACAAAGGTGGTTGTGGCGTGAATTTTGAAAACTGTCTGGATGCGGATTTATTACAGCGCCGTGCAAATGCATGTGAAAATGTTCTGGATCAATGTATGGCAGTGCGCGATTATGTGCTGGAAGATTGGGAAGAGGAAGCGGTCAGTATTTTGGCAGATGCGGCAAAGTATGCTGACAGAAATGCCCGTGCGACATGTTTGGCGCGAATTCAATTGTGTTTGGAAGACAGCTGTTCCACAGAAACAAATTCTGCGTGTTTAACAGATGTTAATGTTGCAGCGGGAATTTGCCCGGTTATTACAGAATGTGAAGAAATGATTCCGGGAATACAATCGGCCGTAAATGACAAGTTGGGGTATTTGCGCACGCAATTCTGTCAAAATGATATTGATGCATGTTTGCGCGACAGATGTGGTGAAAATTTTACTGCGCCAGAATGCCTTGGTAAAAGCGCCAATGAAATTGCGGGTTTGTGTCCGCAAGATATGTTCCCATCATGTAAAAATGAAACACAATTCGATATCATTGTTCAGGCTGTGTTATTACAGATGGACTATCAAATGTTACAGGGGTGCTTGAATTATTTTGGTGAACAGTTGGGTGCGGTTTGTGGAACAGATATGTCTTGTTTGCCGACTGATACTGTGACGGCGTCTTTGGTTGAAATACCAGAAGATCAAGCGGGACTGGCGGAATTGCGTGAAACTGTTCGTGCAAATACCGAAGCCGCAGTTGATGAATTCTTTAAACAGTTCGAACAAGATAAAACCGTTGCGGCATGTCAAGACAGCCAGAAACCAGCAGATGGTGAAAGTCTGGGGGACAGTGTATTTAACAGTGCGAAAATGATTGCGCAAATCGGTGCAGAAAATCGTGCAATGCGTGAATTAGAATCGAAAATTGCCGAATTATCACGTCAGCAAGACTTAGAAGAAGCAGAACAAAATTGCTATAATACATATCAGGTTGAAACGCCTGATGAATCCAGCAAGAATTACAGTTATATCCGCAGTGTATCGTGGGAACCGTCATTGCGTAATTGTCATGTTTGCCGTATGCAACAGGTTTGCGAAACAGGCGGTCAGTCCAAGGGTGCGGCAGGTGTCCAGGGATTGGCGGGCGGTCTGTCGGCGGGTGCTGCGGCGGGAACAATGGTGACGCCAGGTTGGGGAACCGCAATTGGTGCTGTTGTTGGCGGACTGGGTGGATTCTTTGCCGGGCGCAGCGCCGGTGGTGAACAAGAATTCTGTCAGGAAATAGAATCTTGCGAAGATATTAATATGTAATTTTGGACGTTTGCCCAGAATTATATTTTGCATTAATTGTATGCAGGTTTAAAGAGGCATTAAATGAAATTAAAGCATATTTTTGCGTCTGTAATCGGATTATCTGCTTTGTTGATTGGTTTGGATTCATATGGACTAACCAGAACAACAAAGCAATCGGCAATTCAACAAGGTACGACCGTTCGCACAAAGATAGAGGCGACTGGGTTATATGACCAGGCGTGTTATGATGCATATTTTGGATGCATGGATCAGTTTTGTATAACGGATAATGCCAGTGGTGGTGCGTGCACATGCAGTGATGATATTACAGAATATGATGCCGAACTGGCAGAAATTCAGGATATTTTGAACGAGGCAAATCGTCTGCGTACCGAAGAAATTGAACGTGTTCGGGCGGGCGCAGATGCCGATATTATATTTACGGGCGAACGCAAGTATGATGCAGATGGAAATATATTGGTAGAAAGCGAATTAACAGCAGAAGAACAAAAGGAACAGCGTCGCGCAGATTTGTTAGCGTTATTTAATACCAGCATATATGATGAAGAAGATGATACGGAATTTGATGGTTCTGTTGCCAGTATGGCGGATATGTCGGGGGCTGAATTATATCGTGCGGCTGATGATTTATGCTATGCCCAGGTTCCAGATTCTTGTGCGGGTGATATCGAATTTTTACGACAATTATATTCACGGCAAATTACATCAGATTGTCTGGGATATAAAAATTCTTTGTCCCAACAGCGGGCAGATGCAGAAGCGGATTTAGCCGCCGCCCAGTCCGAGGTTCGTGTCGCATTACAGGAAAGCTTTGAAAGTGCCAATAAATACGACTTGGGGCAATGTATGGTTGAATTTAAAAAATGCATGCAAACAGATGATGCCTGTGGCGAAGATTGGGAAAATTGTGTTGCAACAATCGCATCTGAAAATATGCAAAATAATGAAGCGACCAGTACGGCGGGTACAACGGTGGATACGATTGATACATATGATATAACCGCGTCAACCATGAAAATCCTTAGTGCAAAGCGTCCAATTTGTGAAAATGTTTTGGACCAGTGTGTTGCAGTGCGTGACCAGGTTTGGCCGAATTTCTTGCGTGAAGCCGCACCAACAATAAAGGTTGCAGAAAGTATTGTTGAATCAAAATTCCGTCAATCTTGTTTGGGGGATATATCAGACTGTATCCAGACCGCATGTCGCGATGATATTGCGGGCAAGGGTGTTGCAACAATGGATGCATGTTTGGCACGACCAGATATGGCACGCAGTTTCTGCAAGGTTGAAATAGACCCGTGTGAACGCATGGAACCACAAATTTGGGATTATGTAAAAGATAAATTGGCGGCAATGCGTGTTGATGCATGTACCCAGGAAGTAAAAGATTGCTTTACCGCGGATACGCGTTGTGGTGAAAATTTCCAAAATTGTATCGGTATGGATTATGAATATATCCATAATATATGTCCAATTGATACACTGGTTGTTTGCAAGCAAAATAATCCGAATTTTTCAATGGATGATTTGGATACAATGTTAATGGGATTGTATCTGAATATTGATAATGCAATGATGGAACAATGCCAGAATTTGGTTGATCAAAAAATGGCGGAAATTTGTGGCAGTACAACGGATTGTAATCGTTTCGCATCTGATGATACCATTGGAACCGGGTCTTTGCGTTCACAAAAAGACGGAACAGTATATCGTGTGACTGGCATGATTTCATTTGGCAGTATAAAAATGGGGGATGCAAACGGTGAACAAACAATTGACAGTGATGGAAAAACAATTACTTTGGCACCGGGTGAAATAGGTGTTGATGAATATCTTGCCAAGATTCGTGAAACCAATGCGAATGTTGCAAATGCAGATGGTATTATATCGGCAATCGAAGAAGAATTAAATAATATCGCCGGCACAATTAATCGTACAATCGATATGATTGAACAGGATCCAGAAATACAATATTGTGTTAATGGACGCAATTTGGAACAAATCACAGGTGAAGAAGGGGCGTCAACCACGGGGCGTTTCCCAAAACTGTTAAACCAGGTAAAAATGCAAATTGCAGTTGCCGCATTACGCCAGGCACAGGATAATTATAATGCGAAATTAAATACTGAAATTGCAGAGGCGACCAAAAATGCATCAACGGATTTGGCACAATATATGTGTCAAAAGATTGCAGAAAATGGTGGTGCAGGGGGCGGTGATATAAATGCGTCAACGCCGTTAACACCGCCGTATGCAATCAGTTATGATGTTGGATCTGGACTGACAACCGAAGATTTAGTCAAGGGTGGTGCCGGTGTGTTACAGACAGATGGTGTTACATTTACTAATAAAGGATATCTGGGCGGCAGCAGCTTGAATGGTGGGGGTATGACACGCCAGGTTACTGCGATATTCAGTCGTGATACCAGAACATGTCATATTTGTACGACAACAATTACACAAGATTGTAAAACCACGGGCAGCAGCAGCTGGTTCCATAACAGTCGAAATACAGAATGTACAACAAATGCGTCAGAACCGGTGTGTGAAGATATTGTTATGTAATTATAAAAACGGGATTTTTCCCGTTTTTATATGGAATAATTTTCCTAGACTTTTTTATAAATAAATGTGATATTATATTATAGCACATAAACAACAAAGGGGGAATAAATATGAAAAAAGTGTCAATAATGGCGGCGGTATGCGCATTGGTTGCTGGGGCGGCACATGCGGATTTCCAGCCAAATACACCACAGGCAACATCACCAATGGGTGGTTTTGTTGGTGGTACAGAAAATATCGTAACGGTCAGCCAGGTAAAAGAAATGCGTGATGATACACCTGTTATTATCCAGGGGAATATTGTTCAACGCATGGGCGATGAAAAATATTTATTCCAGGATTCAACAGGATCAATAACGGTTGAAATCGATCGCAAGGATTGGCGTGGTCAAACAGTTACACCGTCTGATAAAGTAAAACTGTATGGCGAAGTTGATTCTGGTTTGTTTAAAACCGAAATTGACATTGATTATGTCGAAAAAATGTAATAAAAAACGCCCCGCGGGGCGTTTTTTATTGTATTATCATTGTTGTTTTAATTGCCAATAATTTTATGGTGCATTTATATTTACATAATTATTTAATATCTTCCATAATAATCACACCATTTCCCTGGGTCGCTGGGGTCAATTATAATACCAGAAGGAGCACCAGTTGCACCCGTAATTTCATATGTACCAGCGGTATCGGTTACAACACTGGTATTTGCCAGATAGCATTGTCCGATGCTGGTTGCGCCGCCACTGGCGACAAAGGGCAGCGGGTCGCCCCCACCAACACGGGCGCTGCTGCTGACGGTCCAGTTTCCTTCATCCCCCGATCCTGTTGTCGGATTTGGACATTTTGCACATGATAAACCTGACTGATAATATCCAGGATTGCAATAAAATCTTGATTCGCCTGTATTGCAATTTGCATTTGCTGGACATTTTTTACAACCGGATGTTTCACTGGTGGCGGTGCCATAATAACCTTTGCCACATTTATAGTTATCTTTGGCAACGGAATAACAGGACCCCAATCGACCAATCAGGTGTCCCGTGCTAGTTTCTTCATATTCACCGCATGTTTCTGTGTATGTATATGTTTGATAAACATATACACCGTATTCGTTTGGATCGCCAGTGGCGCTACTATCAGTTATTCCGTGGCTTTTTATTGCCCGGCACATTTCTTCACATGTATCATACTCTGTTCCATTCCAATATCCACCCGGCATTAAACTTTGGTCACATTTTGAACAAGTCGTTGGCAGTATAGTTGTCGCATAAACCGAGTTGCAAAATGTGCATGCACATAACATTAAACCACCGATTATTTTCGGCATTTTTATTTTAGAAAAAATTCCAGAAATCTGCATATTTTATTCCCCCGTTTGTACTGAAACTAATCAGTGGTTTATTTTCAGCATTTATTTTTTTATTTTATGTCCTAATTTTTGCATATTTGATTAAAATATGTCAATGTAAAAATAACAAGTTATCTGTTTGTTAATTGTAATTCTATGCGTCTGTTTTGTTGCAAACTGGCGGCGTCGCGTCCCAATGAAACCGGGTGCAAATCGCCAAAACCACTGGGGATCAGGCGCCGCCGCGATACACCGGCACGCGCCAATTCATCAACAACCGCATTCGCACGCAATAATGATAATTCCATATTATTTGAATATCCGCGTGTGCCGGGAACAACTTGTTTTTTATCGGTATGACCGTCAACACGAATTATCCAATCAATATTTGTTGGTATTTTATTTTCCAGATCCTTGATAACATTCGCGATTAATCGCAATTGATTTTTTCCTTCGGGCGACAGGGTGTATGAACCACTGCCGAATAATATATCACTGGATACGATGAATCTGTCCCCTTCGGTTTTTATGAAATTATCATCCCCCAGGGCGTCTTTTATAGCCTTGTAAAATGCAGACTGATATTTTGCGACATCATTTAATTCAGCAACTTTATCCGCCAATGCCTTGTTCAAGCGATTCGACATTTCAACATATTGGATATCTTTTTCGTGCGATTCCGCTTCAGCGGCGTCTAATGCTGCCTGTAATTTTTGCAACTGGGCGGCTAATTCAGCGCGTTGCTGGGTCATTTGATCCTGTAATTCACGGCGTTCCTGTTCCAGTTCTGTGGTGCGCTGTTTATCCAATGTTGCCTGGTTTAATTGCGTTGTTAATTCTGCAACCTGGTTTTGTAATTTTGTGCCCTGGGATTGCAGTTCGGCAACCCGTTCTTCGTATTGTGCAACCAATTCATCAAAACTGGTATTTACCGCGTCCAATTCGGTGGATAATTGTTCATTATTTGCGGACAGGCTTTCCAATTCATTACGCGCCAAAATCAGCAGACGTTTTGCCTCTGCCTCATCGGCGGTCATTTGTTGAATTTTTTGCGCTTGTTCTGCATTTGCTTGTTTTAAATCGGCAACAGTTTTTGCGCCCGTATTTTTATTAAATACACTGGTTGTTGTCCATAAAAATACAAACACAATCAGCAGGAATATCAATATGATAACCAGATTTGAAAACAAATCGACAAATGCCGGCCATGTATTTACTTTTTCACGAAAACGAAAGTTTATCATTTGGCTCCCTCTGCATTAATATTTTATGCTAATTCAGAAAATGTTTGTTTTAATTCTTGGACGCTTTTATTTAATTCTTTGGTGGCATTGCATACAACAGATGCGTCATCTGTGGGGACAACACTGGTATGCGCCGCCAGATAATCTTCGACATCGCGGAAAATGCCGTTTTGTGCCAGTTGTACTTGCAACCCCAGAAAACCGACCGTCAAACTGCCCGCCAGTCCCATCAGCGAACTGGTAAATGCGGTTGCCATGCCTGATAATGGGCGTGTTAAACCTGTTTGCATTGCGGTTAAAACATTTTCATCGGCAAAGTTTAAATTACTAATTAAATCGGCAAATCCACCAACTGTTATGATTAATCCCCAAAATGTTCCCAGTAATCCCAAGAATATTAATGTATTTGTTATATATCGCACAGATTCGCGCGAATCGTCAAAGCGCATTTGTATCATATCCAGCATGCCGTTCAATGTTGATGCCGGTATGCGCAGGGGACGCGCGCGCAGCATTAATGCAACCGACCGCAACAGACGCGGGGGCATGGGGGCATTCTTGCGCCCAGAAAAATATGCACGCGCCCATTTATATTCGGGCAATAATTTAAACATTTCGACAAAGCACAAACCAATGCCAAAAATTGTTGTGCCGATAATAATCCCATTTAAAACAATATTTGCCGATGCAACACGCAAAAACGGTTCGTAAAACAAAATCAGTCCCGCCACCAGCAATGCGGTAAAAAATGCCATTCTGTTCAGTGCGCGATGAAATTGGTTGGTCATGCAATCTCTCTTTACTATATTTATATTTTGATAATAGTAAATTTTATAAATCTAAGTCAATAAAGATTATTGGTACCGATACTGATTTTAAAATAATTGTGGTTGGGTATACTAATAGAGACGGAATTATTCCAGGCAGTAATTTGTGTCGCAGGGATAATATTTGCACAAATAAGCAGTTGGGGTTGGCGCGTGCGAATTCTGTCGTTAATTATATTAATGAACATTGGGCAAATATGCCAGACACCGCCACAATAGATGCGCACAGTGCAGGGGACATATGTGCAACGGGAAGAGACGCGCAGGAAAAGGCATTGGATAGAAAAGTTCAGTTCTGGGTGTTCTTTGACGGTGAAGAAGCGGTTATAAATGATTTATGTGTTAAACCTGGTGACGAAAAATAAAAATACTTGATTTTATTAATAAAATCGGCATAATATGCGGTGTTCCTGCTGGCGGCATGGGGTCGTCGGCTGCATAAGACCAAAGGAAATAAAATGGCTTACTATGAAAGTGTTCTGGTTTTCCGCCAGGACTTGACTGAACCGCAGGTCAAAGAAAAGGCGGCAAAATATACAGATGTTATCAAAGAACTGGGCGGGGATGTTAAATCTACAGAATTCTGGGGATTGAAAAATCTGGCATATATCATTCGTAAAAATCGCAAGGCACATTATGTTATGTTAAATATTGAATTGCCGGGTGATAAGATTGCGGAATATGAACGCCGTATGCGTATTGATGAAGATATTATTCGTTTCTTGAATGTACGCGTTCATGCGTTATCAAAAACACCGTCAATCATGATGAAAAAATCTAACGAAGAGGCAGAATAATGGCAGTCCGTGCAGCAATTTATCGTAAAAAATCAAACCCATTAAAGGGCAAGGTTATTGACTATAAAGATATCAAGACTTTGTCGCATTATATAACCGAACGCGGCAAAATCGTTCCATCGCGTATCAGTGGCGTTTCGCAGAAAGATCAACGCGAACTGGCAACCGCCATCAAGCGCGCGCGGCATTTGGGGTTAATGCCATTTGTTCGCAACAATCTGGGTTAATTCTGTGGGGATTGGTCGTGTTCACAGTCCCTCGTGTATGTCTAATACACGTCGGGACTGGGGTGAACACTTCCCACCCCCGCACATAATTCACCAATCTATATGCATGGGTATTGTGTATAAATTTTAATTTGGGATTTATCCCTAACTTTGAATAAAGGACAGATAAAATGAAAGTTATTTTAACAGAAAAGATTACAAAACTGGGCAATATTGGCGATACGGTCGAAGTAAAGACTGGGTTTGCGCGCAATTATTTATTGCCAAATGGCAAGGCAATGCGCTGGACCCGCGAAAATGTCGCATTGTTCGAAGCGAAAAAGGCTGAATTACAGGCACGCCAAGATGCCGCACGCAAGGCAGCAGAATCAAATGTTGATGCGGTAAAGAATGCAAAACTGCATATGATTCGTCAGGCGGGTGATACAGGTCAATTGTATGGTTCTGTTTCAACGCGCGATATTGCACGCATGTTGAAAGATGTCGCCGGTGTTAATGTTGAATCTGCCCAGGTTCTGTTGGGTGCGCCGATTAAGTCGGTTGGGGCATTTGATACAAAAATCGCATTGCATCCAGATGTTATTGTTCCGGTCAAAGTTTATGTTGCCCAGACCCAGGACGAAATCGATGCATTGGTCGCAGGCAAGGTTTTAACATTCGGCACCAAGAAAGTTGAAGAGGAATCAGACGCAGAAAAGTCCGAAGAAAAACCGGAAACAGAAAAAACAACAGAAAATGTAACAGAACAAAAATCTGATGCAGAATAAAAAATCGCCCACCCGGGCGATTTTTTTATGCGGTGTGTGGACCAGTTTGCGCTGTTTTACTTGCTATTAACTGGGGTATATCTCGTGGCATTTGCAATGATACGGGGACTGTATTCGTAATTAGTACATTTATGTGTCGCGTTCTCTTTTTGTTATCGCGAGCCATCGCAGATGGCGTGGCGATCCAGTCATAATAAAGTCGCACGCAGTTGCGTGCGTGCATAATTTTATGATATCGTTGTTGATATGAAAGAAAATCCAACATTTGATATAGAAAATAATTTAGGGTTTGATTTAATCGCCGGTGTGGACGAGGTTGGGCGTGGTCCGCTGTGTGGGCCAGTCGTTGCGGCGGCGGTTATTTTCCCACGGCGTGATGTTGAAATTCCGGTTATTATTCGTGATTCAAAACAAATGACGCATAATATGCGCGGCGCGGCGTATGATTGGATTGTACATAATACGATTTGGGCGGCGGGGCAATGCAGTGCAGGGGAAATTGATGAATTAAATATTTTAAATGCATCATTATTGGCAATGCGGCGGGCGGTTGAAAAATTGTCGTGTGTGCCGCAATTTTGCCTGGTTGACGGGAACAAATTGCCGCCGGATTTGAATGGTATGGCGGTTGTAAAGGGTGATGCAAAATCGCTGTCTATTGCGGCGGCATCGATTGTTGCCAAGGAAACGCGTGATAAAATCATGCATGATTTGGCGCGTCAATATCCGATGTATGCGTGGGATAAAAATGCGGGTTATCCAACCCCAGAACATTTGCGTGCCATCGAAAAATATGGTATAAATCAGCATTATCGAAAAAGTTTTAAACCAATAAAAGAAAGGATTGAAGATGAAACTGCGCGGAATTGAAAACATTGATTTTCGTGGTAAATATGTTTTGTTGCGTGATGATTTTAATGTTCAAATTGTTGATGGAAAAATTACCGATGCATTCAGGATTCAGCAAAGTATGCCGACAATTAATGCATTGCGTAATGCGGGTGCGCGAATCGCAATTTGTGCGCACCTGGGGCGTCCAAAGGGCGCGCGTAATATGGCGTATTCATTGGCACCAGTCGCTGAATATATGAAAATCCCATTAATCCCGGATTGCCTGGACAAAGATTTTATGAAAAATATGGCAGATGGTGATGTTGTCCTGTTGGAAAATGTTCGGTTCTATCCAGGGGAAGAAGCGAATGATCCCGCGTTTGCAGCAAAGTTGGCAGATGGTTTTGATATTTTTGTAAATGATGCATTTGCAGTATCGCATCGTGCGCATGCCAGTACGGTTGGCGTTGCAGAAATACTGCCGTCATATGCGGGGAAATTATTGGCATCAGAAATTGAACATCTGTCGGCGGTAATGGAAAATCCGCGCCGTCCATTGTTGTCAATTGTCGCCGGCAGCAAGGTTTCAACAAAAATTGGCGTATTAAAAGCGTTGGCGAAATTGTCTGATAAATTAATTATTGGCGGCGCGCTGGGTACAACATTTAACTATGCCATGGGGGGGCGCGTTGGAAATTCGCTGTATGAAGCAGACCAGAAAGATACAGCGCTGGAAATTTTGGAATATGCAAAACAGAATAATTGTGAAGTTTTGTTGCCGCTGGACAAGGGGGTTGCCAAAGAATTCAAACCAGATGCCGCCCGTACAAATAAAGATTTTACGGAAATCGAAGACGACGACATCATAATTGATGCCGGCGAAAAAACAACACAGCGCGATGTTGCGGCGATTCGTTCGGCGGCAACAGTTATATGGAATGGAACTGTTGGTATGGCGGAATGGCAACCAGTATGGTCATATGGTTCGTTTGCAATTGCACACGCAATCGCAGAACAAACCAAGGCAGGAAAACTGGAAAGTATTGTTGGTGGCGGTGATACGGTTGCAGCATTAGAGGCATGCGGTGTAAAATCGGATATCACATATGTTTCAACAGGCGGGGGGGCATTCTTGGAATTTATCGAAGGGCGTGTTTTGCCAGGAATTGCGATATTGGAAAGCAAATAAAAATGGGGCAATCGCCCCATTTTTTTGTGGTCATCAAATTATAAAAATGTTTTGTCATAGAATAAAAAAATCCCACCAGTTGGTGGGATTTTTTATTGTTCAGACGAATTATTATTCCGCTTCGTCCAATGCCGATTCGATTTGATCAGCCGGGATTGCGCCTGGGAACGCTTTTTCACCGATAATCAAGAACGGTGTTCCGCTGATTTCAAAACGCTGTGCCAAATCGCGAACATTTCTTAATTCACGGGCAACAACTTCGCCATCCATATCTTTTTTCAACTGTTCTGTATCCAGACCAGCTTCTTTTGCGAATTTCATAACATTTTCTTCGACTTTATCAGCCAATGTTGATTGGTCTTTCAGGTCATCTTGTGTATAGAATTCGCGTGTCATTAACATATTTGTTAATTCGGCTGCCTTTGCAGGATCTTGCATATTTGCAGCAATAACTGCGCGTGCCGGACCATCTGATAATGGACCATGGATAGAGAAGTTCTTTATAACAACGCGTGTGTCATCGCGATCTGCCAATACGCGTTCGATTTCACCATGTACGCGGCGGCAATATGGGCAAGAGAAGTCTGTCCAAACATAGATTGTCTTTTTCGCGTCACGATTTCCCAAAACTGGGGCATCACGCATCATTTTATCGCCGTCGGAACGAACATATTTACGAATTTGTTTGTTCTTTTCAGCCTGTTGCTGTTCTTGCATGCCGTTGACCATTTCCTGAACGATTGCCGGGTTAACAGCAGTCAGGTAATATGGCATGTACATGCGGCACATGCTGCCTGAAATCAGGATAATTGCAATTACTGCAATGCATTTGTTTGCAACAATTTTTCCAGCAGATGGATTTTTTGCATCGCCCTTTGGCAGCAGCATGCCACCAAACAGAAACAGCAGAACACCAACCACCAGAACCAATATTGTCCAAGTCATAGTTTTCTCCTTTGTCTGTTGAACAAGTGAAGAATACTGAAAAAAAACAAATGGCGCAAGGAATAAATAAATATTTTTACAATGATTGAATCGATGTTAATAACCGCCGGGCAAGTGGAATTTCAGCGCCCTGGGATACGCATATATGTTCAATGAATTTGCGTGTTATATCTAAATCCAATGGCATTTTATATAATTTATTTGCATATGGCGCGCCACATGTGGCACATACTGCGCGTCCTGTACGTGGCGATATGTATTCCAGATTTTCGTGTGTGCCACACCCAGAACATGCAGATAAATTTAAACCGTATCCCATTTCGCGCAGTAATTCTGTTTCCCAATCCAGATACGCGTGTGTTGCATTTGTGGTGGATAGTTTGTCCATTAAAGCAATTGTGGCATTGTACATGTGTGGATATCGTTCGCGTTCAGGCAACATTGTTGATACAAGTGCAAATGCGCTGTTCATCATGCCCAGTGCATGCGGCGATGTCATTAATGCTGATGCCATGTTTCTTTCTGGTTCCCAATGAAATGTCCCCAGTTGTGTGTCCAAGCGGGCATTCCATGCCATTGTGCCAAATTGCCCAACCAGTGGGCGATTTTTTTTTGCAATTTGGGCGGCGCGCATTACACCACATATAACGCCAAAATCGGGGGTAAATATTCGGGCAACCGAATCGCGTTCGCCAATTGGGCGCATGTTTATTAAAATTCCAACAGATTCCAGTTTCATGTTCCCATGAATTATATATTTATATGCATAAAAAGTTTATGAAAAAATGTAAAACTAAATTGCCATGCGATTTGCAATTTGTTGTTGGACATATTCATCTTCGCTGTTATACAGTGGCCATTGTGATTCAGCCAGTTCACGCATTGTTGTTAATGGTTGGTCCAATCGAGCGCGGTACAACCACATATTTGACATAACGCGTTTTATATAACTGCGGGTTTCATATGTTGGAAAGCTTTCAATATATAATAATGGGTCATATGTTTGGAACATTTTTTCAAATTCAACCATTGTTCCCATGCCGGCATTGTATGCCGCCAACATTTTTATTATGTTATTTTTTATGTTTGGGTGTGCCAGCAAATCAACAATGTATTGTTGACCCAAGAACATATTGTGTTCTGGGTTTTGCATGTCGATTTCAGACATATCAACCTTATTCTCGCGGGCAACGCGTTTTGCGGTTCCTGGCATAATTTGCATTAATCCATTTGCGCCTGCGCCAGATTTTGCATTTGTGCGGAATCCACTTTCTTGTTTTGTTATTGCCAATAATAATGCACGGTCAATTGACCAGCCACCCATTGGTTCCCAATCAGGCAATGGATATTGCGCAGAATAAATAATATCATCGTCAATTTCCAAAATACCGCGGTCTTGGATTAAACTGGATGCCTGGATTGATACACGGGGCAGACCGTATGCAGATGCAACCGAATTAATCGCGTGTAATGTGCGGTCGGATACTTTTGCCGTTATCATATATTTCAAATATAATTCAGCGCGATCTTTTTGACCAACCTGTAACAGTCCCAGTGCAATTTTGCCGTATTTAGTTTCACGCAGTTCGTCAATGTCTTCATCTGTACAATCTTGTTCAAAAAATTCATATTTTGGGGTGTGGCCCAACATTACAGATGCCAATGCGCCATAAAATGCCATTGGATGAGTGGCGGCAATTTGCCAATATTTTTTTGCATCGCTGCGATTACCATTCGCGTCGGCGGCACGACCCGCCCAGAATGCGGCTTCGGTCTTGCGGGCATTGTTTATTTGGTCTAAATCTAGTATTGCACTGAAATATTTTTCACTTTCTTTAAATTTTTCTTCTTTGTAATACAGCAATCCCATTGCCCACAGACCGTATTCTGATTTTGCGTCCGCGGCAACAAATCCCCATTTCTTTGCCAGTTCAAATTCACCATTTGTATAGTATATAAATGACAAGCGACCCGCCAGACGACCATAATCAGATTCGGTTAATTTGCGTTTAAATGATGAATCTTCCAG
This sequence comes from uncultured Pseudomonadota bacterium, assembly GCA_949283535.1. Classification (GTDB taxonomy): domain Bacteria; phylum Pseudomonadota; class Alphaproteobacteria; order Rs-D84; family Rs-D84; genus Enterousia. The sequence continues at coordinate 22,335 of CASDTC010000001.1, forward strand.
TATTAATCGGGCGCGTTTTGTCGAACCACTGCGTATGGCGCGTTTGAATTGTGTTATCTTTTTTTCTGTATCGCCGGTATATTTTTTTGCAGTCCATGTTTCTGATTGGGCGGTTTCAATTGATGCGCCACCACTGATTGTGCGTGGAATGTATGCCTTGCGAACAGTTGCTTGTTTGATTTTTGCCAATTTGACCATTCTGTCGGCACCCGGCATGTCATAATATTTTTCCATCCATGCGGTCAGTTCTTTGCCGCGTGTCCGATATGTGTCAGATATGTATCGTTGATATAATACTTCATTCATTAACAGTGGGTCGTTTAATTGCTTTTCCAGTTTTTGCGCCGCACTGATTTCTTCTTCGCGTTGTAATAAAAATATTTGTTCGTACAGGCTGGCATCACCGTCAGCCAATACATCGATTGTTGGCGCGTCTGATGCGAATGCACCAAACGGCAACAATATTGCTATTAAAAATGTGAATATTTTTTTCATGATTATGTTCAAAATAGTGATGTTTTTTGCAGCTGGGGGGCAGTTATGTTATCGTCTGTGGCTGCTTCTGGGATTTGGGCAATTATTTTTTTAAAATCAGAAATACGCGAAAATTTACGATATACTGATACAAATCGCACAAATGCAATTGGATCCAAGTTTAATAATGAATCAGACACCATTTGCCCAACCAATACACTGCTGACCGTGTCATCAGCGGTTTCTGTTTCCAGTCTGCGGTGGATAGATGTTACAAGTTTTTCAATTTGTTCGTCCCCGACATCGCGATTACGGCATGCCAGTTGTATGCTGCGCCGTAATTTTTCGCGATCAAATGGTTCCAGTTTCCCACTGTTTTTACGCACCATTAAATCACGCATTTGTACGCGTTCAACCGTTGTGAATTTTGCACCACATTGGTTGCATACCCGGCGACGCCGAATAATCGCATCTTCGGTATCAGGGCGGGAATCTGTTACCCGGCTGTCAGTAGAATTACAATACGGACATCTCATACGCTATACGGTAGCAGTCAAAAATCCAACTGTAAAGCAGAATTTGCAAATGGGCTGTTGGGGGAAAAATTGCTTTTTTATAAAAATCAAGTGTTTTATTTGCGGTCGATCTTGCTGGCGCGGCTTTTTAATAGGGTGATTTTATGATAAAATATGTTCTGAGATTCAGAGAGAGATGGAAAAATACTTAAACCAGATTTTGACCGGCGATTGTATAGAAATCATGCGTGGTATCCCAGATGCATCTGTTGATGCGGTATTTGCGGATTCACCATATAATTTACAATTGGGGGCGAAAACTTTATATAGACCCGAAGATCAAACCGCTGCGCGTGCGGTTCGTGATGCATGGGACGCATTTGACAGCCCGGCGGCATATGATGAATTTACGCGCCAGTGGTTGGCACAGTGCAAGCGGGTGTTGAAACCTGATGGGGCAATGTGGGTAATTGGCAGTTATCATAACATATTCCGTGTTGGGGCGATATTGCAAGATTTGGGCTTTTGGATTTTGAATGATATTGTTTGGGTGAAAACAAATCCTATGCCTAATTTCCGGGGGACGCGTTTTACAAATGCACATGAAACATTGATTTGGGCGACCCCGCGTAAAACAGGTAAATATACATTTAATTATGAAACGATGAAGCGTTTGAATGGTGGTAAACAAATGCGTTCAGACTGGAATATAAATATTTGCCTGGGGGAAGAACGGGTAAAAGATAAAAACGGTAAAAGTTTGCATAATACGCAAAAACCAATGGATTTATTGCGCCGGGTGATTCTGGCATCGACCAAGCAGGGCGATGTTATTCTGGATCCGTTCTTGGGCAGCGGTACCACCGCAGCGGTTGCCAAAGAGTTAGGGCGCAATTTTATTGGTATTGAACGCGAAGAATCATATGTCGCGGCGGCACGGGCGCGTGTTGATGCAATTCAACCAATTGATTTGTCAGAAATAGAGGTTGCTACACCAAAACGGGCAGAAGTTCGTGTTGCGTTCAAGGAATTAATAGAGGCAGGGCTGTTATATGTTGGACAAACATTAGTTAGCCCGCGCGGCGAACGCGTCATGATTACCCGTGATGGGCAATTGGTTCATTCATTGCATGGCAAGGCGTCCATTCATGTTATGGCGGCGCGCCTGCAACATTGTGTCAGCTTTAACGGTTGGGATTACTGGTCGGCGGAAAAGCGCGATGGGTCATTGGTGCCAATTGATGAATTGCGCAGCTATGTGCGTAATGTTAAACGCAATATAAAGCAGGCAGCGTAAAAAATGTCCATATGGACATTTTTTATTTTGTTTTCTGAAACAGTGCGGCAATTTGTGAACGGATTGCCGGGAAAAAATGGTTGCTTTGGCGGTTTTGGGTTGTGTATGCTGTATCTTCGGCGGTATCAACGATATAGCGTTCATAATCATAAGAAGGTGAATCTTCGTCTGGTGTTAAATCATATAAATATGCCGCGATTTCTGTTAATAATTGTTCGTTTCGTATACGATTTAATCGAATTTCAGATTCCAATGAAACAGATTCCCCATTGTATTTAGATAACAGTTTTAACAGATTTGTTTTATATTCTGTTTGTGCGTTTGATGCGCGATATGCCATCATGATAATTTTTATATTTGCAATTATTCGTTCGCGTTCAATAATACGAAATCCTGGTGTCATTTATTGTCCCTATGTTTTTTAGCTGGCAGATGGTATCACACAAGTATTTTTTGTCAAATATCTTTTGCATCTTGTTTTTTGCGAATGCGTACCTATATACATGATAAATTCGCGAATCGGGTTTTTGTATGATATAGTTTTATTTGTAAAAAAAGTGAGGATTTAATTATGGCTTTAATACCAATGGTTATAGAAGAATCGCCGCGTGGGGAAAGATCCTTTGATATTTATTCCAGATTATTACGCGACAGAATTGTTATGGTAAATGGGCAGATTGAACCAAATATGGCAAATTCTGTTGTCGCACAATTGTTATTTTTAGAATCTGAAAATCCAAATGCTGATATTTCTATGTATATTAATTCGCCGGGTGGTGATGTGTCTGCGGGATGGGCGATTATGGATACGATGCAATATATAAAATCGCCAGTATCAACGATTGGTATGGGATTGGTTGCATCAATGGGATCTGTATTATTGGCGGCGGGTGAAAAGGGAAAGCGGTTTGTTTTACCGAATACTCAAATTATGATTCACCAGCCAATGGCGGGTGCCGAAGGGCAAATTACAGATATGGAAATCCGCATGGCACAATATCAGAAAAATAAAAAGACACTGATTAAGCAAATGGCGGAATTTACTGGGCGCAAAGAAAAAGAATTATTCGAAGCAATGGAACGCGATAATTGGATGTGTCCAGCAGAAGCCAAAGATTTCGGATTGATTGATGGCATTTTGACAAGAAAATAAATTTTATCCAATGTGTTAATTCAGGGATGATATTATGAGTGACGATAAAATAAATTCATCGGATGAAAAGCATGAAAATGCGGCAGCACCACAGTTTTGCAGTTTTTGTGGCAAGGCTGTATATGAAGTAAAAAAACTGGTCAGTGGGCGTAATGTTTGTATTTGTGATGAATGTATAAATCTGTGTAACGATATTATGGCAGATGATATGCGTCGTGATGCTGATGGTGCACGTGCGAAACTGCCAACACCGCATCAGATATATAACTATTTAAACGATTATATCGTTGGGCAAGATTATGCAAAACGCACTTTGTCCGTTGCCGTATATAATCACTATAAGCGGCACAGTGTTGCAGATACTGCCAAGGTTGAAATCCAGAAATCAAATGTATTATTAATTGGTCCAACGGGAACGGGAAAAACATTGTTTGCCCAGACATTGGCGCGGATTCTGGATGTGCCGTTTGCAATTGCAGATGCCACCACATTGACCGAGGCTGGATATGTTGGTGATGATGTTGAAAGTGTTTTAACGCGGTTATTACAAAATGCGAATTTTGATGTCGAACGCGCAGGACGCGGAATCATATATATCGATGAAATTGATAAAATTGCGCGTAAATCTGAAAATCCGTCGTTGACACGCGATGTTTCTGGCGAAGGGGTGCAACAGGCATTATTAAAACTGGTCGAAGGCACGGTTGCGAATGTCCCAGCTGGTGGGGCAGGGCGCAAGCACCCGGGCGAGGCGACCGTTCAATTAGATACAACCAAGATTTTATTTATATGTGGCGGTGCATTTGACGGCTTGAACAAGATTATTGGTTCGCGTAAAAATGCGCGTGCGGGTATCGGTTTTGGTGCAAATGTTGAATCAAAGAAAGATCGCGAATCTAAAAATTACCTGGACGATGTTCAACCCGAAGATTTGGTTAAATTTGGCATTATTCCAGAACTGGTTGGGCGTTTACCAGTCATTACAACATTACAGGATTTAGATGAAGATGCGCTGGTCAAAATACTGACAGAACCCAAGAATGCGATTGTAAAGCAGTATGCAGCAATGTTGGAATTGGATGGCGTAAAACTGACAATCACTGATGATGGTCTGCGTGAAATTGCAAAAATGGCGGTTGCGCGCAAGACGGGGGCGCGTGGATTGCGCAGCATATTGGAAAAAATATTACTGCAACCAATGTTTGATGCCCCAGATAATGATGAATTGGCAGAAATCGTTATTGATAAAAATGTGGTTTCTGGTAAAAAGCCACCTGTTGAAATATTGCGCGATGCAAAAAAGGTCGCGTAAAAAATCCGCCATAATGGCGGATTTTTTGTTAATTCATATTTATACCAGTGCAGGCACAGGATCTTGTACATTAACACCGCAGAGTCAATATAGGTGTAATCGTGGATATTATGGAAATGCACGGGTTAGTGGTTCGTATTATTCAGGATGTAATCAATGTCCAACGGTGGAAAGTACAGGGTTAGAAATTGTTAGTAATCCTACAGATTATGGTGTTGTAAGTAGTATTGCTGGCGCGACCAGTATATCACAATGCTATGCAAGCAATTGTGGTTATGATTGCTTGGTTGTATTTAATGATGGCACGGGGGATTTTAGTTGGACATGGGATGACGCAACCGAAGGCGAAGGAAAGTGTAATTATGGTAATTAAAAAATGTGGGATTAAATCCCACATTTTTTTATCGTTGCATTTGCATTGTTTGAATTAAATATTTTTTCATAAATGCATTTTTACGATGCGTGTTATTTATATGCGCATTTGATGTATTTATTTTCTGGGCGCCATATTTAATATTTTGTATTGGTTTTAATGAATATGGCGTATTTAATGTGGCATGTAATGCCGATTTTTTTGTTCTTGGTTTTGCAATGTGCGCATTTTTTCGTGTTGTACGAATACGCTTTGCACGGGCGCGTAATTTTTTACGATTACGCCGTTTGTGTTTACGGATTGGGCGCATAATTGTATTTATTGAAATCCCATTTGTATTTATATCAATTGTTTGTAATGCGGTTGGGTTTTGTAATAAATGTTGCATTATTGATGCGTCAATTTGATTCTGCAACAGCAGCCATAACAATAAAACATTCGGTTCAATTGCGTGATTAGTATTTTTATTTTCATTTATAAAATAGAACTGTTTATCAATTGGATTATATGATATTGATTCAACACCATTTGCGGTGCGTTCATCAATCATGCCGGTCGTTGTATTTACCAGATATAAACGCGCCACCAGACCGCGTGGGGTCATAATACTGCGGCGTACGGCAACCATTGGTGTGTTTTGAAATTGCGCGATAATTTCAAATGGTTGTGCCGAAAAGCCAATTGATTTGACACGCCGCATACGACCATTGGTGTTGCGCATGTTTAAAGTGTAGCGCCCATGTGGTGTTTTTATACATTGCAATTTATTTTGTGAAAATGAAATATTTTGTTTGTTCATTTATTTTTTTGTTTTTTACCTTCGGGTTTGAACTGAATATCGCGCAGTTTTTTGTATTCGCCATTTAATGCAACCAATTCAGCATCCGTTCCGCGTTCAATAATATGACCATCTTTTATTACACATATTATATCAGCATCCAATATCGTTGACAAGCGGTGTGCAATAACAAATGTTGTACGCCCGCGCATTAAATCTTTTAATGCCGATTGGATTAGTTTTTCGCTTTGCGTATCCAGTGCAGATGTTGCCTCGTCCAGTAATAAAATCGGGGCGTCTTTTAATATTGCACGCGCAATGGCGATTCGTTGTTTTTGACCGCCTGATAATAATGCGCCGCCTTCACCGACCTTGGATTTATATTTTTTGGGGAATTTCATGATAAAATCATGGGCGTTTGCTGCGCGCGCGGCGGCTTGGACCTGGTCAGTGGTGGCATCTGGGGCGCCATATTTAATATTTTCTTCGATTGTGCCATTAAACAAGAATACATCTTGGGAAACCTCTGCAATATTTTGGCGTAATGAATGCAGGGTGATATTTTTTATATTTTTACGATTAATTTCTATTTGACCTTTCTGTGGGTCATAGAAACGTTCGATTAAATTAAACATAGTTGTTTTACCGCCACCAGATGGTCCAACCAATGCACACACTTTGCCAGCCGGTACATGCAGGTTTATATCGCGCAATACTGGTTCGCCGGGGTTATATTCAAAATATACATGATTGAATCCAACGGACATCTTTCCTGGTTTTAATTCAATTGCGTCTGGGGCATCTTGGATATCTGGTTTGCTGTCCAAGAAGTCAAATAAAATCTCGGCCGCCAACAGACCATGTTGTACGGTGTTGCTGGTGCTGGTAATGCTGCGCGCGGGTTTATATGCCGCGGTTAATGCCAGCAAGAATGCCGTAAAATCACCAGTCGTGATTGTACCGCTGACAATGAAATGACCGCCAATAATTAATGCCAGGCATAATCCAATTGATATCATTAATTCCAATAATGGGGATTGCAATGCGAATGCCTGGGTTCCTTTGTATGAATTACACATTGATGAATCCAGTACGCGGGCAAATTTTTTTGTTTCAACATCTTCGGTGCCGAATGACTGGATTGTTTTTATTCCGTGTAATGTTTGGTTCAAGTGTTGTGAAACATCGTTGGCAATGCCGAATGATTCCCGCGACAATTTTCTGCGCTTGCGCATAATTAAAACCATTGGCACCAATATTGCCGGGACCAAGAACAATAACACTGCGCACATTTGTGGTGCATAATATACCATTAATCCCAATGTCATTGCTAATGTTGCAATTTGTTGTATCGTGCTGATCAATGTACCAGTGACCAGGTTTAAAACAGCACCTGCCTGGACGCCGAAATAATTTAAGTGTTTTCCAATGCCATCGCCATAAAATTTAGAAATATTCATTTTAACCATGTGGTTGTAAATGCGTTGCTGTAAATCAGCACTGGCATTTAATCCAGCCTTGGCCATGATAAGTGATTTTGCATAACTGAATACACCCTTGGCACCAAATGCAGCAATTATTTGCAGACCAAACATATAAATATGTGTCATGCTTTTTTCAATAAAAGCCTTGTCCACAACCTGTTGAACCAGGGTAATTGTATATGCCTCTGCCCCGGCGGAGCCAATTGTTGCGATTATGCCAAACAGCAACCATTTCCATTGTGGCTTTCCAATTTCACGCCATACGCGTCCGTACAGCGACCATTTTATGCGACCGTTAGATTCATCGCCCTTGATAAATTTCTTAATTTTCTGTTTAATATTTTTTAACATAGCAATTTATTATAAGTTGTATAAAGAAAACTGTCCAGTGAAAGATTACATATATAAATAAAATCGTTTTTGCATTTTTGATTTGACAATGCATATAAATAAGTATAAAATTTGTGGGCTTTAAGGCAAAGTTTTGGGGTCATAGCTCAGTTGGTAGAGGGCGGGTTGCTTTGCAACGCTGTGGGTCTGTCAAATGAGATGTGGCAATAACAGAGCAAAGTTTTGGGGTCATAGCTCAGTTGGTAGAGCACCTGCTTTGCAAGCAGGGGGTCGTCAGTTCGAGTCTGATTGGCTCCACCAAAATAAATATATAGTTAGGTGTTTTGTAAAGGGGGTGAATATACGATGGTAAAAGTTCTGGTTCGCGATAATAATGTCGAACAGGCATTGCGTGTTGCAAAGCGCAAATCACAAAAGGAAGGTCTGTATCGCGAAATGAAAGAGCGCCAGCGTTATGAAAAACCAACCACAAAACGCAAGCGTATGAAAGAAGAAGCCGTGCGCAATGAAAAAAAGCGCCAATCAAAACAAAGAATGGTTTTTGGTTTCTAAATAAAAAATCGCCCGTCTGGGCGATTTTTGTTTTCCCATACATTTGTTTTTGTAAGCCACGACACAGTGAAATAGTTCAATAAATAATGTTCGCTGTACAGGACATTAGTCTTTGTCATTCCGGGGTCAAACGGCACCTCACAAAACAAATGTTCTTGTGCACCCACCCACCCACCTGTCATGCGCGGCGCAGCGCGACAATCTCTGCCTTATCGTTGTGTCGCTCGGGTACATAAGTACCCGAGCGACACATTATAGAACACAAACTCTCTTGTCATTGCAAGTGAAACGAAGCAATGACAAGGGTGATTGGTACATAAAATCACGCAAAAAATAAGATAAAGTGCACATCACAAATTTTTATCCATATGCTGGGGCATTTTTTATTTAATCTGGTGGCAAATTGCCCATAAAAATATTCATTTTTGTGTGGCATGATACTGGTTGGACTTTTTTCGTTTGATACAAGACCAAAAATAAAACCACCAAACGGTGGTTTATATTTTTGGTGGCCCTGGTCGGACTCGAACCGACACTCCTTGCAGAACTTGATTTTGAGTCAAGCGCGTCTACCAATTCCGCCACGGGGCCAAAACGCAATACGGCTGGTTTTTATTTTGCCGCTGCTTTCTTGGCGTCAACCTTTTTCACCAGGCGTGCACTGCGATTCGCCTTGTGTGCAGGCTTTTTCGCGGGCTTTTCTGGTTTGCCAATTTTTTTGTTGATTGCCTTTTTAATTGCCGCCATTTCCGGTGTTAAACGGGATGGTGCCTTGGCCATTACATATTGATCCAGACCGCCGTGTTTGGTTAATGTACGCAAACCAGCCGTTGAAATACGCAATGAAAAATCACGATTTAAAATATCGCTGTGGAATTTTAATTTTTGCAAATTCGGCAAGAATGTACGCTTTGTATGGCGCATAGAATGGGATACATTCATCCCAACTTGTGTTTTCTTACCAGTAACATTACATACGCGTGGCATATTATAATCCTTTAATAACTGCGGCATAATTTATACCAAAATTCGCCAAAAGTCAAGAATTGTTTTATCGTTTTCTGAAATTTGGTTTAACTGTATTATTATATCATAAAAATCTGCAATATCCAGTTATATAAGAAAATCAATGTTTTGATTCCTGTACCTTGAAAATGCATAAAATGCTACTATATATAGTGAAAATTAATAAAAAGGAGATTTTTAAACATGAATCCAGAAGAAATGCAAGAAACGCCAGAACAGGCGATTGCAAAATATACAACTGATTTTACTAAATTAGCGGCAGATGGAAAATTAGACCCGGTTATCGGGCGTGATGAAGAAATTCGCCGCACAATCCAAGTTTTATCACGGCGTACAAAAAATAATCCTGTTTTAATCGGCAATCCGGGGGTTGGAAAAACCGCAATTGTCGAAGGATTGGCAGAAAGGATTGTATCAGGTGATGTGCCAGAAAATTTATTAAAAAAGAAATTGTTATCGCTGGATATGGGGGCACTGATGGCGGGGGCAATGTTCCGTGGTCAATTCGAAGGGCGATTAAAGGCAATATTAAAGGCGGTCAAAGATTCTGATGGACAAATTATTTTGTTTATTGATGAATTGCATACTTTGGTTGGCGCCGGCAAGGGCGAGGGCAGTATGGATGCCGGTAATTTATTAAAGCCAATGTTGGCACGCGGTGAATTGCACTGTTTGGGGGCAACAACATTGGATGAATATCGTCAGTATATTGAAAAAGACCCAGCATTGGCGCGTCGTTTTCAACCGGTTTATGTTGATGAACCAACTGTTGATGATACGATATCTATATTGCGTGGATTAAAAGAAAAATACGAAGGGCATCATGGGGTGCGTATTTCAGATGCGGCGTTGGTATCGGCGGTAAAGTTGTCAAACCGTTATATAACAGACAGATTCTTGCCGGATAAAGCCATTGACCTGATTGATGAAGCCGCCGCCCGTGTTCGTATTGAAATTGCGTCAAAACCAGAAAAACTGGATGAAGTTGACAGACATTTAATGCAATTAAAAATCGAACAACAGGCATTAAAGAAAGAAAAAGACGAAGATTCAAAAAAACGATTGAAAGAGCTGGATGCGATTATAAAGGAAACCCAGGCGGAATCAGAAAAATTAACCGCAGCATGGCGACAAGAACAATCAAAAATGCGTGCATTATCTGATGCAATGGCGGCATTGGATTCAGCCAAGGCAGAAGTTGCCACCGCAATGCGAAATGGTGATTATGAAAAGGCATCTGCATTACAGTATGGGAAAATACCAGAACTGGAAGAACAAATTCGCAAAATGAATGCGGAATCAAAAGAATACAAAACTGTGTTGCCAGAACACATCGCTGCTGTTGTCAGCAAATGGACAGGCGTCCCAGCAGATAAGTTAAGTATCGAAGAACAATCAAAATTGCTGAATATCGAAGAAGAACTGGGCAAGCGTGTTGTTGGTCAGGATCATGCACTGGCGGTGGTGGCCCGGGCGATTCGGCGCAGTCGGGCGGGGTTATCCGATCCGCACAGACCGTTGGGCAGCTTTATGTTCTTGGGACCAACAGGTGTTGGTAAAACCGAAGTTGCCAAGGCGTTGGCAGAATATCTGTTTAATGATGATACGGCAATGACACGAATCGATATGAGTGAATATATGGAACCACATTCTGTATCGCGCTTAATCGGCAGTCCCCCAGGATATGTTGGATATGAACAGGGTGGGGTATTGACCGAAAGTGTACGGCGTCGCCCATACCAGGTTTTGCTGTTTGATGAAATTGAAAAAGCAAACCCAGATGTATTTAATGTATTTTTACAAATATTGGACGATGGGCGTTTAACAGATGGTCAGGGTCATGTTGTTAACTTTACAAATACAATTATAATCATGACCAGCAATTTGCCGGATATTGATGCGGTAAAAAAACATTTCCGCCCAGAATTCATTAACCGTATTGATGAAATTGTATTCTTTAATCCATTGGGAAAAGATGTTATGGCGGGTATTGTAAAAATCCAACTGCGTAATCTGGAAAAAAGATTATCAGAACGCCGCATCGGACTGGAAGTATCGGACAAAGCGATTAAATGGTTGGGTGATAATGGATATGATCCAATATTTGGTGCGCGACCATTAAAGCGATTGATTACATCGGCAGTCGAAGACAAAATTGCAGATTTGATATTGTCTGGTCAGGTCGGCGAAGGCAGCACTGTTTATGTCGATGTTCATGGTAAAGATTTAACCGTGAAATAAAACAATCCCCCCCTAATTTTTTTGGGGGAATTGTTATTAAAAAACAAATAAAAATGGTAATCCATATCACAAGTTTAACAAGCAATAAAAAAGATCCGCCAGAATGGCGGATTTTTATTTTCCCCAGAATTTCCCAATCACATAATCTGCCGCCAGTGGTACAGATAATTGGGCAACATTTTCCATGGCAGATTCAATTCGTTTTGCAAAATCATCGGCGACATTTTCATCACATTCAAATATGATTTCATCATGCACCTGCATAATCATTCTGATTTTATTAGCGTTCGGTTGTATTATATCGCGGTCAATATCAACCATGGCACGCCGCATCAGGTCCGCTTCGAATCCCTGGATTGGTGCGTTTACAGCGGCACGCATGGCATACGCACGCATACGGGGATTTTTTACCTCTGGCAATTCAATACGGCGTCCCCATGGGGTATAAACGCATGCATGTGTCATCGCAAAATTTTTAATATATTCAATATATTCTTTTATTTCAGGCAGTCCCGCCATATATGAATCAATTATTTGCTGGGCGGCGGCGCGTGAAATTCCCAATTGTCCCGCCAGACCAAATGATGATATGCCATATATAATTGAAAAGTTTACCGTCTTGGCGGCGCGTCTTAAATCCTTTGGAACCGGGGCATTGGCGTCAATGCCGAATATTCGGCGTGCGGTTTGTTCATGAATATCGGTGCCGGCGTTAAATGTTTCCTTGAATGTGTGAACATTTGCAACATCCGCCAACAGGCGCAATTGAATTTGTGAATAATCCGCAGATATTAATACGCGTCCAGATGGGGCGATAAAGCATTTTCTGATTTCTGTCCCCAGTTCGGTTTTTATCGGAATGTTTTGCAGGTTTGGATCACGACTGGACAAGCGACCAGTGTTTGTACTGGTTTGCAGATATGTTGTATGAATGCGACCATCAGGTGCAATTTGGTGCGGCAATGCGTCCGTGTATGTCCCCGCCAGCTTTGCAATTGAACGCCAATTTAATATCTTTTCAATTATTGGATGCGCGTCAATCATATCATTTAATGTTTCGGCATCTGTTGAACGCTTTTTATTCGCCGGCAGATTTAATTCATCAAATAAAACAGCGCCCAATTGTTTGGGACTGGCGATATTAAATTCATGACCCGCCATTTTCCATATTTCTGATTCCAGTTTCGTCAGTTGTTGATGAAATATCCCGGATAATTGCTTTAACCCATCGCGGTTAACCAGTACGCCTGCGCGTTCCATTTTTAATAATACCGGCATTAATGGCAAATCGCATTTTTCATACAGTTCGCGTAATTTTTCATTTTTATCCAGTTCTGGGCGCATCTTTTCATACAGTGCCATGCAAATACTGGCATCTTCGGCGGCATATGGGGTTGCCGTATTTATATCCAGTATATCAAAATGCATATCTGCATCACGGGTTTTTGGCGGAAACAGTGATGCGAAAGAAATATTCACATGCCCCAGGTATTTTTGTGCCAATTCATCCAGACCGTGCCCATGCAAAGTTCCATGTAATGCGTATGACAACAGCATTGTATCATCAATTGGTGCAATTTGTTCAATGTCCCAATTTTCGTTTGCCAGCATATGTAAATCAAACTTTAAATTATGACCAACCTTGGTAATATTTTTATTTGTAAATATTGGCCATAATTTTTTAAGAACTGTTTCAATGTCCAATTGGTTTGGGGCAATTGATTGTTCATTAAATAAATCGTTCCCGCCTATGTGATGCCGAATCGGTATGTATGCGCCATGGGTTGAATCTGTTGCCAATGAAATGCCAACAATTTTAGAATCCAGATAATTTAGCCCGGTCGTTTCGGTATCAAATGCGATTATATTTTTTACATTTGATAAAAATTTATCCAGTGCATCAATAGTTGTAATTGTTTCTGATGTTAATTTTAATGAACCGTGTGAAGATTGCGTTGGTAAATCATTGTTCGGATTTTCACATTGTGATGCAGGAAATTCAAATTGTGATGGATGCGGACCTGTATTAAACTTTTCCAATGGAAATAATTTTTCTATTTTTGCCGCCAAAGAATTACTTTCCAGTTTTTCGCGAACAAATGCCAGCGCAGCTGGTGTGTTAAATACAAATGGTTCGATTTTTAAACCAGATAAATCAACATCTGTTTTCAATGTTACCAGTTGTTTCGATATATATGCACTGTCGCGATTATCACGCAATATATTTCGTGTGCGTTCATTTTTTATCGTGTCCAGATTTTCGTATAGTGCATTTAATGAGCCAAATTGATTTATTAATTCGGCGGCTTTCTTGGGACCGATGCCGGGGACGCCGGGGACATTATCAGACGAATCGCCCATCAGGCTTTGTACATCAATAACTTGGTCTGGGCGAACACCGAATTTTTCCAGAACCTGGGGCGCGCGTATTTCACGCTGTTTCATGCCATCATATAAAAATACGCAATCTGATACCAATTGCATTAAATCTTTATCGCTGGTGATTATGCGGGTTGCATCATGCCCAGAACAATTTTCCCGCGCCAGTGTCGCAATTACATCATCTGCTTCGACCCCGGGAATGCATAATACAGGAATGCCCATTGCCGCGATGCCAGTGCGTACCAAGTACGATTGGGATATTAAATCTGCTGGTGTTTCTGTACGATTTGCCTTGTATGCGGGATAAATATCTTGTCGGAAAGATATTCGTGATGCGTCAAAAATGCATACGAATGAATCACCGCTTTTTGCTGACCCTAATATTGGCAATATCATATTAAAGAATCCGTATACGGCGCCTGTTGGTGTGCCGTCCGCGCGGGTCAGACGACTGTGTACACCATAATATGCGCGAAATAATAATGAATTGCCATCAATCAGTGTCAGCATTTGTGTCCTGTATTATATTTATTGTGGTTTTAGAATATATAGCGTAATTTTAAACGCAGTTCATATTGTAAAATATCTGGTTTTACATTTGAAACATCATAAATGTTTGGGGCATACAATGCGCGCCCTTCGGCATCAATTTTTAATGGTAATACAGGTATATCAAATGTTACGCCCAGCATCCCTTGGTATGCGGCAACGGTATCAATATCAATTGCATCAGAATCACCGCTGAAAACACTGCCAACGCCAACACCAATGTATGGATGAATTACGGTTGATGGCATTTTTGCATATGCGTTTATCATGCCCAGGTGCATTTTTGCGTTATCGCTGTTCATATAATTGTATTCCAATTCAAATCTGAATACCGGGATATCCAGACCAATTACAGCACCATATGATTGTGCAGAATTTGTATGATCGTTGCCATCGGCAAATAATGTTGCGCCGCCCGCGCCAATTGTTGCGCCGGCATACAGATCAAATAAAGCACCAGCGGTCGCATTTGTACCATAAAATATCGCAGAAACAGCCGCCATCACAGCCATGGATTTTATTTTCATATTTTTCTCCTTTATGTGATATTATAATAGAAAAAAGAGATATATATGCAAGAAAATAAACCTGTATTGATTGTCGGATTGGGAAACCCGGGGTCGCAATATGTCCGTACGCGGCATAATGTTGGATTTATTGCGGTTCATTATTTTGTGCCTGAAAATGCGGTGTGGCGCCGTGAACATGATGCTTTGACATATTCTGAAAATATTGATGGGCGGCGTGTAATATTTGCGTTGCCCCAGACATATATGAATAACAGCGGTATCGCGGTTGGTGCGCTAATGCGGTTTTATAAAATTCCATTGGAAAATTTAATAGTTATTCATGATGATATGGATTTAAAAGTTGGTACTGTACGTGAAAAAATTGGCGGTGGCAGTGCGGGTCATAATGGTATAAAATCAATTGATGCCGCGGTTGGTGCCGAATATCGCAGAATTCGAATCGGTATTGGGCATCCGCGTGATATGGGATTGCTAATAAATCCAGCGGATTGGGTGTTAGGGCGCTTTGATAAAACAGAATTATCCGAAATTGTTGCCGCAATATCAAAAATAAAACTGTTTTAAATCATTTATTATTTTAATTATTTTATTCCCAACTGACAATCCATGATGTTGGCGATGTTATAGTGCAACTGTTTCCATTTCCGCCCCATGCATTTTGGTTATCATACTGCTGGATGCACTCATCACCATTGGAATCACGATAAAAGTTCTTTGGGTATGGTGTTACGGGATCTTCAATGGTATTGTCTTCATAGCGTGGGGTTAAATATGTTCCTGATTTTGATACCTGTACATATTTGCCGCCGTTGCAATTTACGGTTCGCCCCGATGGAAAATCGTCTTGTGTTTCTGAACCTTCAACATTGCCACCAATGCATAATATATATGTAAGATCATTGCCAGAACCGTATGCAGCGACAAATGTTATGTTTGTGTTGGACGGTGGCAGGCATAAACCAGCTTCAGGCATGTTTGTGGTATTGGAATTGAAATATGCAGAATTTGTATCCCAATTTAGCCCTTTTATTTCTGTGTCTGTTGTACCATTAATACAGCATTTTCCAGATGTATCTGTTGAACCAACGGTGCTTTGGTCTCTTTCTGTGGCGGCGCAACAATTGTCCATACCATTTTCATCAATTGCGTTGGTTCGCAGATATGGTGGAACGGGACAATACCATCCGTCATCAGAGAGTTCACTATTTGAAATGCATATAGTTATACCGTCAACCAGATCTGGTATATAACCCGGTCCGCATGATGTATCACGACAGCTGTCAACATCATCTTGGGTATTTGTATTCTTGGCAAACCACGATAACAGGGTGTCGGTGGATTTATCGTCTGGCATTTTAATTCTGTTATGTGAATTTTCTGCGGATAAATTTGCTGTTGGATGGGTTTCGCAATTGCCCCATATGCTTTCCGCAATGCGGCATACATGACATTCATTAGAGTTTGGATTTGTGGCGCAATATTCGCTGGCACAAATGTCATAAATACATTCTTCGTTGTCGGATGTTATGCAGATTGTTTTCAGTCCTTCGTCTGTGCCATCTGTTGTGATATATTGTTCTGATGGATTGATACCATACATTTGTTCATAGAATTTTCCGTCTATTATTGTTCCGTTGGCAACCAATTGCGCTGTTATTTGGTCAATTGCATCGGCGCCGGCACTGGCAACACAATTATATACTTCGTCCCAACATGCCGTGCGGTTAATAATAGATTTTCTGTTAACGGATGTTTGAATATTTTCACACAGACCAAAATTACCAGATATAGATTTACATGATTGTATTATACAATTGCGACCAACTTCGCGGCATGTTTGTAATATTGTTTCATATGTTTTGTCATTTGCAATTTCTGTCATGCCAGATGACCAATCAGTTCCACCGTCAACTGTATCCAATAATGCGGTGCAGGATGCCTGGACTTCGGCACACATTTGTTTTACGGTTTTATCTGCGGCAACACCAAATATAGATAGTGCACGGGCATCGAAATCTTCCAGTGATTCTGCGGCGTCAGATAAGCATTGGGCGGTTAATGTGGTGCATGACTGGCGAACTTCTTCCAGTTTGGCATCTTGTGCCAATTTTATTTGCGCCAATGCATCATCAATAAATTGATCCCATACTGTGTCGGCAATATCTTCGCAATTTTCAGTTGCAGATTCCAAGAACATCTTTTTAGAATTTAAGTATGATACAAATTTTTCGTTGCCGGGTGCGCTGGTCCATGTTTGGTTGCCAGATGGGCGGGTAATCAAACTGCCCAGGTTGACCAAGTTTGATGTTAATATTGCTTCACCGGTTGATGGGTCAATATATTGACCACTGATATCCAAACATTTTTCCAGATTTTCACCACATACAGATGTACTGCTTAACATATCCAGCATTTTGCGTTTGCATGTTAAAATATCATCAGAATTGCGGGTCTGGTAATCGTCCAGACGCGACATATCCAGTAATGCACTGCTTTCCAGTATTTGTTCGCGTGCCTGGTTTTGTTGTGTTTGATATGTCTTGGCAACGGTATTGCAATCTTGTTCAATTAACATTTGATATCCGCTTTCTGCGATGGATAATTCATTGGTGGTGCAAACCTCCATCGCCATTTCGCGACATACTGGTAATGCCGCGTTATATAAATCTGTTCCAGATTTTGCAGTCGTTGATGTGCCGGATAAAGAATCCAAACTGTCAAATGCTGCATCTGTATTCAATGATAACGATATAGGGGCCAGGTTTGCATCAAAACTGCTGGTGTCGAATGTAGTATTTAATTTGTCGGCAATTTCATCCAATAATTTTTTTGAATCGGATGTGTCGTCTTGGTTAAATGCGATTTCGCCTTCGGTTGCCTGGTATAATGCTTCGGCGTCTTCTTTATCCATATTAACGGTCAACAAGCGTTGGCTGAAATCTAACAGTTTGTCTTCCACTTCTGCCAGTTGGGCTTTGACATCATCAAATTCATTCGCACGGGCAGAACATGCACAGCGTTTTAATTGACTGTCTTTATTGGCACAGAATTCGTCCATGCAATTATAAAATACATTGCGGCATGTGGTGTAATCACGGTTTATTATTTCTTCGGCAGTTATTGCCGCACGCGATATACGCGCGCCAGATGTCGCACTGCGCGCGGTGGTGTTTTTTGCAGGGGTGGTTATTGTGCGCGCAGATGTTGCCGCACGCGATATCGTTGATGTTGTACCATTGTCGCGTGCATTTGATGTGGTTGTTGTAATGGTTCGACTGCCAGGGCGCGTGGCATTTGTTGTTGCGGTGCGTGCGCTGGATACAGATGGTACAGATATCACACCAGATTTATTAACCGTTGCACGGGGCATAACATTTGATGTCGTGCGCGCAGATACGGCCTGTGATGTGTTTTCTGTTGTGGTGCGTGTGCCACTGTCGCGAACAACAACACTAGTGCGCGCAGTCGTTGTGCGTTCGCGTACATTTTGCGTCGTTTCTGTATTTTGTTGGCGCGTTGTTGCGCGCGATATTCCCGATATTGCATTTGCGCGTGATGATATGGACGCGGTACCAGATTCACCACGATTTGACACGACTGTTGTCGCCGCGCTGCGTCGCGTGGCCGCGCGTGCCATATCGGCATCATCGTTCGCATATGCGCATTGAATTCCAATAAACGCAATGCATGTCGCCAAAAATAATTTGATTCCTTTCATCCTGTATATGTGAATGGTAGCAAATTTTTAAAAAGCCGGGCAAGTATATTTTACTTATTCTTTATATATTTTGGTGCGGACGGGGGGACTTGAACCCCCAAGGTTTTACCCACAGCATCCTTAGTGCTGCGCGTTTACCGTTTCGCCACGCCCGCATTCGCGGCACGGCGGCACTTCACTTCGCTGCGTAGTCGCCACGCCCGCATTCGCGGCACGGCGGCACTTCACTTCGCTGCGTAGTCGCCACGCCCGCAGTGTGTAAAATTTTACAAGAAGCAGTTTTTTTTTCAACCAATTTATGATAGAATATTTGTTGATAATAAAAATGTAGGGGATAAAAATATGAGAAAAGCATCCTTGTTTATATTGGCGTTTTTACCATTTGCGGCACATGCGGCGGGAACATATTATACCGGCGCATATCAATCGCCACAGACGCGTTATTCAACACAAACATATGCCCAGCGTCAAACAGGCTATAACCGCAGTTATACAACGCCATCGTATGCCAGTACGCGGTATAATACCACGGCAACACAAAATGCTGCAAATAATACAACGCAACGCGTTGCAACCAATACTACGCAAGCACAGTCATCAAAAAAATCTGGATTTTGGTTGGATGCGGGAATTACGCATGAAATGGCGCAATGGCAATTTAGTATGAATCAATCGGGCAGTATTTTAAGTTATGATAATATTGCATGGAATGTTTTGGATGTTAGTGCTGGTTATGCATTCGATGTTGGCAGTACTACTTTACAAGTTGATGCCGGATTTAAATACGGTATGCAATGGGGCGAAAACGCCATGTATGATGATGATATTACAAATGGTGGATATTTGGTTACATCATGGACAGGTGATGTTAATGATGATCAAGAAGCAGACAGTGGTACATTTGATCAGATTGGGCATGCGATGTCAATCGGTACCAGCCAGGGCGGAAATATGATGGAATTTAATGTGGGCTTTGGTTTGACAGATGTGTTTAAGATTGGAAATATGTCGATTACACCATCGGTTGGATATCGCTACTTAAAATATAAACTGGAAACAGAAAAGAACTATGGTTTGGCGGTTGATACGCATGCGTGTTTCGAAATTGATGGTGAAATTCAATGTGATCCGGCATTGATATTTAATTTTGATAATGGAAACCAGGCGATTATTTGGCGTGATGATATAACTGTGCCTGTAAAAATTCCAGATGGGTCAACCAGTGTTGATACGGCAGGAACATATTATTATCAACAGCCGGGGGTCAGCCATTCTTATGAAACAACATGGGCGGGACCATATATTGCATTAGATATGGATTATATCATTAATCAAAATAATGCAGTAAATGGACATATAGAATTAGGATTCCCAGGATATACATCCGAAGGTGATCAGCCATATCGTTTTGACTGGGCGCATCCAAAAAGTGTCGAAGACGAAGCAGGTATGTTCAGTGCATTCCATTTTGGTTTGGGGGCGAATTGGACAACGGCAATAACAGATGCAGTTGCATTATCAATTGGATTGACATATGATTACTATACCGTCAGTGGCGCGGATGCAAAAACATACTTGAATGAATCGTACTATACAGATATGTATAATGCGATATTAAATCAAGAAGGTGCGCCGTGGCAGGGAAATGAAACAGCAATGTTGGATCCAGAAACGGGCAGTCCAACCGCAATAAATATCAAGGCGTTGGAAGAACAATGCCCCGGATGGGTTTGTTCAACGGGCGGTGAAGTAGATTCTTTCTATAAGGCACTGGGGATACGTGTTGGTATAAATGCAAAGTTTTAATTAAAAGATGAATTTGAAAAAGTTATTGTTTGTAATGATTTGTGCAATCGCGCCATTGGGCGCGATTGCGGGCGATTTGTCGGGGGTGGCGTCTGTCAGTGTTACCAGTGAAACCGCCGCAATGGCAAAAGATATGGCGTTTGATGAGGCGCGCCGTCAAATTATCAAAGATGTATTGGGACAATATGCAAATGTGGAACAATTAGTGGGGGTATTGCAAAACACAAAAAATTCAGAACTGACAAATTTAATCGCATCTTCGTCTATTGACAGTGAACAGCAATCTGATACAACATATTCTGCAAATATTTCAATGACGGTTAATCGTGATGCAGCGCGGGCGTGGCTGACGGAAAATAATGTTCAAAATTGGCTGACGGATGGTATTTCTGGTGATGTTTTTGTTGCCCAGATTGTAATGTCTGATAGATTGGCGGGGTGGATGGAATTAAATCAAATCGCCAGAAATGAGGATATTGTAATGACAACAAAATATATAAATGGAAATCAAATAACGGTTGAAATTCCTGTTGCTAGTCGTGCGGATTTTACAATTGCTGTACGCGAGGCAGGATGGCGATATTCTGACCAGAATGGGATATTGCGTATTGTGAAATAATGTATCAAATTGGTTTATGACTTGAAAGCTTTTTCTGTATTTTTATTGTTTCTGGGGTTGCCTGTTATGGCGATGGCTGATGATACGGTGGGTGTTAAATCTTTATTCGGCGTGTCGCATGATGACAGTAAATTGCAATTGTCTGTTCGCAGAATTGGGCTGGATTGGTCGAAAACCCAGGTGCGAAATGCCGCAGAATACCAGGATTCGCCTGTGTCTGCATTAAATGCAACCAGTCAAGATTATATCAAAGGTGTTTTTGATACCATACTGGAATATACAAAAAATAAATTTAAGTGGGATAATAGTTTATTTATGGAATATGGCAAAACAACTTTAAAGCCATATAATGCGCCCGCGACCACAGATGAAAATGCCGATAAAATTTTGTTTTCCAGTGATTTGTCGTATGCATGCTGGGATTTTTCAGGGCTAAAATTTGGTCCAACTGTTCGTGCGGCGTATGAAACACAATTTGCAGACAGTGCAGAATCGCCACGGCAAAATATTATTCGTTCCAGTGCTGGTATTTCTTTGTTTGATCATAAAATTATAAAAAGCCTGTATTTAACAGGTATACACGAATATGATTTCACATATGCAGGGGCACAAAACAGTAAAATTGGTGCAGAATTTGGTTGGCGTTTAGAATATCCTGTTCGTGATGGGGTTAAATTTTCTGCTGATGGTTATTATCGTGAATATTTTTCTTATTCTCGTTATGTCGGTACGGATTTAGAAAGGGATTTAAGTGCAGTTGTGCGTTTGGATACAAATTTATGGGGGGATTTTACAATGGGACCATATGTTCAATATCGTTTGGCACGCGCCCGCGGTGCAGAACATTATGGCAGTAATTTAATATTTGGAATTTCTTTTAATTATATTACAAAATTTTTATTATAATTAATTTTATATTGTTGGCAAAATGTTCCTGTATTTATTTCACAACGCTGAATTTTATGCTGGT
This sequence comes from uncultured Pseudomonadota bacterium, assembly GCA_949283535.1. Classification (GTDB taxonomy): domain Bacteria; phylum Pseudomonadota; class Alphaproteobacteria; order Rs-D84; family Rs-D84; genus Enterousia. The sequence continues at coordinate 44,465 of CASDTC010000001.1, forward strand.
TCCTGTGCCCATTTCGTCAATTATTTTTATAATATGATCGCCCATTGGAACTGTATGACGAAATGTTTCGCCAGATGTACCCGTGTGAATTAATTTATCATCCAAGAACCAAAACATTTTTGCGTCTGTTATGTCTGATATGGCGCGGAATGCTATATCTTCATAATCTTTATCAGATGTTATTACGGTTCGTGTGCCGTCAATTGGTGACATTATCACAGGTGGATTACGGTGTGCGGCGATATCGTCTAAATTACATCCAGGCATAAATGGTGGTGGGGTGTTGCGATGGATGCCGGCGCGTTGAAACATATCCAGATATTCGGCATCCCAAAATTCATATATGCGCATTTTGGTCGTTTTGGGATTCCTGGTGCATGCGCGCAGCCCTGTTTTTATATCAATTGGAACCGCACGATAAATTGTTGATGTTTCAATTGGCGATTTGCCAGGAATAAAATATGCCATTGTTGTTTTAGGACAATATTTCCCCGCCAATCCACCAACACCATCGCACATTTCTATTTCTGATATATTTAAATCATTGCGCCAGAAATTATTATTTTTTATTGGATGACCGTGTGTTGCATAATATTTTTCAACTGTGCGCGCCAATGAAAAATATATTGGTGCCGCGGTTTTTGCACCACTGAATGCATTATTTGGGGTGCCGTCAAAATTACCAACCCAAACAATTAACACAAAATCACCAAATATTCCCGCGGTCCATGCATCGCGAAATGATGATGATGTGCCAGTTTTCCAATAATGACGCAGTGTATTTGTTTGCTGCTTTGCAAATGGAATATTTTTTGTTGGGGTTGATTGGCGTGCCAACATGTCCATTACTATAAAAAATGCTTCTGGACTTAATATTTGTTTCCTGGTGTTTGATTGTGTGGCGGTTTCTGTGTGAATCCCGTGGCGTAGCCCCAGGTTTGCCATTGTTGCATATATATCCGCCAGTTCCAACATTGATACTTCGGCGCCGCCCAATGCAACAGATATTCCGTAATAGTCGGGCGATTTCAGATTTGATACACCGGATTCAGATAATATTTTATAGAAATTTTTGGTTCCTATTTTCTTTAATAAATTGATTGCCGGAATATTTCGCGAATGTGTCAGGGCATCCCGCGCCAATACTGGACCATAAAATTCGCTGTCGGCGTTTTCCGGGGCATATACACCGAAATTTATTTTTGCATCTTTTAACAATGTCATCGAATGTATAAATCCCATGTCAACTGCTGTTGCGTATATTAATGGTTTCAGGGTTGAACCAGGACTGCGGCGTGCGCGAACACCATCGTTTTCGCCATATATTGATTTATCAAAATAATTAACAGAACCAATATATGATAATACATCCATCGTTTTATAATTTAATAAAATTGCCGCAGCATTTTGCACACCGATACTGTGGCGGCGTGCGATTTCATTTGATAATGTGCGTTCCATGGCAGATTGTAAATCTGTGTCCAGTGTTGTTCGAACCGCCCAATTATGCGGACCCATATCGTTCCAATAATTATTATATTTTGCGGATACATAATTAACAAAATGTGGTGCGCGAAACGGTAATTTCTGTGTCGTGCGGGCATTTAACGGCATTTGTGCCAGTGTTGCCAGGGTGGCATCTTCTGGGTTTTGTTCAATCCAGCGCCGAACCAGGTCTGTACGCATGTTCATTATATTCTGGATACCTGTTTTGGTGTTCAGACCGCGTTTTATCGGATTTTGTGGGATTGTTGCCAGGGTAATGGATTCAATTTTTGATAATTCAGATGCGGGTTTATTAAAGTATATTAATGATGCGGCACCAATGCTTTCGATATTACCACCATATGGTGCCAGGTTTAAATATGCTTCTAAAATTTCGTCTTTGGAATAAAACATATCGATATAAATTGCCGCGGCAATTTGTTTCAGTTTTCCCCAGATTTGTCGTGTATCCATGTCGTATTTCATGCGGGCAACCTGCATCGTTATGGTTGATGCACCAATTTGTCGGGCGGCGTCAGCAGAAAAATAGTTCTTTGCTGCCCGAACCAATGCGATTGGGTTTATCCCGGGATGATATTTAAAATATTTGTCTTCATATAAAATTGTTGCCTGTTGTAATGTTTGGCTGATTTCGGATAATGGTGTATACAGACGATATTTTTCATCTGCGGTCAGTGTTATACGCATTAATTCCCCATTTCTGTCCAGGTATGCGCGACCAAAGTGCGTATCGGATAACAGTGGTGGGGTGAAAAAGAGTTTTATTATTATGTATGCAATTACAAATATTGCAATTATTGTAAATAAAATCCAATGACGGCGAATGTATGCCGTCATGGATTTTAATATTTGTAAAAATTTGTTATTTTTCTGCACCATCATATACGGTAAATGTGCCAGATTTTCCCATCGCATTAATTTGTGGGTTATACATTGATTGGGCAGAAACTGGTGGAATACTGAATTTACCGGCAACCCCCAATTGAGCAGTGTATGTAAATTCTGATTCTGTGCGGTTCAGGTCGGTGTATATCAATACCCGATCTTCACGCATTTCAGAAAATTCAGCGTTCCCGTTTACAGAATCTATGGTTGGTATGAAGCCGCCTGGCAACAGGTCTGTGATTACAACATTGTCGGCGACATCAGTATTGTTGCGTGTGCGTGCAAATATTTTTACGGTTATAATACCGCCGATATTCCCAGATGTTATTTTATTACCGTTCATATCATAATATTCACGAATAATTTCGATACCATTTGAATATTGTGCGGTGGTTGTTGGATAACCTTGCTGTATTATTGTGTAATACAGTGTATTATTGTCATTACAATCGTTGCATATTATATTTAATTCAGATGTATCAGATGGAATATTCATCATTATGGCATTGTTTTCTGGGGTAATTATTTTTGCGCCTGAATCATTTAATGCAATCGATATTTCTGGCAATTCAGTCGCATTTGATTTTTGACCAGACATTGCCATTATTACCGCTGCAGATGTGTATGCGCTGTAATCGCCAGAATTTATATATTTGCGTATGGCGTCTGATTCCGTTGCATCATTGTGTGTATTAAAATATTTTGTCGCCATGTAATAATACATTGAATCATTCGCAACGCTGTTGTCAAACATTGCATTGTATGCGAATTTTGAATTTGATGATAATTTATATTTTGTAATTAAATCGTATGCTAAATCATCTTGCTTTAATATTTTATACGATGTTGCAATGTATGTTCCCATCAGTTTCGATTGCCAATCTGGTATATTTTCATTGGCGTATTGGGTGAATGTATCAATATAACTGGTTGTTACATAATTGTTTTCAGAAATAACATATATTGCATATGCCATTGCTGCTGCGTATGTGTCGTCTGTTATTGTGGCACCCGCAAAACTGCGCAGGTAATCGATCGCACGCGATAACATTTGGTCTGGAACTGTGAATCCCGCATCATTTGCAATTGTTAAAAACTGTGCAACATATGCGGTTAAATATGCCGTATTGGCGTCATTTTCAGGTGTGATACCCGTTGACCATAATGCAAACGAACCATCATCATTTTGACGATTTTTTAACAGATTTATTGTTTCTGTGATTTTTTTCGCCGATGTGTCAAATGTTGTCCCCAATATTTTATCATCTGGGAACAAGGCATATGGCATTGCACGTGATACCAATTGTTCTGTACACGGCAGGTCATATTTTGACAGATATTCATATAATGGTATTACCATTGCCGTTGCGCCACGGGTTATATAAATGCGATTTGTTGCAAATTCTGGGTACATTGATATCAGAAAATCTGTCGCGTTTGTTTTTGATGAATTTATTTCACCAAATTTAATATTTGTTGTAAACGGTGTAATTGGACGCACTGATAGTGTGTTTATGGCATTGCGTGTTGCCAATGTCTGGTCATCAGGTGATGTCAGGCGGGCATTTGTTGTTATTTCGGCATTGCCCAGTTTATCAGTGGCGCGTGCATCAAATGTAAATAATTTTTCTGATTCAAATGGCACAATTGCACTTGCGGTGGTATTTGTTATTTCAATGTCATCGGTTGAATTTATTGATACAGATGCATTGGCAGATGTACCACTGTCGCGTGTCATGTTCGTTATTACTGAATTTATTTTAAACGAATCGTTTGGCGCAATAAATGTTGGTGCAGATGTAGATATTATTAACGGTGATTGAACCAATGTTTTTGTGTCTGTGGCACCAACCGCGTTGTCACGTGCGGCAATTGCAAATACAGTAATTTCACCATTAAAGTATTCAGGAATATCAAATTCAACGGTGCCTGGTTTATTTGCCTGGGCGTTAATAATGCCAGAATAGAACGCAACTGGTGGTAATGTACGGCGTGCAAATGGATTATTTGTGATTTGTTCCAATGCGCCTGCATCCCCACCGTAATCACCACCACCAGTTTTCGCATATTCACGTAATATGTTATATTCAGGCAACAATAATGATAAAATTTGATATGTATTTACCTGTAATGCAGATTTTTGAAAGAAATGTGCCAATGGATTTGGAATTTGATATTTTGCAACCTGTAATATGCCATGATTAATTGCAAAAATCATCATTCTGGCGGATTTATCAGATGTGTATTTTACGGTTAATTTATTATCCGTAATTATTTCTGGGGTTTGTAATTTTATATTTATATTATGTGCCGATGTGTCGGATGCAAATGGTGCAACCGCATATGCATATGGGATTGTGAATATATCGTGGCTGTTTATATCACGGACAAATGATACATTGATGTACCCAGTACCTTCAAATCCAGATGGAACGGTTATATGTTGTACAGATGTTGTAGATTTTGTTTTAAACCATTTGTACGCATATACTTTGTCGCGTTCGATTGTTATTAATCCAGTGCCAATATATGGCGCGGTTATGTTAATTTCGATTTCTTCGCCCGGGGCATATTCGGTTTTATCCAATTTTATTTGTAATTCTGCGTTTGTGTCTGTTTCCAATGTTGTATTTTCGCCTGCAACAAAATATTCAATATTTGTCAATATTCGGTCTGATGAATCCAATATTTGCAGGAAATATGTTCCGCTGTTTTTTGTGTTTAATGTAATATCTGTTCCTGTTTGTGGAATGTCGATTTTGGATTCTGATACGATTTTATCTGATGAAACAGTTTGGTATTTATAGTAATTATTATAGTCTTTGACCAATGTGGTTTTATTTTCACGGCGCATCAGGCGCATTGTTAAGCCTTTTGCCACAGTTTGCGTTGCCGTATGATCCAGTGCGATAAAATTAATTTTATGTGCGGAATTTTTGTTTATATATGATAAATCTGTTGATGCATGATATCCAATCAGATATTTAGCATCAGATACGCGGGTTGATATATTTGTTTGTACACTGGTGCCAGAATTTGCATCAAAACCACGGATGTTCATTGTCATAACATATGTCCCAGATGGAACAGGTGTATCAAATTTTATATCGATTGTTGCCATGCCGTTTTCGTCTGTGGTTGTGTCTGGTAATTCAACAGACATTGTTTGTGCGCGGCGTGCGGTATTTTCGGAAATTTCACCATTTAATGTAAAATTTGGGGTGAATATATATTTGCTGTATTGTGGGAAAGAATATTGTACAGGTGTTAATGTTGCATTTGCCGCAATCTTGCGTGATACAGCCGGCGTTCCAAATAAATTACGCAGTGAAACATTTGCCGATAAATTATCTGGTGCAATCCATCCGTTTTCAGTTGCGTCCGCAATATTTGCCGTAATTTTCATGGTGTCTGGCATGAATTCTTGGACATCAAAGTTTAATGCGCCCAATGTATCCTGGGGCAGGTCGCGCGTATTTAATGAATAAACAAATGCGTTCCATGTACCCAATTGTGCATCAGATGGTATTTCATATTTTATATCAAACATGCCGTCTGAATTCAGGGAAAATGTTTTTTCTAATGCCAATCGACCCCGTGCATCACGCAGTTCAAATTTTACAGGTATTCCTGCCAATGATTTAAATGATTTGTTTTTTACAATTCCACCAATAATCATTGATTCCCCAGGACGATAAATTCCACGATCAGAAAATATAAATGCATTTAACGGATTTGATGCAACAGAATATACACCATCAATATCAAATTTAGAATATTCAACGCGTTGTGCGTACGCATTATATGGGATGAATGCGACATCATTGCCGTGCCGTGCAACAATTGCAACGGGTTCGCGGGCATTTCTGTATTCTGACCATGATAATTGGGGAATGTCAACACGACCATTTTCATCTGTGCGACCAACCCATACCGCATTACCATTGCGACCCAAGACGGAAATTTCAACATCTGATGCCGGTTTGCCACTGGACAGATTTGATACAAATACAGATGATGATTCGTCCAGATTTGCTTTACGAATAATTCCCATGTCCGTCAGTAAAATTAAGCGTTTGTCATTATAGTTTGCCGTATTTTCCGATGTGCCAGTTTGAATAACAAATATTCCAGTATTATCACCATATGTCCTGTCCAGGTAATCACCCAGGTCAACAGATGCATAACTGGCGCGGGTCATTGATGGATTGGCAAAAGATATTTTTTTCTGGAATACAACAGACATATCATATACACCAAATGCCCATGATTTGAATTCCATTGCCGACGAGAAAACATCATATGTTTGTGATATTAAATGATTTATTTCATCTGATTTTATTTTATATAAATTTATGTATGCGGTATCAACACCACCACGGGCAACGATACCTAGTTTACGGTCCCCTGATAACGACAATAATGCGCCTGTGCCGGAAATTTCAACTGTTGCCGCCGGGTATGGTACGCGCATTACGTTGTTTATACCGTTCTTCATTATAAAATCGTTTGCGGATTTTGTTCCTGGTTTTACAGATACATATATATATCGTGGACCATTGTCAGACACAACATAAGAAAAAGCATATTGATGAACGCCGTTTGGTGATGCAATGTCCATACTGGTCAATTCCAGTTTTTGTGATTTGTTTAAAACATCATCTGTAATTTCATCGTTTTTCCATTCGTGGTTGCGGTTTGATTTTTCTTCATCGTTGTTATGATATTTTGGCAACAGATATGCAGATATATATTCAGACCAATTTGTTTTATCAGATGCAGATGCCGTGGTATTTAGTAATATTGCCTGGTTCGAATTGCCGTCAATGTTGTTTGCAATAATTGTTTCTAGTGATGAAATTTTATATATGTTATCCGCAGATTCAACAGTCGCATGCGCGGTTAATTTTTCTGTGCGTGAATCACCCGCCATTGATGGAACACGATTTAATTTTAAACGTATTGTTTGGGCGACATCTGTTATTTTTACGGGTTCGGATATAATAAATGCAGTACGATGGAATTTGTCGAATCGTACATTAAAATTCAACTTTTTATTATCCAGTTTTAAAGATACTTTATCTGCAAAATCGGTCGTATTAATTTCGTAATTGAAAGATATAACCGCAATACCAATGACAGATTTTTTATCATCATGGGCGGTATACAAATTAAAATTATCGACAGTTGCCGTAATTTCCGGTGTTGTAAAAGATACGCGTGTGGTGTCTGGTTTTACATCGTCATTAAAAATATCAGAATTTATTTTTACGGTGAATTTTGTTCCAGCGGGCCATGCAGATTCTGGGGTAAATATAACCGTGTTATCGCCGCGTATTGACCAAGTACCGCGAACAAACGGTGATATTTTTATATTTTTTGCCAAATCTGCGTCTGTTAAATTCATTTGAAAAGCTGGGGCATAATTTCCAGATTCTGGGGTATATGAAATTACAGCGTTACCAGATGTGCTGATGGTTCGGCTGTTGTTTGGTTCAGGAATGCTGGATGGGGTCGCAAAAAACAAGGTGTTATTGTCAGTAAATGTTGCAATGTCCGGGATATACACATTTGCGGTAAATATTGCTTTATTATTATTATTTGCCGCGATATGCCACCATGCTATTGCGCCAATTATGATGATTACAGCCGTTGAAATCGCGCCGATTATTAATTTTGTGCGGCGTGATATACGCGATGCAGTTTTTTTTCTTTTTGCTGAATTTGAATGCTGTGAATGACGCATGTGAAACCCCTTCCTGCTTAATGTATTTATATTAGATGCGAAAAGGTGAAAAAACAAGTCAAATTAATTAATTTTTTGCACATGTATATTTTTATGAGATTTTGTCTGTGTAAAAACTGGGGAGCGGCTTTTATGGGGCGAGAATGCGTGTGTTTGCCAACAGATAAAAAGGGGTAGAATATGATATATGGCTATATACGTGTGTCAACAGATCACCAAACCACCGAAAATCAAAGATTTGAAATTAAAAAATTTTGTGAAAAACAAGATTTATCAATTGATTGCTGGATTGAAGAAACTATTTCTGCAACAAAAGATTTAAATAAACGAAAATTAGGTAGACTGATTAAAAGAATTCAAAAAGATGATATGATAATTGCGTCTGAATTATCACGATTGGGACGCAATTTGCTGCAAATAATGGGTATTTTACACCATTGTATGGATATCGGGGCAAAAATTTGGACGATAAAAGATAACTATCGATTGGGGTCAGATATCACCAGCAAAGTTTTAGCGTTTGCGTTCGGTTTGTCGGCGGAAATTGAACGCAATTTGATATCGCAACGAACAAAAGAAGCCTTGGCGCGTATAAAAGCCGAAGGCAAACATGTTGGGCGTCCCCAGGGCAGCCGCAATATATGCAAATTAGATGGTCGTGAAAAATACATATCACAAAAATTGGCGTGTGGCAGCAGCAAATATGAAATTGCCCGGCGATTGCGTGTGCATCGTGATACACTTAGTAAATTTATTAATGTACGTGGAATAACATCAGAAGAATTAATCTTGGATGACGATGATGCAAATCAATAGTCATTCATGTGCATTTTTATTTGTTTGAAAAATGCTAATTTTTTCTTGATTTCTGGATACATGTGGGATATTATGTGGGTACGCATTTTGGTGCGAAGAACACAGCTGTACGGTTTATATTTCTGTCCAAATATTTATTTGGCGTTTTACCAACGGCGAGGATAACAACAGAAAACAAAGGATATTAGCATGGCATTGCCAACATTTACAATGAAACAGTTAATGGAAGCGGGCGTCCATTTCGGGCATCATACACGCCGCTGGAACCCGTTGATGACACCATATGTTTATGGGGTCAAAGATAAAATTCATATTGTTAATTTAAATAAGACTGCACCATTATTATATCGGGCAATGGTCGCATTAGAGGCTATCGCTGCTGCAGGGGGCAAGATTTTATTCGTTGCCACAAAACATCAGGCAAAAGATATTGTAAAAGATGCAGCAGAACGCTGTGGACAATTTTATGTGAACAATCGTTGGTTGGGCGGTATGTTGACAAACTGGACAACGGTTTCACAATCGATACGCCGTTTGAAAAAGATGGAATCTGATATTGAAAATGCCGATAAATTGGGATTAACCAAAAAAGAAGTCGGCGTTATGACCAAAGAAGTTGAAAAATTGCGCGATATCTTTGGGGGTATATTGGATATGCATGGTACACCACAGGCGATGATTGTAATTGATGTACCACGTGAAATTAACGCAGTACGCGAAGCAAAAATATTAGATATTCCAACAATTGCAATTTGTGATACAAATGCAAATCCAGAATTGGTTGACTATCCAGTGCCGGGCAATGATGATGCGGCGCGCGCAATTCAGTTGTACTGTGATTTGTTCGTTGATGCAATTTTATCTGGTATTGAAAAGCGTTTGGGTGGTGCCGCCGGTAAAAAGGTTGAATCTGATATGGCAGATGCCGCCGCAGACGATTTCGAAGCAGATGTAAAAGATAAAGAAGCCCGTCAGAAGTCTAAAACATCAGAAGCACGCGCAGAACGCCGTGGTAAATTGATGGAAAAGGCTGAAAAAGCGGATAAATAATTAAGAAAGTGCGGATAAACGGTGCGGGTGCGGAAATAACCGTATCTGCACCTGGTTAAACAAATAATATATGGGGGAAAACATGGCAGAAGTAACAGCGAAATTAATTCAGGAACTGCGCGAAAAGACATCTGCGGGTATGATGGATTGTAAAAAAGCGTTGGTTGAAAATAATGGTGATATCGAAGCAGCAGCAGATTGGTTGCGTCAAAAAGGTATTGTAAAGGCGGCGTCAAAGGCGGGGCGTGTCGCGGCATCTGGATTGGTTACAGTTGTAAAATGTGATGATATGGGATGCGTGGTCGAAGTTAATGCAGAAACAGATTTTGTTGCAAAAAATGATAAATTCCAAAAATTGGTTTCAGATATTGCCGCAAAAGCCGCAGAATTAAAGGGCGATTTTGACGCCACAATGAATGCCGTCAAAGATGATATTGCTGCAACAATTTCAACAATCGGTGAAAATATGAATTTGCGCCGTATTGCAAAGGTTTCTGGGGATCATATCTATACATATATTCATAATGCATTGGTTCCAGGAATGGGGCAAATCGGTGTTGTTGTTGCAATTAATGGTGATTCTGAGAAAATTGATGAAATTGGCAACAAGATTGCAATGCATATCGCTGCAAACAAGCCAGAATATATGACCATTGACGATGTTGATCCAGTGGCGGTTGAACGCGAAAAGAAAGTGTTTATTGAATCTGGGGCAACAGCTGGAAAGCCGGAACAAGTCGTTGAAAAAATGGTTCAGGGTCGTATCCATAAATATTATGCTGAAACTGTTTTAGAAGAACAGCCGTTTGTTATGGAACCGTCCAAGACCGTAAAGCAGGTTGTCGAAGAAGCCGGTGGTAAATTGGCAGGTTTTGCGTATTTTGTCCTGGGCGAAGGTATCCAGAAACGCGAAGATAACTTGGCCGATGAAGTCGCGAAAATGTTGTCGTAATTGGCAACTGTTTGGTTATAAAAAAGTCCGGCTGGTTACCGGATTTTTTTATTATTTTTCTGGAAAAACAGTGGGGTGCGTGGTATTTTATTAACATAAGGATTTGGTGATGGACAGATACAAAATTCATGACATAAAATATTATGATGTTGGTGCGAATTTATTCTTGGGACAAAATGGTCAACTCGTGCGGACTCAAATCGTGCCATTGGATTTTGTTTACGGATTGCACCCCGGGGATGTTGTTCGTGGACTGGGGCGACGTGATTTGATGTCATATCACACCGCATTTTCATGTCGGGGGCGGCTGTATTTGGTGCTGAAACCAATGGGCTATGGATACAGAGACTATGTGTCACGATTTTTTGATGCGGGTGACAGAATTTATTTTGGATATGCGTTGGCGCGGAATTTGATTTCGCGTGGAATTATGCCAACATTAGATACTGCAAAAAATCTGGGGTTGTTTTTAGATGGACGCACAGGTAAAATAAGATAAAGGTCATTTTAAGCAGGGGTACGTTATGCAAAACGAATTATTACGGGAACTGGAATCGCGCGGATTTATTAACCAGTCATCAAATATGGATGGATTGAATGATGCATTGAATGCCGGGCATATTGCGGGATATTGGGGAACAGATCCGACCGGTGATTCATTGCATGTGGGGCATTTGGCATCATTGATGTTAATGCGATGGTTTCAGAAATATGGGCATAAACCGATTTTATTGGTTGGTGGCGCGACGGGGCGCATTGGCGACCCGTCGGGTCGTGACAAGGGGCGCCCAATGTTGACAGATGCACAAATTGAGCATAATTGTGCAGGATTGCGTAAATCAATTTCAAAATTTATTCATTTTGGTGACGCGGAAAATGATGCCATAATGGTTGATAATAATGATTGGATGAAGAATTACGGACATATGGAATTCTTGCGCGAATATGGTACTGATTTTACAGTGCCGCGTATGTTATCAATGGAAAGTGTGCGGCGCAGATTGGAAAATGGAATGACATTTTTGGAATTTAATTATATGACATTCCAGGCGGTTGATTTCTTGACGCTGTATAAAAAATATAATTGTATATTGCAATTCTGCGGTGCAGACCAGTGGGGCAACAGTATAATGGGGGTTGAATTAATTCGCAAAAAACTGGGTAAAGAAGCCTTTGTTTTATCAACATCATTAATTACGGATTCGCGTGGTGAAAAAATTGGAAAGTCGGCGGGTAATGCCGTTTGGGTAAATGAAGAAAAAACATCACCATATGAATATTATCAATATTTTCGTAATACCCCAGATGATTTGGTGGAAAAATTCTTGAAGATATTTACAGAAATACCATTGGATGAAATTGCGCGCCTGTCCAAATTACAGGGTGCGGAATTAAATACCGCAAAAAAGATTTTGGCATTTGCCGCAACTGAAATTGCGCATGGACATGATGCGGCGGTGGCGGCGGAAAGCGCATCAAATGCATTATTCGCCGGGGGGGCGGGTATGGAAAATGCGCCAACATTTGAATTGGAAATGAATGATGCAATGGGAATTGTTGATTTTTTGGTTGCGATAAAATTGTTCCCGTCTAAATCAGAGGCACGCCGTATGATAGAACAGGGGGGAATTCAAATTGACGGCAATAAAATCACTGATTGGAAATCTGTTGTTTTGCCAGTCGATGAAATAATGGTACAAAAGGGTAAAAAAACATTCTTGCGTGTTGTTAGAAAGGCATAATGAAAAAAATTCTGATTATTTTTTCGTTAGGTTTAATCACGGCAGCAGTACAACCGTTGTACGCCGCCAGTGAATTGTCCCAGGTTCAGGCACAAATAAAAAAAACAGAACAGCAAAATAAAAAACTGGCGCAACAGGTTAAAAATTCTAATAAAGAAGTTGAATCAACAAAAAAGAAACTGGTAAAGGTTGCAGACCAGGTCAGTGTACTGGAAGATCAGCGCAGTGCAGTTGCAAAAAAAATTCACGAATTAGATGCCCAACGCGATAAGTTGGAAAAATCATTGGCACAAAATCAAGAACGAATCGCTGATGCTGCCGCCAGTATATTATTTGTTGCATCACACCCCAGTTTTGATTCCGAAAATATGCGTGATTATGTGTTAACATCGGCGATATTATCGGGGGCGGCGGATAATTTTGATGCAGAAATCCAAGATGCCACAGAAAAAATTCAAGAATTGGAAAAAATTCGTGAACAACGCGCGGTTGAAAAAGAAAAATTAGATCGTACGGCAAAACGATATGCAGATGAAAAAAATGAACTGGATAAACTGTTGCGGACGCGTTCGGCACAAAATCAAAAATTGCGTACGCAGCAGTCGGCGTTACAAAAAAAGTTGCGTGAATTGTCGGCGCGCGCAAAAACATTGTCTGAATTATCTGCCGGCGTGGGGAGTTCGGAAATGTCAGGTGATTCCAGATTTTCAATTCGTAAATTAAACCAGCCTGTACGCGGGCGGGTTGTTGTTCACTTTGGTGAAAAAACAGCGTTGGGATTGAAATCAGATGGGTGGCGTATTCGGGTGCGTGGTGATGCGTTGGTATTGGCACCCGCAGATGGCGAGGTTAAATTTGCCGACAGTTTCAAAGGTTTTGGGCGTGTTGTAATAATGTCGCATAAAAATGGATATAACACTGTTATGACAAACTTGGGTGATATAAATGTTATGCTGGGTCAGCAGGTTCTGGCGGGGGAACCGATTGGGCGTATGGATCCCGACAAACCAGAAATGTATTTAGAAGTACGCCGTGGCGATAAAGCGGTTGACCCAGCTAGGTTATTTAAAGAAGATGATTAATCATGGTTATTTAGAAAATTGAAGTTCCAAATCTATGATGTTTTTAATTTGTTGACGCATAAATGATATTTTCATTAAATTATTGTCCGCACTTTTTGAGTTTGCTGGATTTATGCGTAAATCATCTGCTGCCTTGATAAAACGGCGCAGGCATGCTGTCATAATACGATATTTCATGATTTCCCGTAAGTTATCGTTTTTGATGCCCAGCATCGGGTACAAATCTTTGTTGTGCAATTGGCAATATGTTTCATAAACGCGTTTGCATATATTCAATTCAATTTGCACTGGGGCAAATATATCGCGATATATAAATTTATAGTCTGCTTCAGCAAAATCAATAAATGATATTTTACTGGTTTGTGAATCGTATAGTACATTGCCTGAATTTAAATCACCGTGTGACCATGCCAGTCTGGTTTCGTATTCAAATATGCCAATACGGTCGCGAATTGCCGCCATTGTAAAAACTTCTGTGCTGGTGAACCATGTACTCATTTTGTGTTCAATGAAATTATCCAGACGTGAAAATTTTATATCATTTGCAATTTTATATTTTTGTATGTCGCCAATCGGTTTTAATTCATTCATATCAACTAAAAAACTGGCGATGCTGTTAACAATTTTAAATTGCTGTGGTTTTGATAAAGTTGAATATAAGTCCGCGGTTAGGGGCTCGCCTGGGGCGCGTTCTTCCAGAATTTGACATTCGCCATCATGGATAAAGTGCATCGCAGGAATGTTATATACAGGATTGCCAACAGCACGGATTTCATCAATTTTTTCTTTTGTTTTATGTTGCTTTGCCAGCCATGCTGTGCGTTTATCTTCATTTAATGTTGGTAATGGACGCTTTAATACAAAGTTTTCGCCGTAATAAACAGCATATGTTTCACGACCATGATTAAGATTTTTTATGTTATTTTCAGGCATTTTATAATATCCGTGATTTCTTTAGTAATTTGATTATTTCTTTTTGGGTACGCAATAAGCATGATGACATGTATGATGCGTATGCCCTGTAATTATCATTTGCATATTGGGTTATCGCTTCTTTATATTTTTGTTTATCTGATGGCTGATTGAAAACAATAGGACGATATCCCGCCTGGACCAGTGCCCAATTCATGACTAAACGCGCCGTGCGTTTGTTAAAATCATCAAATGGTTGCAAGGCGATTAACTCATAATGAATGTTAAACGCGCGCGTTAATGCATCAGGTGTATCATTTAATTTGAATGTGATTTCATTCAATAATGATGGAATTTGCATTGCATCAGGTGTATGCATGCGTTGACCATTAACATATATTTCTAAAACCTTTGATGTATTGCGGAAAACGCCGCCCTGGATATGTGTATTGGCACACAGCATGCTGTGGATGCGACATATTTCAGTGGCATCGATAATTCTGTCTGGATTGTTGATAATATAATCGTATGCTTCGCCAATGTTTTTCATGCTGTTATAGTCTAAATATGGAACTTGTTCCTTGTTTGGAACATAAAACAGCGTTCTGGGTTCAACATATGCGATTTCATGACGCAGCCAATTAACATTGTTCAGGCGTTTATGCGTGTTTGCCCCAGATAACATTTTTGTTATTATCTGGCGGTTTTCTTCAATTTGTACCTTGGTTTTTGGTGTTTTTGTCATGTTATATACCTTGCTATTACTTTGAGTATATTATAACCCTTAAATATATTTTGTCAATATTTTTGATGTTTTTTATTTAAAAAATGTATAAAACAGGCTTGCGGGACAACTGTTTTTGTTTTATGCTGTGCAGTACATAGTTTTATATTTTTGCGAAAGGAATACTGATGTTAAAGAAGTTGCTGATTTTTGTGGTTTTATTAATGCCTGTTGTGGCATCGGGGGCGGATAAAGCAAAAAAAGACGAACCTGTTGAGCATTTAACAGATGAACAAATTTATGAGCAATTAAAAAAATTAGCGTTGGTGTTTGAAACTGCGCGGGATTCTTTTGTCGAAGAAGCAGATGAAAAAAAGATGCTGGAAGCGGCAATGAATGGTATGTTGCAGGCGTTGGATCCGCATTCATCGTATTTGTCGGCGGATGATTTCAAAGAATTTAATGATAAATCCCAGGGGGAATTTGGTGGACTGGGGATTCAAATAACCAGTGACAGGGGTGCCGTGCGTGTTATTTCGCCAATTGATGGAACACCAGCGGACAAGGCTGGTATCAAGGCGGGCGATTATATAACACATATTGATGGTGAACAGGTTTTTGATATGACTTTGAATCAGGCGACAAAAAAAATGAAAGGTCGCCCAGGAACCAAGGTTAAATTAACAATTATATCCGAAGGTGAAGAACCGCGTACAATTACATTAAAACGCGATATTATCAAGGTTGAATCCGTGAAATATGAAGAAAAAACAATGGCGGGTATGGAAGATGATGAAGATGCCGATAAAATTGGCTATATTCGTATTTCAGATTTTGGTGCAACAACAGCGAAAGAATTGAACAAGGCATTGGAAAAGTTGGAAAAGAAAGATGTTATTGGATATGTTTTAGATGTTCGGAATAATCCGGGGGGATATTTGACTGCCGCAATTGATGTGTCTGATGCATTCTTGGATGGTGGTGAAATTGTTTCAACACGCGGTCGGCGCGAAACAGATATTGAACGCAATTTTGCAAAGCCGGGTGATTTGGCAAATGGCAAGCCAGTTGTTGTATTGATAAACCATGGTTCAGCATCTGCGTCTGAAATTGTTGCGGGTGCATTGCAAGATAATGGACGGGCGCTGGTTATGGGGTCGCAATCTTTTGGCAAGGGCAGTGTTCAACAGCAAAAGCCATTGGGTGATGGCACCGCAATACATATTACAATTGCGCGGTATTATACACCGTCTGGGCGATCAATTCAGAACGAAGGAATTACCCCAGATGTAGAAGTCTTGCAGAGCAAGGTAGAGGTTCTGGAACGCAAAGAAAGTCTGTATTCAGAAGCGTCATTTAAAAACGCATTAAAGAATGAAGAATCGGAAAAGAAAAAGAAAGATAAATCTGATGATGATGACGATAAAGAATTAACAGATGCAGAAAAAGATGCGTTGGATTATCAATTGCAACGCGCGATGGATATGGTGCGGGCAATGTCTAAATTACAGGCGCACGCCAGTATTGTCCCGGCAACGCCCGATGATCCAATTGCCATGGAAATAGATGCGGGTGATGCCGCCACATCGGATGATAAAAAGTCTGATGATAAGAAATCAGATAAAAAGTAAAAAATGGGGTTTGTCCCCATTTTTTTGTTTGTCAAGTGTTTTTTATAAATCTTGCCTTGTTGGGAAAATAGGGGTATTATATAGCCTGTATGAATTTTTTTAAGGGATTTAAATATGGCTAATTTAATTGTTGATGGCAACTGGGCAGCGGCAGATGTCGCGTACAGATGTGTTGATTTTGCGGCAATTTATCCAATTACACCAAGTAGTACGATGGGCGAACTGGCGGATGAATGGTCGTTCCAGCATAAAAAAAATATTTGGGGTGCGATTCCACAAATAATTGAAATGCAATCCGAAGGCGGTGCCGCCGGCGCAATGCACGGTGCATTGCAAATGGGATCGTTGGCGACAACATTTACCGCATCCCAGGGATTATTATTAATGATTCCGAATATGTACAAAATCGCCGGTGAACAAACGCCGTTTGTTATGCATGTTGCAGCGCGTGCGTTGGCAACACATGCATTGTCTATATTTGGTGATCACAGTGATGTTATGTCTGTGCGTTCAACGGGGTTTGCGTTATTGTCCAGTCATAATGTGCAACAGGCGCATGATATGGCGGCAATTGCGCATGCGGCGACATTGCGGGCGCGTGTGCCGTTCTTGCATTTCTTTGACGGCTTTCGCACCAGTCATGAAGAATCGCGTTTGGACAGAATCAGTGATGATGTTTTGCATGAAATGATTCCAGATGATTTGGTTTTGGCAAATCGTGCGCGTGGTATGACGCCAGACAAACCAACAATTCGTGGTACGGCACAAAATCCAGATGTGTTTTTCCAGGGACGCGAAGCGGCAAATCCGTTGTATGCAAAAACACCAGAAATTGTCCAGGAATGCATGGACAAATTTGCCAAACTGACTGGTCGCCAGTATCATTTGGTCGACTATGTTGGGGACCCGAATGCCGAAAATGTTATCGTTGCAATGGGCAGTGCATGTGAAACAATCGAAGAAACATTGCCATATTTGCCATCGGGGCTGGGGTTGGTAAAAGTACACTTGTTCCGACCATTCCCGCGCGATGCATTCCGGGCGGCATTGCCAAAAACGGTTAAGCGTATTGCTGTTCTGGACAGATGTAAAGAACCGGGCAGTTTGGGCGAACCATTGTATCAAGATGTAAAAACAGTTGTTGGCGATTCGGCGGCTGTATTTGGTGGACGATATGGATTGGGTTCAAAAGAATTTAAACCACGCGATGTCAAGGCGGTATATGAAAATTTGATGCGGGATACATTGCATCATGATTTTACAGTTGGCATTGATGATGATTTAACGGGGCTGTCATTAAAGACTGACCCGGCGTTTGCCGTCCAGGCACCAAATTTCAAGACGGCAATTTTATATGGAATTGGGTCCGATGGTACGGTTGGTGCGGTAAAAAATATTGTAAAAATCGTTGGTGAAAATTCTGATTTATATCCGCAATCATATGCGGTATATGATTCAAAAAAATCTGGGGGCTTAACAGCGTCGCATATCAGATTTTCTGACCGGCCAATTAAAAGTCAGTATTTAATCGAAGTTGCAGATTTCATCAGTGTTTCGAACTTTATGATTGCCCAACGTTTTGATATATTCAAAGGATTGCGTGCGGGTGGCACTGTGATGATTAATACATCAATGGCGCCGGATGTTGCATTTGCAAATTTGCCGCGGGATGCCCAAGAACACTTAATTCGTATGCGGGCGCGTGTGTTCTTTTTGAATGCAAATGCGGCGGCGGCAGAATTGGGATTGGGTAATCGGATTAATACATTTATTATGTTGAATTTCTTTAATCTGACACAGGTGATTGATCCGGCGGTTGCCGCAAAAAGTGCCAAGGTCGCAATCGAAAAAACATATAAAAAGAAGGGTATGGATGTTGTCCAGGCAAACTGGGCCGCGGTGGACAAGGCGGCAGAATACTTGCACGAGTACCAGTTGCCGTCATCGGTATCGAACTTTGCACCAGATTTTGTTCCATCGATGACCGCAGATGCACCGACAGAAATTGCCGGCACATTGGGTGAAATGGCGGCACAGCGTGGGGATGATTTGCCGGTGTCGCGTTTTTGTGTTGATGGTGAATTTGGGGCTGGACAATATCCAGTTGGAACCGCAAAATATGAAAAGCGTGCGATTTCCGAACGTGTTGCAACAGTTGATTTATCAAAGTGCATACAATGCGGAAAATGTTCAACATTATGCCCGCATGCAGCAATTCGTATCAAGGTTATGACCCCGGAACAGGCAGATGCTGCCCGTGCAGATGGTGTTATTGTTGTTCCAGTTAAAACGCCTGAATTGGGTGCGGATATGTATTATACATTGAACATTTCGCCGGCGGATTGTACAGGATGTACAATTTGTGTCAAGAATTGCCCGGTTCATGCATTGGCAATGATGTCGATACATGATGTTGATAATCAACAGGCGCGTTTTGATGCGGCACAAAAGATTCCAGATATTCCAAAAGAAAAATTAAATCTGAATATTCCAAAGCATGTCGAATTATTGCCGCATTATTTTGAATTCCCTGGTGCGTGTGCGGGATGTGGTGAAACGCCATATATTAAAATGATGTCGCATTTATTTGGTGATCGTATGGTTGTTGCAAATGCAACGGGATGTTCGTCAATTTATGGGGCGAATTTACCAACAACACCATGGACGGCGGACGCAAATGGTCGTGGACCGGCGTGGTCGAATTCTTTATTCGAAGATAATGCTGAATATGGTCTGGGTATGCGTATCGCATTAAACCAAAAGCGCGATACTTTAAAAGGATTGTTGTTTGAATTAAATATTCCGAATGTCGAAGAAATGTTTGCCGAACGCAATCCAGATAAACAACGCCAGATAGAAGAGAAACTGCGTGCGCAATTGGCAAATATCGATTCGCCACGGGCAGAAATGGCGCGCAGTTTGGTTGGCGAAATCGTCGATAAATCTGTTTGGATTATTGGCGGTGATGGTTGGGCGTATGATATTGGATATGGTGGATTGGACCATGTATTACACAGTGGTGAAAATGTGAATATATTGGTTCTGGATACCGAAGGGTATTCAAACACCGGTGGGCAACAGTCCAAGGCAACCCCATTTGGCGCCAGTATGAAATTTGCAATTGGTGGTAAAGAACATGCCAAAAAAGATTTAGGGATGATTGCGATGATGTCGGGGGCGTATGTTGCGCAAATTGCATTGGGCGCGAATCAAGCACAGGCAATTCGTGCATTCCGCGAGGCTGAGGCATTCCCCGGACCATCAATCATATTGGCATATGCGCCATGTATTGCGCATGGATTTGCATTACAAAATGCGGTTGAACATGAAACCCAGATGGTCAGCACGGGTGCATGGCCGTTGTATCGGTTTGACCCATCGCTGATTATTGATGGACACAGTCCATTAACCATGGATTCAAATGTGGACAATCCAACGCCGCTGGAAGATTTCTTGAAAACAGAAAGTCGTTTTGGTGCGGCGCGTGCGGTAAATCCGCATTTTGACAGATTGGTTGAAATGGCAAAAGAAAACAATCATTATCGCAGCGAATTGAAAAAATATATTGCGCACTTTGCGATGATGAATTCGCCACAGGTTAAAGAAAATGGTGAAGGATAATAAAACGGGGCAAATGCCCCGTGTTTTTTCTGTTGCATTGTGGGCGGGCTTTGTTGTAAATTTGGGGTATGAAAAAATTTATGTTGATTTTGGCGGTTTTGTTGTCGGCATGTACATTCCAGGTAAAACATCGCGGGTATGTTTTTCCGCCTGATTTGGAAACGGTTGTCGCAGATATTAAAACAACCGCGCAATTGCAAAATGAAATTGGTTCGCCCCAGGTTAAAACAATATATGGGGACGAAGTTTGGATTTATTATGGCGCAGATGAAAACTATCGCGGACCGTTGCCATTAAAATATGATAACAAGACTGTTCTGTTAGCATGGGTTGATGGAACACGGGTCAAAGAAATCCAGGTTCTGCATGACGATGATTTGCCAGATGTCATGATTGCCGAAGGTGAAACAGAAATCCCGGCGGCAATTGAATTAAATGCAATACAAGAATTGTTTAATAATATTGGACGATTCTCGCCGGCGGGGTTGGGGCAATAAAATATTTTCAGCGGCATAAATGCCGCTGTGTTTTTTATTTAAAATTTTAAAAAAGGCGTTTGCATATAATTGGTAAAATGTGATAAAATATTTATAAAGAGAATTTTGGACATGAAAAAGTTTTTAATTTCATTGATTGCAATTAATATTGGATGCTTGGCTGGTGGTGTGGCAATTGCCAATGAATTTACATCGTGTGGACCGGGATATATATTGGTTTCGCACAGTGATATTGATGGCATTGATGCCGCAGAATGTCAAAAATTGTGGTGCCGTGATTTGGAAAATGGTAAATCGATGGGCAGTGATAATCGCGCAAACAGTGGCTATAAAGAAACATCGTATCCGATGGAATTGTGTGATGCGAATAATAACTGTGTTGAATGTTTTGGGGATCGGCGCTGGTGCAGTGGGGAAACACCGGGATATTGGAATCCAGAATATGGTGCATATACATATGATGGTGGCGATAATATAACATATTCGTCATATCAAAAGGGCAGTTGTTTTGCATGGCGACTGGAAAAGCCAGATTGTCCATCGGGGCAGACGGCAATATTACAGGATGGCGAATGGGTTTGCGCGGTTGAAAGTGTTAATACATCGGGCAGTCATCAGTCCAGTATCCGTCGAACCAGTGGAACATTACGGCGTACAATCAGATGATAAAAAATCGTCCAATTGGACGATTTTTTTATTTTCTGTCATTTATTTGTTTTTCTGGTTTTTTGTGGTATAATATGCAAGACATTGAGAGAATGGCAACCGTAAAGGGTATCCAAATATGCCAAGTAAGAAACTAGATTTTAAAGCAGGACAATATGTTGTATATCCGACCCAGGGTGTCGGAAAGTTGGTGCGTGTCGAAGAACAAACAATTGGCGGGCAAAAAATAAAAATGTTGGTTATTGATTTTGAACGAAATCATATGACACTGCGTGTGCCAGTGGAACGCGCGGAAATATCCGGTCTGCGTCCATTGACCACAATTAAAAAAATGGATGAAGCAATTGCATCAGCCAAGGGTAAAGCCGGGGCAAAGCGCATGATTTGGGCGCGCCGTGCCGCACAGTATGAAGAAAATATCAATTCGGGTGATCCCATGAAATTGGCAGAGGTTGTACGCGATCTGCAACGGCGTAATGCCACAGATACGATGACTTTTTCTGCGCGACAATTATATTTGCGTGCGCTGGAACGGATGGCGCAAGAATTTGCCGTGTTGCACAAGATTGATTTAGATGCGGCATCTGAAAAAATTGAAGATATTTTGGGCGTGCCAAAAGAAATAGATTTGAACGCGGTTGATGTTGATGATGACGATGATGAACCAGATGATGATGACGAATAAATAAAAAATCCGCAAACGCGGATTTTTTATTTACATAACGAAATCTTCGCCCAGATAGACCTTTTTCACCATTTCGTCTTTGACTATTTCAGCGGTTGTGCCATGTTTTAATATTCTGCCATCATGCAATACATAACTGCGGTCTGTAATACCCAAAGTTTCGCGTACATTGTGATCGGTGATTATAACGCCCAGTCCGCGGTTCTTTAACTGTGATACCAGACTGCGGATTTCATTTACCGCAATTGGGTCAATCCCAGCGAATGGTTCGTCCAGCAATATAAATTTTGGGTCGTTTGCCAATGCGCGTGCAATTTCAACGCGTCTGCGTTCCCCGCCAGACAGGGCGGTCGCCGGACTGCGTCGCAGGGCAGATATTGAAAATTCGTCTAGTAATGCGTCCAGTTTTTTTTGACGCTTTTTCTTGCTGGGTTCAACCACTTCCAGAATTGCCATAATATTTTGTTCAACGGTCAGACCACGAAAAACGCTGTTTTCTTGGGGCAGATATCCGATATGCAATCGGGCCCGTTGATAAAATGGCAGGTGTGTTATATCCTGGGAATTTAAAAATATTTGTCCGCCTGTTGCGCTTAACTGACCGGTTATACAATAAAATGCGGTTGTTTTGCCCGCGCCATTTGGTCCCAACAGACCAACCGATTCGCCCTGGTGCGCTTCCATCGATATGTCTTTGATGACCATGCGCTTGCCATATGATTTTGATAAATGTTGTATGCGTAATACAGATTGTTTCATAATTTTATCACCAATTCTTGTGTTCTGACCTTGTCACCATTACTGGAATCAACGCGTACATTGCCGCTTAAAGTAATAGTCTTTGTTCGGCGGTTGTATTGACCAGTATTTGCAACGATATTATCTGTTATCTGTTGCCCATTGGATTCACGGTTGATTGTGCCTGATACAGTGTCTAAAAATATTATATCTGGTTTATCGTATTCTTGGCGACCGCTGGCGGCATGAATTTTAAATGGTTTACCATTTGTATCTGTGCCGGCAAACGATGCATTTGACATCTTAAATTGATTACTGACAATATCTGTCATATTTATTGCAGATATTGGGGTCCATAATAATTGGCGCGTAAATAATGATCCCGCAATTAGTGCGGCAACCATTACCAAGCCCCAACCAGTAAAGAAAAATTGCCACAGACGCTTTAAGCGTTTGTGTTTTGTAAATATTATAAAATTTCGTTTATCGCGTTGCACGGGTACTAGTGTAGCGCGCTGTGCAGCAAAATGCAATTTTTATATTTATTCTGATGTTTTTTTATGTTATAATTCATTCTAAGAGAGATGAAGAAGCTTTTACTATCTTTTTGTAGTGCGATTGTTTGTATGGTCAGTATGCCTGCCGTGGCGATTACTATTAACAAGGCTGCATCTGTTGCACCACAAGAAACATCCAGTTCCACGGCTGGTTCCAGTTTATTGCCCACGGTAATAAGTCTGGTTGCAGGGGTTCAACAGTTAAATGCCCAGCAAAAGGCATTAACGGCGGAATGTGTCCCCAGTGCCCAGGAAATCACATTTGTTGATAATACGATGAAAGAATGGGCAAAAACGGGTGCAATGACCGCGCAAGAGGTACAACAGCGTCTGGGGCGGCGCCCGTGTGCGGCGGCGGTCGGTGGTTATAATGCGGCGGTACAAATCGCGGTTGGCACAGAAAGTAAGGACGATGTTTGCTATGACTATTTCGCAGGTGATGGGAATAGTGGAATGGTTTGGGCGGGATTTCCAAAGGTTGGAACCGCAACATATTGCGAAGATGGGTCGTTGTCGTGTTCTGATAGAAAAACATCATCTGATATATATGAATTGTTTAACTTGATTACATTTACAGAGGCGGATTATACCGCGTCTGAATTGGCAATGGCAACGCGGTTGATTCAAAAGATTGAAAAGTGTTCAGATGCCCGTTTAAGTGCGAAAAAACGTCAGATGTGGGGTGAATTTTTGACGGATACAATCAGTAATTTAGGACAGTCAACAAATACTGGTTCGATTATGGAACAAGTCAGCAGTATCACAAGCGGCGGCGGTGGTGCATTAGGAACATTGGGGTCGTTGGGTTCTTTTGCCGCCCAGGCATTGGGAATGTAAGGCATCAGTCAATATGTGGGTGATGCTTTTTCGCTTTACTCATATATCGAAAAATCGTATAATACAGGTGATTATAAAAAGGAATTTTTATGAAAAATAATTCTGGTGTATCGACATGGATAATTTCACGCATGATTGCACTTGTGGCAGTTGCGGGATTGGCGGCATGCGCGGGCAGTGGTGATAACGAAATGTATGCCCCGGTTGCAACACCAACCGTTGATTATGTTGAATCGTTAGATGTTTATTCGGCACCACACCAGGATTCTTTTTTAAATCAACTGGCAATGAATTATCGTTCATATGCAATATATAATGCACGGACCAGTGGGTATCCAGAAATGGGTGAATTGTTCGCACAAAAGGCGGTCGCCGCATTTTCGGGTGAATTGCCATTCCCAGAAAGTCTGGATAATTGGCCGGTTGCCGATGAACAAGAATCATTCGAATTATATACGGCGTATAATGAATTAATGGACCAGTTGGTAAATGATGCCAGTATGACAAATCCACAATTGGCAGCAGAGGCGCAGGCAAAATTTGATTGCTGGTTGTCGGCGTCTGCCAGTGGTCAGGCGGGAACAGCAAATGAATGTCGGGATAGATTTTATAAAACAATGACGGCGTTGCGTGATTGTACGGGTGGAAAAATTGTAAATACCGCAAAGACGGAAACAACCACCAAAACCACCAAAACAACAATTAATGCCAATGGTGAGACATTTGTTGCGGTTGAAAGACAGTCAACCCCAGCCGCACAGGCATATTATCCAGATACGCGTAATATGTCGGCAATGAGTGGAACCAAGGCGCGTGAAGGTGTTATTATCGTTAATAATGTTAATGTCCCAGAACACTTGATTAATCCAGTGCCCGTTCAGCCGATGGTATTTAATCAAAATATTTATGGTGGTGATAAAACCATGACGGACAGTAATAATGACAGCAGTGTCAGCACGCAATGCACCCGTGAAGGTGATGTGAACTGCCAGATTGCACCAGAAACGGTGGCGGAAACATCGATGGATGCCCAATCTGATACAACATCAGAAATACCAATGGTCAGTGATGAATTGGTAACTCGTGAAGAATTTATTAATATGATGATGGCAATGCGCGCAGAATTGGCGGCGATTAACGCGCGATTGGATGAAATTCAAGCGTCTAAAGATTCTGGTGACAAGACAATTATAAAGGTTCAACAAATTCCATTAGAACCAAAACAACATGTTATGGAAGAAATCTTGGAAATCAGATTTGATTTTGACAAGGCAACGGTTAAGCCAGAATATGAAGAATTAATTCGTCAATTGGCAACAGCAACCCAGGAAAATAAAAATATAAAGGTTTCTGTGGTTGGGCACACTGATACAATGGGGTCAAAAGATTATAATTATTCGTTGGGTGGTCGCCGGGCAGAAGCTGTTCAAAAAATGTTGATAAAATATGGTATCCCAGCCAGTCAAATTGTTGCGGTTTCTGCGGGTGAAGAAGGGTTAGCGGTTCAGACGGGGGATGGTGTTGCAAATGCAGCAAACCGCCGTGTCCGTGTTGTAAAAGAGGTTCATTATACAGAACCTGCAAAACAGGCACCAATTGCGGTTGTTGAAGAATATATTACCCCGGCAGATACAGGTGTGTGTGGAATGTATGGTTGCACACAATAATACTTGACAAAAAAGAATTATTAGTATATGTTCTGTTTGTCAGAGAGATGTTTTTGAAAGAGGCATTGAATATGACTGATAATATGAATAAGTTTAATAAGGCAACGGTGGTATTGCAGAATAAGGCGCACGGGGCGGGGTATAAAAAAGCTGCGGTTGCGGTGAATCTGGCGGCTGAATTTATGGCGCGTGGTGTTAATGTTCAGCATGGTCAGAATGAAAAATAATTAGTTAGATGTAAAATTTATATGAATCACAGGGGATTGCTTTGTCACCTGTGATTTTTTATATTTTAATATATAAATTGTTGTTTTTGCGTTATATGTTTAAATATATGATTCCTTTCTGCTTTATTTATTTTTATTATTAATAATAAGTTTGAATTTTAATAATACATATGCAATAATAATTTCGCATTGGATGATTACCAGTGCGGGGTGTAAGAACCTCTCACACAAAACCTCCACAATTGGTTGGAGGGCTGCGAATATATTGAATAAGCACACTATTCTTGGATAGTTCTTAACCTCCAACCGCCATTCATCACGGCGGTGTTTTTATTAACAATAAAACAAATGGGGGAAAATATTATGCCAGATAACAAACGACAAAAATTAAGACGCGCGATATTGCGTGATGAATTTGATGCATTTATTACCGCCGGGCAACTGTTAAAGAACGCCCGCAGGATATTAGGTGTTGGTACAGAATTTATATCTAAAAAAATGGGAATTAATTCGCGATTATGGGCGCGGCATGAAAACGATCGGATAAAAATACCAAATACACTGTTATTAAAAATATTTGTGTTTGGATTATCATTCTGGTGCAACATGCCAGATAATGCCATGCCCCAGCATATGGATAAAGATTTATGATATGCGCTTTATCTTATTTTTTGCATATATAATAATCACCCTTGTCATTGCTTCGTTTCACTCGCAATGACAAGAGAGTTTGTGTTCTATAATGTGTCGCTCGGGTACTTATGTACCCTGTGCGTATCCTCGTATTTGTTCAAACTGCGCTGCCGCTTGTTTTCACATACTCGGATTCATCGCGAGGGAGCATCACGACCGTGGCGATCCAGTGGGGTGCGATATGTGTCGCGTACGCGACGACATTATTTACTGGATCGCCACGGTCGTTACACTCCCTCGCGATGACAAGGGTGTATGCATTAACTGGATTGCTTCACTACGCTCGCAATGACAGGGCAGGGAATGGTGTGATAATACAAAAACATATTGCCGCGTTTCATTCGCAATGACAAGGGGACATTAACTGGATTACCGCGTATGACAATGGGGATAAACGATATCACATTAAATTCATAGAATTTGTTTTATAAAAAATCGCCCAAATGGGCGATTTTATTTTAATTTACCATGACAGTGTTTGTATTTTAAACCAGAACCACATGGGCATGGGGCATTGCGGCGCGCTTCGCCAGCTTGGTTTAATTCAGCGTCATGTTGTGCGCGTTCGCGTTCTGTTTTTGCAACATCTTCGTGGGTTAATTCCATACGACAAATGTATGATACAGACATGATTTTAAAGTTATTGATTGTATTTTTAAATAAATCTAATGCTTCGCGTTTGTATTCATACAGCGGATTTTTCTGGGCATATCCACGCAGTCCAATCGCGGTTTGCAGGTAATCCATTTGTTGCAAGTGCCGTTTCCAAACTGTATCCAATGCCCCCAGCATCATTTGCCGTGATGCCATTTGCATTAATTCTGGTCCATATTTTTCAGCCTGGTGATTATAACGGCGCAGTGCCAGGTTATTTAATATTTCATATGCACGGCGTTCAGATATTGTTTCATCAGTTTTCCATTTTTCAATATCGGTAATATCCAGTGCAAATGCGCGCAGCATTGCGTCATGAATCCCGCGCAGGTTCCAATCCCCAGGATTTGATTTTTCAGGAATGTTATTTTCACATATCATTTCAATCACATCACCAATCATTTCCCGTGCCAACGGTGATAAATCTTCGGATGTCATTAAATCATCACGTTGTTTATAAACAACACCGCGTTGTTCGTTCATAACATCGTCGTATTTCAATAATTCTTTACGGGATTCGAAATATCTGGATTCAACGCGTTTTTGTGCTTTTTCCAGTGCCTTGGTTATCCATGGGTGGGTGATTGCTTCGCCTGGTTTTAATCCCAATGTTGTCAACATTCCTTGCAGACGCGCCGCACCAAATATACGCATTAAATCATCGTCCAGTGCCAGAAAGAATTTTGAATCCCCGGGATCACCCTGACGTCCAGAACGACCGCGCAACTGATTATCAATACGGCGGGATTCATGACGTTCGGTGCCAATTACATATAATCCACCGGCGTCCAAGACTTGCTTTTTATTTTGTTCAATGCGGTCATAAATTTCTTTCTTTTTTGTTTCAAAATCTGGATCGTCTGGGGATAATTCTGCAATCAAGTTTTCTGCATTTCCCCCCAGTTTAATATCAGTACCGCGTCCCGCCATGTTTGTTGCAATTGTAACGGCACCTGGGGCGCCAGCCTGGGCAACAATTTTTGCCTCTGATTCATGATGTTTGGCGTTCAGTACCGCTGGGTTAATCCCCAGTTTTTTACGAACAATTTCTGCCAGTTCTTCGGATTTTTCAATTGATACAGTACCAACCAAGACCGGTTGTTTGCGTTCCATGCATTCGGAAATTTGTTTTATAATTGCATCATATTTTTCGTCTTTGTTGCGATAGATTTCATCATGGTGATCAATACGCGCCACTGGGCGATTTGTTGGAATTGATACAACGCGCAGTTTATATATTTCTTCGAATTCTGCGGCTTCGGTCATGGCGGTTCCGGTCATCCCAGATAATGTCGGATACAGGCGGAACAGATTCTGGTATGAAATACTGGAAACTGTTTGATTTTCTGGTTGTACCTTTACATGTTCTTTGGCTTCAATCGCCTGGTGCAGTCCTTTGCCAAAGCGGCGCCCCGTCATCACACGACCGGTAAATTCATCAACAATCAGAATTTCACCATTGCGTACAACATAATTTACATTCTTTTGATATAAATGATGTGCCAGTAATGATTGCTGGATGTGCATGACCAACGCGGCATTTTCTGATGCGTATAAGTTATCACCCACCAGTAATCCGGCATCTTTTAACAGGCGTGTTGCGTTATCAACACCTGCGTCAGTCAATGTTACATGTCTATCTTTTTCATCTTTTTTATAATCGTCGGCACCCAGTTGTGCAACAACGGCGTCAACGCGTTCATACAATTCACTGGTATCTTCGGCAGGTCCAGAAATAATTAATGGGGTGCGCGCTTCATCAATTAAAATGCTGTCGACTTCGTCAACAATGGCATAGAACAGCGGGCGCAATACCTGTTGTGCCTTGGAAAATTTCATATTATCGCGCAGGTAATCAAACCCCAATTCAGAATTCGTTACATATGTTATATCACATGCATATGCCGCACGGCGTTCATCATCGGTCATATCATGCTGGATAATACCAACAGTCATGCCCAAGAACCGGTATACATTTCCCATCCATTCAGCATCGCGTGATGCCAGGTAATCGTTCACAGTAATCAAGTGCGCGCCACGACCATGCAGGGCCTTTAAAAATAAAGCCAATGTTGCAACCAGGGTTTTACCTTCACCGGTTTTCATTTCGGCGATTTGACCATTTGTTAAAACCATGCCGCCGATTAATTGAACATTAAAATGGCGCAGTCCAATGGAACGGATTGACGCTTCACGAACCAGGGCAAATGCATCAGGTAATATGTTTTTTTCTTTTTCGCCCGCCGCCAGACGCCCGCGCAATACATCCGTTTGGGCGCGTAATTCCGCATCCGACATCGCGTGGTATTTTGGTTCCAGATCATTGATTAAAGAAACTGTTTTGTCATATGATTTAACAATTCTGTCATTGGCAGATCCCAATAACTTTCCGATAACATTTTTTAACATACTTTTTTCCTTGTCTATTTCCCTGTTTGTATAGCAATTTTGCGCCTTGCGGTCAAGATACTTTATGATATAATGCAAACAAATAAACAAACAAGTATTTGAATAGAATAAATTTTAATTTATGGGGGGATTTATTATGCGTGAACCTGTATATCGGTTGAGTCCATCAAATATAACCAGTGAAGTATTTGTAATTGCGCCAACACAAATAGAATATATATCACAAATTTTTGCAGACAGTGTTGCAGATGCAATGAATATGCGCACATTTGCACAAAAAATTCGCCAGATTGCGGAACAATCGTTGCGTACGGCATTATCAGCCGCACGGCACCAGGGCGAACGCAGATAATAAAAAACACCCCAAAATGGGGTGTTTTTATTCGAAATGATGTGATTATTTCTTTTCAGAAAAATCTGCATCACGGGTGCCGTCATCGTTTTGTTTTTGTTCGTCATTTGATGCGGCGGCTTCTTGGGACGCTTTATATACCGCTTCGCCCAGTTTCATTGCCTTTTCTGCCAATGCGTCTGTTTTCGCTTTCAGGCTGTCTGCGGTTGCATCAGTTTTCGCCAGTTCGTCCGCCAATTCTTTCTTGGCATTTTCGATGGCGGTCTTTTCATCGGCACTGATTTTATCGCCATGTTCTTTCAGTGATTTTTCAATGCTGAATATCGCTGTTTCTGCAGCATTTTTTGCCTCGGCCAGTTCGCGTTTCTTTTTATCTGCGTCTGCGTTTGCCGCTGCTTCATCAACCATGCGTTTGATTTCATCTTCGGACAGACCGCCATCAGATTTTATTGAAATCGCCTGTTCTTTGCCAGTGCCTTTATCCTTGGCTGAAACATGAACAATGCCATTTGCATCGATATCAAATGATACTTCGATTTGTGGCATGCCGCGTGGGGCGGGGGCGATACCTTCCAGATTGAATTGACCTAATAACTTATTATCTGCTGCCATGTCGCGTTCACCCTGGAATACGCGAATTGTCACCGCAGACTGATTATCTTCGGCAGTACTGAATACCTGGGATTTCTTGGTCGGGATTGTTGTATTACGATCAATCAAACGCGTAAATACACCGCCCAATGTTTCAATACCCAATGACAATGGTGTTACATCCAACAGCAATACATCTTTGACATCGCCCTTTAAAACACCACCCTGAATTGCAGCACCTAATGCGACAACTTCATCAGGATTAACCCCCTTGTGTGGTTCGCGACCAAAGAATTCTTTGACTGTTTCTTGAACCTTTGGCATACGGGTTTGACCACCGACTAAGATAACCTCATTAATTTGATTTTTATCCAGACCTGCGTCTTTTAACGCCTTGCGGCATGGTTCGATTGTTTTTTGAATCAGATCATCGACCAATGATTCCAGCTTTGCACGTGTCAATGTTGTATTAAAGTGTTTTGGACCTGTTGCATCAGCTGTCAAGAACGGCAGGTTGATATCAGTCGTTGTCTTGGACGATAATTCAATTTTTGCCTTTTCGGCGGCTTCTTTTAAGCGTTGCAGTGCCAGCTTGTCGCTTGACAGGTCGATTCCTGTTTGTGATTTGAATTCGTCAATTAAATGTTTTAATATGCGGGCATCAAAGTCAGAACCACCCAATGCAGTATCGCCGTTTGTTGATTTTACTTCGAATACGCCATCAACAATTTCCAAAATGGAAATATCAAATGTTCCACCACCCAGGTCATAAACTGCGATTGTGCCATTTTTATCCTTGTCCAAGCCGTATGCCAGCGCAGCTGCGGTTGGTTCATTAACAATACGCAATACATTTAATCCAGCAATACGACCGGCGTCTTTTGTTGCCTGGCGTTGTGAATCGTTGAAATATGCCGGTACGGTAATAACCGCATCACTGACTGTTTCACCCAGGTATGCTTCGGCATCTTTCTTTAACTTTGCCAAAATCATTGCAGATATTTGTGATGGGGCATATTTTTTACCGTCAATTTCAACCCATGCATCACCGTTATCGCCCGCCACAATTTTATACGGAACGCGCGCGGCAATTTCTTTGACCGCCGGGCTGTCATAGCGCAAACCCATTAAGCGTTTGATTTCATAAATTGTGTTTTCTGGGTTTGTAACTGCTTGGTTTTTTGCGGTTATGCCAACCAGTTGTTCGCCCCCCGATGTCAGTGCAACCACAGATGGGGTTGTGCGCTGACCTTCTGAATTTTCAATGATTTTAGGATCACTGCCGTCCATGAATGCCATGGCGGAATTTGTTGTCCCTAAATCGATACCTAAGACTTTTGCCATTTTTTTCACTCCTTGCTGAAAAACTTGTATAATTTTTGTTTGAATACCATATAGTGAATACTAAAAATCATTTCAAGACCACAGGAAAAAAATAATAATAAAAAAACCGCCCAAAAATGGACGGTTCTTTGGTACACAGTTTATTATTTTTTTGCATCAGCCGCTGGTGCCGCTGTGGCAGGTTTTGATGCATCTGCTTCATCTGGCATTTTACCGCCGATTGTTGCAAATGCTAATTCTGCCTGGTGCAGGCCCAATTGAACCCCATTTGGCAATATCAAATCAGAACCATGAATCGCATCACCAATGTTCAGGTTTGTTAAATCAATTGTGATTTTTTCCGGGATGTCATGAACCAAACCGCGTAATGCAACCTTGCGTACAGCAAAGTTCAATACACCGCCCATTTTTAATCCCTTGGAAATATCGGCATTAATAACTTCAACTGGGACGCTGACATTAACAGGATTTTTAACATTAATGCGTTTGAAATCGACATGCATTACGGCATCGCTGACAGGATTATATTGAATATCCATTAACATTGCGTCTTCATGACCATTTGGTGTTTCAATTTCAAATAATTTTGTACGCAAACTGGGTGTTTTTAACAGCATTTCAAAATCACGACCGTTCAATTCAATAGAAATCGGTGTCTGTTTTTCACCATATATAACAGCGGGGATGTTTTTGTTTTTGCGTACGCCACGTGCAGCCCCCTTGCCGACACGCCCGCGAATTTCTGCATTTAATTTAATTGACATATTTGTTTCCTTTTATATGTGTTGGTTTTATGTGCGCGACCTCCAAGGGTGTCGTGCGCGGCATATTATTTATCAAAATTATTGAAAAATCAAGGTTTTTATTCAATTGTTCGGCGCATTATTAAAAAACGCGCACGACCATATTGTTTGTCCCGTAATATTTCCCAGCCGTTTGGTGGTGGCGCTTTATTAATTGATTCTTGTTCCCAGATTAAAATTGTGCCATTTTTTGCAACGCGTGTTAATTTGTGTATAAATATTACGCCAATTTCAGGTGAATCATACGGCGGGTCAATAAATATTAAATCGGCATTGTTGCCATACTTGTTAATCGCACTGATTGCATCGGTTTGGTCTGTGGTCGCAATTGGACCAATATTTATCATTGCCAGATTTTTGCGTACTGTTTGAATTGATTCAGGGAACATGTCTGTAAATATAACATGTGCGTTTGGGTATCGCGATATACATTCGATGCCGAATGCGCCACTGCCGGCAAAGGCGTCCCATATTGTTAATGTATCGTTTGGATTAATTATTCCCGACCCCAGCATATTAAACAGTGCCGCCCGCGCGCGATTCTGTGTTGGGCGCGCATTTTTTGGCAGATTTAGTTTTCGCCCGCGAAAGCGTCCGGAAATAATTTGCAATTTTGAATCCATATTGTACAGTGTAATGCATGAGTTTTATGACGCAAGCGTTAATTTTGGCCGCCCGTGCCCAGGCACACGAAGATGTTCCAATTGGCGCGGTTATTGTACATGATGGAAAAATCATTGCGCGCGGCGAAAACCAGGTTCAATTAAAGAAAAATCCAACATTACATGCAGAAATTGTTGCAATAAATCGCGCATGTAAAAAACTGGGGCAGAAATTTTTGTCGGATTGTGATATTTATGTCAGTTTGGAACCGTGCGCAATGTGCGCAACCGCAATATCGTTGGCACGAATTCGTAATGTGTATTTTGCGGCGATGGATGAAAAGGGTGGTGGAATAATGCATAATGCGAATGTTTATGAATCTGACAGACATTTATGGAAACCGAATGTGATTCAAATACCTGAATATGCAGATGCATCAGCAAAAATGCTGCGTGATTTTTTCAAGGCGCGTCGTAAAAATTTTGATAAATAAAAAATCCGCCGTTTGGCGGATTTTTTTATTTCTTGGATGACCAAAATAATGCCCATAACCATCCAATACCGGTCCACAGGAACAGCCAACTGCCCAAGCGGACCAGAATCATATCATTTTTGCCGCGACCATTCTGGCGTGCCAGCCATGCCGGTG
Source organism: uncultured Pseudomonadota bacterium (assembly GCA_949283535.1). Classification (GTDB taxonomy): domain Bacteria; phylum Pseudomonadota; class Alphaproteobacteria; order Rs-D84; family Rs-D84; genus Enterousia. Next base: position 79,104 of record CASDTC010000001.1, read on the forward strand.
CCAGAATGATTGCCAATACAATCGCAATTGATGCGATGTATTTTATTACCAGCAAAAAGTCAAATGTTATGTTCATTTACTTATATGCCATATTTTGCGGCGTTGCCCAGTTCTTCTTCGATACGCAGCAATTGGTTATATTTTGCCATGCGGTCCGTGCGGGACATTGAACCGGTTTTGATTTGTCCTGCGTTTGTTGCAACGGATAAATCCGCAATTGTTGTATCTTCGGTTTCGCCACTGCGGTGCGAAACAATGACGCCATATTTTGCATCTTGTGCCATTTTTATTGCACGCAATGTTTCTGTCAGGCTGCCGATTTGATTTACTTTTATCAATATAGCATTTGCAACGCCGGCGTCAATACCCTTTTTCAAGCGTGCCGGATTTGTTACAAACAGGTCATCGCCAACCAACTGGCATTTTGAACCAATTGTATCGGTTAATTTCTTCCACCCATTCCAATCTTCTTCTGCCAGGGCGTCTTCGATTGAAATAATTGGATATTTGGAAATCAAATCCTGATAGAATTCAATCATTTGGTCTGATGTTAATGATTTGCCTTCGAATTCATACATTCCGTTTTTATAGAATTCAGATGATGCAACATCTAAACCAATGGAAACATCGGCACCTGGGGTATATCCCGCGGCACGAATTGCCGCAATAATTGTATCCAATGCTTCTGCACAAGAATGAAAGTTTGGTGCAAATCCACCTTCGTCCCCGACATTTGTTGAATTGCCACCTTTCTTTAAAATAGATTTCAGGTTGTGGAATATTTCACTGCCCATGCGGATTGCATCAGATTCTGATTTTGCGCCATTTGGAATAATCATAAACTCTTGGGCATCCAGACCATTATCTGCATGTGCGCCGCCATTTATAATGTTCATCATTGGGCGTGGCAATACACATGGGTTTTCATTGCCATATATTTCTGCAATATATTTATATAATGGAATTTGCTTTTGTGCCGCAACCGCATGTGCCGCCGCCAATGATACCGCCAAAATCGCGTTTGCACCCAATTTTTCTTTGTTTTGTGTGCCGTCCAGTGCAATCATCTTTTCGTCCAATGCGGTTTGATCTGATGCGTCCGTTCCAATAATTGCCGGGGCAATAATTTCATTTACATTTTTGACCGCTGTTAATACGCCTTTGCCCATATATGCATTGCCGCCATCGCGTAATTCCAGTGCTTCAAAAGAACCGGTTGATGCACCCGATGGAACCGCCGCGCGACCAAACGCACCACCATCCAATGTTATATCGCATTCAATTGTTGGATTTCCGCGACTGTCCATAATTTGACGCGCATGTACAGTTTTTATAGAAAACATACTTTTTCTCCTTATTCCTAAAAATATTCGTTTTTTGTACAGTTCCGTCTTGTCTTAATTGACGAATTGTGCAATAATATAATCATAAAATCGATTGGAAGAAAGAAAAAAATTATGATGAAAAAGACAATTTTCTTTATGTTATGCCTGGCACCGCTGGGGGCACAGGCTGCAACTGCAATTACTGTTGAATCTGGTAATGGTTATACAACAGATACGGGTTTTACTGTTAATTCAATGAATATTGGAACTGCAATTCCGGTACCAGCACCCGATGATACTTTCTATGCGGGACCAGATGTCAGCAAAACTGATTTTACCATTCGTTCTGATGGTGATATAACAGTTAATGGTGTGTTGGATATAACAGATGGTTATTCGTTGGGAATTGGCGTTGATGCAATTCCAGAAACACCGAATACAATAAATATTTCGTTTGGCAGTATTAATGCAAATGGGGCGTTGCGTGTCGAAGATGCGGGCGCATTCACTGTATCTGGTTCGGTTGAGGCAGCATCTGGTTTCAGCGTTATTGCAAATACCATGAAAACTGGCGCAATTAATGTTACTGGTGGTAATACTAATTTGACGGTCGCAGGTGAATTAAATATGGGTCAGTTTATTGATACCGGCACAGGCGATGTGAATATCACGGCGGGTTCAATCAAGTCGGGAACAATTCAAAATGGACAAATGTTGGGGACCGGGACTGTTGCACCAGCGGAAAATATGAACATTAAATTGGGTGGTGATATTACATCCAGTGGCAGTATTTATAATTCTGGGACAATGACAATTGGACGAATCGAAGAAAATGATGTCGTAAATATGGATGTCACAGGTGTTATCACAAACGATTCGAATGATGGTTCATTGACGCTGAATCTGGACAGTTTGACCGTGTCGGGTGGTGATGGGTCGAATCCGTCGTTTGTTAACAAGGGGAATTTAGATGCAACGGTAAAGGGCGAAACATATTTGGAATATGGATTCGACCTGAGTGCGATGCAAAACACTAATTCATTCCATTTGGATACAGGAACATTGGTGTTTGGTGATAATGCCGATGATGACGCATGGTTGCAGGTTTTTGCCAATAAATTGGATAATTTTGAACTGATGGTTCGTAATGGAACAATCGATGTAAACGCGATTGTTAATGGTGACGCGGGAAATACTGATGCAAATATGGAACTGTTGGCGAAATCAATCAGTGCAAATTCTGTGATAAATCGTGGTACAAATTTAACAATGAATGCAACCGATTCGTCTGGGGCGGGTATTGTAATTAGCAGTACGGTTGACGGGGCAACAGAAAATTCAAATACGCAAATTATATCATCTGGTGCATTAAGTGTTGGTGGCAATGTTTCTAATGCAGGGACAATGGTTTTAAATGGTACAACTGTTGAATTGTTGGGCGTATCAAATACGGGAAATATGGAAATTATTGCACCGACAAATACAACCGGTAAAATTACAATTAATGGTGCGGTTGTAAATAATTCAAATGCTGAAATTGTTGCAGGAAATGGGCAAAACTTATTAATTAATGCGCGTGAAATTGATATTAAAGGTGCGTTAAATAATATCAATGGTGTTTTAACTGTCCAGGGGTCGGATACCAATGGCGGAAATATGATGGTCGATTCGATCAGTGTTGCCGGTGGGGTTGTGAATATGAATTCCCTGATTGGTGGTGTGAATATCACAAATGGGTTAAGTGTTACAGGTGGTACATTAAATATTAATTCTGCAACACATGAAATTGTTGCGGGCGGAAATATCCAAATTAATGGTGATTTTACATTGGGTGGTAATGGAACCCAAGGGGCAGGTAATGTAAATGTTGCGGCATCTGGTCCAGATGGGTTCTTGATGCAATCAACATTGGAAAATGGAAATATTAATATTGATAAAAATATAACTGCCAATGGTACAGCGGATAAAGCGTATGGCGCAACATTTGATGCGGCAAATATAACAGTTGGTGGTAATGTTACAACTGGTAATAATGGGCGTATAACATTTGGCAGTGATGCATCACAAAAGTTAACAATTGCTGGCGATGTTTCATCGGGCGCAAACAGTACACTGGAAATTTATTCCGATGATGCAGATGTTGGTTCGTTAACCAGTGCGGGCAAATTCTTGGCGCATGGCGGTCAAATTACCGCAACAGATGGCGTAATTGATATTGATGGTGGAATTTGGTTTGACGGTGACAGCAATCCAACCAATGGCATGATTGTCAGTGATACAAATTCATTGACAATGACAACAGATAAGGCGGCAATTGATGTTGCGGGTGGTGTGTCGATTGCTAATGGTAATACTTTGGCTTTGGATTCTGCAACAACAGCAACTATTTCTGGGCTGGTAAATAATGCGGGAACATTTACAGTTAATGCAAATGCTTCGGCAACATTTAATAATGATGTTGATATAGCATCAGGTGGTGAATTTACGGTTAATGCAAAATCTATCCAGGCGGCTGATATTGAAAATGCGGCAACGGCTGAATTAACTGCGTCTGGTGATATATCCGTTGGAAATATTACAAACAGTGATGATTTTGTTATAAAATCAACCGGTGGTAATGTCAGTGCCAGTGCAGTCGATGCAACAAATGGCGTGTTGGATATAACCGCGAAAAATGTTGGTATGGCATTTTTAACAGTTGGTGCCAATGGTAATACAAATGCGCGTGTTAATATAAATGCAACAGGGATTGCCACAGAAAATGATGTAATTGTATACGGCAATATGAACCAGGGTTCAAATTCTGGGGCGTTAAATTTAAACGCAACGGATAATGAATTAACATTCTTGGCAAATTCGTTGACGGTAAATGGGGCGTTTGATGTTGCGGGCGACATTGGTATATATGATATTACTGGCGCAGCGAAAATTACTGCTGATACAACGGTTGCAAATGGTGCAGTGGCTGGTTTGTCAGCTGAATCAATTGAAACAGCAAATATTAATAACAGTGGTACATTAAAATTTGCCGCAGATGATGGTATTAATTTAACTGGTTTAATTACTAATTCTGGTGATTTGACATTGGATTCTGGTGTTGGATTTACCACAGTTGCCAGTTTTGTAATGGGTGATGCTGGAACAATTACATTGGATGGTGCGGGTTTAACAACCACTGGGGCATTTACATCAAATCACATGTTATATCAAAATTATAATGGTGCATTAGATGCGGGTGATATAAATGTTGCGTCAAATGATTATACAATAACAACATCAAATTTGAATGTTGCCGGGATAAATCAAGTTAACGGTGTTATGCAGATTAATACCAGTGATATTGATGTTGGTGGCAGTATTGTTGCCGCAGATTTGCGCTTTGTTGCCAATCCGGCAGGTAATTGGATGAATGTAAATGTCGCAGACAGTGTTTCTGGTGGCGTGCAATTCATTGGATTGGAACAAATGACAATCGGTGATAATTACATATTTAATAACGGCAGTTCAATTAATGCGGCGATATTGCCATATGCACTTGGCGGTGGAATGGATTCATCAATTCGCAATTATTGGTCAACGGTCAGTTTGAATGACGATAATACATTGGGTCAAATTACAAATGCTGCCGATGGTATGGCAATGATAACGGTTGGCGGTGAATTTATATCCGATGTGTCCGGATTTGGTACGGCATCAAATAAAGAACCATTAAAAGACGGTCAAATTGGTATTGATTTGGTTGATATCGTTAATCAGGGAACGGCAATATGGTTATTGCACGCAGACGAAGGCATTCGTGAACTGGGTGATAAAATCCGTAATTTGAATGTTAATTTCTGTAATGCAGATGGTTCGATTTGTATAAATTACCTGGATTCGTCGGACAAGAACAACGGTTCAAATGGTGAAGATTTGCCGGCGTATTTATCAATGCGTGATACAGATGGCGATGGGGTCGAAGACAGTATTTACATCGTGTTTGATCCGCGTTTTGGTGGTCCGGTTGAAGTATTCAAGATACAACCAGTGGTTGGACGCGTTGATGGACATACAGATGGTGAATATATGTCCGCAGGTGCGTTGGATAATTTAATTGCGGGACAATTACAAAATACGGGATTCTATAACAGTACACCAATAGAAGTTATCCCGGCAATGTTCAAGGGAACAAATCTGGCAACCATGGCAAATGAATTGTATAACCGTATGGAATATTACAATACCAGTCGTGATGGTACCGGTTTGGCACGGTTCAGTCGTTTGTTCCAACCACGCGAAATTGAACAAATTGCAGGCAGTGTCGCATTAAACGAACATACAAATTTCCGTTCATTCGAAGATCGTATGTTTGATGAATTTATTTGGAATCGTAACCGTAATTTAAGCAAGGCGTGGATTGATGCTGAATTCGGCATGTTTACCCAGGATGTATCAGACGGCAAGCGTGTTGATGGCAATCGATTCAGTGTTGCGGGTGGATTTGATTGGCAATATTCAGAAACAACGATTTTCGGTTTAACCGCGCATGTATCAAATATGTCCAGCGATAATTCCGATACGATGGAATTAGGATACAAGCCGGGCGAATCGATATTGGGGCATGTTGATATGAATGTTGAAAATACCAATGTCGGTCTGGGCGGATATATGATGAAGATTCTGGGTGAAAAAACGCGTGTGTATGGGAATGCGTTCTTGGATATGCATTTGTTTGATATTTCGCGCAACCAGAATTTTGTTGACCCAATTGACGGCAGTGGTACGGCGTTCAGTCTGATCAGTGAATGGGGGCTGATGCATGATTGGCTGAATCAATATATCGTTGGTAATGCGTATGCGCGCGTTGGGTATAATTTCGGATTTTCTGTAACCGAAGAAGCCGCTGGTCAAGATTATATGAAATTGAAATCAGACGGATACTTTATCTTGACACCGGGGTATTCATTGATTGCCCAGAAACGCATATATCCGACATCATGGTTCCAAATTCGTCCATATGCATCAATTGGGGTTGAATATGATGTCTTGGGTGCGCCAGATTTTGCAAAGTATAAATTTGCCCCAGCACACGAATTCACAAAATATGATATTGATATTGATCCATTATGGGCGAATATCGGTGGTGGTATTGAATTCTTGGCGGCAAATGGTTTGCAAATTGGTGTTGATTACAGATATCAATATAATGACGCAATCCAATTGCATAATATCAAGATATCGGGATCATATCGATTCTAAAAAACGGGGCATCGCCCCGTTTTTTTACAGAGTGCAGAGTTCAAAGTTCAGAGTGCAAATAAAGTCGCACGCAATCGCGTGTTACTGGATTGCCACGCCATTTGCGATGGCTCGCAATGACAGAATGGGAACGCGTTCTTGTATTCTCTGACCACCCCGCCGCTGCGCGGCACCCCTCCATAGAGGGGAACTTGGTACAGTGCTTTTATTTTTTTTATTTACACATTTCAATATTATTGTTATCGCGAGGGAACGCAGTGACCGTGGCGATCCAGTCGTAATAAAGTCGCGCATAAGCGCGGGGCATAAATTACTGGATTGCCACGCCATCTGCGATGGCTCGCAATGACAAAGATGATAAAATACATATTACCTGGATCCTGGGGTCAAGCCCCAGGATGACAAGAGAGTGCGAGACCCCGCGTCCCAGGATGACAAGAGAGTGTGAACCCCCATGCCACGGGATGACAGGGGGTAAATATTTTGTTAAATCGTGAAATAATTTTTTATCGCTGGATGCCGGCATCCCATTAAAATGGGATGTCGTCACCAATATCGGCAACAGATATTTCTTCGCGTGGTTGTGCGGGTTGTGCCGGTTGACCATAATCACCGCCTGGGGCGGCGCCATCCAGGCTTTTTGCACCCGCCAATATAACCATTTGACCCGCAAATTGATTTAAAACGACTTCGGTTGTATAAACATCGATGCCCTGTTGGTTTTGCCATTTGCGGGTGCGCAATGATCCTTCGATATATAATTTTGTCCCTTTTTGCAGCATGCGTTCGGCAACCTCAACCAAATTGGGGTTAAAAATAACAATGCGGTGCCATTCGGTTTGTTCTTTCTGTTCACCTGTTTGACGATCACGCCAGCGGTCTGATGTTGCCAGGGAAAAACTGGCTACTTTTTGACCACTTTGCATTGTACGAACCTGGGGATCTTGACCCACATTACCAACCAGTATTACTTTATTTATGCTGCCTGCCATGTTTATATCCTCTTAAGATTTATAATTATTTGTATAGTTTATTGGAGCAAGAAAACCCAAAAAAATCAAGGGAAAAAACGGATAGTATGCCGAAAATAAACCACCGGTACATATGAAATTACGGGTGCAACAGGTGGTGCTTCGGGCAAATATTGTGATTATTATGGTAAATATTAAAAATATTACCAAATAAGAAATCCCGTAAATGCGGGATTTTTTAATGTGAGACTTGACATGTTGACAAAAAAATAGTATAATACATATATCTATTAAGGGTTGCGGGGTCGCCGTATAACCTGATTTCCACAAAAGGATTTTTTATGCATGTAAATGAATTAAAGGCTAAATCGCCACAGCAATTGCTGAAAATGGCAGAAGATATGGGGATTGAAAATCCCGCGCAATTAAATGTACAGCAATTACGATTTGCGGTTATGCGTGTGTTTGCCGCAGATAAAAAGGTTGTGTTAATTGGTGATGGTGTGTTGGAACGGATGCAAGATGGGTTCGGGTTCTTGCGCGCGCCAGAAAGCAATTATTTAGCGGGACCAGATGATTTATATGTGTCGCCGGCGTTGATAAAAAAATATGGATTGAAAACCGGCGATTATGTCGAAGGGCAAATCCAGGCACCGCAAAACGAATCAGAACGTTATTTTGCGTTGGAAACAATTGAACGCGTAAATGGCGGTGACCCAGATAAATTGCGTCATCGGGTTTCTTTTGATGATATGACGCCGCTGTATCCAGACGAAATGTTGAAAATGGAAGTGGTGGATGATAAAGACAAAGGACGCAGTTTATCAGCGCGCGTTATCGATTTGATTGCGCCAACAGGCAAGGGGCAACGCAGTCTGATTGTTGCGCCACCGCGTACAGGGAAAACGGTTATGTTGCAAAATATTGCGCATTCGATTGCAACAAATTATCCGGATGTAAAATTGATTGTATTATTAATCGATGAACGCCCCGAAGAAGTTACGGATATGCAACGCAGTGTTAAAGGTGAAGTGATTTCGTCAACATTTGATGAACCAGCGGCGCGTCATATTCAGGTTGCCGAAATGGTTATTGAAAAGGCAAAACGATTGGTCGAAGCAGGGCAAGATGTTGTAATATTGTTGGATTCTATTACGCGATTGGGGCGTGCATATAATACTGTTGTCCCATCCAGTGGCAAGGTTTTAACCGGTGGTGTTGATGCGTATGCATTACAGCGACCAAAAAGATTCTTTGGTGCCGCCCGTAATATCGAAGGCGGCGGTTCACTGACAATTATTGCAACCGCATTGGTTGATACCGGATCCAAGATGGACGAGGTTATTTTCGAAGAATTCAAAGGTACCGGAAACAGCGAAATTATTTTGGACAGAAAATTGTCTGATAAACGCGTATATCCTGCAATTGATATAACAAAATCTGGTACACGCAAAGAAGATTTGTTGGTTGGCAAGGATACATTGTCAAAAATGTATGTCTTGCGCCGCATAATTAACCCAATGGGAACATTGGAAGCAATGGAATTCTTGTTGGATAAATTGCGTTTGACAAAAACGAATGCAGATTTCTTTTCATCAATGAATCAATAAAATTATAATAGTATGATGTAAAGCATATCCTGTAATTCTAAAGCATTACAGGATATTTTTTTATGGTGAAATTATGTTTAAATTATATGTCTTTATCGGATTTTTATGTGTGATTGCCGGGACATATTGGGTTGGACAGCGTGTTGGCAAAACACAGTGTGATGTGCGTATCGCAGAAATACACACAGAATCACAGGGGCAAGTTATACGGGCAATGGAGAATATAGATGTGGAAATGGCTGGTACTGGGGTGCGCGATATTCGGCGCATCTTGCGCGAAAAATATACAATCGCAGAATAATGTTTGTGTACCATGTGTGCCGATATATGGTCGTGCCAATGACTGGGATGTTATCAGTGATGATTTGGCGCGTAATATTTATCGGCATAATCGTATGTGTGAAATTGTGTCTGAATAAAATTTATTATTCGTCCAGTGTAATATCAATTAATCGTTTTACAATATCTGCGCTGGATGTATCGCCAGATGGCGCATATTCGACAAATTCAAAACTGTGTGCATCGGGGGCAAATGCACGAACAAAATATTCTGCGGCGTCCGTGCTGATACCATTTGGTTCGGGAACCAAAACATCACGGAATAATTTTGGGTCGATTGCATCAAAATCAAACGATACAACATATTGCCGAGAACCAATTTTTCGCCGTATTTCATTGACCGCACGCGACCAATCATCTGGTGTTTGTAAATCGTGTGCGCCACGCATAAATATGTTTTTAGAATTAACAAAATTTATTTCAGATGGTTCGTATGATCGCGTTCCCAGATAAAATATATTTTCTGGGCGTAATGCCGGACGTTGTATTTGCAGTGATAACCAACGCGAATCGCCATCGCCCAGTAATGCGCGAACATTTGTACCGTGTGGGGCGCCAGATGCCTCGGCGTGTGATGATTCTGGGGTATGGATATCTAAATGCGCGTCAATATATATCAGGCACAAATCTTTATCCGGCATCCGATTCGCCAGTGCAGAAAAATGTCCAAAATTTACGGAATGATCGCCGCCAATCATTATATGTGGTTCGAATGGGGTTGTTGCAACAATCTTTTTCTGGATTTGATAGTTTTCACCGAACCTGTCATTTGCGCATAATTCGGCATCGTATGGATCGGCAACAACTGTTGTCCAATCAGCGTCGGGATACATTTCTTTGACCGCCGCGGGTGCCAATGCCGGACCGCCATCAATAACAATATTTGCGGTCGCGCCGCGACCGTATTCAATGCCCATTATGCTTTTTTTCATTTATATGACTCCACTAAACTTTCGGCTGTGTTTTGTAATTTTTGTAAAGATGATTCATATGTTGCGCAATCGCGCGCGATTTCAGATCGATATGCATCGCGCAGGTTTGTTTGCATGTATGCACAGCCTTGTAAATGCTGAACACAATATGCATGCCCCATGGCGAATGCCTGTTGACCGCGGACATTGCTGTTGGTTAATCCGGCCCAATCATAGTTCAGTGCATCTTCCAGATTTTCCCACGAATTTTCACCAGTATATTGACCAACCATTTCCATCCAATATTCATTCATTTCTGCGTCTGTCCAATAATTGCCATTTTTTAATGTTAATATTTCTTTGATTAATTGGTCTATTTTTGGTTGGTATTGGGCATCTATTTGTGCCAACTTTGCGCTGCAATAACAACGGTTATATTCTGTGTTTTCACGTTCGCAATAATCATTCATGCATTCTGTATAATCCGCCAGGCAACGCGCCGATGATAATGGGGCGGCGTCAGATGTAAATGTTGCCGTGCTGGATGATGTGCGGTTTGTTGTGTTTGATGCATCGCCACGGCTGGTTCGTGATGTTGCAGATTGCATTTGCGATGTTGTTGTGCCGGCGCGTGCCACAACACGGCGCGCAGATGAATTTGCGTTGCGTGATGTTGTGGTGGCGGCGCGCGCTGTGCCGCCCGTTGTTGCAGGCGTTGCCACACGGGCGGTAACCCGTCGCGCAGACGCGTTATTAGTCGCTGCCGCGCGTGCGTATGATGTTGCACTGTTGGTTGCACTGCGTGCCGCGGATGCGGTTCCGCCATTTGATGGGGTGCGTGCAACAACATTTCTGGTTGTGGCGTTTGCAGTATTTGTTCGTGCCAGAACATTTATCTGGGCGCCAGATTGGGTTGGATTGGTCCCAGGATTTAATTGGGTCCGCATTGTATTATTCATATATGGGTACAGGTTGTTATATGTGTTTGCACTGACATAATCAGACGCGCGTGTTGTCGCGGCTGAAATATTTGGTGCAAAAACCAATATAGAAACAGCGATGATATGCATAAGTGTTTTTAACATCAGTATTATTGTAAAAATTTTGTTTGAAACAGACAAGCATAAAATCAATATAAAAATTTGCAATTTATAAAAATACTGTTATAATGGCATTTGTTTCGGGGTGTAGCTCAGTCTGGTAGAGTGCTTGCTTTGGGAGCAAGATGTCGAAGGTTCGAATCCTTTCGCCCCGACCACTTTTCATTTGTGGTCAAATTCACCAGCATATCAAACGGTTTATTCAAGGAATACAGCAGTTTTCCGTCTTTTAGTGTGCAGTTCGAAAGTAGTAAGTTCAGCAGTGCACGTTTTTGTTCGACTTTCGAACTTTTAAATAATTCGCCAGCCATTGAAACAACCAAAAAGACCGATTCTATCGTGGTTATAAATGATTTGTCCGCTGCGATGTGTGACTGCTGTCTGTTTTGGATGTCGAATATTTCTTTTTCCAGTTCGGAGCGTTTTGTGTCGTATTCGGTCTGTGTAATACTTTGGTTTAAAAGTAAGTCTAGCAGACGTGACTTTTTATCGTTGGCACGTTCTAATTGTTTGGCCAAGTCGTTCAATGACTGGTTCAGGAACTCGTTTTCTGCCTGAATGGATGTTTTTAAAGCATCGACTATTTCCTGCATTATGTTTTGTGGGATTGATAATCTGTCGAATACTTCGGTTTGAATCTGTTCAAATATTTTCTGTTCGTTGACCGGCGGTTGTTGGCAATTGCCTTTGTAATGAGAGCATTTCAAATATGTGTATGTTTTTCCGCTGGGTTTGGTTTTCAAGTCGCTGGATATTGCACAGCCACAATCTGCACAACGAATTAAACCGCCAAATGCGAATGGAATTTTTGCATATTTCTGTCGTTTGCTGGCTTTTTGGGTCATAACGGCCTGGCATTTGTCAAACAATTCTTTGCTTATTATGGGGTCGTATATGTGTGCGTATAAGTGACCCTTGACCCGCATAACGCCATAATAAAATGGGTTAGTTAATAATTTCTGGATTAGTGATTTGTTTAGTGGCGCATTTTTAAGTCTGCTGGTTAACCCAATATTTTTTGCCTGTTGAACCATTGCCCCAAGTGTGTAAAGTCCGGATGCGTATAATTCGAAAAGTCGTTTGACTTTGAAAGCGCGTTCTTGGTCAAGAATAATTGTTGGATGATTGTTTTCATCACGGGTGTTTTTGTAGCCAATAGGTGCCAAACTCTGCCATATTCCCTTGCCGGTGTTATAATTGATACTGCGTTTAACATTGTCACGCAGGTTTCCGACATAGGTTTTTGATGTGAAAACGCCTAAGTCCCATCTGGCGATATCTGCACTGTTTGAATCCTTGTGTATAACCAGGTTTTCACGAACAAAATGGATTTCTATTTTATCTGCATTGCGTAATTCGTCTAAATCGACGGATTCCTTGAATCCACGTTGCACACGGTCAATGGTATCTGCCACAAGTGCGACCTTATGGGACAATCCCTGGATATAACGCAACATTTCTTCGAATTTTTTGCGTTCGGATTTTGTAGAACTTTCAACAAGTTGGAATGTTTTTAATATTTCAAGGTCTTTTCTGGCACAGTAATTGCGTAAATTTTCTGTCTGGGCATCAATAGACATTCCCTCGGCTTGTTCTCGGGATGATACTCGTGCCAGCAGGACCGCATACATTTTACATGCCCGCCACGTTAATCACTGGTTTTGTGCCAGTTTGTTTGAACGGAATGATTTTCATCAGTTCGTCTTCTGGAATGGCACGTCTTGCAGCGACCATATCTAAACGGTTCTGTAAACGCAGGAAATATCCCTGGGACAGGCCAAAATAACGCGTTAAACGTAAATCTACCTGGGCAGAAATGCCACGTGTGCCGTGGACAATGCCGTGTATGCAGTTCGCAGGCATGTCGATTGCACGTGCCAGCGCATTCATAGATAAGCCCAGCGGTTCCATAAATTCTTCGCGTAAGATATCGCCAATATGTCCGGTTTCAATATAATTGGTCATAGAAAACGTCCTTTTTCGTTAACTGTATTATACATTATGTAATAGATAATGTCAAGTATTTAATGATAATCCACAATTTCGACATTATTCGCCTCGTTTTCGTTCCAGACAAAGCAAATTCGGTATTGTTGATTTATACGAATACTCCATTGGCCTTTGCGTTTGCCACCAAGGGTTTCCAGCATGTTGGACGGCGGTATCCGTAGGTCGTCAATATTTTCGGCCGCATCCAGCATTGTTAATTTGCGGAATGCTCGTTCTTGTATGTTTGTTGGCAGTTTTTTTGAATGTTCGCCGTTAAAAATCTTTTCGGTTTCTTTGTCATTAAAAGATTTAATCATCGTGTTTCCTTTTGTAATTCCGGGTAATCGGCCAACTTAACGGCTTTAAATTCTGCCAATTCGGTTTCAATCTGTTTGAAAATATTGTATAAATAGTTTCCAGTTAAATCAACCGGTTTTAAGCAGTTTGATAAATGTCTGTATGTGCGTCCAGATGGGGATAATACCTGGTGCAGGGAACGTATTCCGTGTTCTTTGATATAGCCCAGTGCGCCGCAACATTTTATGGTATCTGATTCTTTTAATCCGCAGGAACGCAGTTGTGTGAATATTGCCTGGGGACTTTGGTTTGCCGTGATGACAATGTTTAATGATGGTCGTATGAATTTGTCCCAGAAATGTAATAGAACTGATTGGGCGGTTGTCACAGAAAATAGTTCTTTGAATGTCAGGTTGTTGACGGGGATATTGCATTCCTGCAATGTGTTTTTTATGTGTCGTCTGTTGTTTAGTCGGCATTCCATTCGCATAATTTGTGCCTGGGGTTTTAATTGGTTGAATAGGTCCAGTTGAATTGCGTTGTCGGATTCGATTGCCCGGTTTTCGCTGATGCGTGCACGTTCTAAATCTTTAACCTTGTCATAGAATGTTAATTCGCAGTGATTGGTGTGAAATCTGACCGCTTGGCCGTCATTGCGAAAATCTGTGTCGCCCAGGTCCCAGCGTTTTGAAACTTTCAGTTTGTGTATGGCGTTTATGACCAGCGCACAGGTTGATTTGTTTTCCAGCACGATATTTTTGCCATAATGTATGCCTGTGACGGTGGCATTAACCAATGTATAGTATGTTAGCATGATTCCCATTGTCGCCAGTTGGTAATGCAACATCTGTATGACGGTTTGAAAATCGTTGGGGAGCATTTCATCAAAATTATTCCCAAATATCAGTTTGGGCAACGACAGTTCGATTTTTAATGCGATTGAAAAGCCACCTTGTCGGATTCGTTTGGACAGTGTTAAGCGTGGTTTATATTCGTTGTCGTGTTTGCTGGGGTTTAAAAAGCATTCAAAGTGTCCACGTGCCCCCAGAATGTAATATGGTGGTTCGAACAGTCCACGTGCGCTGGGGCTGAATTTATCATAGTCAACGATTTGAAATTGTTCAAATGGTATGCTTAGGATGACCGTATCAATCATATTTGTGTCTCTTGGGCTGTTGTGCGTTGACCTGCATCAGGATTTCAACAAATTTAACCAGGCGTTGACTTGCGTTTAATGCGTCCTGGTCAGACAGGGATTGTCCAGGATATAGTGTTTTTAA
>CASDTC010000002.1 GCA_949283535.1 uncultured Pseudomonadota bacterium
ACACCGTTTGCATCTTTCAAGGACGATTGCAACGCTGAAATCAAATCTGATTTTTCTTCGCGTCTCATATCTTTACCCTTATCTGCAAGATTTTAAAGTCATGCTTTAAAATCCCTGTTCTTGTTAAACTTTCCATCCAACTTTCGTTGGGTGGGGCCTGTATTCTGCCCCAAAGAATTTGTTCTTTGTCTATGATGGCAATTAAGTCTGGGATTGCCAGGCACCATCAGTCTCGGACAGAAATTTGTACGCGATTGGGACACAGCACCCAACCGCGATTTAATTATTTTACATCAACCTTTAATCCAGGTCCCTGGGTCGTTGCAACCGCTGCACCCAAGATATATTGACCTTTGACCGATGCTGGTTTAACCTTTTTCAATTGGTCAACCAACGCATTGATGTTTTCAACCAATTTGTCTGTTGCAAATGACATTTTACCAACGCCAGCGTGAATAATACCCTTCTTTTCAGCACGGTATTCAATCTGACCCGCCTTGGCAGTGGCAACTGCTTCTGCGACATTATTTGTAACAGTACCCAATTTTGGATTCGGCATCAAACCTTTTGGACCCAAAACACGGGCGATTTTTGACATTTTTGGCATCATATCCGGTGTTGCAATTACGCGGTCAAAATTAATTTCACCGCCGGCAACCCGTTCAATTAAATCTTCGCCGCCAACAACATCGGCACCCGCCTTTTTCGCTTCATCTGCGCTGTTTACAGTAAATACAGCAACGCGTGCGGTTTTACCAGTACCATTTGGCAAAGACAACATTCCACGAATATTCTGGTCCGCCTTGGTGACATCAACACCCAAACGAATTGCAATTTCCAGACTTTCATCAAATTTCTTGGATGTATATTCACGCAATGCATCGATGGCATCTGGCAAAGAATAAACCTTATCTTGGTCCAATTTTGCCCAAGTTTTCTGTCTTTTTGTTTGTTTCATATCTTAATCCTCCACCTTTACGCCCATTGAACGGCATTGACCTGCAACAATATTCATCGCAGATTCAATGGTAGAGCAATTTAAGTCCGGCATTTTGTTTTCTGCAATTTCGCGAATTTGATCCTTGGTTATTGTACCAACAAAATCACGACCTGGTTTATGCGAACCAATTTTCAGCTTTAATGCCTTTTTAATATAATATGACACCGGCGGCAGTTTCATTATAAATTCAAAACTGCGGTCTGTATAAACAGTGATTATGCATGGAATCGGCATACCCGGTTCTTTATCAGCCGTTTTGTCATTAAACTGTTTGCAAAATTCTGCAATATTAACACCAGCTGCACCCAACGCCGGCCCAATTGGTGGCGCAGGATTCGCCTGCTTTGCGGGAACGACCAGTTTGACCACTCCCTTTACTTCTTTTTTTGCCATTTTTTCACTCCATTGTTTTGGTTAGTGTCGTGGTACGATGTGGCGCATCTACCACCAGGATTTTTAATTGAACATTCAATAAAAATCCCAAAAACTCTATTTTTTCCGTGCCCGCGCGTCTGCAAGTACATTATCTATAAACCGATGTCTTTCTGTCGCAATTTTCGCTATCATTTCTTTTGTTTCGGGTTTTTGGCGCCATTTTTCCAATGCATCAATAACATCTTGCCTTGAAAAATAAACCTTTAATTTGCCATTTATATCCCGATAAATCATATTACACCCGTTCTACCTGTTCAAAGTCTAATTCCACACTGGTTTCACGACCAAAGACCAATATAGTAACCGTCATCTTCTGTTTTATATTATCAACTTCGGCAACGATACCGTTAAATCCAGAAAATGGACCATCAATAACATGCACTTCTTGACCCACTTCATACTGAACATCTTCGGTAACAACACTGCCTTCTTCGACCTGGCGCAGCAAACGGCGCGCTTCTTCTTCGCTGACTGCGATTGGTTTATTCTTTGCACCCAAGAACATAACAACCTGGGGCATTAATTTCACCAGTGAAAATGTTTCATTATTCATAACCATTTGAACAACGATATAGCCAGGAAAAAATTTCTTTTCTGTTTTTACGCGTTTTCCCGCCTTAATCTCTGTAATTTCGCGGGTCGGTACCAATATTTCACCAAAATACGCATTCAAACGGCGTTTATCAATTTGTTCACGCAAATTACGTGCGACCTTGTCTTCGCAGCCGGTATGAACATTTACAACGAACCATTGCATTTTGTCTTCCATAATTAAATATCCCCCATGTCCGTTTTAGAAAATCCAACCAACCAGCGCGTTCAAAATACTGTCAACCACAAAAAAGAACAACGCCGCCACACCAGAAAATACCAAAATCATAATTGTTGCACGAATAACACTGTCGCGCGATGGCCAAACAATTTTGAACCATTCACTGCGAACTGATTTAATATAATCCAGTATTTTTTTCATAAAAACCAACCCATAACTTGACCTAAAAATTCCCCAAAATATGACAAGCATATTTTGGTGAATTTTCTGGCAGGGGCAGAAGGAATCGAACCCTCATCCGCGGTTTTGGAGACCGATATTCTACCGTTGAACTATGCCCCTAAAGCTATACCTTTATCGTCTGTTATACCGCTTGACCCCCAATAGTCTGCGTCAAGATAGCACATTTTCACAGAAAATCAAGCGGAATTTATTATAAAGTTTTATTTATTATGGCGCAAGTAAAAACTGAAAAAAAACATAATTAAAATATGATTTTAGTTTAATTTTTACTTGCGTACATGCGGCAAATTTGTCTACAATCCACATATATATGATGGGGAGGAAACACTTGCAAGACCGCATAGAACCGCCAGTTTTATTGTCCAGACTGATGACAATTGTGTTTGCCGCAATGTTGGTTGTGCTGGGTGTGTTGGTTATAACACTATATAACATGTATCCACTGGATCGTCCCCAGGTGTTCTTTTTAATGTCGGCGCCAAAGAATGATTTATCGGTTATTTTGCGTGAAATGGCACCGATTGATGAAAATATGGATAATTATAAACGGTCGTTCATTCGTGAATATATCAAGGCACGAAATGAAATCGTACCAAACGCACACGAAATGCGCGCCAAATGGACAAATGATGCAAATGGTGTCGTGTATACTTGGTCAACACCGGATGTTTATAACGCATTTACCCAGACAAATATGTGGAATGCGTGGATGAGTGGCGCCCCAGATTTCGAATTTTCTTGTTCGGTTGAATTTGATAATGGTGCAATTGCCCCCAGAACTGATAATACATATGCTGTAACATTCCGTTATTTTTGTTCAGATAGTAATAGACAGATGGACAAAAAAGAGTATACAATACAATTAAAACTGGATATGGCGGATAATGCCACAATTAAATGGGACGAACGGTTTAACAATCCATTGGGGATTCGCGTTTCTGAATATACTGTTGAATCTGGGAACGGCGATCCATTGGATACAGGATATTTGGCGGGTGCCGATTAAAAAAATTTAAATACGAAACGGAAGGGATTGGTATGACAATTTCAAAGGCGTTAAAATTAAATGTATCTGTGTTATGCCTGGCGATGCTGTGTGGTGGCGCATTTGGCGCAACAACGGGCAATTATGGTATCCAGGCGGCATGGGATAATCCAACCGCGAATATGGCATCAGGCAGCTTAAAACCCGGATATGCACAATTGACATGGTCCAAGGGCAGTGTTTTGCCAATAAAACTGCGCAATGGTATGACAACATTAATAACATTGCCAACCGGTGAAAAAATTGCAGATGCAGTAATTGGAAATGACGGATTATTTTCTATTGACGCAACCCAGGGCGGCAGTACAATGTATATAACCCCGGTATCCAGCAACCAGGGGTCGGACACAAATCTGATTGTAACGGGCGAATCGGGAAATAAATATATATTCTATCTGCGCAGTGAACCATCAAATGCCAGCGAAATTACATATTCACAGGTTGATGTAATGTTGGACGGGGGTGGTGCGTTATCAACAACCACCGGGGCGGTTAATGCGGCGGGCGGTTCATCGTCAATATTTAAAAAGGTATCAAATGCGCAAAATACAATTGGTGCCGATGGTGAAGATTACGGATGGATAAAATCAATGAAGATTGATCCGTCTGAATTCCGGTTTGATTTGGATATATTTGTTCCAAATCCAGACGATTATGTTATCGCCCCAGAACGCGTATGGCGCGATCAAATATTTACTTATATTGATTTCGGGGACAAGGTTATTTCCATGACCCAACGCCCAGTCGTATCATTATTAATCGAAGGCGGCGAATCCCCAGTTGGTTTCCGCACTGATGGCGAAGACGGCAGATTATTAATTGTAGAGGCGGTTGGCGATATGGTTCTGCGCAGTGGGCAACGAATTGTTTGCATTAAAAAACGTGAAAAACCATTCTTGATTGCAGATACAGCATCGGTTATGGCACTGGCCGAGGCAAATGTTGCGCAAAGTTTAATGTCGGGGCAATCATTGAACAATATTGCGTACACAGCAGATGTTAATGCGATAAATGCATCGGCAAATGGTTATACAACAACACCAATGATGATTGGTAATATGCCAATGGGCGGGACAACAGCTGGGTATTACGCGCCGGCGGGATATGCTTTACCGGCATCTGGTGGTGGTGCATCAACCAGTGGTATTACGATGATACCAACAGAACGGCTGACGGCGGGTTCATTCTTGCCAAATACAAATATCCCATTGATAACCAGCAATCAAACCGGGGTTGCCGTTGAATTAAAGGCGGACACATCGGTCAAGGCATTAAATGATTATTGGTCAAATCTGTTGGCAAAGTTCAGTGGTGATGACGGTCAGGGTATTTTAACCCCATATAAAGACATGGTATTCTTTGCGGTTGATGAACAGGGCGTTGGTGAATTGGGGTCTGAATCATCGGCGGCGCGTCTGTATCGTTTGCGCATTGGTCCGATGTCTGACATAACCACCGCCCAAGATTTATGCAATAAGTTATTGGAATTCAGCGGAACCAGTTGCAGTGTTGTTCGCATACAATAACAAACATCGCGGATAAAATATGAGTAAATTAAAACAACAATTTTCTGATTTGCGAAAAAATACGCCAAAACATATTCAATGGCTGTTGTTGGCGGCGGCGTTTGTTGTTGTATTAATATTACTGACATTGCTGTTGACCCGGGATGAAGAAAAGGCGTTAGAAAATACAGAAGATACCCCAATCACAGTTAATCTGTCGCCAGACACAATTGAATGGATAAATGTTATTGTTGGCGATACAGAAACAGAAAAAATTACGGTTTCTGCCAGTGCGCCTGTAAAAATTTTGAATATTTATACGGCGGACAAGATCACTGGACTGGATGTATCAAAGCAAACATGCACAGCAATGAGTCAGATTGACCAAAACACAACATGCAGTATTAATCCAGAATTTCATCCAACCGCGGCAATGACAGCGCAAACGACAGAATTATATGTTGAATGGCGTGATATTAACGCATCTGATGCAATGAAAAATACGGCGCGTGTTATAATGGTATTGGGGGCAAGTGATCCAGAACCAATTATTGTTCCAGATAATGCACCAACTGCGGAACCAGAACCAGAACCCACACCAGCGGCGGCGCCAGCCCCAATACCAGAACCGAAACCCGTGGCAACAGAAATTAAGCAGGATATAGAGGCAATTGCCCCATCGTCTGATTTTACTTTCTTGGATACGCCGACAACGACCCAGGCGCCAGTTGGCAATGAATCTGTTTATTCAGAAAATACAACCGCCCCCGTACCGTCAGAGGCATGTTCAGACTTTGCCATGCCGGCATATAATTTATCGGGGGTACAAAGCGGCTGGATTCGTCCCAGTGGCGGTGCATATTATTATCATCCGTTCTCAGATACAGAATGTAAAAA
Source organism: uncultured Pseudomonadota bacterium (assembly GCA_949283535.1). Classification (GTDB taxonomy): domain Bacteria; phylum Pseudomonadota; class Alphaproteobacteria; order Rs-D84; family Rs-D84; genus Enterousia. Next base: position 5,898 of record CASDTC010000002.1, read on the forward strand.
TCCGACCGGGACATATAATCCAGATAATGGCATTATCACAGATATAAATAATCCGGCACAAAAAATCGGAACAGACGCTGAACACATTGGGTATACAACGATACAAAATGGCACACTGCCCCAGTTATCAAATCCGGCAACAGAACGCAATGTGAACAAGGCATATCAATTAACAACAGAAGAAATTAGCAGTCTGGCGGCACCGCAATCAACGAATGGACAAAATGGTACAAATTTTTCGGGACGAATTAAATTAAACGAGGCGCCAAAAAGTGATGTTATTATTGGAACCAGTGGTACGGCAGTGTTTTCATCCGACCCGTTTGACAGAAAGTTTGTATTGCGCCAATATAAGCCAATTCCGGCAACAATAGTATCCGAAGTGCGCGCCGATCCAAAATTATATGAAGAAGGTCAATCATTGCCTGTGCGTGCAACAGTGGATCGCAATGTTTATTCTGACGATGGGCGGACAGTTGTAATTCCAACTGGAACATTAATGTTAGGATATGTTACTGGCAATTTACCAGGTCCATATCAAACAATTGGTAGAATGGAAATAAAATGGTATCAATTTATATTGCCAAGTGGTGTTGAATTTAATTTTAATAATACAAATGCGCCATTTTCTGGTGATTCCCAGGGGCGCGCCGGTGTACCGGGGCATGGCAGTACCGATTATGTTGAACAATTGGTGATGCCAATGCTGACCGCGATTGTACCGGCGGCGGTTAATATGATTGCGCCAATTGCCGATACATTTATTAATCAAATTGATTTAGATAATAATACCGTTGTTCAAAGCGGTACAGTGCGTTCATCAGAACTGGCAAAGCAAGAGGTTATAACCGCATGGAACCAGGTTGCGCAAAAATTAATTGTTGATGCAATGGACAATACAATTCCGCCATTTTCAATTGCCGCCGGTACGCGTATAACCGTATATTCCCCAATGGATTTAGTCATTACATGTGGCAATAACGACAAAGAATGTTCTGTCAGCAAGGTTCGATCAGCAACAGGTTTAGCAAGTGAAGCAAAACGAAATTTCAGATTTGATGAGTGGGTATCACAAACTGCAGAAGCAGATTATACTGATGGTTCATGGGTTGGTCAGGCACGTTCATTCAATATGATGGAAGAATATTGTGAACGTGGTGAAGATGGATTATGGACGGTTAAAGATAATGCAACAGAAAGCATATATCAGGCGGGTTATGATTACAGAACTGTTTTGATGTTTTGTGAATCGTTGAATTATCAAGCGATCAATAATGCACGTCAAGATGCACTGTATCAAAATCAGCAAGAACAGTTCAAGAGCAGTTACAATACTGGTTCAAATTTCAACGAAACAGGTACATTAACCGGTATCAGTGGCAGTCAAGCGTATAACGAAGATATATTGGGGCTGACATATGACGACAGTGGCGCAATTCAAAATCCATTTATTGAAACCGCAACCGAAGAAGAAGCCGCCGTTACGGAAACTGTTATTACATGTCCAGATGGTGGCGCACCAGATGCAAATGGATGCTGTGCCGGTGAAATATATACAGATATGGGTGAACAAGGGTTTAATTGCTGTCCAGAATCTGGGGGCGATTGTTTCCCGCCAATATTATAAAAATCAGCCCGCCAGATGGCGGGCAGTATTTTTATAAAAGCAATTGAAAAACAAAGGGGTATAAACTATATAAACAGAAACATAAAAAAATATATAGCCGTGCGCACATATTTGTGCGCATTTTTTATTTGTACGAATGGTATTTTATCGATTCGCACAAACATTATTAAAAACACAAAACGAATCAGAAAATCGATTCGTTTTTCAACCAATGGTTGTAATCTTTTACAGATTACAATTGTTTGTTTATAAATTTCATCTGTATCAGATTTAATAAAGGAGGAAATAAACATGACATCACAAAATATGCAAAATTTACCACAGGCAGAAAAATTTCAAAATGCAGAACAATTATGGTTTTGGTTCTTGTATTCACGCGCCGTTCAAAACGGTTTTAATCGAAATGCCGGGGCGGCAACACGACGCGTTTGCGAATTGTTGGATGTCGAAACACTGATTACAAAATTGTATTTATCAGGTCAACTGACAGATGAACAATTAAATGTTATGAAAAAATTTGGCGACCGACGTCGCGCACCACATCAATATATATGGTCTGAAAACCGCGCCGCCGCGTTATGGCACAGTGCAATGGACACAATAAATGTCGCCGCAACCGCACGCGGTTGGATTGAATAAAAACGGGGCATGTATGCCCCGTTTTTATAAAGTGCAAAGTGCAGGGTTCAAAGTGCAAATGTTGTGTCGCTGCGCGACGACATAAATTACTGGATTGCCACGATATGCCGCGCATGACAGAAATGTGTTTAATATGCAAATAAAGGATAAAAAATGATTATAATTGGTTTTGCAAATAATACATCTAAATTACTGCCACGGATTTTTTGCCGACCGCCGCGACACTGTGCGCCAATTGTGCGCGTGGCGCCAAACAAATATATAATGTATCAATTTGTACGCCGCGGACAAGTTGCGCAAATATCACTGAATTCGCGCGCGATAAAATTACTGCGTGCAAATGGATGGCAATTTATAAATGTGGATGTCGCCCCACCCCACAATTTTATGCACCGCGCGCGACATGCGCATTCATGCGTTGCATTATGTAAATATGCAATTGGTATTTATGCACCATTTATTCAAACACCGCGGGCGTTATTTAATATGCTGCAACACAATGTATAAAAATCGCCCATATGGGCGATTTTTATTTATTCAGACGCTTTATATAATACATCTGACCGATGCCGAATATGTTTGATACCGTCCAATACAAAACCAACCCCGCCGGCATCCATGCAAACATCACAGTAAATATTAATGGCATCCATTTCATTACTTTTTGTGTTTGGGCAACCGCGTCATTATTTGCGCCATTGGATGCCGTTGATGCAGTTTGTAATTTCTGTTGCAGCCACATTGTTGCCCCCATCAATATCGGTAATATAAAGTATGGATCCATTGACGCCAGGTCTGATATCCATAAAAAGTGTGCGCTGCGCATTTGGACAGATATTAACAACGCCTTGTACAATGCAAAAAATATCGGTATCTGTATCAACATCGGCAGGCACCCTGACATCGGTGATGTTTTATGGGTTTGATACAGACGCATCATTTCCATTTGCATGCGTGCCTTGTCATTTGCATACAGTTTTTGAATGCGTGCCATTTCAGGCTGCATTTTCTGCATCGCCATCATGGATACATATGACTTACGGGTCAGCGGCCACATCGCCAGGCGCAATAATAATGTCATTATTATTATCGCAACACCATAATTCATTACAACCGAATTCAGCATATACAACAGCCATAAAATTGGACGGACAAAAAACCAGAACCAACCATAATCAACGGTTTTATCTATGCCAGATATCATTGAATCTGCGGATTGTAAAATACGATGATCGCGCGGTCCCATATACAGGTTTGTTGTTATCGTATCTGTCGCCCCGGGTGCAATGGAAACCGCAGCGGCGGTGGCATCTGCCTGGAACATATTGCCCAATGGCTTTACACGCATTGTTTGATCAACACTGTCAATTGACAGAACTGTTTCCCAATACTGGTCAACAAAACCAATAAATCCATTTGTCGTTGAATATGCATACGATTTATCTGCGATACGGTTCCAATCTTCGTGTTCGATATCCGAATTTACATATGCAACCGCCCCAGTATATACCCCCGCCGAAGATGTCATGTCATTCGCACGAACAATTCGTGCATATGGCGCAACAGATATTTCTGTATCAGATGTATTATTAATTTTATCCGCCACAGATATGACATATCCATCAATCGTTATTGTACGCGTAAATTCAATACCATCTGAATTACGCCATGTATATTCATTACCATTTTGTGTCCAAACTGTTTCTGGGGTCGGTGCAGATGTTCCCGGTGCCAGTACCCCGATTTCGGCAAATGCCCCATTGGTTGATAACAAAGATACAGGCGATGCATTATCGTCAGATGCATCAGATGAATATTTCAATAATTCTATGTTTGATATACGCAATCCCTGGACATCAGCCGTCAGATTTTCAGATGAAATTTCTGACACCGGGACAGCAGATAAATCGGCATGTTCAATCTGGTCCGCAGAGGCGGTATTTTGTGTGTTTTCAGTTTTGGGCGTCATCCACCACGACATTAACCACCATGCTGCCAAAAATAATATTAACCACCATAAAAAACCGCCCAAACGCGATTTTTTTGTTGACGCATCACGCGCGGCATTCCACTGGCGAAAGCCGGAATTATTATCAAGATATTTTACCATTTATTTTTCCTTGTTTGATTTTACAGAATCCAGACAGCGACGACGCGCCAAGTACCAATTTAATATAAATAAAATTACACCAATTACAATACACATATCTGCAATATTAAATGCCGGCCAATGCCACGCACCAATATGAAAGTCCAAGAAATCAACCACCGCGCCAAAGCGAATGCGATCAATCAGATTCCCCAGCGCGCCCCCAACAATTAATGCCAATGGTATACCTTCATATGATTTAGCACGCGCAAATAAATAATATGCGATAAATCCAATGATAAAACCAGTTGCAATTATTATGATTAATGGCGCTGTTTCACCCAGACCACGCAACATTGAAAATGATGCGCCCGGATTCCATGTAAAGACAATATTAAAGAAATCACATACACGCATCATCATATATGGCACCGGCACAACATCCCACGCCGCGCCAAACCATGGTATGCCACCAGTTATTAAATATAATAATATTCCCTTGGATATCTGATCCAATGCAATTGCACCAATAATAATCCCCAGATATTTTAAAATTTTATTTTTCATTACTTTTCCTGTTTTTCGAAATATAACAGTATGGACAAATAAAATCAAATATAAAAGTCCCAATATATGGGACTTTTATTATATTTATATTTTGATATTAATTTCTGTCGGCAATTGTTTTTTCAACCCCAGAATAATTATCGGCACGCATCGCGTTCAGCAAATTATCAATCTGGCGTTCTGGCACCCCCAGGTGTGATAACACGCCATATCCCAAAAAGAATGATGATTCTATTGTTTCTGGTAATGCCTCTATGACCCCTTCTTTTAATAATTCTTTGGAATCTGCCAGGTTGCGGGCGCGGGCAAAAATCTTTACACGCGGCGCAATATTACGCACAGTATGTATTGTATTACGCGCCGTAGCGACATTATCCAGCGCAATTACAACCGCACGCGTACGGCGCGGTGCCAGCCCAAAATCACGCAAGACAGCATCACTGGTGGTATTACCATATACAACATTATAACCATGCGCCCGCCCCATCATTACCGCATTTACATCTAAATCGATTGCGACATATGGTATCTTTTCTGCCGTTAACATTTGTGCAATTATTTGACCAACACGACCAAATCCACATATTACAACAACAGGTTTTACACTGCTGTCTTTATCTTCAACAGTATTTAGTGGATATTTGGATAAAATTTTCCCATGACGGCGCAACCAATCAAATATAGCCATTAATATCGGCGTTAACATTATAGACACAATTATTATCGCAGTTAAAACTTCTTGATGGGTTTGTGGCAATGCGTCAATGCCAGATGTCTTCATCGTTTGCAACATTAATAACCCGAATTCACCCCCCTGTGCTAAAATCAATGCAATCATTGATGCATCTGGGACAGATACATGACGCACGCGTGCAACAATAAATATTGCAATAAATTTTATTATAACCAGTCCAGCAACACCAGCTAATACAATATACCAATATTCACCCAAAAACGGCAGATTCAATCCCATTCCCAATGATATGAAAAAGAATGCCATAAATAACATTGCATATGGCGATATTTCCGCACTGACCTGGTGCCGATATATTGTTTCGGATAACAACATACCCGCCAAGAATGCCCCCAATCCGACCGGCAATCCCATTAAATCCATAACCACCGCCCAAATAATAATATTTAGCATAATGGTCAGTAAAAATACTTCTTTGGATTTTAGTTTCGCAACCAGGCGCATTAATGGATTTAATATAAAACGCCCAACAATCACAACACCGATAATTAATGCAACAGATAAAACAACAACATCTATCGCTGTTGCCCCCAGATTAAAACTTTTACCGGCAAATACTGGCAACATTGCCAATAATGGAATTGATAGCAAATCTTGGAACAGCAATATTGAAAATGTCTGACGCCCCATATTCGTGTTTAATTGATTGCGGTCTGTTAATAGTTGCATGTCTTCGGATGTACTGGACATTGCCAATAATAACGCAACCATTATACATCCCAGCATCGACCATGGTGTTATGCCCGCCAATATCGGGAACAACATAACCGCAACCATTAATACCTGGGCGGCACCAAACCCAAATATTGTGCGCCGCATATCCCACAGACGGCGCATATTTATTTCCAACCCCAAACTGAACCACAAAAACAGGATTCCTAAATCCCCCAGGAATGTCCATGTTTCTGTCAGCTGAAATAAATTTAAAACATATGGTCCAGATATTATCCCCGCCAATAAAAATGCAACCAATGCACCAATACGCGCAACACGCAATATGCACATCAGTACAAACAGTATTGCAAAAAATATTAAAATTGCCGTGGTCATGAATATATTCTCTCTCTTATATACATGATATTATATCAAAATATGTGCCATTTTCGCAAATGTTTCTGGGGCAATTTCTTCGGCGCGTTCCGTTCCAGTTAAGCCAAATTGCGCCCAATCAACATTTGGCATTATGCCGCGTATCATCTTTCGACGCTGGCCGAATAATTTTGCGGTTAATTTGCCAACGGCATCTATATCACCCACAATACGAATTTTTTCGGTGTTTGGAATAAGTTGCACAACCGCACTTTGAACCTTTGGTCGTGGAACAAACGCGGTATTTGGAACATCAAATAAAATACGCGCATCAGATACCAATGATACCAATACCGATAACCGCCCATATTCATCATCGCCGGGACGGGCAACAATACGGCGTGCAACTTCGCGTTGAAACATTAATGTCATGGATTTTATTGGCGCGCCGTGCGCAACCGCGGTTAACCAATTAACCAATAATTCTGTGCCAACATTATATGGTAAATTTGAACATATTGCATATTCAGACAATCCAAATTCAGAAATTTTAACCCGCATTGCATCGCCATATACAACCGTTAATCGTCCATCAGATGCCGCGACAATTTCATCCAGTATTGGTTTAGTTGTTTCATCTTTTTCAATCGCAATAACGCGCGAAGCGCCCGCTAATAATAAAGCACGCGTCAACCCGCCAGGACCTGGTCCAACCTCTATCACATCTGTGGTGGTTATATCTGGCACACTGCGTGCAATACGACCTGTTAAATTTAAATCAAATAAAAAATTTTGCCCAAATTGTTTTTTGGGTTCCAATCCCGCATTACGCATCATTTCGGCAACAGGCGGCAAAGATTTTATTTTATCTGTATTCATAATTCTTTACGCCCCCCGAATGCCAATGACAATGTCCCATCGTCCAGATAATCTAAATCACCGCCCAATGGCACCCCAGATGCCAATTCAGAAAAACGCAGCGTGGAATCTGTGCCAATTACAGACATCACATAATGTTGTGTTGTTTTTCCTTCGACCGTATTGGGTAATGCAAAAATAACCTCGCTGATATTTTCATTTTTTATGCGTGCGGACAAATTTACAATATTTAAATCATCTGGCATTGTCCCAGCAACCCCAGACAGCAACCCACCCAATATATGATATCGTCCATGAAATACCGCAGATTTTTCCAATATCCAAACATCTGATAAATCGCGCACAATACACAATTGTCCATTTGCCCGCGCCGAATCACGACAAAATTCACATGCCCCAATATCTGCATCTGTTAACACCCCACATATTGGACATGGGCGGATTGTATGCGCCGCATCCAGTAATGCATTTGCCAAACTTTCCGCACGACCCGTTTTATCCTGTAATAATGCCAGAACAATACGCTGGGCGGCACGCGCACCCAAACGCGGTAAACGCGCAAACTGCTTTATCAATTTTTCTATCTTTGAATTCATGATTTATTAAATACCTTTAATGAAAAATATAACAATCAAATCCAGCACCACCGCACTGATTGCGAATATTTTTTGCCGCACTTTCAGACAGGTTATTTGCACGAACACGGAACATGCCGTTTGGTGCAGCCTCTATCACAGCATTTACACCCAATGCAGATTTTACACTGGCAACCTGGCTTTGTGCCGCAGTTTGCGATGAAAATGCGCCGAACTGAACCCCCGCATTTCCAGTTTTATTGCCCGATGTATTACGCGTTGCAGCATATTGTGGCGTCGCCGCAGACCGCGCTGCATTATATGCCGATGCAAATGTTGACGCATTATTTGATGTCGCCGGCGCAGATGTTACAGATGTTGCCACAGGCGCCCTATATGTATTCACAACAACCGGTGTTGTATCGTTTGCAATTGCATCAAATCCCTTGTTCAACATGCTTGTCGCCACATTTGCACGAATATCCTTGCTTTCTGCGCCCAGCACAACCGCAATCAAATGATGTTCATTACGCGCGGCGGTGGCAACCAATGAATACCGCGATTTGTTTGTATACCCCGTCTTCATACCATCACAGCCCGGATATGTCCCCAGCAATCGATTCCCATTTGTATATGTTTTACCGTTATATGTCCATGTTTTTATTGAAAAATATTTCCAATATTGTGGAAAATGTTTATATACCGCCATTGATAATAATGCAATATCACGCGCAGTTGATAAATGATCATCATCTGGCAAACCAGATGAATTTTCAAAGTTCGTTCCAGATAATCCAATCTCATTTGCAACGCGGGTCATCAGTGCGGCAAACGAGCCTTCCATTCCGCCTTTTAAATTTTCTGCCAATACGCGGGCGACATCATTGGCACTTAATACCGTCAACGCCTTTATCGCGTCTTCGACCTTTATTTTGCTGCCCGCCGTCAGTCCTAATTTTACAGGCGATGCAGCCGCCGCAGACTGGGACACAATTAAATAATCGTCCAAATGTAATCGCCCATGTTCCAATGCATCAAATGTTAAATACAGGGTCATTATTTTCGTCAAACTGGCGGGATAATTTTGCACATTTGCGTTTTCTTGGTACAACACGCGACCCGTATCCATATCAGCAACCAATGCCGCGCGATATTGGGCGCCGACAGACGGTGTAATTAATACAATCCCCAACAAAAATCCACAAATCCATCCTTTCATTTCAAGGATTATTTTAGTAAAAAAACACGGTGGCGGTCAATATAAATCCCGCCACCGCATGTAATCAAATGGATAATTATTAATCCAATGTGCGCAGACTGATTTTTTCTGCATCCACAATAACAATTTTTCCATCATTTACGCCAAACTTACGCGCCGCATTAAATGCATCGCGTTGCGCAAACAATTCATCACTGTAAATTGGGAATACGCCACGCAACAGACACAAATGATTTGCGACAACATGCTCATTACATACGGCAACGATTGGAATATCGGGTTTGCGGCATGAAATTTGTGTTGCGATATCTGCATCGCGCGCAAACACAACAATTGCCGCCGCACGATTTAAATATGCCATTGATGCAACACTGCGCGACCAATCATTTTCAGGCACATTTTCAACACGCGACCAATCATATGGATTGGCAATCGCATCACAGTCGGCATATGATAAAATTTTGTCCATTGTATTGATAACATTTACCGGGTTTATTCCGATTGTTGTTTCTTCGGATGTCATGGTTGAATCAGCGCGCAAATATGCCGCATTTGCCACATCGGTAATTTCTGCACGCGTCGGAAATTCACTGTTAACCATTGTTCCCAACATTTGTGTCGCCATAATAACAGGCTTGTTCAATTTTCTGCATTCACGAATTATACGGCGTGAAATTGCCGGAACCTGTTCAAATGGAACCTCTACCGCCAAATCGCCACGCGCAATCATTATACCATCTGCGATTGCCGCAATTTCAGAAATTCTGCCAACCGCGTTTGGTCGTTCGATTTTTGCAATGATTTTTATCGGGTGTGATGTACGCGCGGTTATAAAATCACGCACTTCGGCAATATCTTCGGGACGCTGGACAAACGAAACCGCGACCCAATCTGGTTTTTTAGTAATTGCGTATTCTAAATCTGCGCGGTCTTTGTCTGTTAATACAGATGTTGCAATTTCTGTATCTGGTAAATTAAATCCGCGACGCGACCAAATTTCATTACCACGAACAACAGTGGCAACAATTTTGTCCGGGGACACAGAATCAACAGTCATTTCAATTTTCCCGTCATTCAGTAAAATTCTGTCGCCAACTTTTAACGAATTCATAACATCAGCATCTGGCAATTGTACACGCGTACCATCGCCTGGTGTCGGATCTGTATCAAATGTAAATTTTTGCCCAACGGTTAATGGATATTTATCTTCGGTGGCAAAATTTCCAATGCGATGTTTTGGACCTTGTAAATCAATTACAATTGCGACCGGGGTATGCAACTGTTCTGACACATCACGAATTAAATCGATTTTTTTACCCTGGATATCACCGGTATCATGACTGAAATTCAATCGGCACATGTTAACGCCCGCCTGTATCATACGGGTCAGTGTTTCACGATCTTCACATTTTGGACCAATTGATGCCGTAATTTTTGTAAATCTGTTCATATTACACCTGCTTTCATACTTTTGTTTTTCTTGATTTTTGCGCTTTATGGTATATCATACGACTGATGAAAAGACAAGGAGAAATCTGCAATGAAAAATGCAAACCACGGCGCAATTGATAATCAACAATTATTAAGCATTATTGAACGCATCGAAAAATTAAACGAAGAAACCGCCGCAATTGCCGCGGATATCAAAGAAATTTATAGCGAGGCAAAATCTGCCGGTTTTGATCCAAAATATATCCGTCAAATGATACGGTTGCGCAAAATGGATCCAGATGAACTGGACGAAGCAGACGAATTAACGCAAATGTATCGAAACGCGTTGGGACTGTAAAAAATAAATATATTGAATATATAATCTGATAAAATCTTTTACCAGGGTAATGGGGATATGTATAATTGCCCTGGGGTATTTATTTTTATGAATAAATTTCCATTGTGATACGGTTGATTTTATTCCTATACTTTGGGTATGCGCAAATTTCTGGAAAATCAATATGTTAATTTGTTTTTATGGGTGCCATTTATGCTGGCGTTTGGTGCCGGGCTGTATTTCAATTTTCCATTTGAACCGAATATTTTCGTTTGTATATTTGGCGCAATAATAACAATTATTTTAATATTTTGTAAAACGCCCATATTAATTCGGGCAATTGCGTTATTTATTTTTGGTTTTTGCTATGCGGCATTATTTACACATGTTTTTGCAACGTCACAAATTCCACGCGACTTGCATAATCTGGATATTACAGGCGTGGTTGAACATATTGATTATACCGCCGACAAGTCCAGAATTTATATGCGCATTAACGCAAATGATATTTATGCCGGTGATGGTGATGCGATTGTTCGCGTATCTGCGCGGTCGGGTACTGTTCCGCCAGACATTGGCGATACGATTCGTGCAAGAATCGGTTTATTTCGTCCCGCCGGCATGGATGCGCCCGAATCGTTTGATTATGCGCGTTGGTCATACTTTAACGGTTTAACTGCCACAGGATACTTAAATGATTATAAAATAATATCCTGCAAACATCATATTGGAATAAATGCGTTGCGCGACAAAATGCATAGGGCGTCCGATTCTTTTCTGGCAGATGCACTTGTGTTGGGCTATAAAAACGCGGTTCCAGAAAACGATGCGCCAATATGGACGGCAACTGGCGTTGGGCATGTTTGGTCAATCAGTGGATTTCACATTACATTGGTATCGGCATGGTTGTTTGCAATTTTTTATTTCATATTCAGATTAATTTCGCCAATTACTAAACGCATTCCGGCGCGAATTCCAGCATTAATCTGCGCATGGTGTGGATTGGTGTTTTATTTATTCTTGTCCGGGTGCGATGTTGCAACAGTTCGTGCATTTCTGATGACGACATTGGTATTTGCAGCATTTATTTTTGGTCGTAATGCAATTTCAATGCGTAATGTTTGTATTGCGTTTTGCATAATATTCTTTATAAATCCGCATTATGTAATGCAACCAGGATTTCAATTATCATTTGCCGCAATATTCGGGTTGGTCTGGTTGTGGAATGATGCAAACCCCAAAATGCCGAAAAATAAATTATTAAAACTGATTTATACCGCAGTGCTGACATCTGTTGTTGCAACTGTATTTACCGCACCATTTGTTATTGCGCACTTTAACAGTCTGCCGATTTATGGACTGGTCGGTAATTTAATTTTACTGCCTGTATTTTCAATTGCGATTATGCCATTGGTTATGATTGGTGTTATCAGTGCCGCATTTGGTTGGACCGGTCCACTAAATACCGCAGAATATATTTATAATTTTATATTGAAAATCGCCACATATATTACGGAAATGCCGTATGCAACAATAACATTTCCGCATATGTCAAATATTGCACTGTGCGTTATTATTATCGGACTGTTGTGTTTAATGTTTGTGCGACCTGTACGGATAAAGATAAATTATATTTTGTGTCTGATTTTTATTTCTGTGGGAATTACAATTGTTGCGTTCACGCCACGCCCAATATTTTATGCAACACATGATCACGAACTGGTTGCGTTTATCGAAGACGACAATAAATTATCATTTAATAAATCACGTGCATCAAATCACTATTTCACATTTGATACATGGAAACAATTCAATGGCGAAGATATTGGCACGAAAAACAGACGCAGGAAACCAACCAATGGAATTTGGATTTATGAAACACCGAATTTTACATTGGCATATATTCAAAAGTTTGTCCCAACAATGGAAAATATCAATAATTTATGCCGTGATGAAAATATTGATTATATTGTTTCTTACTTTGATATTGATGCACCAAAATGTAATGACAAAATTTTGCGGGGCGGATTTGTTATTTATAAATCAGGCATGATAAAACACATAAAACTTAATCGTCAATGGCATAATCCGCACGAATAAAATACAATCCAGATGCCGGCGCAGTCGGACCCGCGACACTGCGATTACGCGCTGCAAAAATTTCATCAACATCATATGGTTTGCCCAGTCCAATTTCAACCAGTGTTCCAACCATATTTCGAACCTGGTGATGCAAGAACGAACGCGCAGAAAATTCAAATATCACATAATCCCCGCGGCGCGAAATCTTGCATAAATCCAGTGTTTTTATCGGACTTTTTGCCTGGCACTGGGTGGCACGAAAACTGGTAAAATCATGATGACCAACCAATTTTGATGCCGCACGGCGCATAGATGAAACATTTAATCGGCGCGGCACCCACCATACGCGATTTTTTTCCAGCACGGGCGCGGCGCCACGATTTAAAACAATATATTTATAATGACGCGCAACACACGAAAAACGCGCATTAAAATCGTCGGGGACAATTACACAATCTGTAATTACAACTGGCAAATTGGTCAGATAAAAATTTATTGCCCGCATAACAGTATTTGCATCGGTTGTAATATCTAAATCAAAATGTGCAACCATTGCAACGGCATGAACACCGGCATCTGTACGCCCCGCGGCAATAATATCAGGACGGGTGCCACAAAATTTTTCAATTGCATCACACAATAATGATTGTACAGATGGACCCTGGCGGTTTTGTTGCCAACCAATTAAATTTGTTCCATCATATTCAATCGTTATCTTATATCGTGCCATATAATCTATCTGGATTTCTGTTTTTTATATTTTTTCGCATATTTAAAGTGTTGACAATGACCATCAAATTCAACAATACGCGGTCCTGTTAATAACAATCGTACAACATCGATACGATAACAAACATTCCAACTGCCGCGCGTTCCAAAATAATGACAATATTTACACCAATATGGTGGGTAATCTTGTTCAAGTGTTATTTTTTTATTCCCCATTCATAAAATCCTTTATTTTTGTTTTTCGTGTTTTTTACGCACAAAGTAATGATTACTTAAACGCAGACACATGCGACATTTGCGCTGTTTGTCATACGCATAATCATTATCTATTTTTGATATGCAATATTCTTGGCATGTTGAATAATTATAAGATATGCCATTATCAACCTTTATCAAACATGCATCATCTGTACACATTGCGCAAATGCAATCTGCATTACATTCGTTTAATACAATCCGCTGCTGCTTAAATTTACAAAAATGTTCAATATACATAGTTTATTTCCCAAATTTTATTTCTGCACCGTGCAGACCATTTACAAAACAGCGCCAATCCATTGGCTTTTTCCCAGATGGCTGAATACGCAATATTGTTAAATTATCATTATCATCAATGCACGTTTCCAGAATCTTTACATCAATACCGTTTATTTTTGTACGCCCCGCCCCCAGCGCACGAATTTGATTATGCACTGCGCGCGCCCCACGCGACCAATCAATAATTTCATCTGCACCGGTAAATTTACGCGTAAATGTCGGTTCACCAATTTGTGGGCATGGCGCATATGCCGATGGATTTTCCAGATATTTAATCAACATATCCGCCCCAATTTCAGACACGATTTTTTCAACATCGGAATTTGTGTCATTTTCACCAATATCAAATGCGCGGCGCATATAAACATCACCTGCATCCATTTCTGGGGTTATCTGCATCAAGCATACGGCGGATTTTATATCCCCATTATAAATTGCACTGCGAATTGGTGATGGTCCGCGATATTTTGGTAAATCACTGGGGTGAATATTTACGCATGGTGCCGAACTTAAAACATTATCACGCAATATTACACCATATGATACAACAACAACCATGTCTGGTGAAAAATTATAATCATGAATATTTGTAAACACCGGTAATTTATTTTCATCCGCCCAAATATTTACTGGCGATGGGGTTAAAATATGCCGTCGCCCGGTTGGCTTTGGTGCGCGGGTAAATACCGCAATTATTTCATGTCCGGCACGACGCACCGCATCAAAAATCGGAACAACGAAATCATTTGTTCCCATTAATACCAGTTTCATTTATTTTTCCTTACCTTGCGCATCAACATTTCACGACGAACTGGTGACAGATAATCAATAAACAAGATTCCATCCAAATGGTCTGTTTCATGCTGGACAATGCGCGCCGGCAGTCCCGACATTTGTGCGCGTAATTGTTCGCCATTTTCATTCGTCCATTCAACATCAACAGACGCCGGTCGGGTAACATTTGCATAAACCGGCAAATTATCGCGTCCCAAAACCGACAGACAGCCTTCTTCCATGGTGCAAACATCACTGCTGCGGGTGATGATTTTCGGATTTATCATTTTAAATACTGTTTCATCATCTGGATTCATCATAACCAAAAATCGTTTCAGTTGTCCCACCTGGGGTGCCGCCAAGCCAACGCCGTTTTGTTCGCGCATCATGTCAACCATTTCATTCATTATATCTAATACATCTGGCGTGATTTCAGTAATAGGCTCACATTTTTCACGCAATACCAAATCACCGCAAAGTTTCATTTGCAACATATATAAATCCTTTTATAATGGATTTTAGCAAAGGATTGGAAAATGACAACTTATATTTTTGTATTACTGTTTATTATAATTATTTTATTAATCGCGGTCCTGATGCGGCGCCCAACGGTGGATATATCTGCACTGCGCGAAGATAACGCGCGATTGCGTGAAAGGTTGTCTGAACGACTGGGGATGTTAACCCAAAACGCAATTGAATTAAAAAATATCAGTGGCGATATTGCAAATTTTAAAAATATCTTGATGGGCAATAAGCAAGCACGCGGAACATTTGGCGAACGACAACTGGCAGATTTGGTTGCCGATGTTATGCCCCCAGAAACATATTCTTTTCAAACGGTATTGGATACCGGGGTGCGTCCAGACTGTATAATCCGCCTGCCATATCCGCCGGGCGACATGATAATTGACAGCAAATTTCCACTGGAAAGTTATAACAGAATGACCGCCGCAAATGATGATGGCGCACGCAAGCAATTTGAATTGGATGTACGCAAGCATATTGATGCAATCGCAGATAAATATATTATCCCAGGTAAAACCGCAGAATCAGCCATGATGTTTATTGCATCAGAATCAATATTTGAAACATTGCATCGCGAATTTCCGGGCGCGGTTGATTATGCCGCACGGCGCAAGGTATTTATCGTATCGCCATCAACACTGTGGGCAACATTAAACACGATACGCGCAGTTCTGTCTGATATAAAAATCAAACGCGTTGCAGCAAAAATTAAACGCGAACTGGATTTATTATTAACCGACCTGGGGCGTTTAAATGAACGCGCAAATAAAGTGCAACAGCACTTTAACATGGCAACAACCGATATCGAACAATTGCAAACATCGGTTGGAAAAATCACCCCACGGGCGGAAAAGTTGCGCGATATGGATTTTGGCGAAGAAGAATAATTAATTGCATTTATAAATGCCTGTGGTAAAATGCATGTTGCATTGGATGATTACCAATGCGGGGTCTAGAAGCCTTATATAAGTAAAACTCTCCAACACGGGTTGGAGGGCTGTTAATATATCGAATATACAGCACTATTACTTGTAATAGCTTCTAGCCTCCAACCGCCCATCATCACGGCGGTGTTTTTATTAATAATAAAACAATGGGGGAAAATATTATGCCAGAAAGCAAACAACAAAAATTAAGACGCGCGATATTACGCGATGAATTTGATGCATTTATTACCGCCGGGCAACTGTTAAAGAACGCCCGCAGAATATTAGGCGTTGGTACAGAATTTATATCTAAAAAAATGGGAATTAATTCGCGATTGTGGGCGCGGTATGAAAACGATCGGGTAAAAATACCAAATACGATATTGCTGAAAATATTTGTATTCGGGCTGTCATTCTGGTGCAACATGCCAGATAATGCCATGCCCCAGCATATGGATAAAGATTTGTGATGTGCGATTTATCTTATTTTTTGCGTGGCGCTATGTACCAATCATCCTTATCATCGTGCGGGGCGCATCGCGACCGTGGCGATCCAGTTATAATAGAGTCGCGCATATGCGCGTGCATTATTTACTGGATTGCCGCGCTACGCTCGCAATGACAAGTTAGTGATGTGGGGCATAATTGACTGGATTGCTTCGTTTCACTCGCAATGACAAGGGTATGTGTATTAACTGGATTGCCGCGCTGCGACGCGCATGACAGGTATGTTGGGTTCCCGTGCTGTGGGATGATAGAGATTAAAAAGCGGGGCTAAAACGGGGATTATTTTCCCGTTTTCTTTTTTAATATTTTTTCTTGTAATGCCAAGATTTGATTTTCGCGATCTTTGATTGTTTCAATCAGACGATTGTTTTCCAGGCGCAAATTTTCTAAATCACGGCGGTTTAAAACAATTTCATCGGTCAGGCGCCGGTTCTTTTTACTGGTGAACATCAACATTATTACCGCACCAATAATTGCACCCGCAACACCAACTGTTAAATCATATAAAACATCTGTTATAACCATATATTAATTATGCCGCATTATGCGGCATATTGCACTAGGCAGATTTTCTTAACCCTGTTTTACGGTCAACCCATACCTGTTCATCGGCAATTTCCATTAATGGCATATCAGAACGACTGTCGGAATATGAACGAACAACATGTGGAATGATTTTATTTTCTTTTGCCCATTCGTCCATCGCAATAACTTTATTTTTACCCCAACATAAAAATTCATATTTCCATGGCAAATTTTTATCCATGCGCGAACATAAAACCGCATCAAATTTCATATCACGCACCAATTGTGGTAATAAATAATCTGGACTGGCAGATATTAATATTACACGGCGACCATCAGAATGTTCTTTGGCAACCTGGTCCCGCGCCCAGCCAAAACGATTACGGCGATGCTGTTTTATAAAATCGCGTGCAAATCGGCGCACCATGTCGGGCGTCATAAACCGACGAATGTTTTGCCGCCACCAAACGCCCCCTGGATTAAACAGACGCGCAATGCCCGCCACCGCCATTAACGGTAAATAAAACCACGGGCGCAATGAATGGCGAAAACAATACTTTGCAAATTCAACATTTGAATCGCCACCAGATAATGTCCCATCAAAATCAAAAACCACAATATCCTGTTTTGTTAACATTTTATACCCTTATGTTTTAATTCGGGCGCAATTATACCAGGCTTTTTTACACGCCGCAATTTTTATATTTAATAAAAAAACGGGGAATGGGTCCCCGTTTATTCTTACTTTTTGCGTTTCAGACGCATGCGACCGCGTTCCACCAAGAAGAACAATGCCGGCGTCAAAACAAATGTAAACACCATACTGGCAAACATACCACCAATCATAACCGCCGCCATGGCAACTTTCATGCCATCGGCACTCCATAACTGGGGGACCATACCAGTCATAACCGCAATTGATGTCATTAAAATCATGCCCTGTTTATCTTTTAATTCGGCCCACAATGCATCATATGGTTTTTCGCCATTTGCAACACGACCAATTGTTGGTTCCAATACCAAAATGTTATTGTTAACCACCAATCCAACCAACATAACGAATGCCAACATTGCGCCAACATTCATTGATGCCCCAGACAAGAACATCAATACAAACACACCAACAAAACTGGTTGCAATTGATGTTGCAATTGTAAATGGATGTGCCAATGAATTCATAATCGCCGCCAGCAGCATATATGTCAGAATAATCGCCAACATAAATGCGTTACCAATTTCTGTTGTTGTTTCACCCTGGATTTCGGACATACCACCAAATTCAGTGCCATATCCAGGTTCCCAATCGATTTGTGCCAATCCTGCTTCTATCTTTTGTTGAACGGGTCCCATTGTTGATTTTCCGATATTTACATCAATTTCCGTAATTCTGTTTTTATCAATACGGCTGATGTCCGGGGTTGCGCGAACCTGTTGTATTTCGCCCAACTGGGTTAATGGAACCATGCCTTTTTGTGAATTTACAAACACATTTTCAAACATTTCCATATTCTTGAACGGTTTTGCAAATTCCAAGACAATTGGATGTTCTTCGCCATTTTCTTTATAATTATAATCATCGTTTCCATACAGTGCCGTACGCAATGATAATCCAGCATATGAATTGCTGATACCCCAGAAATTCATTTTTTCTTGATCGGGGACAAATCGTGTTTCGGTACCTGGGACTTGTTGTGCCAATACCGCTGTTTGTACTTCTGGAATCTGGTTTATCATATCCAGAATCTGTTGGGCATATGCTTCGCGTTTGGAATCATCTTCGCCATATACATTCAATACGATATCAGCAGATGATGTCCCACTGGATATTGCCATACCCGCACTGATTTGAATTTCAACATCTGGTATTTGCGCCAACACTGGATATATTTGACGCGCTAATTCGGTATCAGATATATCGCGTTGATCTAAATCAGTTAATGTTAATTTTATCGCAATGTTTTGCAGACCGCGGTCGCCAATTTTTACAGATACCGCCGTTACATCATCAAATTGTTTCAATTTTTCTTCGATTTGGGCGGCAATTTCAGATGACTTTTCATATGTTGCCCCCATTGGCGCACGCGCTGTTATATTAATTTCATTCGTATCTGTTGATGGCGCAAATTCATTTCCAACAAACCGCATCAACATTGCAGAACCAATCAATATAACAACAGATATTACAACAACACGCCATGGATGCGCATGTTGATAATCATACCAGCGGCGCAAACGCGTTGGTTGGGGCGTGGCAGAATCTTTTTCAGACACCACGCGCGCACGAACGGTCTTGGCATCTGATTTTGAATCAGATTTTTTATTCGCGCGTTTTTTATCTGTTAATCGCAAGATTTTTGCAATCATCATTGGCGTTAATGTGAACGAGAATAATAATGACAGCAATGTTAAATATACAACTGTCATACCAAATTGTTGCATAAATTGCCCAGCAATTCCGCCCATAAACGCCAACGGCAAGAACACAACGACATTTGTTCCGACACCTGCCAATACTGATACGGCAACTTTCTTGGTACCATCAATTGCGGCATTTTCTGGATCTTTGCCATTACGCATTTCTTGCAAGGATGCTTCTATTAAAATAATTGCGTTTGATACCAATGTACCCAGCGCAGATGAATATGCCAGCAGTGTCATTGCGTTGATGGTAAAATTACTCATATCCATAAAGAAGAAGCCGGCAATCAATGATGCAGGAATAACAACACCCGCAATAATCGTTGAACGCCAATTGCGTGTAAATGCCAATAATACTAATACAGTAAATATAACCCCCAGAATAATACCTTCGATTGTGCCATATGTTTCATCGGCAACCGCAACAGATGAATCTGAAATTATTTCCATATGCGCATCTGGGAAACGGGTTTGTAAGTCTGATTGAAATTCTGGCAATCTTTCGCGCAAATCTTTTGATATATTAATAGCATTACCATCTGATGCCTTTATAACAGATGCAATAATAACCTCATTCCCGTTATAACGACCGCCGGTTTCAATATCACGCGCAGCATCAGATACTGTTGCAACATCACGCAATTTAAATGTTTGCCCTTCGGCAGTGGTTAATTCCAGATTTGCAATTTCATCAACAGTTGCAAATTCACCAATAAAACGAACGCTGGATGAATCTGTGCCGAATTCAATCTTGCCGCCGGGAACATTCAAATTATGTGCACCCAATGCCGACACAATATCAACAATTGTCGCACCACGCGATGCCAACATATCTGGATCAACATTAATACGAATTGCACGCGTTTCACCACCAAATACAGAAACACTGGCAACCCCCGCAATTGCAGTTATTTTATTTGATAATGTATCATCAACATATTCTTGTAAATCGCGCAGGTTTGAACCACTGACCGCAATATCGATAACTGATTCTTCCAATGGGTTTAATTTTTCAACAATCGGTTGTTCCATATCTGATGGGAATTCAGATATCAATGAATCCAATTTTGTTTTTACTTCGGTTGCCTTGTCATTCGGGTCCACCCCCAGATTAAATTCAGCCATCACAAACCCACCGTTTTCAAACGCCTGGGATGTAATTTTCTTTAATTCTGAAACTTCTGATATGGCATCTTCTGCCTTTTTGACAATTTGCGATTCTATTTCTGCCGGTGCCGCGCCAGGATAAACAAATGTCGCCGTAACCATCGGAAAATCAACCGATGGTGTGCGTTCAATGTTCATTTTTGGAAATGAAACAAATCCCAACACAACCCAGAACAAAACAAACATAACCGTTGTAACCGGTCTGCGTACAAAAAACTTTAACATTTTTAAATCCCCCTGAATTTATGTACGGAAAATTATTTAACAGGCTTTACTTTATCGCCGGCGTTAACTTTTGATAATATAACAATATCACCATCATTTAATCCATTGACTAATGCTGTTTGCGAATCTTGACGAACAATGGTTATTTCACGCGATGTGGCAACACCATTTTCAACAACCATCACATTGTTGTCATGGATTGCGTATAATGGAATAAAATACCCATTCGTTTTGTATTCTGCATACTGCAACCCATCGGGAACATTACGCGTGCGGACAATATGCATACCTGTATTTAAATCGATGTTACGCGATACAGATACTATTTCACCATCACCAACCAATTGACCCACCCGCAATTTATCAACCCGCGCCGCAGATACATACGCACGATTATTATGTACAGTGATTGGTTCGCGTAATATTCCATCAGTCTGCGTAATTTCAATTATATTTACTGGTACCCCATTTTGCGCAGCGTCACGCGCGGCATTAAATACATCCATTTTATTTTCAGACGCAATCATAACACATCTGAAAATAACCCACCCAATCATTATAATCGCACACACAATATAAATTATGCGCTTTGCCCGTTGTGATTTAAATAATTCTGAAAACCGTTCCATTTTTATTCACCCAATTTCTTTACGGATTCTGCCGCCATTAAAATATTATATTTTGCATTTAACAATGCCATATCCAGTTGATATAACCCAGCTGATACTTCAGATAATTCAACCGCCGATGTTTGACCTGATGCAAAACGTTCACGCGAAAAATCATATGCCTTGGCCGCCAAATCGCGCGCGTTTTCCAGTGTCTTTAAATTCCCACGCAGATGATTGTATTGGTCAATTGCGCGCGTGTATTCTTCGGTTGTCATTTTTTTAGACTTGTCCAGGTCTTGACGCGCCGCTTCGGCATTCATGGCATCAACCGTGGCGTTTGCCATGTTAACCCCACCACTGAAAATCGGAACCTGTAACGCCAATCCCCAATATGCAGATTGCAAATTATCACTATTAAACATGTTTTTAAATTCAGTATCCATTGCGATATAATTGTATGATGCCGTTGCCGCCAATGTTGGATATGCCCCCGCACGCTGGGACCGCGCATTGCGTTCATACATTTCAATTTGCTGGTTTAAAATATCCCATTGTGGTGTTGATTTCAGTTCACCAGCATTTAAATCTGCAAATGTTGTTGGAAAATCATCTGTTAAATTTAAATTTTCGTCTAAATCAATACCTGCCATGATTTTCAACATTCTGTGTGCCGTATCACGATTGAATTTCGCATTAGATAAATTAATTTCCTTGGTCGCGATATCAGATTCAATTTTTACCAAATTGCTGCGGTTTGCACGACCGGCGGATGTCAGACTGCGCCGTGCCGCACGCGCGGCATCCAAATCTTGTTGGGAAATTTTAACAATTTCATCTGTCATTTTTGCGGTCCAGTATAAATCAACCGCACTGTATTTAACCTCGCGCCGGGTCATTTCTTGACTGGATTCCGCAACCTTTATTGCCGCCTTTACACCCTTGACCGCGTTGCCAATTTTACCAAATGTATAAATTGGCTGGGTAATAGAAACGCCCGCCATAAACATATTATCTGGTATTTCAACATGATTAATTTGCGTACCTAATGCTTCGGCAATAATGCCACCCAATTCTGGTGGCAAATCAACACCATACGATTTGGTTGGATTTTCAACATTTATCAGGTTCATGTATGTAACATTGCCACTGATATTAAACCAACGATTTGAATTTGCGACATCCAATGACGCTTCGGCTTTTTTAACATTTGCTGCCGCTTTTTTCAAATCTTGTGATTCTGATAATATTTTTTCAACCGCATCATTTAACGACAAATCCACCGCAAATGCATTGGTCGACATAATTGCTGCACACATTACAATCGCAGCAAATTTAATGCTATGCATTATTCAACTCCATCTTTGTTAAAATACTGTTGATTGTTTTTAATGCGCCCGTTAAAGCAAATTCATCATCGCGCGACAATTTCGAAAATAATTTTTCAATTGCACTGCGCATTGCATCCATTGCCTGGGACGCAATTTGTTTGCCGGCGTCCGTTACAGAATACCATGTATTACGACGATCTGCTTCATCAATTTGGCGCAAAACCAGACCATCACGTTCCAGTTTACGAAATGCCGCACACAAATTAGGCGCCGTTACCATTTCCCGCCGCGCAATGTCTTTTAATTTTGCCGGTCCCCCCATATGCAGACGCACCAAAATACTTAATTGCTGGCGTGGATATTTTGATAAAACCATTGGATCTTTTTTTAATTTGTCCGATAATCTGTCCAAGATTAAAATATTTGCTTCTAGTAATTTTACAAATTCTTTGCGCGCCATTTTATCCCCCTTTGGTTAAGGCACGAATGATTTAATTATTAAAAACCTGAATTATTATATATTTTAACAATTAAAACGCAAGTGCTAAAATAATAAAAAATATAATTTTTTACAAGAGAAAAAATTAATTATTGCAAAAATATAAAAGATATTTATAATCAAGCATGTTTTTGGGGTGTCGTCTAATGGTAGGACAAGAGATTTTGGTTCTCTTTATCATGGTTCGAATCCGTGCGCCCCAACCAAAAATTAAAACGCCCGTGTGGCGTTTTTATTTTTGGTTCGCGGTCACGGTTCGCAGCCCGCAACCAACGGTTGCCGGTTCGAAAACAAGTAGATTTGACAAGCACACGCGCAGTCAAATCGTCACGGTTTCCCCACAGCCGGCGCAACGCGCCGTGCGAGGGAATTGAGTGCGCCCCAACCAAAATAAAAAACACCCCATTGGGGTATTTTTATTTACAATTTGCAAACAAAAAAATAAATGATAACATATTCTGCGTTGGTCCCATCGTCTAGCGGTCAGGACATCGGATTCTCATTCCGGTAACACGGGTTCGATTCCCGTTGGGACTGCCATAATTTGTATTTGTTGGGAACCAGCAAATACGAATTATGTGAATGCCCCGGGAATCGAACACGTGACAAAGGGTTCGAACCGCCGGCGAAAGGCGGACGGCAGTACGCCGGTTATGTGCCACGCACATAATGAGCCAAGGTGACGAAGTATTCCCGTTGGGACTGCCATAATTTTATATTCTACTGTATTGACAACGCAATTTTTTGTACTATCATGCATTCAATCTAAAACAAGCAAAGGGATTTAATATGTCTAAATTATCACGGAATATACTGGCGTCTGCGGGGGTGGCGGTAATTGTTGCGGCAATGATTATTAATGGCATTACGCAATACAAGGCTCCAATACATAACACAGAAAAATTTGAAAACGCACAACGAAATGTACAATCTGCAATGCAAGAATATGCCAGGGCGCGCAATTATGCATTACAAACCAGCGAAGATACACTGAAAAAAGACAAAAATTATTTGGCAGAAAAAAAGAAATTAAATAATTTAGCCAACAAATTGTTTCATGGCGAAAAAATGATGTCAAAGCAAGAATATCTGGATAAATGCCAAAGGCTGGATAAAATGACCGCACGCGTTGATTCAATTGCTGATGAATTATGCAATGCATATATCAGTAAAAATAAAGACCTGATTTATGCAACCGCGCAATTAAATAATGCGATTAATACATTGGAACAAATTCAGCGCGACAATGCTGTTATTGATTCTTTACGCAATTTACCAATGCAACAGCGCTTTAATCGTGGTTGGGAAAATATTCAGCATGATTTTCACAGCGCATTATTAAAATATCATTATAAAAAATTACAACGGTTGAATCAAAAAGCAAAATAAAAAATGCGCCATATGGCGCATTTTTTTAAACTGAATTCTAAGCCATGTATTACTGAAATTATGCGGACTGTAATATATCGCGCGCCTGTTCCAAAAAATCGATTGCCAAGTCAATCTGGGCACCATCAATCGATTTTTCTGGGGTGGTGACATTTGACTGTTTTATTTGCGATAAATGTTCTGTGCCAGATTCATTCATTGCCGATAAAAATTCTGCCGCAGATGTTGGGAATTTCCCATCACGCAATAATTTTTTTACCCCCGCAATTGTTAATCCGTGTTTATATAATAAATCGCGTATAATAATTAATCTGTCAACTGTTTCCGCACGATAATAACGCCGTCCACCCGCACCGGTCGTCGGGCGAATGATAACGGGAAATTGCTTTTCCCAATAACGCAGGGTATGTGCCGGTACAGACAGTCGCTTTGACACTTCATTTATTGATGCAAAGTATTCGTTATCCATACCGGTCCCCTATATTTATTATGCATTATTTTGTTCAACTGCGGCGGCATCGTGTTCAACCTCAGCCGCTTCGCCTTCATCGCTTAATATCGAAATTGCGGACACAACCTTTTCATTTTCAGCGGTGCGGAATAATGTAACGCCCGCTGTACTGCGTCCAGCAATACGAACATCACGCACAGGCGTACGGATTATCTTGCCACCATCTGTTACCATGATAATATCGTTATCATCAGCAACCGGGAAAGACCCCGCAACAGCCGTATTTTTACCGCCCAGTTTTATATTCGTAAATCCACCACCACCACGGTGTGTTGTGCGGTATTCGTACGAACTGGTGCGCTTGCCAAACCCGTTTTCAGACACTGTCAAGATAAACTGTTCATTCGCCGCCATCTGTGCCATTTGTTCATCGGTCAAGGTCAAAGTTGTGGATTCTTCTTCGCCATCAGATTCTTCTTCGATTCCAGTGGCGGCGCGGCGTGCGGCGCGTGATTGCTTTATATACGCACCACGCACGGCGGCATCAGATTCACCATGGTTCAGCATTGCCATGCCGATAATTCTGTCATCTGTGCCCAATGTCATGCCACGTACACCGGTCGAGTTACGGCCCGCAAACACGCGTATTTCAGACACAGGGAATCGTATGCACCGACCGCGATATGTTGCCAAGAATACATCTTGATCTTCGGTGCACGGCAGAACCGAAACCAAACTGTCGCCATCGTCCAATTTCATTGCGATTTTTCCATTTGCACGAATTGAATCAAAATCAGATGTCCGATTGCGGCGCACCGTGCCAGACGCGGTTGCAAACATCAAGAAATGTTCCACACCAGATGCGCGCGCACGCTGAACATCTTCTTCGGGAACCGGCAAAATTGCAGTAATTGTTTCGCCATTTTCCAATGGTAATAAATTTACCAATGGGCGACCCTTGGCTGCGGCGGCAGCTTCGGGTAATTTATATGTCTTTAATTTATAGCATATTCCGCGCGAACTGAAAAATAACAGCGGCGTATGTGTGTTTGCAACAAATACTTGGACAACATAGTCATCGTCTTTGGTTGTCATTGCATTACGCCCCTTGCCCCCGCGTTTTTGCGCACGATATGTATCCAGCGATACGCGTTTAATATATCCTGTATTAGACACGGTGATAACCATATCTTCGCGGGCGATTAAATCTTCGACATCGATATCAATTTCTGCATCTGATATTTCCGTACGGCGTGGGCTGGCCCAATTATCACGAACCATGGTTGTTTCATCACGAATTATTTGAATAATGCGCGCATGACTGCCCAAAATATTCAGCAAGTCTTTTATTTGTGCGCCCAATTCAACCAAATCTGCATGCAACTTTTCGCGTTCCAGTCCGGTCAGACGATGCAACTGCAATTCCAAAATTGCGCGCGCCTGGTCATCAGACATATAGAACATGCCGTCTTTGTATTCTGTGTTCGGGTCATCAATCAATTGAATATAATTTTCAATATCAGATGCACGCCAACCACGCGATATCAATGCCGTGCGCGCCGCATCTGGGGATTCGCTGGATTTTATTAATTCAATTACTTCGTCCAGATTGCCAACCGCAACCGATAATCCCAATAATGTATGCGCACGATTGCGCGCACGATTCAAGTCAAAAATTGTGCGGCGGCGAATAACCTCGCATCGGAAATCGATAAACGCATCCAGAACACCGCGAATATTAAACAACATCGGGCGACCACGATTTAACGCCATCATATTAACCGGAAAATTCGTCTGCATTTCCGTGTACTGGAATAAATGATTTAATACAACATCAGGTATTGCATCGCGTTTTAATTCAATTACTATGCGCAATCCTTCCTTGGATGATTCATCACGGATTTCCGATATACCTTCGATGCGTTTATCCTTGCTGAGTTCCGCAATTTTCATAATCAATTGGGCTTTGTTCACCTGGTACGGGATTTCATCAACAACAATTGCCGGATGATCATGGAATGTTTCCATATGCGTTTTTGCACGAACAATGATTGAACCGCGCCCCGTGGTATGCGCCTTGTACGCGCCGGCACGCCCCATTATTATTGCCCCGGTTGGGAAATCAGGTCCCGGAATAATGCCAAACAATTCATCATCTGTCAGGTTTGGATTATCCAAGATTGCCAAAATTCCATTACAAATTTCACCCAGATTATATGTTGGGACATTTGTTGCCATACCAACTGCGATACCAGATCCACCATTTACCAAGAAATTTGGGAACTTGGTCGGTAATACAACAGGTTCTTGTAATGTGCCGTCAAAGTTCGGTTGCCAGTCAACAGTATCCTTGTCCATATCGTCCATCATGGATGCGCCCAATTTTGACAAGCGTGCTTCTGTATAACGCATGGCAGCGGCTTTATCCCCATCGCGCGAACCAAAATTACCCTGACCCTGGACCAACATTTCACCCATGGAAAAATCTTGTCCCATACGAACCATAGCTTCATAAATAGAACTGTCGCCGTGCGGGTGATATTTACCCATAACATCACCGACAATACGGGCAGATTTAACCGTTGGCTTCGTCGCCGGGGCAACATCATTCATAACATATAAAATACGCCGATGCACAGGTTTACACCCATCGCGAACATCTGGCAATGCACGGTCAACAATAACCGACATGGCATAGTCCAAAAAACTGGTTCGCATTTCATGTTCTAACGATGATTGCGGCACGCGAACATCGTTAATTTCATTGATATTATTCGTTTCAGACATACTCAGATTTCCCTTGCTTTCTAACATTTCAAGAATAGCAAATTTTTAGACTTTTGGTCAAGATATAAACCCTAAAAAATATATTGACAAAACTATTATTTGTGATATTTTATAATTACTATGTCAACAATGAAAGAAGCAATTAATGATTTATATGACGAAACAACATTTATGTTGGCGTCATGTCCAAAAAAACACATAATAACAATTATGCAACTGCGCATGGCACAGTGGCACATTAAACAAATACTGGGGGCAATGGATAAAATCGAACACATCCGCGCCCAGCACACAAAAAACAAACAACGGGGGTAAAAATGTTTTTACCATTTTGGCGATTATTTGTGGCACTGTTTGTATATTATTTAACACTGGAAGGACTGAAAAAATTCGGTTTGATAAAATCTAAATAAAAAGGTTGCGTTTTTGCAAAACCTGTGATTAAATATACGCGCAAAAGGATTTAGTTATGGCAACAAAAAGAACATATCAACCATCAAAAACACGCCGCGTGCGTACGCACGGGTTCCGTGAAAGAATGGCGACCAAGGGCGGACGCGATGTATTAAACCGCCGTCGTGCAGCGGGTCGTAAAAGATTGGCTGTCAGTGCAGTGAATTAAAAACGCCCAATGGGGCGTTTTTTCAAAGTGCAAAGTTCAAAGCGAAAAGTTCAAATATTGTGTCGCTACGCGACAAGTTTTATTTACTGGATTGCCACGCCATCTGCGATGGCTCGCAATGAATCCGAGTATGTGAAAACAAGCGATAGCGCAGTTTGAACAAATACGAGGATACGCACAGGGCGCATAAGCGCCCGAGCGACACAACAACAAAAAAGAGATTGCCACGCTACGCTCGCAATGACAAAGATGTTGCACTTTCTTGAACTCTCTGACCACCCCGCCGCTGCGCGGCACCCCTCCATAGAGGGGAACTGGGTATGGTGCTTTATTTTTTATTTTCGTGTTTCAATATGCTCTCATTTCCATATTTTTTCTTTGTCATCCCGTGGCTTGACCACGGGATCCAGGTTATGGGAGCTGTCGCGCAGCGACACATATCGCATTCACTGGATCGCCACGGTCACTGCGTTCCCTCGCGATGACAAGGAACAAATAACGACCACACTCTCTTGTCATTGCGAGCGTAGCGAAGCAATCCAGTCAATTAACCTGTTGCAACGCGACACATATTTTTTATTCAATTCAGTATTTGCTGGCGCAAATAAGTTTGATTACCTGGATTCCGGGGTCAAGCCCCGGAATGACACAGAAAAGAATAGTGCGGACAAAAACTGCACTTTGCACTCGGCACTCTGCACTTTGAAAAAACGGGGCGATGCCCCGTGTTTTTATTTCCAATCACTTGGTATCTGGTCATAATCCGATAAACCGGTTGAACCATAGTATGTAAACATTCTTGATGCATCGGGCCAGATTTCATACAGATATTGCCCATTTATCCGTGCCGATGGCCCGGTCAGTGATGTACAGTTGCGAAATGTATGGGCAAACATACTGCTTGCCGCCGGTCCCGATATACCCGCAAATAAATTTTCCGGAATGCTTTGTAATTCTGAACAGCTGTAAAATGTACTGTCAAACATATAATTTGCCGGGGCACCTTGGATACCCGCGAATAAATCGGCTGGGATTTCTGTTATCGCGGTATTGGAAAATGTGTCTTCAAACATACTCGATGCCGGGGCGCCACGGATCCCCGCGAATAAATCCGCCGGAATACTGGTTATATCAGTGTAAGAAAATGTACCGGCAAACATGCTCCTCGCCGGGGCACCATGTATCCCCGCAAATAAATCCGCCGGGATACTGGTTATCGCGGTATAGACAAATGTCCACTCAAACATACTCTCTGCTGGGGCGCCACGGATTCCCGCGAATAAATCCGCCGGAATACTGGTTATATCAGTGTAAGAAAATGTACCGGCAAACATACTCGATGCCGGGGCGCCTTGTATCCCTGCAAATAAATTCGCTGGAATTTCTGTTAGTGCGGTGTAGGCAAATGTCCAATCAAACATACCCGATGCCGGGGCGCCACGGATCCCTGCAAATAAATCGGCTGGAATTTCTGTTAGTTCGGTGCTGTCAAATGTACCGGCAAACATATACTCCGCTGGGGCGCCCTGGATGCCTGCAAATAACCCATCGGGGATACTGGTTATTGCGGTATTGACAAATGTCTCGGCAAACATCCTCTCTGCTGGGGTTATTGTACCACTGAACAATGGTCCATCAGCCGTGGTCAGGTTTTTGCAATTATAAAATGTCCGATCAAACATATTCGGTGCGCCATCACCGTTTAATGTACCAAACAAATTCGCCGGAATGCTGGTTATTGTGCTACCGGAAAATGTCTCAGAAAACATCTCCTCTGCCGGGGTTATTGTGCCACTGAACAATGGTCCATCAACCGTGGTCAGGTTTGGGCATTCGGAGAATGTACTCTTAAACATCCTCGGTGCGCCATTGCCGTTTAATGTGCCAAACAAATTCGCTGGGATACTGGTTATTGCGGTATCGGAAAATGTATTGTAAAACATCCTCTCTGCTGGTGTTATTGTACCGCTGAACAATGGTCCATCAGCCGTGGTCAGGTTGGCGCAATTATAAAATGTTCTGTAAAACATACTCGCCGCACCATCACCGTTTAATGTACCAAACAAATCCGCCGGAATACTGGTTATCGCGGTATAGGCAAATGTAGCGCCAAACATAACCGGTGCTGGTGTACCCGATATGCCATCAAATAAGTCCGCGGGAATTTCTGTTATTGGCGCCATCATAAATGCAAATGCAAAATTCGGGTTGGATCCGTCATCCATTGTCGGAAACATACGACCCAGCCCACCAGATATCTTGGCAACATTGGTCGCCATAAAAGACCCACTAATCGCATCAGTCAATGCAAATGCTGGTACCCAATTGGCACCAGTGTCTATATCAAGTTTTGCATCGCTGTAATCCGTGGCGAGACCGGTCAGTTTTATTTCATATTCACCCGATGCGCTATATGTATGGGAATATGTTGTTGTGCCAATTGGTTTGTTTGCAATAACATCACGCTTTCCATCGCCCCAATCAATTATAAAGTTCCCAGCCGCACCAATTATCATACTAAAACTGGATGTATTTGGTGTTGTCGTTATTGTAAATGTTGGGGCTTTGACCAATGTATCAATTGCCGTATTTGTGGCAACTGTATCCGCCGCCGCCAGCGTGGCGTATTCACCATTGCCATAATCTGTGGTCTGCTCATTATTTAAAAATTCATTTGCGATATCAATAACAGTCAGCAGGTATTTCATATTTGCCGCAACGCGTGGATTTGTCAGCTCCGGATTATACGGCAAATCAATGCCCCATCGGGCGTTTAAATACTGGTGAATGTATTCCACATTTACCATTTCTGCACCGCGTGCAATGTTTGGTAAAAACATAAATATTGCAAAGATAACTGATAATATTTTACGAAACATTCATCCCCCCATGCTGGTAACAAACCACCGTTTAGATTAGGCAATAACCATGGTGCAAAACACGCAGAAAACCGGGGCGTTTACAAAATAAAAATTGCCTGATCTAAACGGTGGTTTGGATTAGGCATATGTTTTATATTGATTTTATTTGTTTGCCACATATCTTGCAAGGAAAAAATTATCATGTGCGGGTTTTTGCTATCCTGAATTCTCTTTGTCACCCCGGTGCTTGACACCGGGGCCCAGGTAATACAGAAGTACCGCACCCCATCCAGGGTGCGGACATAAATATACCTGGATCCCGTGGTCAAGCCACGGGATGACAAGAGAGTGGGCCCCGCCCCCATAGATGGGAAATTGGTGGGGCGTGGGGTAAACATCACAATTCTGCCCAGGTGCAAATAACAGATGCGTGTTCCGTATCACCTGTACGAATTTTGTGGCGACTGGTCAGACCATCTATTGCAACATCAACCTCTATCTGGGGGGTATCTGGACTGATTTCTTTTTTGAAATTCAATTCAATACGCTTTAATTTGTGCTGGTTACGATACAGATATCCGACACTTTCCGTTGCCCACACGGCATAGACGGCATTGTTTATATGCTGGTTAACATCGATATCATCAAAACGGCATTTCATAACATGCGTCTTGGTCGGTTCAAAGCCTGGGAATTTTACGAACGGTTCATCCCACGCGCGTTCAGGAATTATTGACCAATATGGCAAGTTTTCATCCAACACCAGCGGACGGCGGCGCGCCATATCAATTAAAACCCACTGTGATGTTGCGCGCACCAACAGTCGACCATCTGCACCACGAACCTGGAAATCACGGGTCGCACGCAATGTATCGTGCGCCGATGGCCATGTGATGAACGATAATTCTTCGCCTTCGCGTGGGTCTTCGATAATATCGACCAGATAGTGCGTCACCACCCATGCCATATTATGTGCCAACAGGTATGTACGCCCACACCCCAAAACTTCGGCATGTGTGTCGGCAACGCCCTGTAATTCATTCATCAATATCAATGGGCGCACATAACCATACCTGTCGCACTGATACGCCTGTAATACGCGCTGTTCAATCAATTTTTCTGTCATTTATTCACCCTGTTTTACCGGATTTTCTGTGACAACAAAATCAACCGTATCGCCCAGAACGATTTCATTCGCACGCGATGCAGACTTTATCACACCATGCAACGATGCCGGTGTCGCAGATGGAACAGTCAATGTTGCCAGTTTCGCACCATTGCCAATCTTGCGTTCTGTGCGTAAACCGCGTACAGTCTTTAATATATCCAATGCGATTTGCATTTCTGATATGTCCGTATCACACGCCGCATCAACTGATGGATACGCCGTTAAATGCAGTGTTTGACCACCTTCGTATGGTTGATATATTTTTTGCCACAGTTCTTCGGTTTGGAATGGTATAAACGGTGCGTACATGCCGATTATCGCACGCAATACTTCATACAAAGTCCATTGTGCTGATAATTTTGATTCCGCACTGTATTTTTCTGGGGACCAGAATCTGTCCTTGATAAATTCCAGGTACTGGTCGCAAAAGATTTCATAAAAGAATGTGTCAATCGCACTGCGTGAATTATAATTATCGTATTTATCCAAATTACGACGAACATCCGCAATTGTCCGATTTAATTCTGCCAGTACCCATCTGTCTTCGATAAAACGATTTTCAATCGCAACAGGCGCGGCGGCGTTCGGTTCAAAATCGTTCAAATTCATCAGAACATATTTCGCCGCATTCCATAACTTGGTCAATAATTTGGAACCGCGTTTAACCTCGTCATCACTGTATCTGATATCTGTACCAATTGGCGCAGTTGCCACCCAATAGCGCAATGCGTCGGCGCCAAATTTTTCAACAACGGTTAACGGGTCTGTGCCATTGCCCTTGGTCTTGGACATTTTTTGCCCTTTGCTGTCGCGGACCAAACCATGAAAGTTTACCGTTCTGAATGGAACATCATGCATTACATACATGCCCATCATTATCATACGCGCAACCCAGAAAAAGATTATATCCACGCCGGTGTACAATAAATCTGTGGGATAATATTTTTTCAATTCTGGTGTATCATCAGGCCACCCCAATGTCGAAAATGGCCACAGCGCAGATGAAAACCATGTATCCAGCACATCATTATCGCGGGTTAATTCTTTGCCCCCAGACTGTTTGATGGCGTCCGCTTCGGTTTCAGCAACATAAATATTCCCATCTGCGTCATACCATGCCGGTATTCGATGCCCCCACCACAACTGGCGCGAAATTGGCCATGGACGGATATTATTCATCCATGACATAAATAAATTATACCGATGTTCCGGCATAAATTTTATATCGCCGTTTTCAACAACGCGTATTGCCGCGGTCGCCAATTTTTCAGCATCAACAAACCACTGGTCTGTTAAATATGGTTCAACCACAACGCCACCGCGTTCGGAATATGGTGTTGGGATTATTTTATCTTCGATTTTTACCAATAATCCCGCCGCATCAATATCGGTAACAATTGCCGCGCGTGCCGCAAATCGGTCCATACCACGGTATTTTTCCGGTACAACCGGATTATCATTTAATTTTGCATCAGGCGTTAATATACAAACCGGTGTCAAATTATGACGCAAGCCCACTTCCCAGTCATCAAAATCGTGTGCCGGGGTGATTTTCACCGCACCAGTTCCCTTGTCTGGGTCGGCGTGAGCATCTGCAATAATTGGTATTTCAATATCAGTCAGTGGTATGATTGCTGTACGCCCAATCAGATGTTTTAACCGTTCGTTTTCTGGATGTACCGCAATTGCCTGGTCGCCAAATAATGTTTCTGGACGCGTGGTCGCAATTTCAATTTCACCACCACCAACCAATGGATAATTAAAGTAATAGAATTTACCCTTTTCATCGCGGGTTTCAACTTCTAAATCAGAAACAGATGTTTGCTGTTTCGGGCACCAGTTAACCAAACGCTTTGCCCGATAAATCAACCCATCGTTATACATTTTCACAAACAACTTAACCACTGCACGCGACAGACCGTCATCCATTGTAAAGCGTTCGCGATGCCAAACAGGCGTCACACCCAATATATGCAACTGATTTATAATTTGACCGCCCTTGTCTGCCTTCCACCCCCAGGCTGTTTTTAATAATTCTTCTTTGGACAAAGAACGCGGATTAATGCCGCGTTTTGACAGGTCGCGTTCCACCAGCAACTGGGTTGCGATTGATGCATGGTCAGTTCCCGGTTGCCACAGGACATCATATCCACACATACGCTTGTACCGGCAAATAATATCGGTCAAGACATTATCCAGTGCATGTCCCATATGCAGATTACCAGTAACATTTGGTGGCGGCATCATTACGCAAAATGGTGTTTTGTCAGACTTAACATCATTCGTCCAAAAGTTATTAGAATCCCAAAATTCCTGGATTCTGGATTCCATTTCACGCGTATTTATGTTTTTGCCCAATTCTGTTTTCATCGCTTTATCCTATAAATTCATACCTTGTGAATCCTAGCAGATAAAAAACAAAATTCAAGCAATCATAATTCAATATACAAATGCTGATTGACAAAACTGAATCAAGCAATATCATTATATTAATGACAGATAAATTATATAAAATCTTGTGCAGAATAATTCCGATTTGCTATGTATCGGTTTCAAACACAGAATTGGCAACTGTTTATTCGTTTGAATATACCGATCCAAACGGGGAAATCGTATCAGTGGATTTATTCAGTCAATTTTCGCACAATGCCCCAAACGGTTTGTATGCAAAATATGGAATGTTCATAGATTCTATGCCGGCGTGCTTTACATTTAATAAAATATCCGGGACAAATAAAAAATCAAAAAATATAAACACACTGGCCGGTAAAATGGAAAATCTGTTAAAAATGTGTTCAGAAAAAGTTATTGCCCAAGAATTCGCCGGACAAAAAATGGGCATGGTAAAAACACTGATGAATGAACATAATAATATCAGAAATTAAATATTTTATATTGCGCGAACAACACGGCAAAACACAACACCATATACGGATTTTGCACCGGCATTTACCAATACACGGCGCAATTCAGAAAATGTCGCCCCAGTCGTCATAACATCATCAACCAATAATATATTCCGACCACGAATTTTGTCTGGATTAATAACAGTGAAAACGCCATGAATATTTTCGGCGCGTTGCGCCGCATTTTTATGCCCCATGTCTGGACGGTAAAGACGATGAACACTGTCCACATCCATTGGGACCCCAAACACATGTGCAATTGGACGCGCCAGTAATGCCGCCTGGTTATAACCACGATGAAATAACCGACGCCATGCCAATGGAACTGGCATAACAATATCTGGGGAAATATCAGTATCACGCAATGCCCATATCATTGCACGCGACATGAATCGTGCATTCTTTATTCGACCGGCATGTTTAAACGGCAGAACTGCGCCACGCGCAGAATCATCGTATGTACACGCCGCACGAATTAAATCCAACACGCATCCACCAGATGCACAATTTGGACACAATGCCGCGTTATCAAAATCCAGATTGGCTGGAAAAGGATAGCCACAGCGCGAACATTTTGGATTACTAATCCAATTGAACGCATTCCAACAATCACCACATAATTCACCATGTGTCGACACTGGCATACCACATAACGGGCATGATGACGGGAATAAAAATTCTATTGATTTTTGTGAAAATCTGGTTGCGATGTTAAAAATATTATGTGCGATTTGCATTACCACGACATACTTCTGTATGTTTTCTTGCTGACGGTATCGCCAAATATATCACGTTGTTGTTTAGTTAATGTTTCATATTGATCCAATGAAATCATACGCAATACCAAACCTTCTTCATCACGCTGGGATAATACTGGTAATATGCGCTGTTCTGAAATACCATTATCGCGCAGGACCTGTTCAACAATCGCCAAACGGCGTGCCGCCAATTTTCTGTCATCATTGTTGGTTGTTGCACTGGCAGGAATTGAAACCTGGACCGCACGGGTTGGATTGCTTAATACAATTCCTGCATATTCTGTTAACAATGTATAGTTATCACGCGACAATGCCGAATCGTCATTACGGAAATTTATTTTTATTTCCAGTGGACGAATACTTTCGCCAGTTTCAGATAAATCACGCGCCGATGTGAATCCCGCTGCATTTGCGGTCATATCGCTGGCAACATCAAATCGATCATCAATTTGGAATGTTGATAAATGTTTGTTTTCTGACAAGAATGTTTTTCTGAATGCCTTGCGCAATTCACTGGGCGACATACTGGTCATATCATTGCGAACAGATGCGATTCGTGGTGATTCAGATTTTTCCACCGCACGAACAATAACATCATCGTCCATCGGCACAACCATACGCGATAAATTTATATCATGTGTACCAGTATCTGTATTGTTTTTTGCAACTGTACGCACGGGCTGTGCCGCAGATGCCGTGTTTGTCTGTGTCTGTATCGATGGGCGCGCGACAACATTACGCGCAACGACACTGCGTGTCTGCGTTGTTGCACGCGGCGCAACATCGTCCGCAACGCTGGCATCTGCGCGCCGTTGTAATTCATTCAAACGCGCGATTTGCGCATCCAGTTCTGATAATGGTTGTGCCGATGCAACCGTATTTACAGATTCCGCCGCCCGCGTATTTTGTTCAGGCTGTGATTGTGCCACCGATGCAACGCGAACAGGTGTTTCATTTAAACTTTCTTCTGGTAATATGGCATCGGATTTAATCACTGAAAATTCAGATGGATTCGGCAAACGCAATGGCGTATCAACCCGTGCCCATAAATCTGAACTGGGGCGGCGTGGTGATAAAACATCCGCCGATGCAACAATCTGTTCGCCGGTATCAACAGATGCACTGCGTGATTGTGTTTTTGATGACACAGAAACATCAGCACTGCGTGATGCAATCTGTGGCGTTGCGTCTGTATTTGATTTTACGGATGATGTTGTTTCTGATTTTGTTTTGGCAACGACCGGCGCCAATTGATTTATTTTTACAACCGGCTGAACAATTGGTTCACCAAATGCTGCACGGGCAGAAATCCCGCCCGCAGACAGATTTACAACCGGCAACCGCGCGTCCGCCAATGCCGGAAATACAACAAAAACTGATAATACAGATATTGCAATCCGACGCATAATTTCCTTTCCTTCCTGCAACTATCATAGAACAAATGACGAATCGCACGCAAGTGGAAAAATGCATCTGATATCATTTTGTTATTTCATCGGTAATAATTTGCACTGCATTATTTGGCACCAATGATTTTTTTGCCATTTTTTCCAGGCGCGTTGGATTGTCAAATAATTCAGTCAGTGTTGCCACCAACCAGCGTGGGGTGAACTTTTCCTGGGGGACGGTAAATCCACCACCCAGACGCGCAAAACTGGCGGCGTTGGCTGCCTGGTCTGGGTTAATGTTTAATGGCACTAATATTGCCGGGCGACCAATTGTTTCCAATTCAACAACCGTGCTGGCACCACTGCGCCCAATTACTAAATCAGCCCCAGCAATTGCGCCCGCCATATCATGAACAAACGATAACACATTCGCACGAATTTTATTTTCAGCATATATTTTTTGCAGACGCGCAACATTTTCAGGACGCGTTTGATGTGTTATAAAAATCTTTCTGTTTTTCATTTGCAATATCGCCGCTGGGACAACATCATCCAAAATTTGCGCGCCCAATGAACCGCCTGTTACAAATATCTTTGATTCATTTGGCAACGGCGCGCCCGCCAATGATAAAAATTCATGTCTGACCGGCAACCCAGTATAAACAATACGCACAGGTGAATTTTGTGGAATACCGTCAACCGTTGGAAAACTGGTCATCAATGTTTTTACCCAACGCAACGCAAATTTATTTGCGCGCCCAATTGCAGCATTTTGTTCAT
The DNA here is from genome assembly GCA_949283535.1 of uncultured Pseudomonadota bacterium. Taxonomy (GTDB): domain Bacteria; phylum Pseudomonadota; class Alphaproteobacteria; order Rs-D84; family Rs-D84; genus Enterousia. The sequence goes on from CASDTC010000002.1 coordinate 45,010, forward strand.
GCAAAAATGTCGGTATTTTCCAGACATGCGCCGCAAACACAACCGGCACAGATGAATAACCACCAAATGCAACAACGCGATTGGGGCGCGAAAATAAAAATCGCACTGTTAACCACGCCGCCGATACAGCAATTTTAAATAATGCAATTATTTGTTTTGCACGACTTTTTGCGCCAACACCCGATGCCCACACAGACACAATTTTTGCACCGCGTGGCGCACCATCGGCGACCATTTTTTGTACGCGCCCATCACGGGATATTATAACCCGATGACCACGCGCGACTAATTCTGTGGCAACACTTAATGCCGGAAAAACATGCCCACCCGTTCCACCAGTCGCAATCCAGATTTTCATAGAAAATTCCCCTTGGTTATGATATAATAATAATTAATTATAAAGTATATCACCGCAATCAAATATTGCAACACAGGAGTCTTGTTATGCAAAATACATATATTGAACCCAAACAATTGATAAAGCAATTGACGGGTAATTCAAAAAATTATCAAAAATTTATTAACCTGTTGCCAAAAGATGGTTTTATCACATTAAACAAAGATAATTTCAAGGCAATGATGAAAATTATTCGTGATGAACCAGACAAAAAACTGCGCAAGATGTATTTTTCATTGGTATTGGATAAATTGTTTGCGACCAGTTGGGGATGGTATGGTCGTCTGGGTCAAAGTTTGTCTGCAATGCGCGATATAAAATATGCGTATCAATTGCCAGAAAAAACGCGCGCGGATGCATTGGCTGTTTTACGGTTGGTAAAAAATATGCATCTGGAATTACGATACAGCCCCAGTTATATGGGAATAATAAATCACTATATCCGTGATTTTGGTGGCAATACAATGGAACAACCACAGGTAAAAAAAGAAAAATTCGAAATTGTCACGAAAAAATTACAGATGGGTGAAAAACTGCCACGAAAAATAAAAAAGCAAGTTAAACAACAATTACAAAAACAAAGATAAAAAAAATCGGGCATTGCCCGATTTTTTTATTTCCACTTATCTTCACGAACAATTGCCAGAACCATTCCGAACAACAGGCAAAATCCGACAAAAGAACTGCCCCCGTATGAAATAAATGGTAATGTCATTCCCTTTGGCGCGAATAAATGCAATGTTGACATTAAATTAATACAAACCTGGGTTCCAAATAATGCCGCCGCACCACCCGTTGCATACATAACAAATCTGTCACGCGCAGATGCGGCATCAATTATTAATCGTCGCAACACACTGAATATCACAAACAATAATGCACACGCAACAATCGCCCCCCAATCTTCGGCAATGGCGGCAAATATGAAATCAGTATGCGAATCGGGCAACGATTGTTTTATGAATGCTTCATCACCACTGCCCAGCAGTCCACCATGTTGAATTGATTGAATTGATTGGCGTACCTGGTATGTATCCCCGCTGCCGGTGGCGAATGCCATAATACGATTATGAACATGGGGCATTGTAAAAAATGCAAACAACAACACTAGTCCAACCAAACCACCTAATATTGGCACAACAATCCATGGCAATCCCGCCATAAACATCATTGCACACAAAACCGCAAAATACAGAATTGCGGTTCCCAAATCAGGATGACGCAATATTATAACAAATGTTGGTACAAACACCGCAAAATACGGCCACCAACTGAGCCACCGCATACGCCATGCATCTTTATTAAAGAAAATATTATCACCATATGCATCACGCATTTTTGATAAAAACCACGCCGTTAACATTATAAAGCCCGGTTTCATAATATCAGACGGCATAACATTGAATGGCCCCAAATCAACAAATCGCGCAGAGCCCTTGATATAATGTGGCGCAACAACAGTTAACAGTAATAATGCCAGACATACCGCGACATTTATCCACGATATGCGCAGTACCCATTTTTTATTTAATAAAATACTGCTGGCAAACATGGTAATCAGACCAATAAAGTAAAACGGCAATGCTTTTAATATAAAATAATACCATGGTTCGCCAATACGCCCCGCCGCCGCGTGTCCAGCCGATATCATAAACTGGGCGCCAGCAAACACCAACAATAGCACCAGCCACAACAGTCGCCGGTCTATTTCAAAATACCAACTGGTCAGTTTGCTTTCTTCGGTTCGTTTAAACATTTCAATGCTTATTATATCATCTTTTTTATGAAAATATACTGGCGGATAAAAATTTATAAAACAGCCCCGAAATTTCGGGGCTGGTTATGTTATGCAAATTTTAATAATACCAGTGCCAATCCAGAAAACAGTATCGACATTATGAAAAATCTGTCGACTATTTTTGTTTCTGGCCACCCCAGTTCTTCGAAATGATGATGCAATGGCGCGCGCAAAAATACGCGCCGACCAGTTCCGGTGATTTTGCGCGATATTTTGAAATATATTGTTTGAATAAATGACGATAACAATATTAATACCATCATACCGGCGGCAATCGCCATTATTATTTCAGACTTTAACAGCATTGCGACCGTACCCATAAATCCGCCCAATGCCAATGATCCAACATCGCCCATAAATATCGATGCCGGTTTGGCGTTAAACCATAAAAATCCCAAGACTGCACCAAATGCCGCCCCCAGTACCGCATACAGACCGCTGGCATCTGGCAAGAACATTACTGTATCCATAAATCCAATGCGGGTTGCACCATATAATGCAACAACCAACACAACCAGTACCGGCATATACAATTTTGCCAACATCCCATCCAGACCATCTGTGATATTTGTGGCATTGGCACTGCCAGCGATTACAAAATATGCAAATACATAATAAAGTATACCAAATGACCAAATAAAGCCAAACGGCAATATTAATGATAATTCTGGAATATATAATGGAATCGTTTTATTTATTAAATATGCCAAAATTACAACACAAATTGCCTCTATACCCAGACGCGTCAACGGCGACAGTCCATTTGATGATTTTTTCGACTGGCTGCGCACTTTCTTGTAATCATCGGCAAAACCAATTGCACCAAACATTACCAGCGACAACAGTGCAATCCAACCGGTCGGATTCGACGGTGGCATAAATAAAATACTGGGGATTAATATTGCCACAACAACCAACAATCCACCCATTGTTGGGGTACCCGCCTTTGCCCGATGCGCCGCCGGGACATTTTCACTGATTGGCTGTCCTTTCTTTTGCCAGCGATGCATTGCATTTATAAATGGTCGACCAAATATAATCATTATTAAAAACGCCAAACCAAATGCCGCGGCAAACTGTGTCCAACCACTGGCAAAAAATGTTGCACCATGCGCCAGAAAAAAAGATGTCAGCATAAAAATCTCCTTCTTATGCTGAACATTTTATCATATAAATTACACAAAACAAACGCTATTTAGATGTACATTCAATCGGCGCATCATCGTTTAAAAACATTGTCCAATCATTACCCTGGTTCCACAGTGTCACAATTGTATCATTTAATTCACCAACATAACGCGCCCCAGATGCCGATATCGCATGCGTTAATGTCATTTCATCACCGTTTATAACCGCGGTTAATGTTTCACCATCATCTGATAATTTCATATCAACATTATATCCACCACATGTAATCGTGGGATTGTGTGTATCGCACGCCCCCAGTGCCAGACATAAAACCGCCCCAAAAAATAACCGTTTCATTTTCTTCCCCCTGTATTATACGGGGATTATAACACATTTTTTATATAATGTTTAATTAAAATACGCCACCAACCGCGGGACCCGTTTCCTGTGCCGCCTTTTGTGGGGCAGGATTTGGATGCTGACCGGCTTTAAACGCTTCGGTTATTATAATACCATTTGGATCATCAGCTGCGGCGGCACCACTGCGACGATTTACACGCACAAATGTTAATCCGTCTGGAACAGAAAACGGCTGATTTTTTTCATTCTTTAATGCTTCTTTCATAAAGTCTGCAAATACACGCGCAGCCATATGACTGCCAGCGCCGCGCCCCAATGGTTTTGGCGTATCAAACCCCAAATAAACGCCGGCAATTAAATTCTTGGAAAAACCGACAAACCATATGTCTTTGACATCGTTGGTGGTTCCTGTTTTCCCCGCAATTGTGTGTCCAGGAACACGCGCCTGTTTCCCAGTACCGCGTTCAACAGTTCCCTGTAAAATCGATACCATTTGATATAAACTTTGCGGATCAGATAACGGTTCTGATTCTGCTGTTTTTTCTGGTGGCAATAAATCTGCATTCCATTCGACTAAATCAACATTGTTGCCATCCAAAACACGACCATATCTGTCTTCGATATAATCAACCAATTTTGGCTGTATCAAATGCCCGCCATTGACGAATGCCGAATATCCTGACACCAAACGCTGTAATGTTGTTTCACCAGACCCCAATGCCATTGACAGATTTATATTATCCAAATCAGCAGGATACACGCCGAAACGCTGGGCAACCTCAATCGCGTTTTCAACCCCTAAGCTTTGCACCAATCGTACGGCAGGAACATTACGCGATGTTTCCAGCGCCAGTCGCAGTGGCACATCACCCATAAATTTTTTATCGTAATTTTCTGGTTTCCACAGTGTATTATTTTCACGCCATCCAACGATTGGTGCATCCAGAATCATTGCCTGGGGCGAAATACCGCGTTCCAATGCCGCCAAGTAGACAAATGGTTTTATCGTACTGCCAATTTGACGCATTGCCTGGGTTGCACGATTAAACGAGCTGTCTGCGAAACTGCGCCCGCCAGACATTACCAACACGCGCCCGGTATGCGGATTCATCGCGATAATTGCACCCTGTAATTTCGGTTCGTTTTCACCGCGTATTGAATTATATCTGTCCAGTTCTTTATTTAGTGCCGCAGATGCCGCGCGTTGTAAATCGGGGACAATTGTTGTTTTTATATACAAACCATCATTGTACAGTGTTTCCCGTCCTAATGTTTCTAATAATTGACGGCGAACATCTTCGGCAAAATATTGAAATTCATCTTCCATTTGTGCGGTGAACCCGCTGTTTATATTTAATGGTTCCGTCGCCGCGGCATCGGCATCAGCCTGGGTTATATAGCCTTCTTCGACCATGCGACGCAGAACATAATTTCGGCGTTCAATTGCCTTGTCGCGATTATTTGGCGCCTTTGGCAGGGACGCTAAAAACGCACATTCTGCCAGACTTAATTCAGATACAGGTTTATTAAAATACATCAATGCCGCAGAACCAACACCATATGCACGCGCGCCCAAGAATATTTGATTTAAATACAGCGTCATGATATGTTGCTTTGAAAAAGTGCGTTCCAGACGCATTGCTAAAATAGCCTCTTTTATCTTTCTGGAAATTGTGCGTTCAGATGTTAAAAAGAAATTTTTCGCAACCTGTTGTGTTATAGTTGACGCACCAGAAAAACGTGCATCAAATCCCAACATATGCATTCCATTATTTACCAATGCGCGGACAATACCCTGGACATCAATTCCTGGGTGCGTCCAAAAATTTTGATCTTCGGCAGCAACAAATGCATTTACCAACTGTGGCGGCATGTCGGCAAAATCAATAAACACCCGGCGTTCTTCGGCGTATTCAATCAATAAACTGCCATCAGATGCATACAGGCGCGTTGCAACCGGCGGTGCATATGTTGCCAATTTCTTGTAATCTGGCAAATCATTGCCATAAATAAAAATCAATATCGCCAATGCGGCGATACCCAATGTAAAGCCCCAAAATAAAATATTCAGAAAAATACGCAGTATTTTTTTAATTTTCATATCAGGTAAATTTTAGGATATTTATAGTGCATTTGCAAGTTTTGTATTAAAATTTCATTTTTATTTTCTGGCATTCTGTATCAAAGCATGTTATAATTTTTTTGCATGGGCGTTAATAAACCTGTGTGAGGCATCAAAACCCCTATTAAGCACGCACCGGGTTGTGTTAAAATCCTGCCAACCGTATCGGTTGGAGGGGGATGAATATACAGAATAAATCCCGCTATCGCTTAATATAGTTTTGAACCTCCAACCGCCATAAATATTTTTGCTTTTGTGGGGTGGCGATTATTTTTAAACGGGGGATGCCTCTCTTATCTCCACAACAATGGGCATCCCCATCAAATTCAAGACCCGGATTTTATTTTTTGACCCGGCAAAAAATATCGTGTGATATTTCTCTCTCCTGGGGAAAACACCGTATAATAAATTGGGATTTTACCCATCCGGGTCACCAAAAAACCGCCATTTTGGCGGTTATTATAATTCAATTTTCCCATTGGTTGCGATTAAATCCGCCCCCATTGTGATTTTACCGCCTGATTCGCGGACCAATAATTCACCCGCCGCAATTTCAGCATAATCCAATGGTTCAGATACAAATGCATCAAATTTACCCGCCGCAACCCATGCCAAGTCCAATGCCGGACAACCCGTGCGCCGAACATCACCAATGATTTTACGATTATCGGTTATATTATATGCAATTGTTAAATCTGATGGTTCTGATAAATTTGATACGCGGGTGCGCGCCGAATGAAATGCCGAAAATGCATATGCACCACGACCCGATTCTGCATAATACAACCGTTCATCAATAGGTGAATATACCAATGCAATCTTTGTTTCATCATTCGAACGCAATGCCAATGAAATTGCAAAATGTGGATTTGCGCGTACAAAGTTTGCCGCACCAGATAATGCCAAAACAAATTCATCACGTCCATCACCCGCATGCGATACATTTGGCGTTAATAATCCCGCGGATGGACGAACCAATAATAAATCCGACAGGATACTTTCTTCGATTCTGGCAGCAGCCTTTTTAACAAAATCACGGGCGCCACGCAATGATTGTTGCAGGTTTTCAACTTCGCCAAAATCATGACGCAATCCAATTGCTGTTCGCTGTAACGCCATGAACATTTTGTTCAGTTCGGTTGAACCCTTTATCAGCAATTCCATTTCATCGCCCCGCTTAATAATTAACCAGATTTAAAATTTGAATCCGGCAAATTTATTTTTAAATTTCGCCGCGCGTTGTCCTTTTTCGCCGGCATTATTACGCTGACCCGTCCAAGCAGAATGATTCAAGTTGTCTGTGGACAAAATCAAATCTTTCTTGACCGAAGAATACATTTTTACCGTATTACCATCTGTCATGGTAACATTTATTTCATAATATTCAGGATGAATGCCTTTTTTCATCGTATTACCCTTTTATTAAAATTCAAGCCCGAAAATTATACAATCATTTTTCCGGAAATCAAGCAATAATAACACATTAATAACGACCGATACAACCCAAATATGAATTGCCGGTCGATTCCAGTATGTTTATGAACTGGCTTTGACTTTTTCCGGAAAACAATGCCAATATCGTTCCTGCATCAGTTGCCAACATATCCGCAACAGTTGCAATCCCAGAATTCATTTTTTTGAAAAATCCACTGGCAGGATATATTTCTGCCGCCAATAACTGGTTTTTTCCACCACGCGCATGCGATGCATTTTTTTCAGATTCAATAACCATTAGTTGGCATTCGGGCGATATTATCAATTTATCGGTAACCAGCGCATTGCCACCCAATAATTCCCCCCACCAGCCGGTCGATTCGCAAAACACCGGATAATAAACACGCGCATTTGGATTCGCAGATAAAAATTCCGCAATGTCCAAATCGCCTGTTATAACATCGGGCATTACACCGGCGTCTGTGTTTATAACCTTGCGCGATAACTGGTAATCTGTATCCCCAGTCGTTCGGCGCGGCCAATAAAGAATCGGAAACTGTTTCATTGCTATGAATTATATCAGATTCGGATATTGTAAAAAAGGGGGGCAGGATAAATAAAGCACTTGATTTTTTATTTTTTTAGTGCGGCGTACCATTTTTTCAGGTTTCCCCACATAATATTTATGTTCTTTTTCGTTGTTTCATATGTCGCATCAGGAATTTTTACATTGGCAAACAGCATTTTTACCAATGCTGGTATCATCGTCATAAACATGGCGGTAAATATTCCCATTAACAGAATCGTTATTATGCTGTCGTTGCGCATCATTAATCCGTCCATCAAAATTGTTGGATCATTTTGTGCCAATGCCGTCGCCAGTCTGTCTGCCCCGTTCCAGCGACCAAACACCGCATTTAAAAACATTACAGAAAATGTTATAAACACGCCAATAATTGCAATCCCAGCGGTTGATTGGACAACATCATTTATCATATCTTTGATATTGCGACCACCGTTTGGAAATATTGCCCAGCCATTGAACAACCATGACAACATCATAAATGGCAGCATTATTAAATCCATGGACAGTTTTATAAATACTTCCAGAAAATATAATGGAATAGGCAATAATGCGAAAAAGAATAACACCAGGATTAACAAGCCCGCAAAAAATATCGGAACATTTGGAAATATTGGTATATCCCACATAATTTTATGCATGTATTCATCATTAAATGCCATGTTCAGCATCGTCCAACCAACTGTCATGCCTAATCCAGTCATTTGATGAACATTTGCAACCTCGCACGCCAGGTTATGACGCAGACGTGGCGAAAATGCACCATCGGATGCGGCAGATTCACTGACCGATACAGGATCTGCAATGGCAGTTGCAACAACACATTTTGCAAATTCATCGTTGCCAGAAACCACACGATTTAACGACAACCCTATATTAAATATTGGTTCAATTACAATATCTGTTAACATTCGGGGCAATGGCACCATTAATAATGCAGCGACAAATCCTAACTTTATAAACTTTGTGCCAAAATCGCTGGCAATTGACCATGGTTCATCAATCTTGGCATTAATAAATCCAGAAAATAATTTCCATGCAAACCATATCGCCATCAATCCCGCAGAAAATGGCAATATAACCGTTCCAATTGCATTATATACCCGTGGCAACAGTCCGGATATTGTCGCCATAACATCTGCAAACATCTGGCACGACCAACAACTGGAAAAGAAATTCATTGCCCCCGCCATATCAACGGGAACAGTCGTTCTGTATATTGAAAAACCAGCAATAACACCAATACCAGCAATTGCGCCAACAACAAATGGTGCAACCGCCCCCGCCGAAAATGGCAGGAAAGACAAAAAAACAATCCAAAATTTTTTTAGTCTGTTCATTGCTTAAAGTATATCATATTTTGCCCTAAATGTGATATAATTGAAAAGATAAATTAATATTAGAGAGAATGTTTTTATTCAAACGCACATTTTTTTATGCACTGCGGCACATTGTATTAATGGCAATGTGTTTTGTATTTATTCCGTCTGTTACATTTGGGGCGGACAAAAGTATTGTTGATGCATTAAACCTGGCGCCAATTATACCAACCGTTCTGGATGCATTAATGACCATTGCATCGGGCGGGTATGAATTCTTTGTCGGAAACGGCGATGGAATTATTTACATATTTGTCTGGGGATTTCTGGCGGTATCAATGGTGTTGTATTTATTAAAAATGTATTTCCCAAAACTGTGGGTGTCTTTTTTCGGCTTTTCGGGTGGCGGCGAAATGGCAGATGGCATCAGCGGGTTTACAATCGCAACAAATTTGTTAAAGCCCGGCATTCGTGCAATTATTGCCGCCGTGGTATTATTACAATTAAAGCCCGTGTATTTAACAGAATGGCTGGTTAATCCATTTTTACAATTCGGGGCAATTTATACAGAAAGTTTGACCAATACAATAAACGATGTCGCAGGCAGTGCGCCAAAAATTGAATGTCCAGAATCCGTTCTGGACCAGGGATGGATTTCAAAAGAAAGTTGTGAATTCTTGGTTCAACCCGTATCAGAAATATCACATGTAAATAACCAGGTTATCAAACGCGGATTTGATTTTATAAATACTGGATTGCGCGGATTAATAACATTGGTGCCACATGGTGGCGAAGATTTCTTGAACCTGGTCACAGGGGTATTATTAGTATTCACATTTGTTTCCAGCAATCTGTTTATGGCGTTGTTAATTATCCAGGCAATATTTAATTTTGGAATGGCACTGATTTTATATCCGTTCCAAGTATTGGCATATGTCGTAAAGCCCAGTGACAAATGGTTTGATATATGGCCAGCATTTGGCGGTATTACCAAGGCGTTGCAAAAACTGGTTATAACCATGATTGCATGCGCGTTTATTTTAATCGTTAATATTGCTGTTATAAAATCTTTATTCCAATGGTCGTCATCTGTATTCGTTGTCGCCGCGGGTGGTGCCGCGTCATCAAATGTCCCCCAGGTTGCACACAGCGCAATGGGATTTGGGCAACATTCTATATTATGGCTGTCAGCAATACTGACATTCTATTTAATGTTGCGCATATTTAAATTAACACGCGAACAACTGGACAGATATGTCGGCAGCGGTATGGATAAACTGTATAACCAGGTTATCAGTGATTCTAAAATTATGACAAAGAATGTTAAAAATATCGGCACAACTGTTGGTAAAGCATTGGGGTGGATTAAAAAGAAATGAACGGATTTATGAATTCTTTGATTGATTCAAGTGTTCAGTGCTGGGGCTGTCCGATATTTGACCGGCTGTTCCAGATTGTGTCAAATGCCGCCGCCGCAGTGTATGATCAATTCGTTATTTTCTGTGCAATTATTTTCTGTGTATTATTTGCGTTTGTTGTACTGAATGCCGTATGGCAAAATATCAAGGGTGGCGTATCTGACCCGTGGTATCAAAAATCATTAAAGCCGTTAATTATAAATTCACTGGTATCATTGGCATTTTTAAGTCTGGGGGTTTATTTGCCGCGCTTTGTTTCATCGGTTACATTTGAACCGGTTACAAATATCGCACTGGTTTATACACAAAGCATGTTGCAAACAAATCCAGAAACCGTAAATGAAAAAGTTCACTATCAGCCAATGGAAATATCTGATGATGGGTTCTTTCGCCCACAGTTGCGCGACAGTATTATATTATTAATGAAAACAACCATTACACAATTCCAATCATATATGAAACTGGGGATTGCTGTTATGGACAAGGCTTTCTCATTAGACGCGCTGTTGGGCATCGGTGCACTGATTAAACACATTATTCTGTTCTTTATCGGATTATATTTGTTTTACGGATTTTTTAAATTATTTATACGGTTCTGTTTTTATTTTGCAGATATTATTGTGGCGATGACATTCTTTGCATTTTTCTTTCCATTGTCGTTAATACTGGTTGCATTCAAGGGCGCAAATGCGCCATCATGGATTTCAAATCTGGGAAAAAATGTTGGAACCGGACAATTTAAAAAATTAATTAATGCAATTATTGCGTTGGCAGCGGCGGTTTTAACATATACTGTTATAATGGTTATTATTGCAAAATTCTTTTCGGCGCCGGGACAAAGTGCTGCTGATATCATGCAACTGATTACCAGTGGTGAAGTATTTGCGGGCGACCTGTCGGGGGATAATTTAGCCGTCATGACATTGGGGGGATGCATAATATTGGTTTATGTGTTAAACTTTATATATGACCAAATTCCCAATGTTACAAAAATGGTTCTGGATTCGTTCGGTGTATCAACAGAAAATCAATTGTCCGAACAATTGGCAAATGATGCAATGAAATTAACAACAAATATAATTGAAACAGTTAAAAAAACAGGACAAACAATTATATCGGGCGGAAAGAAAGACGATAAATGAAAGCAACACTGATATCCATTGCCATACGACTGTTAATGGGCGCAATCGCGTTGGGTATTGGTATATGGTATCTGTCATCATCAATCAGTGGCGCGGCAATAACATATACCAGTATGGATGGATTTCTGAATGCAATTGGTGTTCAAAATGGTGATATTGCAACGGCAAATGGATGTTTCCTGTGTGGGTATATTTCGGAATTATTTGCTGTAATTGGACGCGCCGCTGAATTTTTCTGGGACGCAATGGTTGATAATATATGGATATTGATGGCAATCGGTTTTGGATTGTTCTTGTTCATATATACGGCAAAATATATCTTTGACGCGGCAAAAAAAACACAGACACTGGATACCAGTGAAAAGAAACTGGAATTAAAGGGCTGGTTCGATAAAGTATGGCGCCAGGGCGCACGCGTCATGATTGTTGGCGCGTTAATGGGTGCGTTGGGCATGGGTGGAAATGCCGCGCTGAAAACTGTTGCAAATATAACCATTACCCCGGTGTTATTTGTTGGTGCAGAACTGTCCATGGCGGCGACCGGCGTTACAGACGCTGCAACATGTGGCGCATTGACCACAACAAATGAAACAGACGATGTTTTAAACCCAATTTTACAACCGTTCATGTGCGTCATGGGCAATATTAACAGTGTTATGCTGGCGGGGGCGGCGGGCGGTTTTTCACTGATGAATTATGCATGGATGGGATTGGGCGGCGGCGTATTTACATGGATTGCCGGGCTGGCGTTAGTATTAATGTTCTTGGTCATCGGGTTTGATTTAGTGTTTCAGATTTTGTCTGTTGTGTTTAAATTAGTATTTCTGATTATATTCTTGCCGTTAATTTTGGCGGCGGCGGCGTTTGAACAGACATGGAAACTGGCGGATGGGGTTGTGAAAAATGCAATTAATATGCTGGTGCGAACGGCGGTGCAAGTTGTCGGAATAACTTTAAAGGTTTTGATTACATATGCCATCGTTGCATATGCGGCAGATGCATACTTTCCGGGACCACGCGATGGATACAGTGCGATATTGCCACCAATGATGGGGCAAACGGTTGAAAATCCAGATGCACAAACACTGTCTGTTATGAATGTATTTTCAACATGCGAACGCGTTGCAACCACAAATGGGGAAATGGACGGGGATAAATTCAAAGACTGTTTCACCGCGCAAAAGGCGGCGGTTGAACGCGAATATCCGCATGCGTTTGATTTTATGGATGACGGGTGGGATTTCTTGGTATTAATGTTTGGGATATTCTTGTTATATTTCTATGCGATTAAGCCAAAGGTGGATGGTATAATAACCGCCGGTGGCAAAGAACAATTTGACTTTGGCACATGGGCAAAGGGTCTGGGTAAAAAGATATGGTCGGCACCACAACAAATATTTGATGCGGTATCAAAGGCGGTTGGGAAAAAGTAATTTATGAAAAAAATAAAATCTATCTTTGCCAAAATTATTATTGCCATTATGGCAATGGTGTTGATTTTACCAAATACGACATATGCGGCAACATCAAATTTACCAATGGCAGATGTTGGTGATTATGGCAATTGGGCAACGCCAGACAATATTGATTTATTTAAAACAGACATAACCCACGATATGGAACAGATGGAACCAAAACCAATTGTTTCAGACTATGTCCCGTTCGAGGCAAAAATTGGTCTGGCAATGATGAATGGTTTTTCAATTGTTGCCGAAGTGTTGGATTCTTCACTGGTGCGGTTTGCAATTATATTCATGATTATTGCGTATATTTTCTGGGCAATGTTTGAAGCATACAATATGATGAAAAACGGCGCCAGTGCAATGGATTTTGGTGTTAATCTGGTAAAAAAAGGCGGCGTTATATTAATCTGGATTATCATATTAAATTTCGGACCCGCCCAGGTTTTTATGTGGATTATGGGTCCAATTGTCGGTGTTGGCACATATATGGCAGATTTAATCTTGAATGCAATTGCGGGCGCAATTGGCACAGAATTGCCCGATACATGCGCTGCAATTCGCGACTATGCCGCGGCAAATACATCGGGTAATATGTTAATTGATGCAAATGCCGCCGCGGATATATTGTGCGTTCCAACGCGACTGTCTGGATTTTTTACAACAGCGGTGGTGGCGGGATGGAAATGGATGATTGCAGGTATTGGCACCAGCGCATTTACTGTACTGGTTGGCGCGACATTTATTGTTATATTTTTATATACAGGGTTTAAGTTCTTGTTAATGGGGCTGGGCGTTATAATGGATTTGTTCTTGGGTGTTTTAATGTTGCCATTTACCGCGATTGCCGAAACGATTAACAAAACATCATTAAAGGGTATCGTTGGCGATATATATAATGGATTTTTAGGATTATTTAAGCCGGAATCATTACAAAATCAAATCCAACGTTTCATAAATGCAGCAATATATTTTGTATCATTATCGATTGTTATCGCCGTGTGTGCAGCATTGTTATCAGGCACAGTGGATGCAAATCTGGCGTCTGAAATTCCAACGCTGGAAAATGATGGGTTTATTATAACATTGTTGACGGGTTGTCTGGTTGCATATCTGGCAAATCGCGCCGACAGTATTGCAAAAGATTTGGGCGGCAGTGTTAATGACAGTTTTGGCAAGCAATTTGGCAATGATGTAAAAAAACTGGGGCAAAATGCATATGGATGGGGCAAGAAAGTCGTTAATATAATCAGAAAGAAAAAATAAATCTAAAAAAAATTATTTAATCAACAAATTCAACAAATTGACGGGCGACTTTTTTAATTCCTTTGTTTTTGAATGCGATTGTTAATATGTCCCCCGCGTCTTCGATAACAACACCCCCGCCCATTTCCGTGTGATTTACCAAACGCCCCACAGATGTTTTATGTTCAACTGGCGCACAGCGCGGTTTTGATGTGTTATATGATGCACCACGCGGGCGTTCGTATGATGTTGGAATGCGACCACCATAATTATATGCGCGTGGCGCCCCGCCCTGGAAATCCAAATATCTGTTATCCATTTCGGTAATAAAACGACTGGGTGAATTATATTGCCGATTACCAAATACCATACGCGACATTGCGTTTATTATTATTGCACGGCAGCGGGCGCGCGTGATTGCAACATATGCCAGCCGTCGTTCTTCTTCCAGTCCGCCGGATTGAACCGCCATATCATTTGGGAAAATGCCTTCTTCCCAGGCGGGCAAGAAAACCGTATCAAATTCCAGTCCCTTGGCTGCATGAATTGTCATAATACTGACCGCATCTGTGGTGGTGGGCGATGCATCATCAGAATCATTATCATCGGTCATCATTAACGCCGCATGTTCCAAAAATTCGGGCAATGTATCATACTTTGCAATTACATTTGTTATTAATTCACGAATGTTATCCAGTCGGTCGGTGGCGTCTGCATCCTTGGATTCGCGCCACATTTTCATATATCCAGCATTTTCCAGCAATGTTTTCGCCGCATTTGTTGGTGGCATTGCCGCCCAATCAAAATCAAATGCGCGTAAAAATTCATCTGCGGCGACATGTTGTTTGCCAGACAATTGTGCATTTTTCAAACCATCCATCAGGTTTTGACCCGCCGTGCGTAATTTTGCAATCGCCGATGGGCCAAAACCACGGCGCGGCTTTCCAATAATGCGTAAAAAAGATATATCATCAAATGGATATACCAACAATCGCAGGTATGCAATTGAATCGCGGATTTCAGCCCGGTCATAGAACTTGGTTGCACCGATTAATTTATATGGTATACCGCGTGATGTAAATTCTTCTTCGAACAGGCGCGACAATGATCCGGCGCGTATTAATATTGCAAAATCAGAATACGGTTTATCGTCTGGTTTTCGCATTATTGTATCGGCGACCAGGCGCGCTTCATCAAAATCAGTTGGCACGGTTAAAACATATACAGGTTCACCAATCGGTGCGTCTGGCGCAGTTCGTAAATCTTTACCCAGGCGCCCCGTATTATGACGAATTAATGAATTTGCCGCGCCCAGTATGTTTGGCGTACTGCGATAATTTGTTTCCAATCTGATTATTTGCGCATTTTGAAATGTTTTTTCAAAATTTAAAATATTTTTTATTTCCGCACCACGCCACGAATAAATTGATTGATCATCATCACCGACACAACAAATATTCGGATTTTCTATCCCACGCGTCAGCATTTGTAAAAATTGCATCTGGGCAGAATTTGTGTCCTGAAATTCATCAACCAATATATATTTAAACTGTCGTTGATACCGTAAAAGTATTTCAGAATCTGATTCAAATAACTTTAATACCAATAATATGATATCACCAAAATCAACCGCCCCCAGACGATTTAATTCCGCATTATATGCGTCCAGTATTTTTAATGCAGTTGGCGATGTATGTTCGGGACTGTGCAGTCCTTTATCTTTTATTGACGATATGCGTTCAACCCAGTCAGACGGGCTGAAATCTTTGATATCCAATCCCATATCGGTTAAAACATTTTTCAGAACGGTTTTCTGGTCATCTTCACCATAAATTAAAAAATCGCGCCGTAATCCAGCCGCCACCGCATTTGCACGCAAAATACGCAGGCATATTGAATGAAATGTCCCACACCATACATCAGACGCATACCAAGATGCGTCAGATGAAAAATTTGCCAGGCGCGCCTTCATTTCATTTGCTGCCTTGTTAGTAAATGTTAATGCCAATACCTGCCACGGCATAGCCAGCGAATTATTTAAAATATATGCAATACGCGTTGTTAAAACGCGCGTTTTGCCCGTACCCGCACCCGATAAAACCAACAACGGTCCATCGGTCGTTTCAACTGCTTTTTTTTGTTCAGGATTAAGATTTTCTAGCATTAAATTCACCACCACATTATAATACAGAATGTTTTAGTTATCAAAATGTTATTTTTATATGGGGGAAGTGTTTATGGGACGGGTTATTTGCTTTGACATTGAAACAACTGGGCTGGAATATATGCGGGGCGATCGTTGTATTGAAATCGGCGCGGTTGAAATGATTGACGGGCAAATAACCGATAATACATTTCATGAATACATAAACCCAGATGGGAAAATTATTCCACCTGATTCGTATATGGTTCACAAAATTTCAAATGCTTTTTTGGAAGACAAACCAAAAATGGCGGTAATCGCACCAAAATTCTTGGAATTTATTGGCGACAGTCCAATTGTTGCACATAATGGGTTGGATTTTGACTTTCCATTTATTAATCACGAATTGCAAATGGTGGGATTACCGCAAATTCCACGCAATCAGCAATATGATTCAATTGTAATTGCACGCAATCGTGTGTTTGGTCCCAAAAGTTATTCGTTGGACGCATTGGCAAAATGGTATGGCATATCACTGACCGCGCGCGCAGATGCACACGGCGCATTAATTGACGCAGAAATTTTAGCCAAGGTATATAAAGAACTGGAAAATACGGCGCCCGCCCCCGATGTATCTGAAATAATTGAAAAACAACATGCTGCATTTTTGGCACATCCAAAAATCGGTGCAAACTTTCCATATCGTACATTTCCCGCACATGCAGATGAACTGGCGGCGCATAATACATTTATAGAAAAAATAAACGCATAATTGAAATTTGCATTCTGTAAAAATCGGTATGCACAGTGCATACCGATGATTATTTTATGCATTTATATTAATCAGACTGTAAAACACATATTCCATTTTGCAATACATACCCAGAATCACATACGCATGTGCCGTAATCGTTTCTGGATGCGTTCGTGCCACATGCCGCCAAACATTGACCATTCCATACTTCGTATCCAATATTGCAATAACATTTATCATTTACCATGCAATATGTATAATAAGGAATGCTGCCTCCACCCGGTACAATCCGATTCTCAGCTTTGCTTATACATTTATTTGCAGTGGCTTTATAGGTAATATTTATAACATTATTAGTTTCTGTCCTGTAACTGGAATTATCTGGACATAGTAATGACTGATAGAACATTTCGGAAATGCTTTCCAGACATTTGTCATCTTTGTGCCCATCACTTGTTACTGGGCAACTGGTTTGGTCATCTTTGAACACCGCATATGCGCATGTTAATGCCACATTGCGGCATGCACCACGCATAACATTATATACACTGCCGACACTGGCACTGGATGACCATGTGTTAACCTGGGTTACCTGTTGATTATAACAATTTGCGATATCCAGAACGCAATTTGACGCATAATCTGATATTATCTGGCGCTGTGCCGCTTGGATATTAACCATTGCGCGTTGTACATAATTTACAACAACATCATTATATGGTAAATAATTACCGCGATCATCATATGTATATGCCTGGCATTTGTCCAGAACCGCACGACACAATCCTTCGTCTTGGGTTTCTTGTTTTGTGCCAATTTTCTTTAACAGATATGCGGCAATACATGCGCCATTATTACCAACCCCATCATCATCATTACTGGGTACAGTGGCAGAACATGCTTTATCGTTAATTGCCATAGAATATGAATTCTGTAAAAATCCTTTGTCTATATCCGCATTATTATAGCTGGTCATAAAATCGATAATTTTGGTTATATCCTGCCCCAATACAACAGAACCATTTTCATCAATATATGTCTTGGTCGGATCCAGACATTTTGTATAATCCTCGCCACAAACCATATCATCACGCATGCATTCGTCCAGTGCCGCCATACAGCCCTTGGCATCATATTGATTTTTATTTTCCAGAACCGCCAAACGCGCCTTTTGCAACATTAAATTCGCACTGCGAACATTGGAAACCAATGTTTCGTTCATTTTTTTCAATCCCTGTTCATATGAAATGCAATCACGGTCAATTGCCAGGTCATAATTTGCGGTTATTTGATCAATGTTTGCACCGGCTTCTTCGCATTGATCCAGAATTGTTTTACAACGATTTTTTGCCGCATTGTACAGTTGTGTACCACGCATATTTGATAAATTACTGGTGAATCCCGTGGTCAAGAAATCCAAACTGAATAAATCCGCCGAATTCGATAAAAAATCCAAATCCATATCCAAACCAAACAATCCAGAATTTGATGAATAACTGGACGATGTACTGACCGGGTCGCGAATTAATTCTTCGATTTCTTCCAGCATGTTGCGTGTTTCTGTCGTATCCTTGGCACCAGACAGTGCTTCTTCTGCCTCGGTCGCGGACATAATGGCATCGATTTCTTCTTCGGTTAATCCGACATAGCGGATACGCTGTGCCACTTCGTTTAATTGATTATTGGCATCGGTAACGGCTTCTTCAACATCTGTATAATCGCTTAAATTTGCCGAACAAGAACAACGTTTTTGATTTGAATCAATAACCGAACAAAATTGATCCATACAATCATTATACTGTTGCTGGCACGATGAATTTAAATCAGAAACCAAATCCATGCGTTCCTTGGCGGCGGCAATTGTTTCAGATGTAACCGTTGTATTCCCAGATGTTGTTGCACGCGCGGAAACAGAACGCGCTTCGTTCGCGATGTTTGACCCAGTTTGAATATCAGTACCGGCAATGGTGGCACGACCGCCAACCTCTGCGGTTGATGGACGCAGCGATAATCCCGCGCGGCGAACCGTTGGATTGTTATTAATACTGGCAGATTCAACCCGGGCGTTGCGACCAACCGTATTTACCGTCGCATTCAAATTATCACGCGCAGAATTTACATGTGTTGCACCCGCTGCGCGCGACACGCTGCCCCCGCTGCGCGTGGTGGATGTACCACGCGATGTTGCACCGGTATCATTGCCTAAATCTAAAACACGCGAACCAACACGAACAATATCTGAATCAGATGCAGTTGTATTTGTTGTTGTGGCAGCACGACTGACCACACTGCGCGAATCTGTGGCATTACGTGCGGTATTATCAGACGCATCATCATTATTTATCGTTTCAGATTGAACCGTTTTTTGAACCGATTGTGTTATTGTTGTGCGTGATGCATTCGGACGTGTTGTTGATGCACCACGCGATGTCGTATTTGATACAGTCGCATCCGTTGATGTACTGGACGGGATTGCGCGCGATATAGACGAACCGTCTGCGAACGCAAACGGCGCAGTAAATGCGATTAAGAAAAAGCACAATGGCAATCTTCTCATACTTATTATTAAATAATTATATCATAACAAGTAAATACTTAAAAGATGATTTTTATTGATTTACCGCATCCATATGATAATATTTATTCTGCATTGGATGATTACCAGTGCGGGGTGTAAGAACCTCTCGAAGATTTACTCCAACCATGGTTGGAGGGTTGTGAATATATTGAATAAGCACACTATTATGTGATAGTTATGAACCTCCAACCGCCATTAATCACGCAGGGAGCAACGCGACCGTGGCGATCCAGTTATAATAGAGTCGCGCATACGCGCGCGCATAACCGACTGGATTGCCGCGCTGCGCCGCGCATGACAAGAGAAAGTGTATGTGGGGTGGGATGACACACGAAAGAAGTTCGCACCGTTGGCGCGGACAACAATTGTACTTTTCACTCTGAACTTTGAAAAAACGGGGCAAATGCCCCGTATATTTTTTATTTTGCATCGGATTCTGGAATAACAGAAACGGTCTTTCTGTCGCCCAAACCCTTTTTAAATTTAACAATGCCTGCGATTTTCGCAAACAGTGTATGGTCTTTGCCCATACCAACATTCAACCCTGGGTGTACCGATGTCCCGCGTTGGCGAATAATAATATTGCCTGGGATAACACGGCTGCCACCTGATTTTTTGACGCCCAGTCGACGTCCCGCAGAATCGCGCCCATTGGATGTTGCTGAACCAGCTTTCTTATGTGCCATAATTAAACTCCTTTGATTTCTGATTTAATATTCAACCAGAAATTTATTAACCCTTGATTTCTGTGATTTTCAATACGGTTATATATTGACGATGCCCGTGTGTACGACGATAGTTTTGACGGCGTTTTTTCTTGAACACCAAAACCTTGTCCCCGCGTTTTTGTTCCAAAACCTGGGCGACAACCTTTGCCCCGTCAACGAATGGGGTTCCAACCTGGTCGTCCAGCATTAATACCTGGTCAAATTCGACCGTGCCATCGGCATTCAGGCGTTCAACCTTTACAATATCGCCCGCCTGGACCCGATATTGTTTGCCACCGGTTTGAAAGATTGCAGTATTGCTCATATGTCTTTCTCTTTTCTGTTGTTCTTGTTCGTTTTGTATAAAGTTTGCTACAAAAATAACATTTTTTGCCAAAAAGTCAAGCGTTTTGCATAATTTTTTCAACAAATCGATTCTTTACCCCATTGTCATCGCGCGGGGATCACAGCGACCGTGGCGATCCAGTGGGTAAAGATGTCGCACGCAGTCGCGTGCGTGCATAAATGCACTGGATTGCTTCGTTTCACTCGCAATGACAAGGCGAGTGTTTATTTTGCAAGGACAAGGGTGTGTGCATTAACTGGATTGCCGCGCTACGCATGCAATAATACAATAAAAAACATCGCCCATGCGGGCGGTGTTTTTGGTGTTTGTTAATTACCCTCGTTTTCGCGGTAATCGTTTACGTCCCATTCACGAATTTCTTCTACAAAGTTGCTTAACAAGCACTGTTCACGCAAATTCGCCGAATTACATTTTGTTGCGTCTTCGCCAATACACAATGGTGTTTGTGTATCTGTTACGGTCGCACCATTTACACCATTCAATATTTCATTCAATGTTACAATATTGCGGCATGTATTTTGTTCATAGTCTTGGCTATTATTACATGTTTCGCTGTCTTGCGTGTCAATAATTGCGCGGAATTGTGATGTTGACGGATTGCAAATCATTGTTTCATAACAATGTGGAACATTTGCAATTTGTGCGCAATATGTTCTGATACGCGATGTAGACCAGTTTTCTGAATCTGCCTGGGTTTCATAACAATCCAATATTTCACTTAAACATTCGTTAAAGTTTGTACCTGCCGCGGTTGCTTCTGACAAAATTGTTTCTTGTTCTTCTTGATAGAATTCCAGACGCTTTTGCTGTAATGCCTGTTGCGCGGCGACCTTTTGATAGCCGATATTTTGTGCGGTTGTGCTTAATTGTTCACCATATGCATCACAGTCCGCATTCGCATCCAGCGCATATTTCTGCATAATGCTGCGACGTGCGTCGGCAACTGGTCCACGCAGGTCGGCATATGGATCGCCCGATGCCGATGTATAGCCAAAGCATGTTGCCGAATTAGACGCCGTATATCCCGTATTTGGTTCAATGAAATTTAATTCATATGTACCAGTATTCGATACGGTTATATAACTGTTATAATTATACGGGCATTGTGAACGACCATTACCGCACTTAGTTCCACCAGACGGCGGTGTGCCACACGCTTCATAAATTCCGTTAAAGCAGGAATCCAATACGCGGTTGCAAACATTATTATGTGCATATTCAAACAGTTCGTATCCCCATGTTTCCGCCAGGGAATCTTTCAGATTTTCACTGTCTGCGAATGCACCACTGACCCCTGCCAAATTGCCAACAACATTTGTCAATTCATCGAATGCGGATGTTAACGCATCTTCATCATCCGTCAGAATGGTTAATGTTTGTTCTTTTGCGTCCGCCCATGATTGCAGGGACGCCAAGATATCGCTGCTGGTGCCGTCAATATTGTCTATATTAAATCCGAAATTATTTCCAGTTTCTGTACAATATGATGGCTGATTACATGGACTTTGCCCATTGCCCTGACCATCGAACAAACCATGATTATAGCACCAATCTTGCGCCTGGGTTGAATTTGTACCGTATTGATCGGTCACTTCTTTCCATGATACACAATTCATAACTTTTTCTGCATCTGTTAATTGGAATGCTTCACTGATATCTTTACCCTTGGTGGCGATTAACAATGCCAATTCACCAGATACCTTTATCAATTCTTCGTTTGCCTGTTCCAGGGCGGCTTCGGCCTCTGCAAATGCCTTGACACGACCGGCGCATGCGCAACGACGTTGTGCCGCGTTACGCGCGGTGCAGATTTCGTCCATACACGCATAGTATGATTCCATGCAATTGTTGTATGCATCCGCAGAAATTAATCCGGTTGTCGAATCGATAATGTTTGAATAGTTTCCCGTATACAATCTGTTTTGCAGATATGTATATGTTGCGGAATTTGTTGCAGCCTTGCTGCCACGGATTGCACTGCCCTGTAATGAAACGCGGGCGGTTGTACCGGCGCGGGATACGACATTACGATTTGTTGTTGCGCGCGATGCATTTGCAACCGTGCCACGCGATACGACATTACGTCCACTGGTTGTGGCGGTGCCACGCGATACTGTATTTGCCGTTGTGCGTGATGCGGATACACTGGGGCGCGCAGATGTCGTTGTCGCACGCGATGCGGTTGTTGTCGCCGTACGCGTTGTTGTGGTTGGTGTCGCCGTTGTACGCGCCGTTGTGCCACGCGATGTAACCGCACGCGATGCAGTTGCAGTGGTCGTGGTACCACGCGATACGGTATTTGTTGCCGTACGACGCGATGTCGCATTCGTACTGCGCGGTGACGCGGTGCCAGCACGCGTTGCCTGGGGTCCAGCAACAACAGTTGATGTTGCAATTGGTGCAATTGGATCTGCAAACACGGCACGAATTGACACCAATGTCGAACAAACCAGAAACGCCCCCGCCAACAAGAACACCGTTCCCATTGCATTTTTGCAATAATCTGCGAAATTACGGCTTTTCATAAAATTCTCCCCTGTAATCCGGAAACGCCCGGAAAACCCGATATTTGACGATACGATAACAGTATAATCGCATGTCTATTTTGTTTAATTATAACATTTTTGTGGCGGGCTGTAAATAAGAAAACCGGGCATTTACAATGCGGAATATTTTTATATTTATTATTTTTCATCGTGCGTGATATAATTATGGCATGAAAAAAATTGTTGCATTATTGTTCTGCGTTATTTGTGTGCCGGCATTGGCAGACGGTGATACAAATCCAATGTTTGGCGAAAACACACAAAACTCTATCATGCTGTATGCCGCCCAGGGAACAGGTGCGGGTTCGCTGTTTAAATTGGTTGATCCGTTTTTGTGGGATTTTGAACCATTGACAATGGCAATGTTGCAATACAGTCAACCGGTATCAATATTCAGATTACCATCACGAATTAATTTAACACTGGTTCAGAATTTTGGTTATGACAGTGGACGCGGATTATCGTTCTTTGCCGGCGGGATATCATGGGATGTTGCGTTGGTAAATTGGCGCGGTTTTTATATTGGCGTTGGTATCGGTCCATATATGCGCGATTCCCGCGATCGATATGTGCAAAGCAGATTAGTATTCGGGGAACGATTTTTTATCGGGAAAAACATTGGCGACAGATGGCGCATCGAATGGTTTACCCAACATTTTTCAAATGGTGATTTTACAGAAATAAACCGCGGATTTAACTTTACCGGTCTGGCGGTGGGATATAGTTTTTAGCGCAATATTATTTTTCACGCCCCGGGGATGATAAATAAAAAAACGGGGCGAATGCCCCGTGTTTTCAAAGTACAGGGTTCACAGTGCAAAGTTCAAATATTGTGTCGCTGCGCGATAAGTTTTATTTCCAATTACTTGGTATTTGATCATAATCCGACAGACCGGTTGCGTTTTCATATGCAAAAAGACCCACGGTGGTACCGGACCATATTTCATACAGATACTGTCCATTTATTCGCGCGGACGGTCCGGTAAGTGATGTGCAATCGGTAAATGTTTCGTAAAACATCCATCCTGCCGCTGGTCCCGATATTCCCGCGAACAGGTTTTCCGGAATGCTTTGTAATTGGGTACATTTGGCAAATGTGCCGCCAAACATATACTCTGCCGGTGCGCCTTGGATGCCGGCAAACAGGTCGGCGGGGATTTCTGTTATTGCTGTGTTGGCAAATGTCCCATAAAACATACTCTCTGCTGGGGTAATTGTCCCGCTAAACAACGGACCTTCTATCGTGGTCAGGTTTGGGCAATAGCTAAATGTATTACTAAACATCATCTCCGCGCCATTACTATTCAGTTCACCAAACAGATTCGCTGGAACACTGGTTATCGCGGTCCTAGCAAACATACTGGCAAACATACTCTCTGCTGGGGTCAGTGTCCCGCTGAACAATGGTCCATCTATTGTGGTCAGGTTTGCACAATTGCTAAATGTATCGTGAAACATTCTCGATGCGCCATCACCATTTAATGTACCAAACAGATTTGCGGGGACACTGGTTATGCCAGATTGTTCAAACATGCTTTCAAACATACTCTTTGCTGGGGCGCCTTGGATACCCGCAAACAGGTCGGCGGGGATTTCTGTTATTGCGCTATTGGCAAATGTCTCATAAAACATACTCTCTGCTGGGGTAATTGTCCCACTAAACAATGGACCTTCTATCGTGGTCAGGTTGGCACATTGACTAAATGTACTGCTAAACATACCCATCGCGCCATCACCGGTCAGATTGCCAAACAAATTTTCCGGAATGCTGGTTATACCAGAATGTTCAAACATACTGCTAAACATATCCACCGCCGGGGTAATTGTCCCACTAAACAACGGTCCTTCTATCGTGGTCAGGTTTGCACATCTGCTAAATGTCCCGCTAAACATACCCATCGCGCCATCGCCATTTAATTCACCAAATATATATGCTGGTACTTCCGTTATTTGGGTACCCATAAAAGTACCGGTAAACATAAACACTGCTGGCGTGCCATGTATACCATCAAACAAATCCGCGGGGATTTCCGTTATTGGTGCCAATGCAAATGCATATACAAAATTCGGGTTGGATCCATCATCCATTGTTGGGAACACACGACCCAGTCCACCAGATATCTTTGCAACATTGGTCGCAATAATAGACCCATTCAGTA
>CASDTC010000003.1 GCA_949283535.1 uncultured Pseudomonadota bacterium
CTGGCTGTTCATATTGAACAGTTTTAAAAACATGACCGCTGCAATAATTGCCAACGCCAGTTTTACCGCAATCATCCAATAATTTGAAAAAAGTTCAGACACATATATAACCATAACACATGCTATTCTAGCATGCGCACGCCGCACGATAAACAAGATAGAAATCCCACGAATTTAATACTGGAAATCCGCAAAAACATATACTAAGATATGCGCGTGCGCCGGTTTAGCTCAGCTGGTAGAGCATCTCATTCGTAATGAGGGGGTCGTAGGTTCAAGTCCTATAACCGGCACCAGAAAAGTAAAAAATATGAATAATACAACAATAATTATTATAGGATAATCCCGCACATGCGCTTTGGCACATGGCTGGGGCGCATGGGCGCCCGTTTTTATTAAGGAGTATATAACCATGGCATACCCAAAAACAGAACCAAAGGCAGATTTCCCGGCGTTGGAACATGAAGTGTTGGCATTCTGGCGCAATGATAATACATTTCATAAATCATTAAATAAAACAAAACAGGGGCATCCTTTTTCATTCTATGACGGACCACCGTTTGGGAATGGTCTGCCACACTGGGGACATCTGGGTGTGTCCGCCGTCAAGGATATGGTGGGGCGTTATCAGACAATGCGTGGTCGCCATGTTGTGCGCGAATTGGGGTGGGATTGTCATGGTTTGCCCGCCGAAAATTCTGTTGAAAAAAAGCAGGGGAAACAAGCCAAGGATATCGTTGCACAGCAGGGTATTGATGCATTTTGTGATATGTGCCGGTGCGATGTTTTGACATATACGCACGAATGGGAACGCTTTATCGAACGCATTGGGCGCTGGGTCGATGTGGGTGATGGATATGGTTATAAAACCATGGATAAAAACTATATGGAATCCATGCTGTGGACACTAAAAACATTATATGATCGTGGTCTGTTATACAAGGATTACAGCGTAAACCCATTTGACTGGGTAAATGGTACGGTTATTTCTAATTCCGAAGCGTCCCAGGATTATCGCGATGTTGTTGATGATGCAATTACCGTTTGGTTCGAATTAGGAACTGGCGAACGCGTGTTGGCATGGACAACCACACCATGGACATTGCCGGCAAATTCCGCACTGGCGGTAAATCCAGGCATGAAATATCTGCGTATGCGTGACAGTGATGGCGCGGTGTATATTATCGCTGAATCCAGACTGTCTGCATATGAAAAGCAATTCAGCACATGCGAAAAAATTGGCGAACTGATGGGGAACGAACTGGTCGGGAAAAAGTATACGCCATTGTTTGATTATTATACCGGCGTATCTGATTTGTTGTACCAGGTAATCCCCGCAGACTATGTATCAGACAGTGACGGTACTGGTATTGTGCATATTGCACCGGCCTATGGTGCCGAAGACTTTTGGGCGGCAAAAAATATTAACCAAAAATTCCCAGTTTTATTAAATGTTGATAATTATGGAAACTTTGATGAAACAGTGCGTGATTGGGCCGGCGAAAATATATTTGCGGCCAACCCAAAGATTATACAATTCTTGCGCGATAATGGGCATTTGGTAAAAAAAGAACAATACAAGCATTCTTATCCATACAGTGACCGCAGCAAGGAAAAGTTAATTTATCGCGCGACTGATTCTTGGTATATCGATGTGCCAAAAATCCGCGAAAAATTAATCGAAAATAATAAAAAAGTTAATTGGACATCCGCTGGTGAACGGTTCCGCACATGGATCGAAGGCGCGCGTCCGTGGTCAATTTCCAGAAATCGTTTTTGGGGGACACCGTTGCCCATTTGGGAAAAGGACGGCGAATATAAGGTATTTGGTTCAATTGCCGAAATCGAAGAATTCTTTGGCGTGAAAATCGATGACCTGCATCGGCCAACATTGGATAAATTAACCAAAGACGGATGGACGCGTATCCCCGATGTTTTGGACTGTTGGGTGGAATCAGGTTCGATGCCATGGGCATCATTGCATTATCCATTTGAAAACGCAGACAAATTTAATGCCACTTTCCCGGCAGATTATATCATAGAGGGCCAAGATCAAACACGCGGTTGGTTCTATTCTTTGATGGTTTTGGCAACAGCGTTATTCGACAGCCCGGCATTTAAAACAGTGTCTGTTAATGGGATGGTGGTTGATGAAAATAAAAAGAAATTTTCTAAATCACTGAAAAATTTTGTTAATCCCGAAGAACAAATTGAACAATTCGGCGCAGATGCAATTCGTCTGTTTATACTGGGGTCAAATTTTATGAAGGCAGAGCCTGTCCCCGTTGACAAGGAAGGCAAGGTATTTGCAGAATCGACAAAAACTATATTAACCCCACTGTGGAACGCGTATCATTTCTTTACGCTGTATGCCAATGCAGGCAACATAACGGCGCACGAAAACGCAACCCCAGATGGCGCGTTAGATAAATATATCATCGCCGAATTAAACGCATTGATTTCGGTTGTTGGGGCGGCACTGGATGAATACAAGCCTGATGTCGCGGTCAAAGAATTTGTGCGATTTTTGGATGTGCTGAATAACTGGTACATTCGCCGCAGTCGCGAAAGATTTTGGGATGAAGACCAGGGGGCATTTGATACATTGTATACGGTGTTGACCACACTGTGTCGTGCAATGGCACCATTTGCACCGTTTATTTCTGATTATATCTATCGCAACTTAACAGGCGCGGAAAGCGTGCATTTACAATCTTTCCCAGATGCCACAGATTACGATAAAAAAATTGTCGATAATATGCGGCGGGTGCAAATGGTTGTGTCGGTTGGCAAGCAATTACGCGAACAATATAAACTGCGTAACCGGCTGCCATTAAATAAACTGACCATGGCTGGGGCAGATTTATCAGAATACGGCGATATTATTCGTGATGAATTAAATGTTAAATCTGTTGAATTTACCGATGATATCAATGGCGTGGCCGATGCATTTGTATATTTAATTACACCAAAAATCGGTGCGCGTTTGGGTGGCGCATTAAAGCAGATTATTCCCGCGGTAAAGCAGGGTAATTACGAAATTCGCGATGACAAGTTATATGTTGGCGAATATGAATTAAATTCTGATGAATTTGAAAATCGCCTGACTGTGCGCGATGGGGTGACGGGCGCGGCATTGCCAGA
This sequence comes from uncultured Pseudomonadota bacterium, assembly GCA_949283535.1. GTDB lineage: Bacteria > Pseudomonadota > Alphaproteobacteria > Rs-D84 > Rs-D84 > Enterousia. The sequence goes on from CASDTC010000003.1 coordinate 3,145, forward strand.
TAATACGGCAGTGGTCGTTCTGGACACAGAGATAAATTCAGAACTGGTCGCCGAAGGGTTGGCAAATGATGCATTGCGCTTTATCCAGGATTCGCGCAAGGCAGCCGGTCTGGATGTGTCTGACAGAATTAACCTGGAATACAGCGCAGACCCGGCACTGGCCAATGCAATCGAACAACATCGTGCGCGCATCATGCGTGATGCATTAATAAAAAATATGTCGCAAAATGGCGCGGGTGTGTATAATACAGAAATAGAAGGGTATAATTTATCAATAAAAATTGATAAAGCATAAATAAAAAGGGGGAAATTATGCATATACATAAATCTTTGCGTTGGTTGTTTTATATTATTGGTGTGGTTGTTATATTTTTTGCCGGATTCTATATCGGTACATTGGATGCCGATGCACATGAAATAAAAATTACATCGCAATGCACGGGAATTGGTGTGGAAAAAAGTTTTTCATCAAACTATGAAAGTGTAAATGGCACCGTTATTCGTGATGACAGTGAAAAATCAGAAAAATACACAACGCGTTGTTTATGCTTTGCATCAGATGCCACACATAAAAATATATGGGTTGATACCGTTGAATTTTCTGGTGAATCATCTGAATCAGTACAAAATCTGTGCAACAGTGATTGCCAAAAATTATGTGAAGGCAGATTGGCAAACTTTACATTTGCGGAATAAAATGACATTAACACCAGAAATTTATTTTACGCATGTTCCGACTGTAATAGATATGAATATTCGGTCGGAACTGTATTCAACAAATGAATTTACTTTTGCGGTTGCTGTTATTTTATCCGCCCAGGCAACTGATAAAAAAGTGAACGAGGTTACACCAAAATTATTCCGTGTTGCACCATCGCCGGCAAAAATGCTGGCACTGGGGATAGATGGATTAAAATCGCATATTCGTGTTTTATCGTTCTTTAATAACAAGGCTAAAAGTATTATGGGACTGGCGGCGGCACTGATGGATGATGCAGGTGGCGGGGATGATAATTATAAATTTCCAAAAAAATATCATAATCGTGATGCATTAATGAAATTGCCAGGCATTGGACAAAAAACAGCAAATGTTATTATGAATGTTTTGTGGGGCGCACCAAATATTGGTGTTGACACGCATGTTTTCCGCAATGCACATCGTTATGGTTGGGTTGGAGCGGATGCAAATACACCAGAAAAGGTCGAAGAAAAACTGGTAAAACTTATTCCAAAAAAATATCATCCAATTGTAAATCATGTTATGGTTTTGCATGGTCGATATATTTGTCGTGCAATTCGTCCGAAATGTGGGGAATGCCCGGTGGCACGATGGTGTAATGCCCCAGATAAAATAATATAAAAAACAATAAAAAAAGCCGGCAAATGCCGGCGTTTTTTATTCATAATGCAATCATGTATCCACATGTCAGTATTGCAATAACCATTATTACAAACACAAATCTTTGTTTTGTTTTAAATGTCATTTTATCCCCCCGTTTTTTACCAACCCGTTGTTAAATTCGGACAACCGAAATTGTCGCCATTACTTAAATACCCCCTGTAATTGCGTGATTAATGCACATAACCCCTGGGTATTACTGCCAGCGATTGATGCCGCATTGGCAGAATTTATAACAAACAATGACACAACAAAACCGCCGTTTAGATTCGGCAAAATAAAGGTATAAAAATATGCAGATTTCTGCTTTTTTATCAAAAATAAAACCCCGTAATACGGGGCTTTATTCATAATTATTTATCGCGGATTTTTGCACCACATTTTTGTTCAACATTTTTAATAACCGCATTTTGCAATTTTAATAAATCATCATCGGTCATATTTTCTGTTGGTATGATTGTTATTGTAAATGCAATTGATTTTTTGCCATCTGGTAATGTAAACGCATCAAATACAACCGCGTCTGTTATACGCGCATCTGTTGCAATCGCAGTGTTTATTAACTTTTCCGATGGAAAATCATTATCAACAATAAATGCGAAATCACGCGTTATTGGTTGAAATTCTGATAGTTCTGGTTCATGTACACGGCGCGTATGTGGCAGATTTTCAACATTATCAATAATTGCAATATTCACACGCGTTTTTATTTTTAATGCGCGCGCAACAACTGGTGATAATTCACCAAATTCTGCAATTTTCTTTTTACCCTGGTATATGGCACCATATCTGAACGGATGCACCCAATATGGCGGATTTTCTGTACATACCGTGAATTTTTGACCATGCATCAATGCAATTATATCTGCCTTGACATCGTATATATCACGCGGTCTGTTTCGGTGTGACCAATGGCGTGGCGATGTGTTGCCTGTACGAATGATACATATTTGTGTATGCTGTTGGTTTGGTATATCACCATCAAATACGGTTCCTAATTCAAACAGATTTAAATCTGGATATCCACGTTTTTCATTTTCAGCAACAAATTCCAGCATATTACCCAATAACCCGTTACGCGCCGTATCCATGTTCGCAACAATCGGATTTGCAATCTTTGTTATCGGTGCATCTGATAATACAGATTCTGTTTTTGAATTGCCGAATCCGAATGATTTTACTTCGTTCAATCCACGCGCCGCCATTTCGCGTTTTATTTCAATATAATAATCACGGTGTGGCGCCGAATCAGACGCTTTGTGTACCGCCGAATTTGCGATATTATCGTATCCATATATACGGATTAATTCAGATACTATATTTTCTGGTATTTCAATATCAACCCGTGCAGGGCGCGGTGTAATTATCCATTCTTTATCTGTTTCTAAAACTGTAAAACCCAAATTATTTAAAATTTCGCGTTGGGTTTCGGCATTCATTTCAATGCCCGTTTTTTTCATAAATAAATCAGGACTGTATTTAATCTGACGATTTTCAACAGGTAATTTACCACCAATTCCAGTACCGACAATTTTGCCACCACATGCGTCTGTTATCATTTTTGATGCCGCAGATAATGCAATGCCCGTTATTGTTGGATCAATGCCGCGTTCATATCTGTATGATGAATCTGTTGATATTCCTAGTCTTTTGGATGTCTTGCGAACAGATACAGGGTTAAAATATGCGCTTTCCAAAATTATATTTTTTGTTTTATCGGTTGTCATGCCACGCGCACCACCAATAACCCCCGCCAATGCCAATGCGCCCATATCATCAGCGATAACCATGTCTGTATCGCATAATGTATGTTCATTACCAAACAAGTCTGTAAATTTTTCACCGTTTTGTGCCATGCGTACGGTAATATCACCATGAATTTCATCGGCATCAAAGCAATGCATTGGTTGTCCCATGTCATAGCAAATATAGTTTGTTGTGTCCACAGGGGCATTTTTTGGATTAATGCCGATTGCCGCCAGACGCGATTTTACAACATCATTACTGGGCGCAATTTTAATACCATGAATTTCACAAAATTGGTATACAGGGCATTTATCTGTTTTTATATTAACACCGCGCGTTGATTTAACTGGTATTAAATCCATATCTGTTGGCGCAATATATTGTCCCGCACCACATGCCGCCAAATCACGCGCAATGCCGCGTACAGATAAATAGTCTGGACGGTTTGGTGTAATACCGGCGTCAAATATAATTTCTGTATTTAATACCGGCGCACCAATTTTTGTATTTTCATCCAGTTCAATAATGCCACTGTGGTCATCGCCAATGCCCAATTCACGCGCACTGCACATCATTCCATTTGATATAACACCGCGCAATTTACCAGATTTTATTTCATGACCATCAATCACACACCCAGGCAACGCCAATGCAGACACCAACCCAACGCGTGCATTTGGCGCACCGCATACAACCTGGCGCAGTTTTTTTGTACCGTCATCAACCATTAATATATGCAGGTGATCACTGCCATCCATTGGTGTGCATTCAACAATACGCGCCGCAATTGGTGAAATTGGTGCAACAACATCATCAACTTCCAGTCCGGTGCGTGTCAATTTATCCGCGATTTCATCGGGCGATAAATCTGTTTTTAAATAATCTGTTAGCCAATTATATGTCCATTTCATTTTTTATCCCCCGTTTTATTAAAATCCTGTTTTTTGCAACCAGCGCACATCACCATCATAAAATTTACGAATATCATTTAATCCGTATTTTAACATTGCCAATCTGTCCCAGCCAAAACCAAATGCAAAGCCCTGGTATTCATCGGAATTTATATTACAATTACGCAATACATTTGGATGCACCATCCCAGCACCCATTATTTCCAGCCATTTATCACCATGCCATTTCATATCTATTTCAATACTGGGTTCTGTAAATGGAAAGTATGATGGGCGAATGCGCAAATCAACATTGTCCATATTAAAAAACCGTTTTAAAAATTCACGAACATCTGCGATTAAATCAGACATCGTTATATTTTTATCAATATATAATCCTTCGATTTGGTGGAACATTGGACTGTGTGTTGCATCCATTTCTTTGCGGTATGTTGCGCCAATTCCAAACATTTTTATTGGTGCGCCAACCGTTTCCATGCTGCGAATCTGGATTGCAGATGTCTGGGTACGCATAACATTGCCATTTTCCAGAAAAAATGTATCTTGCATATCACGCGCAGGATGATATTCCGGTGTATTTAATGCGGTAAAATTATGCCAATCATCTTCGACCTCTGGTCCGGTCCACATTTCATAACCGAACGATTCCAAAATATATGATATATCAGATAAAGTTTGCGTCAATGGATGCAGTGTCCCGCGATTTTCGGGCATTGGATTTAATGATGCGTCCAAACTTTGCGATTTTAACGCGGACATTAATGCGGCATTTTCCAAGTCTGATTGACGCTTTTTAAATAATTCGCGCAATTCAGAATTTTCCTGATTTAATGCCGCACGCGCATCATTATCCAGATTTTTCATATTTTTCAATTTTGCCGTCATTGTACCATTCTTGCCAAATGTTGCCGTATACAATGCCTGTAATTCTTCCAGCGTTTTTATATTCTTTATCTGTTCTTGCATAATTTTCACCCCAGAAACAAAAAGACCGTCATATGACGGTCTGTATAATACAAAATAATACACCACACCGCCATGGTTTATTTAGCATTGGTGGATGTAAATCGTTTTGCTGTTTCAACCAGTTTTGCAAAGTTTGCGTCCCCGGCGTATGCCATTTGTGCCAAAACCTTGCGGTCCAGGGCAACACCCGCCTTTTTCAAACCATTCATAAACTGGCTGTATGTCATACCATTATTACGCGCAGCGGCATTAATACGAACAATCCACAAACCACGAAATTCGCGTTTTTTCACACGACGATCACGGTATGCATACTGTCCCGCCTTTTCTGTCTTTTCACGCGCAGCGCGATATGTTGAATGATGACGTCCCAAATAACCCTTGGCACGCGCCAATATCTTGTTATGTTTTTGTTTTACGGTTGTTCCGCGTTTAACTCTTGCCATAATTCAGCCCCCTATAATTTATTATTTCAATCCGTATGGGGCCAAGATTTTCGCTTGTCCGACCATATTGTCATTTAAATATTGTGCCTTGGACCCAGCGTTATTCGCACGCTTTGATTTATGGCGCAATAATTTTTTGTGGGCATTTCTGGCAACACGGATTTTACCGGTCGCTGTCATCGATGCGCGCTTTTTCAAGTACGACTTTGTTTTTAATTTTGGCATTTTTTGTCCTTTTGTTTAACACCTGATGGCAAAGCCACAGCCATTTTGGTTTCGTTATACGCGTGATATTTTGGCATATTTAAATGAAAAATCAAGTTTTTATTGAATATCCGCTTTTTAGTGTTTAAACTTATGCCCGATGGTCCAGAACAAGTTATCTTCCAAATTGCGTACAATTATAAAATCCGCGGTTGCGGCGGCGGTTCTGCCATTGCTGTTTATATATATAATGATTGCTAAACCAGATTATACACTAATGAATGGATTGGCACATATTGTTTTGCCGGTGGCGAACTGGGTCGGCGATGTTATAACATGGCCGGTACGCGCGGTTGGCGCAGCGGTGGAAAATATTCGTGAATTATCTGACTTGCGTGATGAAAACGCACGGTTGCGCAGCGCACTGGACGATGCATTAAAAAACAAAAATGCATGTGATATCGCAATGGTGGAAAACCAAAAATTATCCCGCGAATTGGATATAATTCAAAATATGCCACATGACGCCATTGTTGCAGATGTAATATATGATAACACAGCATTTCATCACAGTAATTTTTTAATAAACAAGGGTGTAAAACACGGTTTAGAAAACGGCATGGTTGTTGTTGCGCCGGATGGAATGCTGGTGGGGGTCATAATGGATACAGCACCAAGTTTTTCACGCGTACGCGCATTAACAGATTCTGATACAAATATACCAGTCAGAATTGCTGGGGCCGAAGTATATGGATTTTTGCATGGTAATGGTTCCAGTACACCAACATTAGGATTTTTCAGCGATCCGGAATTTCAACCATCTGCGGGGGTGAAACTGATAACCAGTAATATCAGTGGTGTCATGCCAAATAATATATATGTTGGCGAAACAATAAATGAAACAGATGTTGATATACGCCAACCTGGGACATTATCGCGTGTTGTAATTTTACAATTCGACAATGCGGATAATAAATATGAATAATGAAAAAAAATATTGTTAATTTTTTACGCGCAGCATTCCCATTTATCACAGTTATAATACTGTGGCGGTTGGCTGTACCGTTTTGGAATCCTGCTGGAATATTGGCAATCATTCCGATTTTTTATTGTTCATTTGTACGACCGGTGCCATGGTTTGCACCATTTGCCGTATTATTTTGTTTCTTGATAGATTATCGTTTTGATACATTGGCATACTGGACAGCGGCATATTGTTTATTTTATGCAATTAATGGTTTTCAAAGTTTTATTGATTTAACCCGCACAGACAAAAATGCATTAAATATATTTATGGTATTTTTCGGTGTGGCAACATTAATATTAACACTGACCGGATTCAGCGTTTCAAATTTAATGCGGGCAGTATGGCTGTTTGCATGGGTCGCGACATTATATATCCCAATTACTGCATTAATAAAAAGGGTGTGCGATGATAGATAAAGAAGTTGCACGCACTTTTGACCGGCGCAGCGCATTATTTTTAACCGCAGGTGCAATATTAACATCTGCGCTGGTTTTGCGCATGTTGCAAATGCAATTATTTAATTATCATGAATATACTGAAAAAAGCGAAAACAATTCTTTTCGTATTCAAATAAATATGCCAGAACGCGGTAAAATATTGGCGGCAAATGGAACAACAATTTCACGCGATGCACCAACATACAGAATTTATATTATCCCCGAAGAAATCAAAGATATTGATTCTGTTATATCAACGGTTGCGACAGAATTAAAATTAAATAAAAAGCGCGTTGATAAAATTTATGCAAATATAAAAAAACAGCGCGCATTTCAACCTGTATTAATCAGTGAAAATTCTGATTGGAATCAATTGGCAAAATTACAGGCAAAAAATATTCCTGGATTACATGTCCGGGATGGATTTGCACGCGTTTATGAAATGGGACCGGCGGGCGCACAAATATTTGGATATGTTGGCGCACCAAATGAACCAGTCGCAAATGCACCATTCTTTACAACCGGAATTACCGGATTGGAAAAAAGATTTAATGATGAATTGGCGGGGGTGCCGGGTCAAACGGTCATGATAACAAATGCGGTCGGTCGCGTTACTGGTGAAGATAAATCGCAATTTCGTCCGGCAATTGTTGGGAACAATTTGCGTACAACAATCAATCCAGATGCCCAGCGTACAATGTATGATGCATTAATGCAACACCGGGCTGGCTGTGGCGTTGCACTGGAAATTGAAACAGGTAATATACTTGCAATGGTTTCAACCCCCAGTTTTGACCCAGCAATGTTTGGTGCCGATGATGGCGAAGAATACATTAATTCACTGCGTAATGATTTTATGAAACCATTTATGAACAAAACAATCGAAGGATTATATCCGCCGGGTTCAACATTTAAAATCGTTGTCGCGTTGGCGGCACTGGAATCTGGGGCAATTACCCCAAACGAGAAAGTTTATTGCCCCGGTCATTGGGATTATGGCGACAGACGATATCACTGCTGGAAACCCGAAGGACACGGTCATGTTAACTTGGCAGATGCATTGAAATGTTCATGCGATATATATTTTTATCAACTGGCACTGAAAATTGGTATTGATTCCATCAAAGAAATGGCAATAAAACTGGGGCTGGCACAAAAATATATGGATGGTGTATTGTCGCGTGAAATGGCGGGAATTATCCCAGACAGATATTGGAAAGAACGCGAAATTGGATATCATTGGGTTCATGGTGATACAATTATTTCTGGCATTGGTCAGGGTTTTATACTAACAAACTGTATGCAATTGGCGATAATGATGGCGCGTACTGCATCGAACAAGGTTGTTATGCCGCGATTAATCATGACAGATGATATACCAAAATTTGCAAATCTGAATTTACAGAAAAAAAATATTCGCGCAGTATTAAATGGATTGGAACAAGTTACACGCCCCGGTGGAACCGCCGCATACAGTGCAATAAATGTTGGCGGCGTGCGTATGGGTGGAAAAACTGGTACCGCACAGGTACGCAGTATTTCACGCGCTGAACGCGAAAGCGGTGTTTTAACAAATGAACAATTAAAATGGAATATGCGAAATCATGGTTTGTTTGTTGGATATGCACCAACGAATAATCCAAAATATGCCGTATGTGCAATAACAGAACATTCCGGGGGCAGTGGTCTGGCGGCGCGTACTGTGGCGGCAACAATGCGTACACTGTTAGGGGATAAAAAGAAATAATGGCACGGCAAACACGCGTTTCAAATGCAAGTATGATGAGTTTTCCAGAAAAACTTAGCCGTTTTTCATGGGCAATGTTTATTCCAATGTGCTTGATTCTGGCAATATCAATTGTTGTCTTGTATTCGGCGGGTGGCGGTGCATGGCGACCATTTGCACTGTCCCAACTGGTAAAAATTGGATTGGGGTTTGCGGTATTCTTTTTTGCGGCATTTACAAATATAAAAACATGGGTAAAGTCTGCGTATATAATATATGCAATTGCATTGATGATGATTATTCTGGTTACATTTGTTGGGCATACCGGAATGGGTGCGCAAAGATGGCTGAATCTGGGATTTTTCCATGTACAACCATCAGAACTGATAAAAATTGCATTGGTTTTGGCACTGGCACGATATTTTGCATGGATGAATTCTGTCGAATTATCACAAATTAAAAATTATGCCGTACCTGTGGCAATGTTATTGGTTCCTTTTTTATTAATAGTCGCGCAACCTGATTTAGGTACTGCATTATCCCTGGGGATGATTACAGTTGGTATGTTCTATATCGTTGGCGCACAAAAAAAATGGTTTATTATTGCAGCAATATTGGGGTTGATGGCGGCACCACTGGTATGGTTTGGTGGGTTACACGATTATCAACGCGACAGAATTATTACTTTTATTAATCCTGACCATGATGCCCAGGGTGCCGGATATCAAATTAACCAGGCAAAAATTGCATTTGGTTCTGGTGGAATGCTGGGCAAAGGGTATATGGCAGGTACACAATCACAACAATCGTTCTTGCCAGAAAAACAAACTGATTTTATATTTACTATGTTGGGTGAAGAATTTGGTTTTATTGGCGCATTTGCACTGGTTATATTATATACATTTATTGTTATTGTATTATTCAGGTGTGCAAAAACATGCCGTAATCGTTTTGGACAACTGGTGTGTTTTGGTTTTATGTTGAACTTTTTCATTTATTATTTTATAAATATTTCTATGGTTCTGGGACTGATGCCAACAGTTGGGGTACCATTGCCGCTGATGTCATTTGGTGGCAGCAGTTTATTATCATTGATGTTCGGTTTCGGTCTGTGCCAGAACGCACATATTCATAAAGATCAGCAATTGTCATCCAAAGGAAGTTAAGATTATGAACCTGCTTATCGTAGAATCACCATCAAAGGCAAAAACAATTGAAAAATACCTGGGGGCGGGGTGGCGTGTTATCGCATCTGTTGGTCATGTACGGGATTTAGTTCCAGAAAATGGCAGTGTTGATACAGAACATGATTTTAAAATGCGCTGGCAAATTATGCCAGGTAAAGAAAAACAAATAAAATTAATCACAGATGAATTAAAAAAAGCAGATGCAGTGTATCTGGCATCGGACCCGGATCGCGAAGGTGAAGCAATTGCATGGCATATTCTGGATATATTAAATGCCAAAAAAGCATTAAATGGTAAAAAAGTTTATCGTGTCGCATTTCATGAAATTACGAAAAAGGCTGTATTAGACGCCATCGCACATCCGCGCGAAATTGATAAAAACCTGGTTGATGCATATTTAGTACGCCGCGCGTTGGATTATTTGATTGGATTTGGAATTTCACCATTGCTGTGGCGCCGTAATCTGGGGCGCAGTGCGGGTCGCGTACAATCTGTTGCAGTTAAATTGGTTGTTGATCGTGAACGCGAAATAGGGGCGTTTAAACCCGTTGAATATTGGTCGTTGGGTGCAAAATGCAATGTTAGTGCGGGCGAATTTAATGCAATGCTGGCAAAATTCGATGGTGAAAAAATTGAAAAAATGACAATTGAAAATCGCGCGCGCATGGATGAAATCCTGGGGAAAATTGGTGAACCAATTATTGATGCGCGTGTTATTGCAATTGATAAAAAGAAAACATCACGGCGCGCGGCGGCACCATTTACAACCAGTACATTACAACAAGAAGCCGCACGGAAATTATACTTTTCATCGCGGCGCACAATGTCAACCGCGCAAAAGTTATATGAAGCAGGTTTAATAACATATATGCGTACAGATGCAACAAATCTGTCTGCCGATGCGGTTAATGAAATCCGCGGATTTATTGCACATACATACGGAAATCAATTTGTTCCAAAATCACCAAATGTATATGTTACAAAATCTAAAAATGCACAAGAAGCACATGAAGCAATTCGCCCAACACATTTCGATGTTGAAAAACCAAAATTATCTGGTGATGAAGAAAAACTGTATGATTTAATATGGAAACGCACAATTGCATGTCAAATGACAAATGCGGAATTTGACAGTGTTACCGCCGATATTGAAACACAAAATCATATTGCGGTATTTCATGCGGTTGGAACAACACGCACATTTGACGGTTTTATGCGTGTTTATACCGAAGATAAAGATGACGCATCCGATGATACGGAATCTAAATTACCACAATTAAATGTTGGTGATGATGTAAATATTTCTGAATTGATACCAGAACAACATTTTACACAACCACCTGCGCGCTATACAGAAGCATCACTGGTAAAAAAACTGGAAGAATTGGGTATCGGGCGACCATCAACATATGCAACAATTATGTCAACAATTGTTGACAGAAAATATGTTGAACAAGATAAACAACGCCGCTTTCATCCAACCCCCGGTGGATGGGTGATTTCTGCATATTTATCAAAATATTTTGATGATTTGGTCGATGTTAATTTTACCGCAAAAACAGAAGATACCCTGGACGATGTTTCAAATGGAAAGCGTGACAAATTGGACGCGCTGCGTAATTTCTGGACACCAACATCTGAAATGATTGATGGCGCACGCGGTGTAAAAACCACAGAAATTATTGATGCAATTAATAATGTTATGCATAATCACTTGTTTCCGGACGGAAATGATAAATGCCCAAAGTGTGGTGGAAAATTGGGAATAAAATTATCAAAATATGGTGCATTTATTGGTTGTGAAAATTATCCAAAATGTGATTATACACAAAAATTGGCGGATTTCGGCAATCCACAGCCGACAGATGAAAATACAAAATCAAAAAATATGCCAATTGATTTGGGTGATGGTATATCATTTCGTGTTGGACGGTTTGGTCCATATGTAACCGATGGCAAAAAAAATGTGGCGGCAAAACAATATACAGCAGATACAATAACACTGGACGCGGCGCGTGAATTGTTGGCGGGTGGCGGTAAAAAATCAGAGCCAATTGTAATTGGTGAAAATCCAGAAACAGGGAAAACAATATATTATTATCCAACTGGACGATATGGCGCATATATATCATCAAATCGTGTTAATGTTTCTGTATCTGCGCAACCTGATTTAGAAACAGCTATAAATTTAATAAATAATAAAAAGCCAACAAAAAGATTTAAAAGGACAACCAAGAAATAATGGCGGGGTTTGATAAAAATTTTACCGATGAATTACGGACGCGGTTGTCGATTGTTGATGTTGTATCGCGGCGGGTGCCACTGGTAAAAAAGGGTCAAAACTATTGGGGATGTTGTCCATTTCATAATGAAAAGACACCCAGTTTTTCTGTTAATGAAGACAAGGGATTTTATCACTGTTTTGGATGTGGTGCGCATGGTGATATTATATCTTTTACAATGAAATCAAATAATGTTGATTTCCGCACTGCGATAACAGAACTGGCGGCGGCGGCGGGATTAAAATTACCAGATTATAAACCCAAATCAGCAGAACAGGTCGCACGCGAAGAATCATATTTTCAATTGGTAAATGATGCCGCACAAATATATCAAAAACATTTGTATATGCCCGATGGTGCGCATGCATTAGAATATATAAAAAATCGTGGTTTTACAGATGATATGATAAAAAAATATGGTATTGGTTATGCGCCGAAAAATAATATCATCGCAAATAAGTTTATAAATGTAAAACAAGATTCTTTAATCGCGACGGGATTATGTCGCCGTGGTGATTTTGGAATGTATGATTTCTTTCGCGATAAATTAATGTTTCCAATATTTAATGCACATGGAAAAATTGTCGCATTTTCTGGACGCAGCTTGGACGGCAGTGAACCAAAATATATAAACACCACAGATACAGATCAATTTCATAAACGCCGCACTATATTTGGTTTTAACTTTGCACGCGATGCAATATATCGCGCAAATCGCAGCATTGTTGTCGAAGGGCAAATTGATGCAATTCAAATGCAATGTAATGGTTTTCCAGAAACAGTTGCGCCATTGGGTACCGCCCTGACCGAAGATCATATATCAATGCTGTGCAAGGCAAACAGAAATATAATATTTTGCTTTGATGGTGATAATGCCGGTCAAAAAGCTGCCGCGCGCGCATGTGATATTGTAATGCCATTTTTGCGTGATGCATCAGATGTGCGTTTTGCGTTTGTCAGTGGTGGCAAAGACCCGGATGAAGTATTAAAAACCGGTGGTACAGCCGCAATGCATAAAATTATTGACAGTGCAACACCACTGGTTGATTTTTTATGGAATCTGGTAAATACACAATTTCTGGTATCCACGCCGAATGGACGCACGCAGGCAGAAAAATTTTTAAAACAAAAAACAGATAAAATTTCTGATGTAACTTTGCGCGGTGAATATGAACATGAATACAATTCACGCATGTTTAATAATTGGCATAAATGGAAAAAAGATAAAAAATCGGCACAAAAAATCGAATTGCCAGAAATAGATGCAATTACACAAAATACATTAATATATATAACAAACCAATATCCAGAAATTGCCGAACAATATGCTGAATTTTTGGCAACACTGAACATAAATCTGGATGGTAATGTGGCAGATATGAATTTGGATAAAACAGCCGCAGAAAAGTATATCGTATCATTAAAGTTGCAAAAATATTTGGAAAAGTTGCATATACAAAAGAAAGATTTAACCGCAAAATTATTGGCAGGTGATGATGTACGCGAAGAAATAGAAAAAATAGACGCAGATATAAATGATGCAAATGAACGATTGGAAAAGTTAATTTCCATGTAAAAAAAAACATAAAAAAAGCCGGTAAATGCCGGCTTTTTTTTAATTAATTGTTAAACAAGAAATGACATATATCACCATCTTGCATAATATATTCTTTGCCAACCAGGCGCATTTTGCCGGCGTCGCGAACAGCGACTTCGCCACCATATTGTATAAAATCTGCTGGTGATATTATTTCGGCGCGAATAAAACCCTTTTCAAAATCAGTATGAATTTTGCCAGCTGCCTGGGGCGCGGTCATACCACGCGTAATGGTCCATGCGTGTGCTTCCTTGGGTCCAACGGTATAAAATGTTTGCAAACCCAATGTATTATATCCTGTGCGAATTATTTTATCCAATCCGGATTCTGATAATCCCAAATCATCCAGAAACATTTTTCGTTCACTGGGGTCAACAATTTGCGCAATTTCCATTTCAATCTTGGACGATATAACCAATACGGGCGCAACAGATGAATATTTATCACGCACTGCATCAGAAAACTTATTTCCGGTTGCAGCGGATGATTCATCAACATTACATACATAAATAACTGATTTTGCCGTTAATAAATTAAATGGATGCGCATCAATCCCAGATGTACGCGCCGGTACGCCCCGCGCCAGACCATCACGAATTGCGTTGGCATCCGCCAATAATTTTATTGCATTTTTATCCAGACCATGTGCCTTTTTTTCCAGATTTTTTATCTGTTTGTCCAGGCTTTCAATATCTGCCAACATTAATTCTGTTTCAATTGTATCAATATCAGACAGTGGGTCTATTTTGCCATTTACATGAACAATATCATCATTTTCAAAACATCGAACAACATGAATTATGGCATCAACATTTAATATATTGCCCAAGAATTTATTGCCCAATCCTTCGCCCGCAGAAGCACCGCGGACCAGCCCAGCAATATCAACAATTTCCAACTGGGTCGGTATAATTTTTTGTGATTTTGCAACATCTGCTAATTTATGTAATGTTGCGTCTGGTACAACAACGCGCCCAGTATTTGGTTCGATTGTACAAAACGGATAATTTTGTGCATCCGCCGCCGCACTTTGTGTCAATGCATTAAATAATGTTGATTTACCGACATTTGGCAATCCAACAATTCCACAATTGAATCCCATGTTTATTTCCTTTATAATGCAAATAATATGTCATACATGTGGAACGAATTCAATATAAAAACCATGCCCGCGGAAACGGTTGTTTTCCGCGATGGTAAATTTTGTCCGGATTTATCAACACTGAATGGGACAGATATTAATGAAAATTATGAAAAACCGGTACATATTATATATGTTGGCGAAATTGCCGGTGATTGCCGGTTAAATATCAATATAAATGTTCCAAACCAAATTGTTTATATCAGCGTTCGAATAAAAAATAAAAAGCCGGCTTTTTTTAACATTTTTATCAAAAATGCCGGGAAAAATTCAGAATGTCGTGGTCAAATAATGATGGAAAATTATTCCGAATTAAAATATGAATGTACGGCACAACATGTACAGTCTGATACAACAATTTTATTAAAAAATAAATTAATCGCAAACAAAGAAAGTATATCAAATTTATCGGGTACAGCAATTATTGAAAAAAATTGTGAAAATACAATATCAGATATCGGTTTTTCTGCAATGGCCGATAAAACCGCACGAATTAAATTTATGCCAACACAACGAATTTCGTCTGTTCCAAATTCTGCGGATCACAGTGCATCAATTTATGCGCCACAAAATGTTCAAATTGAATATTTACGCAGTGCCGGATTATCCGGGGCAGAAGTTAATGATGCCCTGCGCGAGGCATTTATGAATGATTTTAATTTATTTTAATTAATAAAAAATGCCCGCAAAATGCGCGGACATAAAAAATAGAATTATTATCCAAGATTATTTTTTCTTGAATCCTTGCTTCGCCTTTAATTTTGGATTATTTGGATCAATCAAAATAATCTGTTTACCACGGCGAATTTGTTTTACATTACCGCGCTTTTTCCACGCCTTTAATGAACTTAAAAACTTCATATCAAATCCTTTTTACGGACGTGATTATAAACAGTTTTTAAAAAAAATCAAATAATTATTAAATATTTGTTGTTTTTGTTGGTGCTGTTAGTTTTGTTGAAAATGTTTTTTAGTTTTTTATTAACAAGTTTTCAACAATTTTTTGTTAGTTTTCCCGGGTGTTTATAGATTCTGTTGAAAAAGTATCGCGTATAATTAACTGTTGAAAAAAATGGTGGTTTTCAACATTTTTAACAAAATTTTGTAAATGCTTTTTATGCTTGTTGAAAACTGTTGAAATTGTTATAATTCAAGCATCAGGGGGGATTTTATTCAAAATGAAGCAACAAATACTGAAAGCATTGGCAAACCCACCGCGCATTTTTTATGTGCCGTATTCGTTGGCAGTCATTAATTTTGCAGTGCAATTCATTGTTTTTATTATAGTTTTTGTTGTTGGGTTATCTGTTAGTGGTGGTGATATCGCAGTAAACCCGCTGTATTTTTTATTGTCTGTTATTGTGGTTCATATGATTTTGGCGTTCTTTGCAAAGCGTGAACCACAGTTGGGGCAAATTGTGGCGGCAAAAATACAATTGTTAAAAAAGAAAATACCAGGAAGATTGGCGGCGTAAAATGAATGGATTTTTTGAATATTTTGCAGGTGGCGGATTCCCATTAACAGCGATAATTCTGGTTATGGCGGTTGTTTTTGTGTTTATTGTATTGCTGATGTATATTCCTGTACTGACACGGCGAATTTTCCCAAAATTTGGATATACCAGGTATTCACAATATTTGCCTTTTCAGACGGTATATAATGATAATTCAATGACGCTGACCGATGGCAGTATAATTCGTGTATATCATGTTGATGGGGTGCAAACCAGTATGCAGGATGATGCAACGCGCGAAAAATTCTTGGATTTGCGGGCACAATTATTTAATCAAATCCGTGACCCAAATGTTGTTTTGCGATTTTATATGATACGCGATGCGGTTGATGAAAATACAAATTATGAATTTGATCAACCGGTTTTACAGCAAATTTATAATAAATGGAAATCCCAGGGTTTGCGTATATTTACAAATAATTACTATATCGTTTTATCGGTTGGTGGCGCAAATGCGCGTGAAAAATTAAATCAATATGGTAATTATATTGAAACAATATTGGCGGCGTACAGACCAACGGTCTTGCGTAATGACGCGCCGAATAATATGGCAAAGTTCTTTGGACGAATTTTATCGCCAATTACCAAGCCGTCACCAATTGTGTGCGACCAGCGTATCGGGGAAGTAGCCACAGTCGATGATGTTGAATTTTTGAAAAATGGTATTGTTCGGTATATTGGGGCGGGGCGACAATCTTTTGCGGCAATGATTTCTTTTAAAATGTCGCCGGATTATTTAGATGAAGATTTCTTTAATTCTGTATCAACAATACAAACAGAAATGATTTGTATGAATGGATTTAATATTTTGGGAACCGCAGATGTTGAAAAGGTTATTCAACAACGACGCGCAACAACAAAAGAAAATGAAACAACCGCCGAAGAACAAATTTCAGCTGCGCAAAGTGCAATGGATGAAAATATTTCCGGAAATCAAAGTTTGGTTAATTATTATCCATTGTTTGTTATATTTGGCGCAACAATTGATGATTTGCAGAAATATGTTGATGAATTTAATAAAATTGCGGCGTCGTTCGGGGTTTCGCCAATTGTTGAAACATTTGCATCAAAGGTTTCATGGTTTGCACAAATTCCAGGATTTAATACTTTCCCGCGCAGCTTTAAAATGTTATCACGGACGGCGGCAATCAGTATCCCAATGTCCAGTACACCGCGTGGTGTTGCAAACAGTGATTGGGGACCGGGACCGTTGGTTATTTTCCCAACAGCACAGGGTACGCCATATCAGTTTCAATTTCATGTGTCTGATAAACCCGCTGCGGTTGCACATACATTAACAATTGGTCCAACAGGTGGTGGTAAAACGACTTTATTCAGTTTCTTGATATCACAATCATTGCGGCATCCGCGCTTAAAAGCATTTTTCTTTGACAGAAATAAAGGTGCAGAAATATTTACATTGGCGGTTGGTGGTAAATATATAACCATGCACGGTAAAGAAAAAGATCAAGATGTATTCCAAACACATTTAAATCCATTGAAAATGCCAGATACAGCGGAAAATCGTGCGTTTTTACGCCGGTGGTTTGCAATGATTACGGGACAATCGGATGCAATTTCAGCCGATGAAATTGCGCGCGCTGTATCGGTGAATTTTGACTACTTACAAGAAAAAGACAGATTGTTAAAAAATTTGTGGCAGAGCTGTTTTTCATCTGCAGGAAAAATGCGTCCGGAATTAAAAAAGTGGATTGACCCATTACAATATGGGGATATATTTAATGAAGATTCTGATACATTGGATTTGAATTCCAGATTAACAACATTTGATTTTACAGAAATACTGCAAGACGAAGTTTTGGCACCTGCGGTTATATCTTATATATTACACAGAATTAATAATATTACCGTATCTGGTGGAAATCCGTCATTAATCATGATTGATGAAACGGCGCCAATGCTGGAAAATAAAATGTTCCGTGATAATTTTATAACAGGTTTACAAGAAGGGCGCAAAAATCGCCAGGCATATATGGTCGCGTTCCAGCGCGCAAATGTGCTGGATAAACTGGGAATCGGTGATGTTGTTCGTGGTCAAGCGCAAACAGTTTTGTTTTTCCGTAATCCTGCCGCAGATATTAATGATTATGCGCATTGGAATTTAAATCCGCTGGAAATGGCATTTATCCAGGGCAAGGCATATCCAAACCTGAAACGCGCGGTACTATTATCACGACCCGTTAATGGGGAATCTGTTATTTTAAATACTGAATTGGGCGGATTGGGGAATATGTTAAAATTGTTTGAATCAGGGCGGTCATCTGTATTACTGGCCGAAGAATTATACAAGCAATATGGTAATAATTTTGTTGCAGAATATTTGAAAAAGCAGGGGGCAGGTAATTTATAAAAAATGCATGTGAGGTGGTTGTTTAATCTTGCCGTAATTTTTGTGTCTGTTTCTGCATTTGCAGATGATGATTGTGTATCGTATAAATTAACCCCGCGTGTCGATTTAGAATTTCCAACATGGTCAAAGGAAGTTGTTCAACCATTGCGCCATATGGATTTATTGCATGGCAATGTTGTTGCAACAATGGTTGATAATTATGATATTGTTGCGGATATCACAAATATCGAAGATGGTTATTGTGTCGCGTTAAAGTCTGTTTATGCAACAGTTGGATATTCTGATTTTTTGGTTCAAATTGATATCAGGCATA
The DNA here is from genome assembly GCA_949283535.1 of uncultured Pseudomonadota bacterium. Lineage (GTDB taxonomy): Bacteria > Pseudomonadota > Alphaproteobacteria > Rs-D84 > Rs-D84 > Enterousia. The sequence continues at coordinate 22,412 of CASDTC010000003.1, forward strand.
AACCGAATACTTGTTCATATAACGCGATTTTATCACACGAAGATGAACATATTCGGGCATATTTGTCGGTAATGGATGATAACAGAAAAGATTTACAAGATTCTATATATCGTGCGGCAAATTCAATTCCGCCAATATTTGTACGAAGTGTTAATGATATTGATGCCGCAATTAATGAATTAAACGCAGAATTACAGGCACATCCAGATTTAATTTTGGCAAAACAAAAAATCAAAGCAGCCGAAGAAATTCGTAATAAACGCGTGGACCAGCATGATACTGGGCAAACATTGCGTAAATGTTTTGAATAAAAAACGCCCGTATGGGCGTTTTTTATTGGCGGGTGTATGTCATTGTCATATTACCATTTCGTAAAACCAATGTATCTGGGGTTAGTTTTTCTATTGTATATATTTCACTGAATTCAATTGTTTGACCATTGCCAATACTGCGTCCAGTCATTTTTAATTCATTGCCATTTAATGTCCATGTGTCGTATTGCAATGTTGCCATGTTGACTGATTCTGCCGTGCCGTCTGGATTTAATATAAATCCTTGGGTCATGGTTGGCATATTTGGGATGGGTTGAATCCATGTGCCGGATATGTCTGGGTTGGCGCATGCAATTAAAAATAAAGCAAATAAAACAGATAGTAATTTTTTCATAATTCTTTTTCTCCTGTGTGTTAATTATAGCAATAAATGCTTGCTATAAAAATATATTTTCATAAAATTTTGGCATGCGTGCAGAAAATCTGACTTTATCGTTTGGAACAAATGTTGTGTATGATGGTGCCGGGTTTAATATGCCAGCACGGGCAAAGGTTGGTATTGTTGGTGTTAATGGTGCAGGAAAAACAACATTGTTTAAAATTATGTTGGGTCAAATTGTGCCAGATGCCGGGTTTATTGATACAGGGCGTGCAAATATTGGGTATTTACCGCAACAGGTGGAAATAAAAAATCCAGATGAAACAGTTTGGGATTTTATTATATCGGCGCGTCCAATTGCACAATTGGAATCAGAGTTAAATGATTTATATGTCGCATTGGCAAATTCGCCAGATGATGAAAATATCCAAAATAAAATATCACAAATTCAAGAAAGACTGGATTATTACGATATATATAATGCCGAGTCTGCAATGCTGGATATAATTGAAAATATGCAACTGGATAATTTGGTTGATATGCGCATATCTGATTTGTCTGGTGGGCAAAAGTCCAAGGTTGCATTTGCGCGTATGTTATATTCTGTGTCAGATATTTTATTGCTGGATGAACCGACAAATCATCTGGATGCGGCCAGTCGTGAATTCGTTTGTGATTATTTAAAGCACTATAAAGGCAGTGTTCTGATTATCAGCCATGATACAGATTTTTTAAATAAAATTGTTTCAAAAATTTTATTTGTTGATAAAACAACGCATAAAATAACGCTGATTGATGGAAATTATGATGATTATAAAAATAAATTAGTACAAATGCGCGCACGCCAAAACGCAAAAATAGAATCAGAAAACAGGCAAATAAAGCATTTATCTGAATTCGTTGCACGCGCAAATGCCGCCAGTCCAACAAATCACAGTATTAAAAAGGCTGGACATACACGCGCGGCGCAACTGAAAAAATTAATGGAACACAGAACAATTCGTGATGTGGAATATAAAAAAGTAAAAATGAATTTGGCGCCATTGCATGATGGGGCGCGCTTTCCAATTATGGTGGATAATCTGTGGTTTAGGTATCCGGGCAAAAAACTGTTATATCGTAATTTGTCGTTTCATATTACTGGTGGTGAACGGTTTTTAATTGTTGGTGAAAATGGGGCGGGAAAGTCAACACTGTTGAAATTGATAATGGGATTTTTGACGCCTGAACGCGGTGTAATAGATATAAATCCTAAAACCGATATTGCATATTATGCCCAAGAATTAGAACAGTTGGATTTAAGTAAATCGGTGTTGGAAAGTGTTGCCAGTCCGGAATATTCTGATTTGCAATTACGCGCGGCATTGGCAAATTTTTTGTTCTTTGGTACGGATGTGTTCAAGCTTGTCGGGGTGTTATCGCCCGGGGAACGGGCGCGTGTGGCATTATGTAAATTATTATTGCGGCGGGCAAATTTATTAATATTGGACGAGCCAACAAATCACCTGGATCCAGAAACGCAAATGATAATCGGGGATAATTTTAGGGATTTCCCAGGTACAATAATTGTGGTCAGCCATAACCCGGAATTTGTTGAACAAATTGGTATTACGCGTATGCTGGTATTGCCGGCGGGGCGCATAGAAGACTATGACCATGAAAAATTGGAATATTATTATTCGGTGAACAGTGAAAATGATAAATAAAGTTCAATCAGTAATTGAATTTTTATAATTATTCTTATTTTTGTATTGCGGGATTTTTATGCAGAATTCAACTATAACGGGAATTGATTGCTTGTTTTATTGATGTTTGTTGTGATGTAGTGTTTTATTTGCTGTAATAAATAGAATTTTTATAAATGTTCAATCATAACAAGAAATTATGTTTAGTTTTGTTTGCGATTGGTCTTTTGGTTGTTTTTTGTCTGGTTTCTTTTGCTGGTTGATTGGCGGTGGATTTACGGCGTCACCCGGAAATTTTTGCCGGGGGCAAACCGGCGTACTGCCGTCCGCCTGGTTTCTGCGGTTGAACCACATTGCTTCTGTGGTTCAAATCCAACACAACACATGTAAAACAAAAAATACACCACAAGGGTGTATTTTTTATTTTAACTGGTTGCGGAGTGTGGATTTGAACCACAGACCTTCAGGTTATGAGCCTGACGAGCTACCGGACTGCTCTACTCCGCGATAAACGGGTCAAATTATAGTATATTTTTATTTTGTTGTCAAATAAAAATCATTTCTATGATTTTACACGCTTTTTTCTTCATACCTTGAAATATGATTTTTTTACTGCTAAAATCCAAATCGCATTTATATAAAGAGCATAGATCATGTATCAAACTTTTAGAAAATTGTGGAAAGGCTTTTGGGAGCCTGTATTGCGAATGGATTGGGTTCAATGGATTGTTGCTGGATTAATGGCAATCGCAATCTGGTTCGTTTATTTTACATGTCGCAAACGTATTACAAATTGGGAAACTTTTAAAAAATATCGGAAAAAGCCCGCAATCTTTATTTTCTGGCATGGGCGCAGTATGATGTTGTCGCCAATTGTTTGTTTGGGGGGGATGCGGGCGTATGCGGTTGCATCCCGTCATAAAGACGGTCGCATGATGGCAAAATTACAGCGATTGTTCGGTTTAAAATCTATTTATGGCAGTACATCTGATGGTGGAATTTCTGTTTTGCGCCAAGGGGTGCGGGTATTGCGTCGTGGGAACTATTCAATGTGTATGTCGCCCGATGGTCCGGGTGGTCCATCGCTGCGTGTGCAAGATGGCGCGTTATATTTTGCAAAAATGACGGGTGCGCCAATTATTCCGGTTTGTTATTCGGCATCGCATGCATGGTTTCAAAAACGGTGGGACAGGTATTTGGTCGTATTGCCTTTTTCACTGATTACATGTAAGGTTGGAAAGCCGATATTTATTGATTCTAAAATCAATGCCACGGAATTTGAGGCTTTGCGTAAAAAGGTAGAAGATATTATGGTGCGCCAGGTTCGTGAAATGGATGGCGAATTTAATTTGTTCCGTGTTGAACAAGATTTAACATCGACAGAATTTAAACAGAAACTGCGCGAAGAACGCGCCCATAAAAAAGCAGAAAAAAAGAAAAAATAATGAAAACACCGTGGTGGTTTTTACATAAAACGCCGCTGGCATTTTTATTGGTGCCAGTGTCATGGATTTATTATTTAATTGGGCGGTTTGTTTATTTATTTCGTAAAATTGGTGCATATAAATCATCGCGTCCGGTTATTTGTATTGGAAATATATTGGCGGGCGGGGTTGGAAAAACACCAATTGTGCGCGCGGTTGCAAAATATTTTGATGCACCGGTTGTTATGCGTGGATATAAAAAAAGCGCAAAAACAGGCGATGTTGGTGATGAAGCAACCATGTTGGCACGCGATGGTATCCAGGTGCATGTTGGCGACAGAAAAAGTAATATAATGTTATTAGATAAGCAAACAGATAATCATTGCCCAATAATTATGGATGATGGGTTTCAAAATCCAACAGTAAAAAAGAATATTTCTGTTCTGGTATTTAATCAGGCAATTGGATATGGAAATGGTTTTATGTTGCCGGCGGGACCATTGCGTGAACCACGGCGTGCTGTGCGGCGGGCGGATGCAATAATTGTTGTGCGTAATTCAAAACCACGGCGGAAATTTGTTTTACCAACAGATAAACCGGTGTTTTATGCCACAACCACAACAATATCACCGTATGATGAAGATGAAAAATTATATGCATTTGCAGGTATTGGGTATCCGAAAAAATTCTTTGCCGCGTTAAAAAATGTTGTTGGAAAAAAATCTTTTTCTGATCATTATCAATATACAGATGAAGATTTAAAAAAATTAATTGCCGCGGCATCACGACGCAGTGCAAAACTGATTACAACAGAAAAAGACTGGGTGCGTTTGCCAGATTGGGCGCGCAGTGAAATAAAATATGCGCGTTTAGATATGCTGATTGATAATGCATTTTATGAATGGATAAAAGAGAAAATCTGATGGTTGCAACATTAAAAAAACAAGTAAATATTACAGGTAAGGGGATTCATTCTGGATTGCCGGTGAATATGATTGTTCATCCGTCTGACCGACACGGAATTTTTTTTCATCGCAGTGATATTCCAGAATCTGGTTTAATACCGGCAACATATGATAATGTTGGTGATACATCAATGCGCAATACCACAATTGGTAATATAAATGGCGCGCATGTTCAGACAATTGAACATTTAATGGCGGCGCTGTTTATGGCGGGGATTGACAGTGCAATAATTGATATTGATGGTCCAGAAACACCAATTTTAGATGGCAGTGCAGAGCAATTTTATAATGCGTTTATTGATGCCGGAATAACGGGAAATGGACGCCGCAAAGTTATTGTTAAGCAGCCTGTAATTGCATACGCGCGCGAGGTTCGTCGTACTTTAAAATTATGGGTGCGGATAAAGTTATGGTTCTTTGAAAAATTGGCGGGGCGTAAAAATGATGGTTTTGTAAAATTGATGCCGTCTGATAATAATTCGTTGGAAATTGTGGCAACATTGGTTTATCCAGAAAAAATAATTGGGCGCCAGACATATTCGTATGTGTTTCGTGATGATAAGAAATCTGTGTCTGATTTTGTTAAAAATGTTGCACGTGCGCGTACATTTGGCAAATATTCTGAATGGGGATATTTAAAGGCGCATGGTATGGGACGCGGGGCAGATGAAACAAATGTCATTGCATTAAATGATGCGGGGGATGGGACACTGAATAATACAATATGGCCGGATGAATTTGTGCGGCACAAAATAATTGATGCAATTGGTGATATGTATACATCTGGTGGTTTTGTTATCGGAAAACTGGAATCATACAAGGGCAGTCATGCGCTAAATAATATGGTGTTAAAAAAATTGTTCAGCAATCCAGCAAATTATGATATAATTGAATCAAAGTAAAAATATAGGGTTTTAATTATGAAAAAAGCATTGGCATTTTGTTCACTGGTGTTGGCATTGGCGGCATGTGGTGGAATGATAAAACCAGAAAATGGCAGTCAATATCTAACACAATTGGATGCGGAACCGATTGGTTGTACATTCTTGTATAAAATTGAGTCAGAGGTTTCAGTATATGATGCAGATGATGCGCGTACATATTTGGAAAACAGAATTGTTGACCAGGCGCGTCCAGGAAATGCATATTGGATTACCAGCCAGCGTACGCGTCCAAATGAATGGGTGATTTTTGGACCGGAACGCGCGTTTATACTGGTCGCAAATGTTTATGATTGTCCACATCCAAATTCTGTTCGTACCGCCGCTGATGGTGGCAGCAGTATAACAGCAACACCGATTTTGGTTGAACATCAAATAAATTGCAGTGGTGCAATGTATGGTGGACAAACAGGTGGATGCTGATATTAAAAAAATTAAAATATTAAAAATTAACCGCCGTTATGAAATGCGGCGGTTTTTACTGTATTCTGTGTTTGCCAAAACAGATGTTTTTATGTTATAATTATTTAAAATATTATAGAGAGAGAAATTGTCAGGTCAGGTTATAACCATTAACAGAAAAAAATATGCCGTTGGATTGTTTTGGCAACCAACGGGGGCGGGGTATGTTGCGCGAACATATGCCAGAACACTGGCACGCAGTATTGATAAAAAATTGAATTTGTATACGGAATACCGCGCAATGGTTGGTTTGGGGTCTAAACGCGCCGGACATCGCGTTGGTATGGACAGTGCGGCGGCGGCGGTTACAGATGCGCTGGGGGAATATTCATCTTTCTTGGCGGTTTTTCAAATTGATAAATTATTTTATTTGGTTGCGGTTCGTAATGGCGTAATACTGGAAGATAAAATTTTTGATAAAGAAGAAGATGCGCGTGCAGAATATTTTAAGCTGTCTGAAATACCGGATTGGGGTGCGTTATTTGCACCATCATCGTGGGGTATGCCGCGTGCTGTTGAACGAAATATATCTGATTTAATTATGCGTGCAGTGCGCGCGCCATTGCGTCCAATCAGTCGTATTGGTGCAGGTATAATTTCTGGGGTGTTATTATTGGTATTTGTGTTGGGGGCAATGTGGTTCTTTCGTGAGCCATTAGAACAAATTGCAACAACATCTGAAATTTCAGAAATTAGTAATCCTGAATTAGCCGCAGAATTAGAAAAACGGGTTGAAGAAAAAAACAAAGAATTAGATGCAGCGTTTGATATTGATAAACCAACGCCACCCCAGCCAATTGTTTTGCCGTATGAATATCTGCCAGATCCGATTATTCGCGCCCAGGTTTGTTATCAGGCAATGGGATTTTTAATGCAGCCGATAACCGGGTGGGTACAAACATCGGTGGAATGTGGTGAAGAATATGCAACAGTTCAATTTGTGCGTGATTATGGTACATTGGATGATTTTTATTTAATGGCAACAGAATTAATGCCGGCATCATTTGTTCAACAAGAATCTGAAAATTCATTGACTGTTCGGGCAAAATTGCCGAATGTGCCAACAATTGCATCAATTGATGAACGCGATGTTGAAACAGTACTGCGTGCGGTTATGACGGCGTTTCAGGGTATTGATACACCGGCAGATGCCCAGATGGTTGTGGATACATTAACAAATGGCGTTGATACGGTATATCTGAATGTGGTAGAAGTTGCGGCGGAATCAAAGTTGATACCAACGCAATTTATGCGCATCTTTGACGATTTTGGCGGTGTGTATATGACGCGTTGTGCATGGAATGCGTCATCGCGCACATGGAACTATGAGGTGATTATCTATGCAAAATAAATTAAAATTATTCATGATATTTTTTATGGTGGGAATGATTTCTGGACCGGTTCCATTGTACGCAGCAGACGCAACCGCAAATGATGTTGAAAATGCAATTGCCACTGATGCAGAAATTACCGAAGATGATGTTGCTGCGGAATTAGAGGCAGCAAATGCCGATGCGGTTGCTGCATATGATATGGACGGGTCGTTGTTTCAGCAAATAACAACATTGGAACAAGAAAAAGTTTTAATGGAACTGGAAAAAGAACGCGCACAATTGGATTTAGAACTGGACAGATTGGCAGCGGAAAAAATAAAACTGCATATGGAAATAGATACTTTATCAGGACGCGCAGAACAGCAACAGCAGGAATTAGAAAATGCCCAGGCTGAACTGGAAGCCGAAGCCGCACGGTTGGAACGCGAAAAAGAACAGTTAGCCGCACAAACAGAAGAATTAAAATCTGGGGCGGAAAATAAAACAAAATCCAGTTCGTCAAGCACAGATGAAACAGAATCAAAAATTAATTTTGGTGAAAAATATCGCTTGATAAATGTTGTTGGTGCGGGATCGCAATTACAGGCAACGATTGAAGACCTGGATACAGGGCAGAATAAAACAATCAGTGTTGGCAAAGTTGTTGATGGATATACTGTGAAATCTATATCACTGGATGAAGGAATTGTGTTTGCAGATGGTACAGATACCCAGACATTAAATATTACAAAATCTAAATAAATTGTGGGCATGTACACATGAATGAAACAGAAAACAATATTTTAAATAATGTACCAGTTGCGTTAAAACCGTCAATTCCGGCGGGATTGGAAAACGCAGATAACAAGGATATTGTTGATTATTTGTTTTCAAATGGTAATAGATTGCTGACTGCAACAGGGGCGGAACAAGAATTACCAAAAGATACCCAGGGTTTGGTTGCATATTTTTCGGGTGGTGAAATTATCATATCGCGTACGCATCGATATGACGGGCGGGTGTTGGCTTTTCTGGATTTATTAAAAAAACGCGCGCGTCCAATGCGTATACCGTTTTATTCGGATTTGGGTCTGGTTTCCAGTATTTACAAGGCGTATGAAAGCAGACTGGGTGGCGCAACCCGTTCCCGCCAGGATTATGACAACCAAATGCAGAAAGATTTTGTCGATATTATCGCCAAGGCTGCTGCACAAAAGGTGTCAGATATTCATATAGAGGTTGCCGATCAAACAACAATTTATTTTCGTATCGATGGCAGTATGCAACCAGTATTGGAATATAATGCGGGGTGGGGGGAATCTTTTGTTCGTGCGGCGTTTGCATCATCGGATATTTCAAATGCAAACTATGCCCAGAATGAATATCAATCGGCGCAGAAAGATGGGCGAACCCCACTGCGCGGGACCAAGGATTTATATCTGCCGCGTGGAATTTTAAGTATTCGTATGCAATTTAATCCAATCGCATTCGGCAGTCGGTATGTTGTTATGCGATTGCTGTATGATAACCCGTCTGAGGGGATTAAAACCGAACAAGAATTCGGTGAATATGAACAGAAACTGTTGATGCGTTTGCGTTCGTTTCCAACGGGATTGGTTATTGTTGCTGGTCCAACCAGTTCGGGTAAGTCAACCACATTGGTGCGTAATATGTCATTGATGTTAAAAGAACATCACTATGAAATAAATATGATAACGGTCGAAGATCCGGTTGAACAAAAAATATTTGGCGCGCACCAGATGCCTGTGGTTAATACAATGAACGAAGAACAGCGCGAAGAAAAATATACCGAAGCATTGGCGGCGGCATTGCGCAGCGACCCAGATACTTTAATGGTTGGTGAAATTCGTACGCTGGCGGCGGCGCAGTTAACGGTGCGTGGGGCATTGTCGGGGCATAATGTTTGGACAACACTGCACGCGAATTCGGCAATGGCGGCATTGACCAGATTGTTGGATTTGGGAATAGAGGCATTTAAACTGAAAGAAGAAACATTGATGCGTGGATTGATATCTATGCGTCTGTTTAAAAAGTTATGTCCGTATTGTCGTGAACGATTAATTGACCACCCAGAAAATCCGGCGTATCGCCGTGTGATGGATGCGTTTGGTGAATTGGGTTTGCGCCAGGTGTATATTCGTGGCGCAGGTTGTGAAGAATGCAAAGGCACGGGAACACTGGGACGAATAAAAGCCGGTGAAATTATTATTACAAACAGTGAATTTTTGCGTTTGGCATTGTCTGGTAATACCGATGGGGCGGTTAAGTATTGGTTGGAAGAAATGGATGGACGCACATTGAAAGAGGCTGCCACATCACTGATGTTACAGGGTGTTATCGGGGTCGATGAACTGGAACGTTGGGTTGGGTTGCTGGACAGACCGGGGGTGTATTGATATGACATCAAGAATGGATCTGTGGTATGCGCGTATTGTTTTTCGTATGAATACGGAAAAAAGAATGGCCACCGCGCGCAAGCTGGCATCGCTGTTGCGTAATGATTTTACATTGATGGATGCGCTGGGGCGGATGGAGTCCATTGAATCCCACGGTGGTAAAAAGCCAAACGAACCATTTGCAATCGTTATGCGTGAATGGCAAAAAAACCTGGAACGCGGGATGAGTTTTTCTGATGCCACACGCGGTTGGGTGCCACCAGATGAAACACTGTTGGTGACATCGGGAAATTTGTCTGACTTGGTTGTTGCGCTGGAAAATGTCAGCCGGGTTGTTACCGGTACCCAGCGTATACGCCGCGCAATGGTAAATGCAATTGCGTATCCGTTATTCTTGCTGTTGTTGACATTTGGTATAATTATGTTGGTGGGGATTTATCTGGTCCCGCCATTGGCAGAAATTGCCGGTGATAGTATGGTGTGGCGTGGTATGGCGCGTTCGCTGATATGGCTGTCTGAATTTTCAATACAGTATTGGTATATTATTTTGGGTATGTTTGTTGCACTGTGTGCTATTATCGGTATCAGTTTACCAAATTGGTCGGGACGGTTGCGTGCAAAATTTGATAAGTTGCCACCATGGAATGTTTATAAAATTCAAATGTCTGTGGGCTGGTTGATGAGTTTGTCGTCAATGGTTGCCGCCGGTATTACAATACCAGATGCAATGCGTATGCTGGCGGATAATTCAAATAAATACCTGCGTGATATACTGGAAGAAACATTGCACTATATCGCAAATGGCGCAAATCTGGGGGCGGCATTAAACAATACAGGGCGCGATTTTCCAAATTCAGAAATAATTGGCGATTTGGCAATATATGCTGATATGAATGGTTTTGATGAAAATTTGGGGCGTGTGGCAAATGATTATCTGGAAGAATCTGTGCGCAAAATGGAATCTGTATCAAATGCATTAAATAGTATTGGAATTTTACTGGTATCGGCGATTATTGCATGGGTCGTGCTGGGTACTTTCCAGATGCAAGATCAAATTACCAGCGCACTGACATAAAACAGGGCGCATTTGCACTTTGAACTTTGTAATCTGGTATAAAACGCCAATGGCATTTTATACCATAAACGGCAGATTTTCCAATGTGCCTTCGGCAATACGGACATTTATATCCAGCATCATAAATACTGTATCCGGTGTGCGGGATATTTCTGGATTAAACATGTGTGTAGACAGCAAGTGGCTGGTATTAACTGATAATTTTGTTATCAAATGGTCGTCATCCAGCAATGTATAAATTGGTCCAATATCACGCGGTGTGTTTTCGCCGATTTCGTGTTCGTTTTGTGGACAACGCAGACCGTCCAGTATCGTTTTTACCCGGTTATCAATATCACTGTGTGGCAAACCAACTATTTCAGGGTGCATCATTTGAATATCAATTTCCGCCAATAATTTTAAATTTGGCGTTATAATCGGATTCCAATCAATTCCACCAATATGACGGGTTGTTATCGGACTTTTGGTTGCCGTTGGAATCATGTATTTTGTCATATTGTCCCATGGCTGGTGTTCCAGCAGTTTTTTCAGTTGTGGATGGAACTGCATCCGGATGTCGGAAATGTGTTGGGACCGCTTTTTCGGATTGATGAAAATTTCGCCAAAATACAGTAATTTGAAACGCATGTTTTATCCCCTTTTTTCTTGATAATTATACCATAAATTGCTATGGTTTGATAGAAAAAAGAAAGGAATTTATAATGGCTGTGAATAATGAATATACCGGTGATTCAATCAAGGTTCTAAAAGGGTTAGAGGCGGTTAAAAAACGCCCAGGGATGTATATCGGCGATGTCGGCGAAGGGGGATCGGGTCTGCATCATATGATTTATGAAGTTGTCAATAATTCCATTGACGAAGCAATGGCCGGTTATGCCGATACAGTGTATGTTTCTTTAAATGCAGATGGCAGTGCCACAATTCGTGATAATGGACGCGGTATGCCGTTTGATATTAATCATGAAACAGGGCGCAGTGCGCTGGAACTGATTATGTGTGAACTGCATGCCGGGGGAAAGTTTGATAATGAAACCAATGGTGCGTACAAGGTATCGGGTGGTTTGCACGGGGTTGGTGTGTCGGTGGTAAATGCGCTGTCGACATGGCTGGATGTGCGTGTATGGCGTGGTGATAAAGAAGCACATATGACATTTGCCGATGGCGTGCCAACATGTGATTTGACCATCACAGAAAATAAAACACATCATGAACATGGGACCGAGGTTACTTTTTTGCCATCGCCAGAAACATTTACCGGAACCGAATTTAATTTTGATACATTAGAAACATGGTTGCGTGAACAATCGTTCTTGAACGCGAATGTCAGGATTATTCTGGAAGATTTGCGTGGCGCAGAAAAGAAAACGCGTGAATTCCATTCGGCAGATGGATTAAAGGGATTTGCCACATATCTGGACAAGTCCAAAGAATTGTTAAATCGCGAACCAATCCAGATGATAAAGCAGATTGATGATACATATATCGAAATCGTCTTGCAGTGGACAACCGCGTATACGGAAACATCATTATGCTTTACAAACAATATTCCGAACCGTGATGGTGGAACGCATCTGGCGGGATTCAGGGCAGGACTGACGCGGGCAATTAATAAATATATTGGTGATAAACTAACCAAGAAAGATGTTAATTTGTCTGGCGAAGATTTTCGTGAAGGTTTAACCAGTATTATCAGTGTTAAAATCCCGGATCCAAAGTTTGGGTCACAGACCAAAGATAAGTTGGTATCCAGTGAAGTGCGACCATTGGTTGAAAATACGGTATATGATTTATTGTATGAATATTTGGATGAAAATCCAGCAATTGCAAAGTTAATTGTTGATAAGATTATCGAAGCTGCCACCGCACGCGAAGCAGCGCGCAAGGCACGCGAATTATCACGCAAAAAAACAGGACCAGAATTGGGCGGATTGCCAGGAAAATTGGCAAATTGTTCAGAAAAGGATCCGGCAAAGTGCGAACTGTTCATTGTCGAAGGGGATTCGGCGGGTGGTACCGCAAAGCAGGGGCGCGACCGCAAGACCCAGGCAATATTGCCATTGCGTGGGAAAATTTTAAATGTTGAACGCGTGCGGTTTGATAAAATGCTGGGGTCGGATACAATTGGCGCGCTGATTACCACCATGGGTGCCGGTATCGGTAAAGATGATTTTGATATCGAAAAAATGCGCTATCACAAGGTTATTATTATGACTGATGCGGATGTCGATGGTCAGCATATTCAAACACTGTTGATGACATTCTTTTATCGGTATATGCCCCAGGCAATTGAACGCGGGTACATATATGTTGCAAAACCACCATTGTACGGTGTTACCCGTGGAAAACAGCAAATATATTTACAAAACCAACGCGAAATGGATGATTATCTGATGGACCAGTTGGCAACAGATGGTGTAATTGAAATTGCATCAGGTGCGCAAATTTCGGGCGCGGATTTAAAGCGTTTGTTAACGCTGGTATTAAATATGAAAAATGCGTTGCAACCATTGAATCATATTATGCCATTGCGATTTGTAGAAGCATTGGCACTGAACGGTGTATTTGATGCCGAGACAGGCGAAAACTTTGCCGCTGCTGCAAAAATGCTGGATGCAGAAGAATTGGAATTCGAACGCGGATGGAAAGTATTTGCGGATGACAATGGTATTACAATTACGCGCACATTACGCAGTGTTAATGAAACGCATGTATTGCCACGCGAAAAAATTACAGGTCCAGAAATACGCGCATGGATGCGTATGGATGGACGCGATGAATTAATGGAAACATTCAGCAAACCTGTATCATTGCGGGTAAAGTCAAAATCACAGAAAATCTGGGGGGCATTAAATTTACTGGATACCGCATTTGAATATGCCAAGACTGGATTAAAGATTCAGCGGTACAAAGGTTTGGGTGAAATGAATGCCGAACAATTATGGGAAACAACCATGGATCCAAACCATCGCAGTCTGTTCCAGGTCAAGGTTAATGATGCGTCCCAAGCAGACGAGGTTGTATCAATGCTGATGGGTGATGTTGTTGAACCGCGGCGTGATTTTATTGTTGAAAATGCGCTGGATGCAAATTTGGATGTTTAATTAAATATGGGGTGTTATTATGGCAGAAAATGATTTTACAGTTGATGAATATGGCGAAATTCACCGTAATTCTGAACCACAGCGGATTGAAAATGATGCGCTGTGGCGTGAATATCAACAGTTGGAATATGAAATTTTTTCACACAATGATAAAAGTCCGGAAAAGTTGGCGCGTTTTCAAGAACTGGAAAAGCAATTGGGCATAACACAGCAGAAAAAGAATGCGTTTATTAATGCAAAAAATAAATTGCGTGAAAATGCGCAACAGACAATGTCAATAACGCAAATTTTGTCAAAAGAAAATCAAAACGATTAACTTATGATATTCTCTGCGGATTGGTTTTTTGATCTGGATCAGCAATTGCGCAAAATGGGACTAGATTCCGATGCGCAATCGTTTGATGAAATACGCGAAAATTTGTCACACCGGCATGTCTTGGATGCGGACGCGTTCGCAGAAAATTGTGTCTATGTAATATTGGCGGGCGGTTTTTCGCAAAAGACGGCAAAAAGAATTCATGGGCAAATTATGAATTATATTCATGCAAATGGTGCAGATTTTGATGGGCTGTTTGCAATGTTTCATAATAAAAATAAAATCAATGCCGTGTGTAAAATATGGAATAATCGTGCAGAATTTTGTCGCAAATATTATGATTTAGATAATACAGATGCGCGAATAAAATATTTATCAAAACTGCCGCATATTGGAAAAATTACAGCAAATCATCTGGCGCGTAATCTGGGCGAAGATGTTGTTAAATATGATATTTGGATACAGCGATTGGGTGTTATTTATGCGCATAATCCGGCATTGGCGGAAAAAATAGACAACGGAAATTTATGCAATGAAATAAAATGTGCATGTGATGATATGTTCACAGATTTATGTCGCCAGACAGGGTTGCCACGTGGCTATATTGATGTTGTATTGTGGAAAAGCGCACAGGTTGGATTAATAAAGGAATTAAAGCATGAATGTAAAAATTGAACAATCATGGAAAAATGCGTTAAGTGCCGAATTTGATAAAGATTATTTTATTAAACTGACCGATTTTGTACGGGGTGAATATCTGGCGGGGCATGCGGTATATCCGGCACCTGCAAATATTTTTAATGCGTTTAATTTATGTCCATTGGAAAATGTAAAGGTTGTTATTATTGGTCAAGACCCATATCATGAACCAGGGCAGGCGCACGGACTGTGTTTTTCTGTACTGCCGCCGACACCGATTCCGCCATCGCTGGTAAATATTTATAAAGAAATTCAAAATGACATGGGGCGCCCGTCAAAAACGCATGGCGATTTAACAGATTGGGCGCGCCAGGGTGTTTTATTGCTGAATGCGACATTGACTGTTGCTGCGCATCGGGCGGCATCACATGTTGGACGCGGTTGGGAACAATTTACAGATGCGGTTATACGCGTTGTTTCTGGGCGGTCAAATATCGTTTATATGCTGTGGGGCAGTTATGCCCAGCGCAAGGCAGAATTTGTTAACCCAGAAAATAATTTAATTTTAAAAAGTGTTCATCCATCACCGTTATCTGCCAGTCGTGGATTTTTTGGTAATCATCATTTTTCACGCGCAAATCAATATTTGATTGAACATGGCAAAACACCGATTGATTGGTAAAATAAAAAAAACTGGCATTGCCAGTTTTTTAAAAACTGTATGTAAATCCGGCGCCATAGAATGCGTATGAATAATTTTCAGTGGCGGTATTTGCATTTGAAAAATGTTGAACGAATATTTCAATACCCCAATTATCATTTATTCTGTATCCGCCAATTAATTTAAATTGAAACAGTAATTTTGCCCCCAGTCGTTCATTTTCTTTTACCTGTAAACCGGCACCAATACTGGTTGCAAAATACCAATTGTCGCCGTGTGCCAGGGCGATATCTTCACTTAAAAATATCATTGGTATAGTATATCTATCCCAATCCCATCCATATTTACTGCCCAGTCCAATTGTTTGACCAATGTTTATTGATTGGCGTGCCGGTAATTTAAAGAATGTTGTCGGCTGGGAATACTGTAAATGCAGAAAATAAAATGGTACCAACTGTGATGGTGGTGGAACCAAAAAGCCACTGTTAACACCCTGGCCAATGTTCAGGGCAATTTGATTTTCGTTTTCACCCATGAATGGGTTTGCGTCTGCATATGCGGCGGATACCGCAAAAATTATGGTAAATAAAGATATCGCGAATTTTTTCATACGCGCAATATATAATATATAAAAAATCTTTGCAACAACAATTTATTAAATTTTATAATGATTTTATGTATGAATAAAATCATTTATATTTAATACAGCCCTGTTTCATGTGCAACGGTCCACCATATATCTGAAAATATTGGGCGTGTGTTTTCTGGTCCCCATGGTTTCATCCAATTAGAATAATGTATTACAACCAGGTTATGATATAAATCATTGATTTCATATTGTGAATGCGTTTTAAATATCCATGCACCCAGCATAGTTTGAAAATTATACTTTAATGGTAAAAACAGTATTCGACCGCGCAGTGTATAATTTATTAAATCTTGGTCGGGATTATTGTATTTTTTTCTGTTTGCAACAGATATCCATTTTTCATATATTTTTTCAGCACGAATTTGTTTTAAATTCATAACCAGAAATCCAGAATTTATATATCCATTTGTATAATCTGGGATGCCGGCTAAAACTTTATCACCCATATCCAGGCGCGATAATTCAATTAAATCATCGCGGAATATTATGTCGATATCTGCATATATTATTTGGTCAATATTTGGTAATAATTTTGGCAATTGCAGGCGCCAAAATACGGCGGCGGGCCAACCACTGCGATATGCATTGTCAAAGTCATTATTTGCAGATAAAAATATTATGCGTGATTTTGTACCGTGGGTCATACTTGATACAATTTTGCGATGTTCTGGGGAAACGCCACTGTCAACAACACAATATATATCATAATCGCATCTGTTTTTTGATGCCAGAATCAGTGATTTTATTGATACGCATGCCAGTTTATATCCATTGTCATTAAAGCAAAATGCAATGGGAATTCTTTTATTATATTTATGTAATGGTATATGTTGTCGTGGTGCGCCAATAATATGTTTAAATCTGATTTTATCACGGATTTGTCGACGCGCAGTGCGTGTTCGACCAATGATTGACAAGATTTTTGCAATAAATTCGCGTGTTTTCCAATTATTTCGCATACTTTAAACCCCTGGGTTGAATAAAACTAAAAAGCCGTCATTTTTATCAGACGGCAGGAGTTTCAACACTATTGTATGCGTAATAGCGTGATGCTTTCGATATATGACATCACACTCCTGCCGATGTATAGCAGGAGGCATTTAACGTCTGCACAGACGCGCATACAATGGGTGTTGAATCCCAGTATCGGAACCCCCGATACAATTAACATGATAAAATTGTCGAAAATAAAAAGCAAATTATTTGTTGCTTGCAATTAGAATTTTCTTTGTTATAATTCGGGGCATTGGCGGGATAGCTCAGCTGGTTAGAGCAGTGGAATCATAATCCACGTGTCGGGGGTTCAAGTCCCTCTCCCGCTACCAAAATCAAACCGGGCGAATGCCCGATTTTATTTTGGTATTTGTGTATGTGGACTTGAACCCCCGGGAAAGGGGGTTCAATCAAACAAATAGGCGCGTGGGAACGCGCCGGTTGCGGACAGCAAATTTGTGCAGATGCGTCCACGCCAGTGGACGAATTCCCTCTCCCGCTACCAAAATTAAACCGGGCGAATGCCCGATTTGATTTTTTTATTAAAACTTGTTTCCGGTTTTTTCAAATCGTTTGTGTATGCATCCGATTGTAGTTTTATGTACACCGGCGGTTATGTCATAGTATATAAATCGTCCATCGCGGCGCGATTTCACAAAATCATCATCCAATAATTTTTTTAAATACTGGGATACTTTTATTTGTGGTATGCCGGTACCAGATACGATTTCTGATACGCATGATTCACCATTATATATCAAGTATTCCAGTATGCGCATCTTGTCATAATTTGCAAACAGTTTTATCCGGTTTGCCGCCATTGTTGTATAATCTGTTGGCAAGATTTCTTTGTGTCCCGTGCGCAGAAATTTTAATTGGTCCGTCATATGACCAAACAGTTTGCGCAGGCAAACAAATATACTGGCGGGGTATTCGCGACATATTTCATAATAAATAAATATCCCGCGGCGGTGTGTTTGTACCAAATCTGCATCGCGCATTTTACGCAGTGATTGCGATACTATCATTTGTTCGGCACCAACGGCGCGTGCAATTGCCGATACAGATGATGCGCCATATACATCCAGATATTCTAGTATACGCAAACGCAGTGGGTGCGCAATATATGTCAACCCGCGGACCGCGCGTTCCATAATGGCATCTGGTAACATGCATTTTATTTTTACATCTGGCAGAATTTGGTTCGACATATCATTAATATAACATTATTTTTTTAAATCGTAAATAAATTATTTGACTTTTTGATATGTATTAATTATTATATATATAAATTTTGATATATATTAAAAATACAATGTTTTGAAAGGGGAAATGTATGAAATGTTTATCAAAAATGCTTGCGGGGTTGGCGTGTGTGTTTCCGGCGGTGGCGGCGGCAAATCCGGCGTGTCCAATATGTACAATTGCAATTGGGGCGGGTGTTGGTGTTGCAGAATCGTTGGGGGTGCCGATTGGAATTGTTGGTCTGTGGGCGGGTGCGCTGTTGACATTGTTGGGATATTGGATGATTAAATTCTGTGATAAAAAGGGGTGGAATTTCTGGGGACGCAATGCATTGCTGATTGGTCTGTCGGTCGCAATGATTGGGTTTGCCTATGTGGGTGATATTGATTACAGTCCTGTTTGGATTTGGAATGTTTTTTATGTGGATCCAATATTGTTTGGTGCAATCGTTGGGATGATTGTGTTTATACTGGTTGAAAAACTGTATGAATGGATGAAAGCGAAAAATGGCGGGCATGCACATTTTCCGTTTGAACGCGTTGTGTTGCCGGTGGTGGCACTGGCGTTGGTCAGTTGGCTGTTTTGCATATGCATGTAATTTCTGTAACAGGGGGATAAAATGGAAAAAATAAAAAATGTACGCGAATTTGTTGAAAAACTGGATGCAGCAAAAAAAGTTAATCCAAAGGATTTATCTTCGGACCAAGATTTAACAATTGGTATTATGAATCTGATTTCAATCGAAGAGCATCTGATGTTTTCGGGTGCCAAAACAGGCAAGCATGAATTCTATGACTTGATTGACGAAGTGCGCGAACAGCGCAAGCAGATGATGCAGAAAATCATCCCATCGTATGAAGGGGAAGTATGGTGTATTTCAAAGCATTTATTGGCGGCGTCTATGCGTTTGTTTGAGGTTGGTACCAAAGCATTGGCGGCGGGGGATAAAGACGGGGCGTATGATTTGTTTGATCGGTCGTATGGACTGTATTGCATATTTTGGGGGTTAAATATGGGAATGCTGAATGGCGGGACGGATGTAAAATGGGTCAAGACAAAACATACATCTAAATCTGTGACATCGCACGCGCCACGCGCATCCCAGGCGGCAGATATAACCCCAGATGCAGCGCCGGCGGGTCGCATGTCAAAGTTAAAAAACTGGGTCAAAAATGCGGTTAATTGCTGTATAGAATAAGTGTGTGCGTCTGTTGAATCGCCCCGCAACAGGCGGGGTGTTTTTTATCCTTGATTTTTGGCGTGTGGCATTTATAATTACCAGGCAATGATCGCCCTAATAGTCTAGTGGTAAAACACGTCCTTGGTAAGGACGAGTCGCAAGTCCGATTCTTGC
The DNA here is from genome assembly GCA_949283535.1 of uncultured Pseudomonadota bacterium. GTDB lineage: Bacteria > Pseudomonadota > Alphaproteobacteria > Rs-D84 > Rs-D84 > Enterousia. The sequence continues at coordinate 42,303 of CASDTC010000003.1, forward strand.
TTAGGGCACCACTAAAGAATTCTCCCCCGAAAAACTGTTAAATAGCCCGAAAATCGGGGATAAATTTATAGTCCCAAATTTTTGTTCTTTGTTGTAGGAAATTTTGTCCCTAAAGCACAAATTTAGGACTACTTGTTTGATGTTGTAATCTCCATTTTTCCATGCTTCAATGGGGCGTGAAATAAAATCAGATACATATCCGAACGCTTCATCAAATGGTATTAATTCAGGGGTAAAGTTATCAACTTCTGATTGTAGTGATAATTTCTCTGATTCCAGCGCATTAATTTTTGCGTTAAGTGCCTTTTTCATAACATCGTTTGCGCTGATATATGCGTCAGTGATTAATGATTGTTCTTGTTCTATTGCAGATATGCGTTTCTTTTTTTCTTCGTTATTCGCACATGCTGCTTTATTGCGGTTTGAATATTCCCTTGTTGCTAATGCTCGTGCCAGCGCAATCAGATTCTCTTTCGGGGCAATTTTATTCAAAACCTCTGTTTCAAATTCTTCGTGCAAAATTTGCGGTGATACGTTGGCAAGTTTCTTTTTAGGGCAGTTCTTGTTTTGACATTGATAGTATGGATATTTGCCGCTTTTCGTCATACTAGCAGTTAACGGGCGACCACACTCGGGACAGGTTATAAATCCCTTAAGAGGGAAGCGTTCATCATGTTTGTTGTATTTCTTGTGTCTAAGGCGATTTCGTCCATGTAGGCGGTCTTGGATTAAATCAAATGTCGCAGTATCTATTAATGGTTCTATGTGCCATTTTTGTACTGGAATATCATATTTAGGATATGCGAATATACCCGTATATTTGCGGTCGGTTAAGATGCGTTTCACGAAATCAAATATGTTTTTTGGGGTAGGGACGCCGGCTAAGTGCATTCTTTCTGTTAAAAAGTTTGCTACATCGGTCTGAGATACTAATTTTGCGCTGGCGAATTGTTCTAGGGCTTCTTGTATTATCCCTGCCAATGGTTCTTGTCGTTTTAATTCTTTGCGTGCGCCAATTTTTACGAATTGGTATCCCTTTGGGGGTTGCGTAATCCAATACCCATTTCTGGCGGCTTCACGCATACCGGCAATAGTTCTTTCTCTGTTCTGGTCTGCGAATAACTCTGCCTGTGCCGCTTCTATTGTTGCCATGAATTTCCCGACAGGGCTTGTTTCTAAAATCCCTTTGCATGTTGCCAATCTGTGCCCGCATCGTTCCATAGATTTGCGTAATTTAATGAAATCTCCTGCGTTGCGTGCTAATCGGCTTATGTCATAAAATAATACCAGACGAGGTTCTTTTATTTTTGATAGATAATCTATCATTTCTGCAAGTTGATCACGTCCTTCGGTTTTAGTTCCTGTTTTTGCCGCATCTATATAAAATTTTTCGATTGTGCAGTTATTCCGTTGTGCCCAAGATTCGCATGCCCATTGTTGTGTATCCAGACCGTTACCTTGGCTTACTTGCTTGTCGCTTGAAACCCTGTAATATGCAACTGCTGTATTAATTTTTATTTGTTCCATTTTGTAAAACCTTATTAAAAATAGTGTTAATTATGATTGTCAGATTATCTCTGCAACACTCTATTTCTTTATCGGTTAAACTAATGTTTTTGAGGTATTTGCGGCATTCTGCCACCGACATCGTCGCCATAGTGCCCACCAAAAGGTTTGCGTTTTGGCTCCGGTGCTTCCGATAATCAAAACATTGTTTCCTTTCAACATGTCTAGTCTGTTATTGCTTTGTTCTTTTTTTGTGTTTTTCCTTGTAAGTAGCTAACTTTACCGTCTTTTATGGTTAGATTAATTTGCCCGTATCCGATTTTGTTTATAAGATTATGTAAACTTTCTGTATCTTTTGGTTTGCTTGCAAAGCTTTTTTCTACCAGGTTTATTCGATTTTTATTTGTTTTTACGGTTATTTCTCTTTTATCGTCTGCGAGACGGATGTTTTTTATAAGGTTCCATTCACTGTTATATAGCCAAAAAGTATCTTCATCCCATATTTGCATTGTTTTGTCTTTTAGAATTTCTTTTTCTACTTTATTAAAGTTAATATAAATATAAGAAGCGGGAATGTTATTGGTTGTTCTATTTAGTGCGATATCTCGTTCTGTAATCACGCCTGTGTTTCCATTGCTATCTATCAGAAGATATGTATTACCGTCTTCTATGCTGGTTTTTGAACGCAATAAAGCAAATTCAAGTCTGGTTATTGCGTTTGGGTTATTAGATTCTTGTGCAGGTAGATAAAGAGAGTTTTTTACTTGTTTAAGTTTTTCAATCGATAGACCAAATTTTCTTAGTTCTATAAGTATTGTCATTAATATTATGTCCATTGTAGAAAACTTGCGCCAACCTTGTGGTTTTTTGCGTTCGTCATCTAGAATTCCAGAACTTGTCCAACTGTTTATTATTCTAAAAGATAGTGGAGTTTGATTAGCGGATTTGTTTCTTTCTCGAAGAGATTGTAAAATTTTGCAGTTGTTTAATTCTACGGCTTGTTGAATTAAATCCAGGTCTTTTTGTGTCCCATCTGTATAGTTGAACATTTTTGTATAACCTTTGTCCTTTACAAAAATATACAACAATGTATAATATTATCAAGTATTTTATACATATTTGTATATTTTTTATAAAAACAAAATAAATACATTTTTACAGCCAATTTTTTTGAGAATTCTGCCGTTTTTTGTAATTATTTTATAATAGATTTTCTGTTTTAAAATTTATAATCAATCTTGATAAGTCCTGTGTGGCTATGAAAATTTTGTCGTGCGCTTAATGAATATTCTATAGACAAACTTATTCCGTTATTGAAAGTTGTTTGTGCTGAAAGACCTGTTTCTATACCAAATGGATCCCATGATTTAAATGATGCGTTTGCAAAAATATCATGTGCATTATAATAAATTGTTATTTCATCGTTATCATATAAAATATCGTATAAAATATTAAATTTCATCTTTATGGAAATGGGGGTTAGATTTATGGTGTGTTTGAGCCCGGTTGTCCATGTTAAAAAATGATTAGAGTCGAAAGATATTTCATTACCAATAGAATCGTTATAAGAAACAGGTAAGAGATTCAGATAGCGCAAACCTGTTTCAGCTATAATATTTTGTGGCGTTTTATAGCCCATATTTATAACAGTTCCGAAATTTGATGCACTGAAATTATCGATGTTTTTATACTGTGAAAATCCATAATTAAATAATAAACTTAGATACACATTATTAAAATTATACATTGAATATAAATGGATATTATGTATTGAATCATCTTGCGTGAGATTATTTTTATATGTTGTTTCTCCATCACTAAAAGAGTAACTAAAACCCAATAACAGGTTGTTTTTAATGTGTTTGTCCATACCTATATGTAAACCGAAAGCAGAACTTGTGAAGTCAGAATAACTATTTTGCTTAAACCAATTATAAGATTCTGTTGCCCATAATGTTAAGTTGGAATGATAGGGCTCTTGGAATCTGTTATCTATTTGGTTTATATTTGAATAAAATATATTTCTTGTTTTGGCAGAAGTAGTAAAAACATAGTTTTCTTTGAGTTTTTCAGAAAAATACTCTTTTGCTTGTTTTCGAAGAGATTCTAATATGTAGTCTGCTTCCCAATAGAAGTAGTTTATACTAGGGTTTGTTGCGATGTCTTTCAACGTAACGTTTTTATATTTAAAGGTCGTTGGAGAGTATGGTGCTATATATTCTCCTCCTGAACCATCTGCAATCCATTCGGTCAATGTTATATCTAAATCCAAGGTTTCTAAATTATAGAAAAAATATGTATCAGATTGCATTGTTGCTGTTCCTGCAGGAACATGTCCAGGATCTGCCAAAGAGTATACGGTATCATTGTATGCAGATATTATTGGGTTAATTGCATATGCTGAATTATAAAAATACAATGTAATAAATGTGAACAAGATAATATTTGTGTTTTTCATTTTTTTCCTTTTATGCAAAAAGACCGCCACGGGAATGACGGTCGGGCATTTTCAAAATCATAACGTGAATGATCCCATGGATTTCGGCGAACCTGTTGTATAGCCACAGATACCCGACCACAAGGTCAGGCAATAAAAGTGTGAAACACCATTTTTGCCGTAAAATCGGATAACGATGTTTTCACACCGCACGTTATGGGTTTTGAAAGCCCCCGAACCCATATCCCTATGGATTCGGAGTTATTTTAATATATGTGTGTAATCATTGCAAATTAAAATAATTTCGTTATTTCAGATATGATTGGCGCAAAAAATGTCATATGTGCTGCTGCGGACTGTATAAAGTTATTATATTTATCCATAAACCTTGAGCGGTTATTTGCAGAAATCGCTATTTTCATTTCTTCAATGCTGTTCAGGATGTTTTGTACAACTTCTTTGCTATCCGGCACTTGGGCGGCGATTGCTTTCATTTTATCAAAAATTTCCAATTGGTCGTGATTTATGATATTTGTGACCGAATTATCCACTGAGCCAAAATTTACACGCGACCCATCCCCAGAAACTGAAATATTTACCCCACTTGCGTTTATTGTATCTTTCGTACGAGTGCGGTTTAACCCATTCACTTCGTCGTATCCACTTTCCGTAAGAATGTTAGGGGCAGTGATAAATCCTTTGCTTACCATATCGTTCCAAATTTCATCAAAGTTATCTTTAATGTGTTGGCATTGTTCAAGTATCAAAGCACGTCGGATTGGTCGAGTTGGGATATACATGGTACCGTCTTGTCCGCGTGACGCAAACTTCCGCAACAAGTCATATAAAAAGGCTCTCGTATCGTCAAGTGCATTTTGTTTTGCTATATCGGTCATTGTATTATCCTTTGTTTATTATTGAATTGTCGGTTGAAGCTATATTTACAGTTGAGCCAGCACTGGCAATTATACTTATGCTGGAAATTTCAGGGTTCTTTTGTGCTTTTGATATTTCCTCGTTGGTAAAAGATAAGTTTTCCCCTAAAATTCCATTTTCTTCTAGTTTTAATGCCCATTCTAAAAGATTGTGCCGCACCGTTCCAAGAATTGCCGAAATTGCATATCTTGTATAGAATACTGCCATTTGCATGGGTATTGTAAGCATATTATTGGCGACTGACGACAAAGGGGACATTAAGGTATTGTTTTCCTTACCAGCAGATAAAGACGCCTCTAATTCCGCAATTGAACTTGTCAAGTGTACAGTACTTAGAGTTTTTTCTGTTTCAAAGTCGGGGCATTGAATATAAATCCACCCACGCATAGGGTTAAACGCTTTTAATACACCATGTATTTCTCGGTATTCAGGTAGATTATTTGCGTCGGGATATCCCTTAATTTCATTTTCTATGAATTCCCTTGATTCTGATATTTTTAATTTTCGTGCAATAAAGTAGGCTTTATTTAACGCGCTTAACAGACTAGCATTTGGGTCCATTAATTCTTTTTGCAAATCTATAACGATACTTGCCATAAGTTATACCTTCTCTTTTTGGTAGAGGTTATATCACAAAACCTGTCAAATCAAGTTTATATCTTTAAATATTCCTGTTCTTTCATGTGGTTAGTATAGGAACTATCTGCGCTGGGAGACAAATCCGCCGTTTGCGACGCGCAATATTAGCGATTTTGGGCGGCTTTTTTAACCGTATTTTGACGATGTTAAAATGGTGGTTTATGGCCTTGCTAACCGCCTTGCTACTTTTTTGATTTATTGATTAATAAATCAGTGTGCCAGATACGAAATAATAACGTCGTTTTTTACGTGGTTATTTATTCTATTGGCAATATTTCCATTAAAGTATATGAGGTTTTTTCACTTGTATTATTTATAGTTATTTTCTTAGCTAATTTAAAATTATAGGCTTTGCCAGTGGTTTGTTCGTGGGCTAGATTTGCGTCTATTGTACCAGTTATTACTTCATCTTCGTTATCTTCGTCTAATTTTATATTAAAAGACGAAGTTGCATAATTAAACCCTTGCAATATGCCGTCTATCAGAATTTCTTCTTCAAATATTTGTGGTTCTGTCGGTTCTAGGGCTTTTTTGACTCTGTTTAATCTAGACAACTCAACATGTTTTGATACTTCATTGTCCGTGGATTTGTCCCATTTTATTTCTGCTGATATATTATTTTCTATGTGACTATTGACCCATTCTTTCAATGCTTTAAAAGTCCCTAATCCGTATTTAGAAATCAACTCTTTTATTGACTCAGGGCTCTCTGTATTAATCATTTTTAAAGTTTCTTTCATAGCAAAATCAATATCAGAGCCAAATAAATTGTCTTTTTGAGCTTTTAGCGTCAATGCGATTCCAATAGAACCAGAATAAGTATAGGCGAAACCTAATAGTGTCTCTTCTTTTGCCTTTTTTGTGATTCTGACATTATTCTTTGGTTTCTTTAATGTAATGGAATCATACACCAAAGAAAACAGATTTTGAAAACTATCTATAATGTCAGTTATCTGGGAAAATCCAACCCGTTCATTTACACAAAGCCTATAATCTAAAACAGATTCTTCCATTTTCGCTGCTTCCTCTGCAAAAGCAGCCTTTAATTCCTCACCAAACTTTTCTACGGACTTCAGAGAAATAGCCAATCCAAAATCGTTCGGATTTTTTGCCAATTCTGATTGCAGTCTTGTGATTTCCGCATTGTTATCAAATAATCTGGATTGGATTTCCAGTAAAGTAGACATTACTTGCCTCCATTTATTTGAATTACAGCTAAGCCTTTTAAGGTTTTGTCTCTATTAAAACAAAATAACCCTCTCCAATAAGCCATACCATCTATATCGGTTGTTGGTCGTGCATACACATCACAATGGCATCTGCATTTTAAATCATCGTGGTTAGATACACACATATATAAAAAATTATTTATACAACTAACTTTTTCAGCAGAATATGGTTTGTTTGGGTCAAATTCTACCAAGACGTCTATGTCTTCAGGATTTTCTTTTTCTGTGATAAAACTGCCGTCCACCCACACATCACACATCAGACCCGTGTTGGTCAACGGTATGATAAAATTTTCCACAAAACTATCAAAAATGGTAGAACGTGTTGCCGAATTTGGAAAATTTTCCACGCACAAGGTCTTAACTTCCTCCAAAGTTTTGTTATGAAACCCTGCGGGCAATAATCCCGGAAACGACAACTTATCAGGCATTTCTTTCAATCTCTCTTTGCTATATTATACCACAAAATTGGTTAAATTACAATTTGTTTACACAGAATAGAGGAAAAAAACGATAAGTCAAATTATTTCAAGATGTTATTGATAAGTATATTCCTATATACATTCTTATTCTTGTCCGGTGTTTAGTGGGTTGAAAGCCCGCTTATCTGTAAAACCGCCATTCACAACGTGCAGGATTTCACAAATCCCGCTTTCCTTAATAATCCTTGCATTTCGCATTATTTCATTATAAAATCTGTTCCAGTTGTCCCAACTTTTATGCAGTAGGGGCACCAGAAAATTTTTTGGGCATGCGTGTGATGATATGACTGACAACCATGGAATGCGCAAAACCCAGTAAAAGTTATAAGACAGGGTGGCACCGCGCAATGCTATATTTGCGCCCCTGGAATTTAAATTGTGGGTGCCGTTTCAGATATTTGTATGAATTTGGTACCCAACAGTAACAAAAAGGGTCCAAAAAAAATGTTGTCTTTGAAATCAAAATACAGAACGCATACTTGTGGTGAATTGAATAAAGATAATGTCGGTGAAACGGTTGCCTTGTCTGGGTGGGTTCACCGTAAACGCGATCATGGGGCGTTATTATTTATTGATCTGCGCGATAATTATGGTATTACGCAATGCGTGTTTGATGGCGGCGATGAAGCGTTGGAAAAAGTTCGTCCAGAATCAGTGATTCAAATTACAGGTACTGTTGTTGCGCGTGATGCGGCGGCGGTTAATGAAAAAATTCCAACCGGTGCCATAGAAGTTAAGGCAGAAAAATGGCAGGTCTTGACAAATGCAGATGTTTTACCGTTCCAAGTCTTTGGTGATGATGACAGTGTTTCCGAAGATTTGCGTTTGAAATATCGTTATTTGGATTTACGGCGTGATTCTTTGCATAACAATATTTTAATGCGCAATCGCATGATTAAATTCATTCGTGATAAAATGTGGGAAATGGGATTTTCGGAATTTCAGACACCGATTTTAACAGCATCCAGCCCAGAAGGTGCACGCGATTTTATCGTGCCGTCCAGAATGCATCATGGAATGTTCTATGCATTGCCACAGGCGCCGCAGCAATTTAAGCAGTTATTACAAATTTCTGGGTTTGACAGATATTTTCAAATTGCGCCATGTTTTCGTGATGAAGATTTGCGTGCAGATAGGTTATTGGAATTCTATCAATTGGATTTGGAAATGTCGTTTGTTGATTTGCCGGATATTCAAGCAGTTGGCGATACATTGATGCCGCAAATTATTCGTGAATTTGTCCCAGATGCAAAAATCTGTGAAGATATTCCACATATACCATTTGACGAGGCAATGTTGAAATACGGTTCTGATAAACCGGATTTACGCAATCCAATTATAATATCTGATGTAACAGATATATTCCGTGGATCTGATTTTGGTATATTTGCAAATGCAATTGAAAATGGCAGTATAGTTCGTGCAATTCCGGCACCAAACAGTTCAGATAAACCGCGTTCATGGTTTGACAAGTTGGGCGACTGGGCGGTCAAAGAATTGGGACTGGGCGGATTGGGATATATAATCTTTGCCGATGAAGCCAAGGGACCAGTTGCAAAAAAACTGGATGCCGCGCGCGTTGCAAAATTGCGTGAAATTGCCGGTGATAATTCGTCATTATTCTTTATCTGTGATGCGCCAGATGTTGCCGCCAAGGCGGCAGGCAAGTTGCGCAATAAACTGGGTGAAGATTTGGGATTGATTGATGAAAAAGAATTTCGTCTGTGCTGGATCGAAGAATTCCCATTCTTTGAAGCAGACCCGGAATCACCAACTGGTATTGCGTTTACCCACAATCCGTTTTCATTCCCGATGGCGACATTGGATGAATTGAAAACAAAAGATCCGCTATCTATCAAGGCGGCACAATTTGATATGGTTTTAAATGGCGCAGAAATTTGCAGTGGTGGATTACGCAATTATAATCCAGATGTTATGTTGCGCTGTTTTGAAATAACTGGATATGGTGAAGAAACCGTTAAACAAAAGTTTGGTGGAATGTACACTGCATTCCAATATGGTGCGCCACCGCACGGTGGGTGTGCGTTTGGTTTGGACAGATTGGTTCAAATTATGTTGAATGAACCAAATTTACGTTCTGTTGTTGCATTCCCAACAAATCAGCGTGGTCAAGATTTGATGATGGGATCACCAAGTCCGGTTACGGAACAACAACTGCGCGAAGTTCATATTCAAGTTCGCAAAAAAGGATAATTAATTTATTCTGTATTTATGCAGGTTCGCAATTTTGCGAACCTGTTTGTTTTTGTTGTGAAATCAAACCTATTAAAAATATTTTGTGTATAAATATAATTTTATTTCATAGGTGGATTATTATGGTAAATGCGGATATTGATAAATTGGCAACAGTAATGGGATTAAGTGCGTATCAGAAAAATGTATTAAAATCTAATCAAGATGCGTACAAATTAAATCGTTTAATAAAACACGGATGTGTTTTATATGCACCGCGTACAACACATTCAATGTCGTGTTTTATACGCAGAATTTTATTTGGACGCCCCGCTGATTTAATTGGGACAAATAAAATGCTGGTTCGTAATCAGCGTGGAATTCATTTATTTTCACATGGGTTTTACAGTGTGCCTGTTGGACCATTTAAGTATTACGCCGATGAAAATGGTGATATTGTTGCACGGCGTAATGCATTACAAAAAATACATGAAAATTAATCTGTTTTAAAACTGTTTATGTGTTTGTATAAAATCACGCATATATGTCGCATCAAAATTCGTCATGATTTCTGATAATGAATATTGATGTGTTCCGTTTGGCATAATCTGTAATTCTATGGGTTGGGGTGATGGTGATGTGCCGCGTAATATCATATTTATTTTGGCATACATTGCACCATCTGATATTTCAATGTTGCCCGTTGCATCGGTGTGGCGCAATTGCAACATGATTGGTTCTGTTGTTTTAAAATCACCATTTTTATATTTGCCAATAATGCGCATTCGTTTGATTCTGGATTCGCCGCCGTCCAGTGCATATGATAATGCGTATTCTGCATTAAAAGAATTTATTTGATTTGCCGCGGCAAACAAATCATCAATACCGATTCCAATTAAATATCCACTGTCAAAAGATAAATCAATATCGCCAATTAAGTTATATTCTAAATCATGGGCAATATTACCAAATGTTTGCATATTTATTTCAGCGGTAATTGTTGTGTCGCGTACATTTAATGGCATATGTGTGGATAATAATGTGCCATCTATTTTGAATTTATTTAATTGTACAAATACATTGTATTTGTTGCCATCACGCGATATCGTTGCCAATAAATTTCCGCGATTTTTGTCAGTTATTGAAAATGTCTGTGACGATTTTTTTGACGAATAAACAAAATTTCTGAATGTTATTCCATTGTATATCAATTCATCCGCAGATAATGATATGTTTATTGGTAATTCAAATGGAATTGTTATTGGCGGCATCATCAAGAATGATAATTCTTCGTAATTATCCAGGTAATATTGACTGATAAAAGAATCCAGGTTTAATATATCTGTGCGTAATGTTATTGTGTCATCATTCAAACTGCCATAGAATTTATGGTCTGCAATTATTATTTCCAGGTTTGCAATATTTTTTCCGTTATATGTTCCGGATATTGTATATTCCAGATTTTTAAATGCACGGGTGTCAATATTTGGAAACCAATCTTTGGCATTTTTGCCATTTATCATGAAATATTTATCGGTTAAATATAATTCCCACCTGCCAGATTTTGGAACAAAGTGCATCATATCATTGTCCCATTTGAAATCACCGATTGATGAACGCATAAATTGTGGTATTTGTTCAATGCTGGGGTCCAGCCATTGCAATGTTTTGTTGTTCGCAAATCTGTATGTTGGAATTATGTGATTGCCATCAATATTGTATGTGCCGCTGATGTCTGAAAATTCAAAATCAATTTTTCCGCGTGGTGTGAATTTTTGCATTTGATTTATAATATCACTGCGCGTTGGCATTGGTTGTTGCGAATATACCAATAAATTAAATTTATCGGGCGTAATTGTAATGGCACCAGTATAATCACCATATGTAAACTGTGTGCATTGCCAATTTGTTGGCGTGCCAGAAAATATGCACATTGCGTGTTCGCCATGATATGGCATTTTTATAGTTATATTATGGGCGCCAAATTCATCAATTTCGCCACCAGTCATTGAAATATTGTCTGCGATAACGGTGTCTATTTCCAATGCATCGCGCGTACCAGTTGCGCGTACAATTAAATGATTGAATTCATATTCACCAAATTTTAATTTGCCGGTAAAATCAAGATCAAATTTTGTTTGATAAAATATACGCGATGGTTCCATTAAAAAAGATAAATCGTATGCTATATCATGCCCACGCAGTTGTACAATTTTTTCACCATTTGGTTTGATTTCTATATTGCCAGAAATTTTGTCCATTTTTATATCTGTAAATTTCCATCCACGACCGCCGTCCCATTCGAAATTCATGCTAAGTTTTACTGTTTTATCAATGCGTGGCTGGGAAAAACCAAACCAGCGATTTAAATCGTCTGTTTCCATTGATATATGACCGTTGGCGGCACCATCTGCAAATAGTTGTCCAGATATTTCCAGTTTGTCATTTTGATTGTGTACATAGAATGTATCATTATCAAAATCAATATCATATTTATGTTTTTCTGTTCGCACAACACCAACCAGATGACTGCCGTCTATGGTGGCGTCTATGATTTCAATTTCGTGATTTCGAAAATTTATTTTTGAATTATATATATCAATAACATGATGAAAGTCTGTTGGTATTAAACTGGATATACTGATATTGGCATCGTATATTGTTATGTCGCCTGTCAGTGGTGCAGATTCCAGATTAAATATACTGGACAATGGTACCGAAAACATTGCCGCCCCAATATGACCATGTGCAATTTCTATATCATTTACAACAATTGTTGTGCGTCCCAGCAAGCTGAAATGAATGTCGCCATTTATTTTTGCGGCAACGCCTGTTTGTTCGGCAATTGCCTGGGTAATTTTAGGCTTTAAATTATTCAGGGTTATCATTGGCGGCACAATTACAATTGCCAGTATAAACAGACCGATAATTGCAATTATCGACCAGAATATTCTGCGCTTATATCTGGGTTTTAATGCCATTCCTCTATTCCCTTGTATTTTAATTATAATGAATTATATTAAGGCTTGTGAATAAAAAAATATTTGATCTTCAAAGTAATTATAAACCCATGGGTGATCAGCCCCAGGCAATTTCTGAATTGGTTGCCGGGGTTCGTGATGGTCGCCGCAGCCAGGTTTTATTGGGGGTGACTGGGTCTGGCAAGACATTTACCATGGCAAATGTTATTGCTGAATTGGGACGACCGGCACTGATTATGGCGCCAAATAAAATATTAGCGGCACAGTTATATACCGAAATGAAATCGTTTTTTCCAAATAATCATGTTGAATACTTTGTGTCGTATTATGATTATTATCAGCCAGAGGCATATTTACCAACCACGGATACATATATTGATAAAGACGCATCGATAAATGAACAGTTGGATCGTATGCGGCACAGTGCAACGCGTGCAATGCTGGAAGAACGCGATGTCGTTGTTGTGTCGTCTGTATCATCAATTTATGGTATGGGGTCGCCAGAACAATATGCCGGTATGAAATTGGTTTTGCATGCGGGCGATAAAATCAGCATATCAGATGTTATGCATTCGTTGGTTGATATTCAATATAAACGAAATGATATGGCATTTGAACGCGGTGATTTTCGCGTACGCGGTGATAGCTTGGATATATTTCCATCACATTCCCAGGACAGGGCGTGGAAATTGTCTTTCTGGGGTGATGAAATCGAAGAAATTTGGGAATTTGATACTTTAACGGGTGCGAAATTACAAAAATTGGACAGAATTGCTGTATATCCAAATACTCACTATGCAACGCCAATGCCATCAATTTTACAGGCAATTGGGCAAATTCGTGATGATTTAAAAGACAGGCTGGAATACTTTCATGAAAATATGAAGTATATCGAAGAACAGCGTTTGCGTGAACGCGTGAACTTTGATATTGAAATGATGGAATCAACCGGGATATGTCGCGGAATTGAAAATTATTCCAGATATTTATCAGGACGCGCGCCCGGGCAACCACCGCCAACATTGTTTGAATATTTACCGCGTGATGCAATTTTATTTGTTGATGAAAGCCATGTAACGATACCGCAAATTGCCGCAATGTCACGCGGTGACCGGGCGCGTAAAGAAACACTGGCACAATATGGGTTTCGTTTGCCAGCGTGCATTGATAACAGACCGTTGACATTTGAAGAATGGGATGCATTACGCCCACAGAGTATTTTTGTATCTGCAACACCTGCACAATGGGAATTGGAACAATCGGGTGGAATTGTATCAGAACAGGTTATCAGACCAACTGGATTGTTGGATCCAGAATGTCAGGTTCGTCCCACAACGCACCAGGTTGATGATTTATTGGGCGAAGTTAAAAAGGTTCAGGGACGCGTTCTGGTTACAACATTAACAAAAAAAATGGCAGAACAATTAACCGACTATTTCGTTGAAAATGGGGTGCGGGCAAAATATCTGCACAGTGATATTGAAACGCTGGAACGAATTGAATTATTGCGCGATTTGCGTTTGGGAAGATTCGATGTATTGGTTGGAATTAACCTGTTGCGCGAAGGTTTGGATGTGCCAGAATGTGAACTGGTTGCGATTATGGATGCGGATAAAGAAGGGTTCTTGCGTTCAACGCGCAGTTTAATTCAGACAATTGGGCGCGCGGCGCGTAATGCAAATGGACGGGTGATTTTATATGCAGATAAAATTACAGATTCTATGCAGGCAGCGTTATCAGAAACCGCGCGGCGTCGTGAAAAGCAAATGGCGTATAATCGCGAACACAATATAACACCAAAAACTGTATCCAAGGCAGTATTTGCAGAGGTTGGCGATAAAGCCGAAAAAACAGATAAAAAGCGTCGTTTTGTTTATACGCGTGATGGTGTTATGGATGCAGATACTTTACGCAAAGAAATCAAGAAATTAAATAAGCAAATGCGTGATGCCGCAGAAAATCTGGAATTTGAACGGGCGGCAGAACTGCGCGATGCAATCCATAAAATGGAAGATGATTTATTGTTGTTGGAGTAGGGGTATGAAATCAGAATACGATTTAAAAAATATTGATGAAACGCGTGCGTTTGCGCGTGAATTTGCACACAGGCTGCATGCGCCGTGCGTGGTTGCGTTGCATGGCGATTTGGGTATGGGTAAATCAGAAATTGCGCGAACAATAATCCAAGAATTGCGCGGGGCAGATACGGTTGTGCCCAGTCCGACATTTACAATTGTTCAAAATTATGATGGAATTTCGCATTTTGATTTATATCGGGTCGAAGATAAATCAGAACTGACCGAAATTGGATTGCCGTATGCAATGCAAAATGATATAACATTAATTGAATGGCCAGAAATTGCCGCAGATATATTACCCAACAATACAATTCATATTTTTATAACTGGCAATGGTGATGGACGTAATATTGTTATTAATTAGGCATAGGAAATTGTACTTGTTGCGATTAACATGTTTGTTATGTAATGCTTATAATGGTTGCAGAAAACAACCGTGCAAGTATCTGCATATAATTACTGCATCCCAGGGCTTTGCTAAGTCCCGAACCCACATCCCTATGGATTCAGCAGAATTCATATCATGCAGTGATTGAAATAAAAAACCGCATTTTGCGGTTTTTTATTGTTCAGAATGTTTTAATAAACTTTGTACCGCCAATGGAAAATCATTACTGCGTGCCAGGTATGAACCACTGACCAATAAATCGGCGCCAGCAGTCCAACATTTTTGTGCGGTTTCAGCATTTATTCCGCCATCAACAGATATTAAGTATTTTAGCCCATATTTTTTGCGTGTCGCCGCCAATACTGATATTTTATGCAGGCATGTGTCGTCAAATTCTTGACCCGCCGCCCCAGGTGGTACAGTCATTATCATTATTTCGTCAATTTCACGCAAAATCGGCTTTAATATTTCTACAGATGATTCTGGGTTTAATGCAACGCCCGCGCGTTTTGATGCTGCGCGTACCGAACGAATTGCTGCACGCAGTCCAGATGTATTTGTTGACATTATAACCGTGTCTGCACCCGCAGAAATTGCGTCATTCGCCCAGACGGTTGGACTTTCCGTCATTAAATGTACATGCAGATGCGCGTTTGTATGTGCGCGTATGTATTTTAATTCCGCAATACTGCCGGCAATGCGGTCAACATAAAATCCATCCATTATATCGACATGTATCATTGATATGCCGCCCGCCCGGAATAATGAATATGTTTCCGGACTTTTCATATTAAAGCATAATGTGCTGGGCATTATGGGTATAAATTTTTTTTGTGGGTGCCGACGCCGGCGGAATATAGACATTATGCGATTACTGAACTGTTCAACGCGGGCGTGGCGCATTGCATATTTGTTGCGATGTTCTGATTCTAGATTCCATATGTATGTTGATAATGCACGAACAGATGCGTCAGAATGATTGTTCTTTACAGGTATTGAAAAAACATTTTCAACAAATTCATCAATTCCATCAATTTCAGCACCACCGCCAGATATCATTATTGATGATGGTTTATATTTTGAAAATGCCGCATTTGATGCGTCCTTGATACGGGCGCATATATCGACCATATGTGGTAATATAATGTCATTTACATCGGCGCGTGAAAAATCGTATGCCGTGTCTGCCGGGGTAAATCTGTCCATTTCGCGTGGCATTAATCCGGCGACATTGCGTTTTATTCGGTCGGCATCATCAAAATCAATATTTAATTTTTTTGATATATCATTTGTTATATCTGTCCCACCAACAGATATTTTTGCATGCCATACGGGACCACGATCCATCCAAATAGATGCGCTGGTAAATTTTGCGCCAAAATCAATAAACATTGTTGTTTGTTTTTTGGGGCGAAATACCGAATTTTGCAAAAATTGTGGGTCGTAAAATGCGTCTGGTTGAATATGGGCATGGCGCAGATTGGACCCCAGTTCATCGATTTGTGCATATGAATAAAATATTACACCAAATGCAGATATTAATTGTCGGTCTGTATGACCAATTGGTGAAAACATATTTCGTGCGGTTGGTGTATCGTATCGCAGTGGAAATATATGCATTGGGAAATATCCGTCTGGTGGGGTAATTTGTGAAATTTGCGTTCGAACATCTGATACAGTTATTTTATGTTCACCATGCCAAATCGTATTTTTCGCAATCATTTCAAATTTTGATTGCCCAAAATCACCCGTAATATATGCAGAATCAAAATGCGATCCGATTTGTTGTTCCAGTTCGTCAATTACAGACTTTAATGCAAATACTGTATCAAAACTGTCAACGGCATGCATTGCAGATTGAACAATTCGACCGCCCAGTACATGATGTGCAATGCCGCGTACGCAGTGCGTGCCAACATCCAGACATAAAAAAGTTGAATCCCCCAGGTTCATTATAATTTTTATTTTACTAATATTCGCGCGTCATCGCGCATGTCAATTATTTCCAATTTTTTTGATAAAATTCCATGGTTTTTATCCAATACCAATAAACTTGCCACGGCATCAGATGGATTTTTTTCTGGCAACATGACCGTTATACCACCCGTTGTGTGAATGTTCCAACGGCGTTCTTCGACCCATTCGATATAATCCAGGTTATTAATCATGCTGTGTGCAGTTGATGTTATTGCCGATAAATCATTTGGCAATTCGCCACGAAATACAACAGTGCCGGGTGTGCGTACATCTGATGGGCGATTTATAATTGTGCCGTCTGATGATAATGGATAATACTGCAATCCATCTGTCCATTGGGCAATTGCCTGGTATAATTCAACGCGTACAGATAAATTGCCATTTGGTGTGCGGCGAACCGCAGATGCGCGTACACCAGGTACGGCACCGATGCGTGCGTTTATTGTATTCAGATCTGTGCGGAATGCATTTGTACCCGGTGCCACAGCCGCCGCCGCCGCAACCGATGTCAGATCTTTGTTTGGCATGTCCGCAGATATTGATATGCGGCGTACATGTGCAATTTCGCCGCGGCCCATATATGTCATAACAATTCGGGTCGCAAAATATACCGACAATATTATCGCAATAACAAAATACAGCCAAAACCAAATGCTTCGTTTCATGTGTGCAATTATACCATAAATTGTTTTGATTGGAAAGCAGACAAAATTTTTAACTGGCGCGTAATAAATATCCGCGTCGGAACATGCATTTACGATATGAACCAACTGATTTTGATGTTGTATTACGCGGTACAGATAATAATGCGCGTTGACCAACATCCCTGTATTCGTTCGACTGGAATGTTACCCACAGTCCGTCCCAATCTGGCATAATGCTGCTTTGGTTCGGGGACAACAGTTTTGAAATACGCGAACGCGGCATATATGATGGCTTGTCAATACCCAGGCATGCCTTGTGATCACGGACAAACTGTTCCATTGTTACGGATTCGTTTTCCCAGTTTAATATTGTCGCGTCATCAATACTGCCCCGATTTACGGACGCGCATGCAGTTAGTGCTAGTATTAGAGGCAGGTATTTAATTCTCATACTTTATATTATAATTTAATTGCCTTATGGGGGCAATAGTTTTTATAATAGGTAAAAAGGGGCAATGGACAGAGACATGGCATTAACAGTTCAAAACTTTATAAAGTTGGCAAACTTTTATAACCAAATGGTTATGATGATGTCGGCAATTTGTGTGCAAAAGGGCGGTATCGCAACAGAAAATTATGCTGGGCGTTTCTTTGTGGCTGATACATTGGAATTTGTTTATGAATATGGGCGCAGGTTGTTGGAAAAAAACAAGGCGGCGGTGCCATCTGATGTTGCCGCGGTAATTGAAAAATTTCGCGAACAATATGAACGGGTCAAGGATTTAACAACGCCGACACAAAAACCAATATACGAAATGACACTGGAAGAATTTGAACGCGTTATGAATATTTGATAAAATCATGGTAAGGGGAAAATATGAATAAATTTAAAATATTTTTTGTATTAATGTTGGCAATCGTGGTCGCAGGTTGCGCCGCACGTCAACAAGAAGAACAGGTTCCCCAATACGATACGATAAATGTTGTTGAAAATTTTGTGATTGATGAAAATTCTGTGCCAATTTTTCCAAAGAAAGCCGCGCTGACAACAGATACTGCCCAGCGTTTTTCAATTGATTTACCAAAACGATGCACGGTTGATTGGGATAATCAAAATGTTGTGTCGGTTGTTCCCCAGGAAAAAATAGAAATGGTGCGTTTGGGGGTTGGTGATGAATTGCCAAATGATTTAAAGGTTTCTGATTATGAATTCAAGGAATTAAGTGTTAAAGAGGCATTGGATAAATTACTGGATGGTACGGATATATCGGTGGTCGAAGATGAAGATTTAACAGAAACTATTTCTGGGACAATTACATCGGGGACGCTGTCGGATACGGTTGAACTGATTTCAAAAATTGGACGCGCGTATTATTCGTATGATGCAATAAATGCAGAAATTCATTTGAAAAATCGTGCAAAGTGGATGATAAAAATGCCGTATGATGAAAATATTATAATGGCATTGTTGGACGCGTTGCATGGTGCGGATATGCGAAATTTAATTGTTGATTGGCAAGACAAGACAATCGTTTTCGAAGGTAATTACCAAACAGAACGCGAAGTCGCAAAAATTATTTCTGAATTTGCATCAAAGAAATATTTGTTGGCATGGGATATCGATGTATATCGTGTGTATCCGCGTACTGACAATCCAATTATTTGGATGAATTTATTACCGGCGTTCGGGGACAAGAATGTGAAAATGTCTGTGCCGGGTGTTGTTGGTCGTGCGTTGGTGGTCAGTCCAGAAATAAATACAAAAACACTGCAAGAATTTTTATCACAACAGGCAAATGTTGTTCTGATTTCCCAGGGACGCTTTGTTATCCCAAACGGTTGGCAATCACGATTTGATATTGGTCAATGCAGTAAAGAAGATAGATTAGAGACAGACTTAATAATCGGTGCAACGGGTACATATGGTGATTATGGTGGTACAAACAAGATTGATTCAAAAATTGTATTACGAACCAGCAATGGTGAATTGTCGTCATTTAACATCCCATCCAGTGTTGGGGATAACTATGTAATTATTGGTATTCCGACACATTCATTTGTTACAACCCCAGAAACATTAATCAGCCCGTTTGCGGAATTGGTTGTATTTATGTCGCCGCGTTTAATATCGATTATTGATACGCCTGATGCAAAAAATGTTACACCAGAACAACTGGTTGGTGATGCATTGCGTGCGTATTTAAGTGAAGAACAGTAAAGGTATAAAATAATGTTGTTTTCAAGACTGGAACGCAAAATCGCATTTAGATATCTGGGCGCGAAAAAACGCGGATTTGGTTCCGTTATATCATGGGTGTCACTGATTGGTATTACACTGGGGGTGGCAACATTGATTGTTGTTATGTCTGTTATGGGTGGCTTTCATGATACATTATTGTCGCGTATTGTTGGCATGAATGGGCATGTTGTTGTATATCACCAAGATGGTGCAATCAAAGATTATGATTTCTTGATTGATAAAATGAAACAAAACAAAATTGTTGCTGCAAACGCAACAGGAATCGTTCCAATTGCCGAAGGGCAGGTTATGGCAATGGCAAATGGAAACAATACTGGCGCAATGATACGCGGAATTCGTATGTCTGATTTGGCAGCCAAGGTTGAAAATGGAACGCGTATTTATGGCAAACCATTGGATCAAATTCGTGATGGGGAATTGGTTGCAGGGGCATCGTTGACGCGTGCATTGCGTGTTGGAATGGGTGATAATATTTCATTGGCATCGGCAAATACATCAACACCAACGCCGTTTGGTTCAATGCCGCGTATAATGGCGTATCCGGTTATGTCATCTTTCTTTATGGGAATGTATGAATATGATTCTGGGTATATATTTATGCCGCTGGAAACCGCACAAAAATATTTAAATATTCCAGATGCCGTAACCCATATCGATTTGTTCTTGCGCAATCCCGAAGATACAATTGCGGTGCGTGATGCGTTGGCAAATCTGTTGCCAGACGGGTTCGTTGTGCGTGATTGGCGCGATTTAAATCGTGGGTTTGTTGGCGCATTACAGGTTGAATCCAATGTTATGTTTTTAATATTATTATTAATCGTTATTGTTGCGGCGTTTAATATTGTGTCCAGTTTGGTTATGTTGGTCAAAGATAAATCCAAGGATATTGCTGTATTACGAACATTTGGTGTATCGCGCCGGTCAATGATGAAAATATTTATTTTGTCGGGAACCAGTATTGGTGTATTGGGGGCGTTTTTTGGAACTGTATTCGGTGTGCTGATTGCAATATATATCGAACCAATACGGCAATTCTTTCAATGGGCAACAGGACGCGATTTATTCCCGGCGGAATTATATTATTTGTCGGAATTGCCGTCTAAATTGGTTTTCAGTGATGTTGTTGGAATTGCGTTGATTGCGATTGTTTTGGCATTTTTGGCAACGCTGTATCCCGCATGGAAGGCGGCAAGTACAGACCCAGTTGAAGTTTTAAGAAATGAATAAAGGAATCGCGTAATGGCAAATATTTTAAATTCGTTGTCTAAGATTCAAAAAGGTGATGTCGTCCTGTCTGTGCGCGATATCAAAAAAACTTTTATGGAAGGGGGACAGCCATTACATATTTTGCGTGGCGGTGGTTTTGATTTACATCGCGGTGAAATTATTGCGCTGGTTGGACCATCGGGCAGTGGTAAATCAACGCTGTTGCAATGTGTTGGATTGTTGGATAAACCAACCAGTGGCAGTATTTTATTAACAGGTGTCCCAGTGCAAAAAATGGATGATGAAATGCGCACGATGATGCGGCGGCGTAAAATTGGATTTGTGTATCAGCGGCATAACTTATTATCTGATTTTACTGCGGTGGAAAATGTTGCATTGCCAATGATGGCAAATGGTGTTGATGAACGAACCGCAATGGCGCGCGCAATGAAATTATTACGCGCGGCAAATGTTGCACATCGTGCATCACATCTGCCGGGGGAAATGTCGGGGGGTGAACAACAGCGTACCGCAGTTGCACGTGCGTTGGCAAATAATCCAGAAATTTTGCTGGCAGATGAACCAACCGGCAGTCTGGATCCCGCGCATGCGGCATCTGTGTTTGAATTGTTATTGGATTTAGCGCGAAAAAATAAAATGGCAATGCTGTTTGTAACACATGATATGAATTTAGCATCACGGGCAGATAAAAAGATTTCAATTTGTGATGGAATTGTGGAATAATATGAAAAAATGGGGAGGGATCATGAAAAAAACAACGGCAAAAACAAGTAAAGTAAATAATAAAAATGCATCTGGTAAAAATTCTGCGGCGGTAAATTGTCCGATTAATTGTTGCAGCACATCACATAAGATATGGAGTGCCATTGCATTAGCAGGGTTGTTCGCATGTGGTTTAATATTGGGATTGTCATACAGCGCACGTGATGTTAATCCGGCAGCAATCAGTGCAGAGCAGTGTGATGCAATTGCAAATGAAATTGTAAAAATTACCACAGATGGTGCAACGGCTGAAAATATAGATTCTTTGAATGAATTAAATATGGTGTATTCAAATGGTTGTGCCGGGCGATTGGTTATAATTGAACGACCGGTGGCGTCTGCGCCCAGTGAAAAACATCCGGAAATTATGTCGACATGTATGCGTATAGAAAAATTGTTGATACAGCGACTGTATCCAGAAGACAGTCCAGAATACTGGAAACATTTGCAGAATGCCGATACATACAGTTCTTTGGCAGATCGTGGGTGTGCAGAAAATGCAGATATGTATAAAACATTGGCGTTGCGTGAACTGGAAATTTCATCGGCATTGCAACCCGAAGAAAATATGGGTGAAAATGACGCAGAAATTGTTATTGATACTTTTAAAAAATTAGATATGCAACAGGAAGCAAAAGAATTTTTAGATAAAATGGAACGGCTGATTGACCCAGCAACAGATTTTATCTTGCAAATGGAACAAATAATAAATGAATAAAAATATAAAAAATATCTTTGTTGGTATAATGTGCGCGATGTTTATTGTACCAGTGTTTGGTGCAGATGTATCGGTTGCAGAACGCATGGATTGCAGCGCATTGAGTACGCGTATCGGTGAATTGGTGGCAATTGAAAATCCAGATGACGCCACCGCAACAGAATTGGCGCAATTACAGGCGCAATATCGCAGTAATTGCGCGCGGTCATCTGGGGGACGACCGGCATCGGGGCGGGTGTCAACAATGTCGGTTGTTGCAACATCTGCTGATACAACACCAATTGCAGTGCCGGTTGCAACAGTAATAACGGCGTACAGTGCGTTGACAGATTATTTAACCGCGCGGCGCAGTTTATGTGATGATTTGTCCGCGGATATTACAACACTGAAAAACAGTGGTACATCAGACGATGAATTAAAGCCACTGCAAAATCAATATGATGCAGATTGTACGGATATTGATAAATCAGCCGTTGTTATTGATGAACAAACGGCGGCGGAAAATATGGCGGCGGGTTTATGCCCAGACGGCAGTAAACCGAATAAATTTGGTTGCTGTGATGGGGAAACATTTAAAGATATGGGGAATTTAGTTTTTCAATGCTGCCCAGATGATGGGGATGGTGAATGTCATGAACCAATAACAGATGGAAATGCATTGTTGTATAAATAATAAAAATGGAGGGCAAAATAATGAAAGAAAAAACAAACGGTGCTTTGCATACGGAAAAAGTAAAGCATACTCGTAGGATTCGACTGTGGTTTGTGTTGGTTGTGTTGGTTCTGTGTGGGGCAGTGGCATGGGTGCTGTATGATGGTGGAATAATTGGTGGAAAAAACGCACCAGTTGCGGTGGAATCTGTGTCAGAACAGATTAATGAAAATGTCGTATCAGAAACAAATGATGTACAGTCAGAAAATGTCGCCCAGAAATCGGAAAGTGCAGATTCTGAAATTCGTCCGGCATGTGCAGTTGTTGAAGATATTTTATTGGAGAGTATTGTAAGTGATAAAAATACAGACTGGACTGATCAAGAACAAAGTGCGGAAATATATACCGTTTTGTCACAACGCGGTTGTCCAGAAAATGCACAATTGTTTAAAGATTTGGCGGCACGCAAACAGGTGATTGCAGATGGTTTGCGTGCAGCATATGGGAATGATTACAGAGAAATGACATCGATTGAATATCTGTATTCAGATGAAAAAATATGTGAAACGATTGAAAATCGTGTTATGAAAAATATTAATACAAACGCGTATACATATTCTGAATTTTTGAAGAATGCAAATACTTATGCAGTTTTGTTTGAATATGGATGTAAAGCAAACAAGGCGGCATATATGCGTGCGGCATTGCGTGAATTGGGGGTCGCGGTTGCATTAATGCCGACAGATAAAATGAACCGTGATGAAATCGTGACGGTTGTTGAAATATGCAAAAGTTTGGGTGTACCAACAGCCGCGCATCTGATGCTGCAACGGTTAAAGGCGCGTGGGTATGATATGGAATTCTTGTTGGAAATGGAAGATATCATACATGGAATTCGGTAATTAAAAGCAGCCCTGGTGAATTAAATACTTGCGTTTGATTAAATTTAGTATATAATCACAGGGCTTTATTTGTTGCGGGCATAGTACAAAGGCTAGTATGCAAGCCTTCCAAGCTTGAAATGCGGGTTCGATTCCCGCTGCC
>CASDTC010000004.1 GCA_949283535.1 uncultured Pseudomonadota bacterium
GTCCAGGGTTCGAGTCCCTGTGTCCCCACCAAAAATATAAACCGCAATGCGGTTTTATTTTTTGGTCTGGGCAAAGCGGACGAGAACCATGCCCCAGGGGTCGACACCAAGTAGATTTGACCAGTGTAACGCAGTCAAATCGTCACGGGTGCCCCACAGCCGGCGCGCCAGCGCCGTGCGAGGGAATCCCTGTGTCCCCACCAAGATACTCCCGCGGATTTCTGTGGGATTTTTGTTTATTTTACCGATTGTTTTTCATCTGTTATCGCAGTACCAAGCAATTGTTGGAAATGCATTGATGCAAATGCATCGGCGTCCATCCAATCTGTGATATGACCGATGATATTTTTAATATATTTTGCCGCAACATGACGATTCTTGCGAAAAGAATGTTCGTTTATCAATTGGGATATTTCTCGCATCAGTACAGACAAAGATTGGATTTCATCCGCAGATAATACATTCGCATTTGTATTGTGATATATTAAATTATCCAGATTATCGCGACATTCACGCAACCCATTCATTGCGGATGATGTTATTTTTAAATGCGTGGCAATATATGATACACTTAAATCGCCCATGTTATTTAATTTTGAAAATGTCAATTTGCCGCGAATACCGATAATCTGACGAATTATCATTATTAAATTCAGCAATAAAACACTGATTTTATCAACCATATTATCCGCTAATGTTTTCTTTAACCGGCGCGAGACAAGATAATTTGAATAATCATATAATAAAAATACCAATGGTATCGACAACAATGACGCAGATATGTTATTTATTAAGTCTGTGACATTTGGATTATGGACATCATCTTTGGTCAATATAAATAAAACCAATCCACCCGCAACCGACAACACATACGGTATCATCTTTAAAAAAATATCGCGCAAATTTATTTTCATATTGGCATTTTATATCAATCCAATATGATGAAGATACAGGAACCTATGCCTTACCAACGGGATGCGTTGTTTTTACCGCATTTTCACCCAATGCCGGGACAATTGCACATTTATCACGAATAAACAATAACGCCCACAGTCCAACACCAATCAAAATCATCCCCAGTATCAAGATACTGTATCGCCAACTGCCCAATGTGCCGCCCAAACCAATAACCAGACATGTCCCTATATAAATTATATTATCGCCAATACTGTACAATGACAAGATAACAGAACGATATTTTGACGGCAAGAAATCTTGGAATCGTGAATACAGCAATATATTTAATCCACTGAATAAAACATATGCCGCGCCCAATGCCCACAGACCGCGCAAAGAATAATCCACAGAAAACAATACAAACATTGCGCCAGCAATGCAAATTATAACATATAAAATCCAATCACGAATGCGTGCAAAACGATATGCAAATGTTTGCCCCAATACAGCACACCCCAAAATAAAGAATTGTATTATTCCAACAAATTCGACCGACAGTCCAATTTCTATTCCAATCGGACTGAGATAATCATCCAAATACGCAATATTTGCAATAAACAGGCTAAGTAGTAACATTAATAATATACATGGTGTACGCGCACAAATTTTGGCGCCTGTTTTAAATAATTTTATAAAGTTCGTCTTTCTGGTTGTTTTTGCACCAACAGATTTTGCACGCAATCTCATTCGAATAACACATATAACAGATGCCACCAATGACGCCAATGATGCAATCGTTATCCAACCATATCCAGCAAACATTAACAATGACCCAAACGCCGACAATGCCGTTCCAATTGCCTGGACATTATATCGAATTCCCAGAACACGCGAATACATTCGTTGATGTCGGCGCGCGCGCAATTCATCATAAACCAGACCTTCGAATGCAACATTAAAGAATGCCCATTCCACGCCCCATAAAAACATTCCGATTGCAAACCCGGCGAAATTTGGGCAAAAATACCATAATATGAATGCAAATGCTTTTAATACCTGCCCCAATATAATGGCATTTTTAGCGCCGAATTTATTTGTTATCCATGTAACTGGAATCTGGGTTAAAAATGTTCCCGCCGATAATATAACAAACATCAATGCTAATTGCATATCCGTCAGCCCGTTTTCTTGCATAAACACGGCATAAACAGGCGTTAATAATATCAATTTATTAAAAAATGAATATCCGTATACATTGCGCAAGAAACGGCGTAATCCTGAACTTTGTGCCATTAATATCCCTGTCCTTGTTGTCATAGGGATTATATCTTATCACCGGCTGTTTTTGTACAGGAAATATTGAAATTTTGTCAAAAAATGCTATAATTAGTTGATAAAAGGGTATTGAATGGCAGATGTAAAATTTGGCGATTTTTTATTGCAGTATTATATGCAGCGGCGTTTTAACACCATGCCGGCAACTGTGCGCGCCCAATTTGATGTGTATGCAAAATCAGATGATTTCCGTGGCAATATGAAGGATTGGAAAAATAAACTGATGCATACGGATGCATCCGGCAAACTGGTTGAAAACACAATGCCATATTCTGCGCCGCCACCCCCGCATGCCGACGATATCACTGGCAATATGACAATGACCGATGACGAATGGGAAAAACTATTCAAGGCGTTCCAAGACGCTTTTCGCAAAATGTCGGCCAAGGCGGAATCATTCAAAGATAATGCCAAGGCAACCAGTTTTTTAAAAGAAAATTTTGGTGATCCAAACACCCACTTGTTTTCAAATGCGGTTGCAGACCCAACTACGGCGGAACCGTTAATCCAGGGTACATTCAAGGCATTCTTGGAAAACAATAAAAACAGTCTGGAAATTTATTTTAAGCAATGGGGATTAACAGATTCTGATTTTTCATATTCTGATTTAATATCGGGCATTAAATCAAAAAAGTATAATACGGATCCAGCATTCCAGGATAAAGTCAAAACAATTGCACAATATATAAACTTTTATGGGAAACAGGCTGATTTTCGCGATTCACTGGGGATGGCACCTGGCGCAACTGTACCAGACTTTTCCAATGTGGAAAATGGCTTTGACAGTGGCGCTGTGGATCCAGCCAAGTTAGATTATTTTAAGCGCAATTACAAAGACTTCTTGAATACTCTGACCACGGAATCCAAGGTATATGATGTATTTAAACAATATGATAATGGGAAAATATCAAAACATCTGGATGCGGCAAATGGCAAAGTGGACTATGCAAATAAAGACAGCAAAGATTATGTCCCGCCAAAACGCGATGACAAATTAACCCCGTGGCAACAGTTAAAAGAAAATGTTTCGGACACATGGTCCGATTATATGGACAAGTATGTCAAACTGCGTGGCGACCGCTTGTATTTTTCGAATTCCGCAAAATTAATTTTCAAGGCATTAACCGGGGCAAAGTTCAAACCAACCGATGGTCTGGGGAAATTATTGGACAGTGCGGGCGATATAAAAAAGAACCTGCAATATAAATCGCCGCGCGCGGTTGATCATTTTGAATGGATGAATAAAACACTGGGTGAATTAAAGGAAACAATGCCAAAGGCATTTGCCGGCGCATTACAAACTGGGTCCCAGATGAAGGCAATTGTATCCGAATTAATAATGAATGCGGTACGCGATAACAAAATCGAAGAAGCCAAAACCGCGATGGAGGTTTTATCCGTTATGAAATACGGATACACCACCAGCAAAATTATGGATACACTGAAAAAAGAAAATTTAACTATTTTTTCAGATGGTGGATTGTCATGGAATAAAAACGAAGGCGTTAAATTTGTTACCAACGCAATGGATAAAAGCATCCGTTTTGCTTTCTTGACCGTTGGATATGCAATAACAATTGGCGGGAATGCAATCCGCCTGAACGGCAGTAAATTTAATGGCAAAACCGGTCGCATAAAAAATGCACATGACGCATGGGAAAATCAAAATGCCGCGGCAAAAACCGCCGCCGAGGCACGCAGAAATACAGAAAACGCCACGGACACGACAACAAAACAACAATACGAGACCCAATTACAGACACTGGACGCCGCCGGATTTAATGCCGGGAACATTGATCAGAAAAGAACAGATTTACAAAATGCAAAAACAGATACCGAGCAGAAGCAAAATGCATTTAACCAGGCACAAAAGTTATATGATGATGCCAAAGAATTAATTGACCAAGATAATAAATATGCCAGTGATTTAATAAATTTGAACAATGCCATTGCACAAATTGATGCACAATTGAATAATCCGAACACTTTTGCGGGTATGCCAAATGCGGCGGCAAATGCACTGGCAAATGGTCTGATGATGCAACGCATGCAGGCGGAACAACAAATCCAAGATATAAATCAAAAACGCGCCCGCATTCCGGCGGCAAATTTAGCACACGCACGTGCACATATTGCACAGTATCAAACAGATATGCAAAATGCGCAAAAGATTTATAATACCGCGCAAAACGATGTTGATGATTTAAATACGAAAATTAATGATTTTGATAATGCAACCGCGCGTATCAAGGAATTAGACGAACGCATAAAAAAGCGCAATGATACAGTTAATAATTGGGACAAAGATCACCAATATAAAGAATTAATGGCGTATTGGGACCTGTTGGAAACCGGGCGCGATTCACATACGGGTAATTTCTATTCATGGATGCCCGGCAGTGCCAAGAAAAAGCAAGACGCTTTTGATAAAAATAAAGCAACATTATTTAACAATTATCTGAATGCTTATGCTTTGACTGCTTGATTTTTATCTGATTTTTTGGTATAATTTTGTATATAAATTCACCGCCGTTCATGGCGGTGTTTTTATTTTTCCAAACATATTAATTCCCAAATAACAAAGGATTTTTATAATGGCAAGAGTATTGCAAATCAGACGCGGCACAACCGCGCAAAATGACAACTTTACCGGAATGACCGGTGAAATAACATTTGATACAGACGCAAAAACACTGCGTGTGCATGATGGCGAAACACTGGGCGGATTTGCGTTGGCGCGTGCAGATGCGGTCAGTGGTGGCGGCACAGGTGGTGGCGGGGATTTTGATATAACAGATGTCCCGGCAGAATTTTGGCAGCAACTGTTTGCGCAATATTGCCCGCCCCCGTTTACAGTTATGGACAGTTCATTAATAACTATCCCGGTCAGTGGTGGCACCGAATACGGATTTGAAACATCAAAAAATGCAATGTTTGTGCAAACATTCTTGGTATGCCAAACGCCCCAGGCAGGATACAGCATCGGTGAATATGTATCTGCATTTGGTATCGGCGACAGCGTGGCACCCCGCCCAAATACTTTCGTTGCGGACAATGTGTTACATGTGCGATTATTAACAGGCGGTAAATCTTTCTGGGTGGCGCACAAAGATACAGGCGCAAAAACACAAATTACAAATGAACGGTGGCGCATTTTATTCCGAGTTTACTGTTGAAACATATAAACTGCTGTGCTATGCTGGGCGCATAGAAAAAAAGGAAAACAAATGTACATACTTGCTTTGAACTGTGGTTCGTCATCTTTAAAATACCAGGTTTTTGATGCTGATTCCAAAAAATATGTTGTTGGTGGAAATGTTGAAAAAATCGGATTGCCGGATTCTTTTATAACACAAAAATATCCAGACGGCACAAAAACACGCAAAGAAACAGAAATGAAGAATCACAACGAAGCATTGAATGTCGTTCTGTTCATGCTGCGCGAGGCATCAATTGACATGAATGAAATTGGTGGTGTTGGGCATCGTGTTGTTATGGGCGGTGATAAATTTGCATCTTCGGTTGAAATCACTGATGAAGTAATGCGTACAATTGATGAGTTATCACCAATTGCACCACTGCATAATCCACCGGCATTAATGGGCATTGTAACCGCCCAGCAATTATTACCAAACGCACGCCAGGTCGCAGTATTTGATACTGCATTTCACCAGACTATGCCAGATTATGCATATCGCTATGCGGTGCCGAATGCATGGTATACAGAACTGGGGGTGCGCAGATACGGATTTCACGGGACATCGCATTTATATGTATCAAAACGCGCGGCAAAAATGTTGGGCAAACCGGCAAATGAATGCAATCTGATAACATTGCACATTGGTTCGGGCGCATCAGCCACCGCAATTAAAAATGGCGTTTCGGTTGATACATCATTGGGCATGACGCCACTGGCTGGGTTGACCATGGGTACACGCCCCGGTGATGTTGATCCGGGTGTTATTCTGTATGTAATGGAACAATTACATTTAAGTCCGGAGCAAATGCAAAAGCATTTGAATAAAGATTCTGGGCTGATGGGATTGACCGAATGTTTTTCTGATCGGCGCGATGTGGAATCAAACCGCGATACAAATGACAAATGTCGTCTGGCAATAGAAATGGAAACCCATAATGTAAAAAAATATATTGGGGCGTACATGGCGGAATTGGGGCATACAGACGCACTGGTGTTTACCGCGGGCGTGGGTGAAAATGACGATTATTTGCGTGCAAAGTTCTGTTCGGGGCTGGAAGAATTGGGTATAAAGTTAGACCCAGAAAAAAATTCCGCCGCATTGGCACGCAAGGGCGTTGATGAAGCAGAAATATCTGCCCCCGACAGTCGCGTGAAAATATTCATGATTGCAACAAATGAAGAACTGGTTATTGTCGAAGACACAATTGCAATTATAAATGGAACATATAATCCAAACCATTTAGAAATGGATTATTCGTTTGCGAAATAAAAAACGGGGCAACGCCCCGTTTTTATTAAAGAACATATGCCGTGAAACATATCGTGTATCGCCAGGATATGATGTACCCTGGGCGCGTCCTGTGTATTTGTTCAAACTGCGTGTTGCTATACTGTTTGTCATTGCGAGCATAGCGAAGCAATCCAGTCATTTATGCCCCACATTACTAACTTGTCATTGCGAGTGAAACGAAGCAATCCAGTAAATAATGCACGCGCGTATGCGCGACATTATTATAACTGGATCGCCGCGGTCGCGTTGCTCCCTCGCGATGACAAAGGGGTGAGTATCAGCAGAATCCGCGATGACAAAATGTGAATATAGTTATTGTGTTTTATTTTTCATACTGTGGGCGGCGGGGCAATTCACGATATTGTGCATTTCGCACCGCCATCATTGCCCATGCGTTATAGAACAATCGTTCCAGCACAAATTCAGGTATTAATTCTTTACCGCTTTCGTATCTTAATAATTTCTTTGGGGTTATGCGCAGCATTCTTGCCGCATCGATCCGTCTTATTTTTGCGGTTTTACGCGCACTGCTTATTCTGTGTCCAATGTATGAATTATCGACCAGTATCATTTTATACCTCCACTGTTTTTTGTTGTTGGTTAATAAAAACACCGCCGTGATGAATGGCGGTTGGAGGTTCATAACTATTCAAACGATAGTGTCGCTTATTCAATATATTCACGACCCTCCAACCAATGGTGGAGATTTTGTTTGAAGAGGTTATGACACCCCGCACTGGTAATCAGCCAATGCGCATTTATTATGGCATATATATTCAGAATTTTCAATTATTTTAAAATATCGCCGGATTTTATATATTCTGGGGCATCGCGTGGTAATGATTTCTGGGCGCGGCGAGCATATTTTTTTGCGTTATCTGTATCGCCAATCATTTGATAGTATTCTGCGCGCGCCCAATCCGCACGACCATCATCATATGCGCGCGCCAGTACCCAATATGTTAATGGCGCGGGCGCCGCCAATATTGCCCGTTTGCATAATTCAATTGCCCGATCTATATCGCCAGATTTGCGTCGTTCGGTTAAAACCAATGCCAATGCGGTTTCAATCTGGGGCGCAGAATCTGTTAAATCCAATGATTTTTCATATGCACGAACACTGTCATCATAATGCCCCAGTTGGTATTCGATATCACCCAATAATTCATAATAATATGGATTATCGGGATTTCGGGATATTAATGTCATTGTGCCAACGCGCGCACCATCCAGATTACCAACCTGCATCCGGGCAATTGCACGCGCATATAATGCCGCATCAGATGTGTCAGAATTTGGATATTTTGTTGCGACATTATCGGCACTGTCCAGATAGCCAATTAATTTTGCCCGCACCAATTCGAACCGCGCATTTTGTTTATCCGTTGGTGCATTCGCTGCAATGTAATCAGAATCTAATTTATCAATTTTATCACGAACATTTTTTAATCGTTCCGCCGTTAATGGATGATTTATTCTGTTCGGGTTTATGCGCGATTCCAAAACGCCGGTCATATTTTCCATTTGTCGAAAGACATCAATAAATCCATTTGGATCTAAATCTGCATCTATCATTAATTGCACACCCATGTCATCGGCAATGCGTTCTTCGTCCCGGGTAAATGCCAACATAGACTGCTGGGCAATGCCGCCAGAACCCGCCAAGACCCCCGCCCCCAGTGATGGATCGCCACCCGCGACCATTAATCCAATTCCCAATGCCTGGATTAACATTGTACGCGTCATTTCTGCACTGATACGCGCCGACATCTGGGTCATATGTCCGCCCAATGTATGTCCCAGTTCGTGTGCAATTACTGCCTGTAATGCCGATGGATTTTTTATCTGGGTCAGCAAGCCGGTGTAAACATAAACATCTTCGCCGCCCATAACGAATGCATTAAAATCATCACTGTTTATTATATGCACGCGCAGACGACCATCTGGGATATTCGCCGCCGATGCCAACGGTGCAACAATTTCTGTTAATAATTCTTCGGTTTCAGTATCATTAATCAATGATGCCGCATGTGCGGGCATGGCACAAAATATACAAATTAAAAATAAAAATATTTTACGCACTGATTCCAACCCCGCGGTCAAATATAAACATTAAATCACGCACAGTCTGTGAAGGTTCCACCATATCACGCGCCGCAGTGGATGCCAATTTGAATAAATCCCGATGTCGCGCATAATCAACGAAATGATAATTTATCCAACCACTTTGCCGTGTTCCCAATAATTCACCAGTGCCGCGCATAATTAAATCTTGTTCGGCAATGGCGAAACCATCGTCTGTTTCGGTTAAAACATCCAAGCGTTTTAATCCATCTTCGCTGATATTGCGACCATATAATAATATACAATAAGATTGCAAATTGCCGCGTCCAACACGTCCGCGCAACTGGTGTAATGCCGCCAATCCAAATTGTTCTGCATTTTCAATTACAATTATTGTTGCACGGGGGACATCAATGCCAACCTCTATGACGGTGGTGGCAACCAATATGCGCATATCTGAATTATTATCGGCAAATCCCGCCATAACCGCATCGCGTTGCTTTTTATCCATTTGACCATGAACCAATCCCGCATGCGGGAAATATTTCTTTAATTCATCATACCGGGCATTTACCGCGGTTAAATCAGATACATCAGATTCAGCAACCAATGGGCATACCCAAAATACCTTTGCGCCCGCATCGATTTGTAATTTTAATCGTTCAATTAATTCGCCAATACGCGCGATTGGTAATTTTGTTGTCTTGATTGGCAGGCGACCCGCAGGCTTTTCATTTATAATCGAAACATCCATATCACCATATATCGTCATTGATAATGTGCGCGGAATTGGTGTTGCCGATAATGCCAACATGTCTGGATTTGCACCCTTGGACCGTAATGCTTCGCGTTGGGATACACCAAAACGATGCTGTTCATCAATAATAACCAATCCCAAATCTTTGTATTCAACATCATCAGAAAACAGTGCATGTGTGCCAACAACAATTTTTGTTCGCCCAGACCGCAATGATATTAATTTCTCACGGCGCGGGGCACCCTTGTCCCGACCGGTTAAAATATCGCACACAATGCCGATGTTGTCGCACATTGGCTTTATTTTTGCATAATGCTGTTGCGCCAGTGTATCCGTGGGCGCCAGCAATGCTGTCTGGGCACCAGATTCCGCCATCTTTACCGCGGATGCCAATGCGACGATTGTTTTACCACTGCCGACATCACCCTGGACCAGGCGCATCATTGGGATATCACGCGTCATGTCTGAAAAAATATCATTTAATGCACGCGTCTGGGCGCCTGTCATTGAAAACGGCAGACATGTATAAAACTTATCCATTAAATCATATTTTTTTGGGCGCACTGTACGCCGATTTTGCACATTGGTACGATTACGGCGACTGATAACAATTGCCGACTGGTGCGCCAATAATTCCCAATATGCCAACTTTACCATATATGGCGAATTAGGATTTAAATCATCATTTGATTCAGGAAAATGAACATGGTGCAATGCGTCAAAAAATTCGCATATATCGTCATTTTCGCCGTGTAATTTATCTGGCAACAATGCAAAAATCTGGTCGCGAACATTGGCAAATGTTTTCTGGGTTAATCCTTCGCCCGCGGGATAAATTGCCTGGATCGATGGGATTTTATCGGCATTTTGCATTTCTTCGATAAAATCAGGATGGTTTATTGTTGCCCGCGCACCGCGTTCCAGTTTACCACTGACCATGCGCCACGCGCCAATTGGCAATTTTTTCAGCCAATAATCCAGAAAATTTACATTAAAAAATTGAATTACAACACTGTTGCCCATTTTATCTGCACATATAATTTGTGTCGGACGACGATGTCCCCGAAATACCCCGCCCGTACGATGCGATTTTACCAATAATGGTATTGTTATAACATCGCCCGGCATTGCCGTGGCAACATTTTCCGTGATACCGCGTGCGCGAATATATGCCGGTGTGTGCAACATGAAATCCAATACGCGCCGTCCGCCCAGGACATCATCAAACCGTGCCGCCAAAACCGGACCAACGCCCTTGATAAATTGTAAATCAGTGTTCAAAAATTCAAATAATTCGCGCCTCATATACTATAAAATTAGTCAAAATATACAAATTTATCAATCATAAAAAGTTTATAAAAAAAATCGCCCAAATGGGCGATTTTTTTATCCAACCAATTTTTGCCAAATTGATTTCTTTTTTGATGCGCCCGTTTTGCGTTTACGCCGTGGGGCATTCATTGTTGTTTTGCGCGCATCCATATGTTGCGCATTTTTCTTTTTGGCATCCGTTGATGGTGCGTATGCATTCAGAATATCATCTGTTTTATTCTGTTCGGGCGCAACACGCTGTATCGAATATTGATCAATATTCATCAAACTGTCATCACCAACGATAACAATTTCTGTATCAAATTCAGATTCCATTGCCGCCAATTCTGCGCGTTTGTTGTTCAGCAAATAAATCGCCACATCGGTCGGAACAGTCATGATGATTTTCTGGGCGCTTTTTGCCAACAGTTTTTCTTGCAAATGGCGGAACAATATAATAGATGCCGTCTGGATTGATGGTACAACCCCCGCCCCCATACAGTGTGGACACTGGACATAGGATGATTCCATAAAACTGCTGCGCAGGCGTTGGCGCGACAGCATCAACACACCAAAGTTGTTGATTTTTGCCACCTGGGTACGGGCGCGATCGCGTTTCATAACTTCGCGCATTTTCATTTCCAGTTTACGATTGTTCTTTTCTTCTTCCATATCGATAAAGTCAATCGCGATAATCCCCGCCAAATCGCGCAGGCGCAATTGCAATGCGATTTCTTCGGCAGCCTCTAAATTAGTATTCAGTGCGGTTTGTTCAATGTCTTTCTCTTTAATCGCACGGGATGAATTAACATCGATTGTAACCATTGCTTCGGTCTGATTAATAACCAATGAACCGCCCGATGGCAATTGAACATATGGTCCATGCATGCCTTCCAGTTGCTTTTCAACCCCCGCCTTGACCATCAGTGGCACGGCAGTGTCGCGATATTGCACCAATTGTTTACGCGGGGCGCGACCGTACATTTGAACAAAATACTGTTTTGCCGCATCAAATGCTTCTTCGCCTTGGACAATTAAAACATCGTCCTTGTCCGACAAGAAATCACGCACGACACGACGCAATAATGAATCTTCGGTATGAATGGTAACCGGTGCAACTGATTCCAGTGTTGTTTTACGGATTTCGTTCCACAGGTTTACCAGGTAATCATAATCCTTGGCAATATCGACCGCATTTGCGCCAAATGCCGCCGTACGAAGAACCACGGTCATACCCTTTGGAATCTTTAATTCATGCAATATTTCACGCAGACGCGCGCGTTCCGTTTTATCAGAAATCTTTTTAGATATTCCATAACTGTTGCGTTTGCGCGAATTCGGCATCAGCACCGCAAAACGACCCGCCAATGACAAATATGTCGTCATTGACGCACCCTTTTGTCCGCGTTCTTCTTTGACACCCTGGACCAGTAATATTTGTTTTGGTTTTATAACATCTTGTATCTTGAATTCGCGGGCGCGTTTGACAAATTCTTTATTATCTTCACCGGCGCTGTGATCATCATATTCGGCAACTTCATCCGTTTCATCATCTGGATCGTCGTCGTCATCAATGATATTTGCATGTGCCAATTCCAGTAATTTCTTTTTCTGTTCTGGGGTCACCTGGTAATAATCTGGATGAATTTCAGAAAATGGTAAAAATCCATTCTTGCCCGAACCGTAATCAACGAATGCCGCCTGCAAGGAAGGTTCAACGCGAATAACCTTTGCCAGATAAATGTTCCCTTTTATCTGGGGCTTTGTGGTTGTTTCAACGTCAAAATCCGAAACGCGGTTGGTCGCGGTATCCACCACGACAACCCGGGTTTCTTCCGGGTGGACTGCGTCCACATAAATCTTCTTTGACATTTAGTAATCCTTTTGTTTTATACGCGTATGCAATGGCAATAACCCGTCCCCGTGGGGCGTCCATGCCCATGCCAAGGGAATGCGCAACGATGATAAACAGCGCAAATCGAATTATATAAACCAGTGATAACACAAACACTTATATTAACCCCATTGTAATACGCATTTGCCAGCATAGCATGCAAATATACCATATGGCAAGGCAATTATTTTTTGCGGCGTGGGATATTTTTTATCTGTTGTTGAATTTTTGGAATGCGTTCCTTGGCATCCGCCAGCCAGCGCTTCATTCGCGTCCGCAACCAATTTTCATATATGAAAAACAGTCCACCAACCCCAATTAATGGCAAAACATAGTATATTATTCGATATGCCAATAACGCGCCAAAAATATCCGCCTTGTCCACGGTATCTGGCAATGCCAGCAAGAAGATACTTTCAAACACCCCAATTCCACCAGGGACCTGGCTGAAAACGCCAGTTGTTTGGGCAATTACAAACAGACCAATATATGTACCAAATGGAATCTGGACAAATGGCAACAGGCAAAAATATAAAACCAATCCCGCCAGGAAACTGTCTGCGCCCCCCAGAACCATTTGTAATAACGCTGTTTTTGTTGTTGGAATGTGAAATTTGATTTTTCCAATTTTAATGCTTTTTCGCTGGAAAAATATTGTTGCGGCAAAATATGCCAATACGGCGGCACTGCATATTATAAATAATGTATTAATCCCGACACTGGCGCCAACAGACTGATCCAGTAATGCGGACGGCACCAAAAAGTATCCAATAATTAATATCGCAGAACATCCCAGAAAAAATGTAAAACCGGAAAATGTTATCATTTTTACAATATCGCCGCCATTAATACGCCACCGCGTATACAGCCGATATCGTATTGCGCCACCACTGACCACCGCATGACCGGCATTATTACTGATTGCGAACCCCAGCATCCCCGCCAGCATCCATTTCCACCACGATACACGCGCCCCAATATATCGCAATGCCAGATAATCATATAATGATAATGCCAAATATCCTGCGAAACATGCAATACATGCCGCAACCAGGTTTTCAATCGGGATTGCTGTAATGGCATGAATAATGTCAGAAAAACTGTATTCACGCAATTGCCACCATAACATCCCCGCGGCCAGTATAAAAAAGAATATACCTGAATAACTGACTAACTTTTTAAACAGGCGTTTTGCCTTGGCTGACATAAAAATCCTTTTTCAGGGCGCAGGATAGCAGCATATATAAAAAAAATCAAATTTAAAAAAATTGCAATCTGCCCCACCTGTTATATAGTAATGTGTACAATAATAAAAAAGAGGAACATAAACCATGATGCGACCATCAATGCGTAAATTTGATCAAATGCGCCCTGTATCAATTGAAACAGGTATTAACAAGTGGGCAGAAGGCTCTTGCCTGATTAAAATTGGCGGAACACATGTATTGTGTACAGCATCGGTTGATTTAAATCAACCATTGTGGAAACGATTACAACATAAAACTGGCGGTTGGGTCACGGCAGAATATTCAATGCTGCCGCGGGCAAACGATACACGCAAAGGTCGCGAAACATTAATGAAAGATCATCGCAATGCGGAAATATCACGACTGATTGGGCGCGCATTACGCAGCGTTGTTGATATGGAAAAACTGGGGCGGCACACGATAACAATTGACTGTGATGTAATCCAGGCAGATGGTGGAACGCGATGCGCATCAATTACAGGCGGATTTGTCGCATTGGTATTGGCTGTGCGTTGGCTGATTGAAAATGGTCGGATAAATGAAAACCCAATACAGGATTATGTTGCCGCAGTTTCAGCAGGACTGTGGAAAAACGAATTAATACTGGATCTGGATTTTGATGAAGATTGCGTTGCAGAAACAGATGCAAATTTTGTTGTTTCTGGCGATGGTCGATTTATTGAAATCCAGGCGACTGGCGAACAACACCCATTTAATACAGAACAAATATTAAAATTAATGGAAATGGGTGCAATTGGATGTAAAAAATTGATAGATTTACAAAAACAAGTATTGGAATAAAAAATCGCCCGATGGGCGCTTTTTTATTTCTGGGGCGGATGACCGGATTGCTGCGCCACCTGGCAAAATTTGCTGGCGCAAACCGGCGCACTGCCGTTCGCCTTTTTGCGGCGGTTCGAACGGCTTTTTCGCCGGTTCGAACCCGACCCGTCCAAAGTTATAAAAATACCGGCATTTCGCCGGTATTTTTATAACTGGGGCGGATGACCGGATTCGAACCGGCGACATTTGGTACCACAAACCAACGCTCTAACCAGCTGAGCTACATCCGCCAAACTAAATTTCGGCATTTGGTGGAGCTGATCGGACTCGAACCGACGACCCCTTGCATGCCATGCAAGTGCTCTACCAACTGAGCTACAACCCCAATTGCGAAGATTATTTTATATTTCTTCTTGCCAAATGTCAAATCAATTTGCTAATCTTTTTACACAAGAAGGAGATTTACATGGATTATCAAGCGTTGAAAGCCGAAGTTGAACAAAAAACAGCCCAAACACTGGATGTATTAAAGGGTGAATATGCTGGTCTGCGCACAGGGCGCGCATCTGTACATTTACTGGACGGGGTTCGTGTGCCTGTATATGGTTCGGATATGCCAATTAACCAGGTCGCAACCGTTGCAACCCCGGATAATCAAACATTAACTGTGACCGTGTGGGATGTTAATAATGCAAGTGCTGTTGAAAAGGCAATTCGTGATTCTGGATTGGGACTGAACCCAATGACTGCGGGCGGCGTTATCAGATTAAACATGCCGCCATTGACCGAAGAACGACGCAAAGAATTAACTAAGGTTGCCGGGAAATATGCCGAAGAAGCAAAAATATCTATGCGTAATATTCGTCAAGACGCGATGGGGAAAATTAAACGCGCCGTTGCAGATAAAGAAATTTCTGAAGATGATCAGCGTAAATACGAAGATGACCTGCAAAAGGTTTTTGAACGGCGCGCGGCAGATGTTGATACACTGGCGAAACAAAAAGAAGCGGATATTATGTCTGTATAACCCAATATTAATTTTGCAAAACATTGGATAAAAAATGTTGAAATTATTCAAAAAGAAAAAAAGCACTTTGCCAGTTGATACAACAAAAAAAGTGCCGCGACATATTGCGTTTATATGTGACGGCAATCGCCGCTGGGCAGAAGCACGCGGGCTGCCCCCATTGGCGGGTCACCGGGCGGGAATTGCAAATTTTGAAAATCTGGTTGATTGGTTTATTGCACGGGGCGTGACAACGATAACTTTCTTTCTGTTTTCAACTGAAAATTGGAACAGAAGTAAAGAAGAAGTCGATTTCTTGATGAACCTGTTCTATACGGAACTGGACAAGAATATGAAGCATGCGCTGGAAAAAAATCTGCGTTATCGTGTAATTGGTTCACGCGACAGATTACCGGCGAAATTGGCAAAAAAATGTGATGAATTAGAATCTGCATCTGCCGATGGAACAGCGGGTACGGTTGTTTTTGCATTAAATTATGGCGGGCAAGATGAAATTGTTGCCGCAGTTAATGATGCAATTGCAGCGGGGCAACCGGTTGATAAAGAAATATTTGAAACATTCTTGGATACAGGTGAATTATTGCCAATTGATTTGATGGTTCGTACCAGTAATGAATTCAGAATATCTAATTTCTTGTTGTGGAAATTGGCATATGCGGAACTGTTATTTGTGCCAGAACACTGGCCAGATTTAGTGCGCGATGAAAAAATGTGGCAATATACACTGGATGAATATGCAAAACGCAATCGTCGATTTGGTGGTGGAAAAAAGGCAAATTATTCAGGTAATGCAAAATAAAATATAGGGTCAAATAAATGTCAAATACAGCAAAACGCGTTCTGGTTGGTGTAATTATGGGTTTGATTGTAATTGCCGCCGGAATTGGTGAATATTATGGTTTTAATGCGGTCAGATATTTGGGAATCTTTGTCGTGGCAATGATGATTGCAGAAATGATAATATGCATATCCCGCACACCACGCGATGTATTAAAGAAAAATTGGTATTCTTTTGGGGCGTTTTTAGTATTATTAATTATAATGTTGGCGGCGGTTAATCATGTTGGTGCGCGCCCGTGGATTATGTTATTACTGTTATTAACAATATGCGCCGCGGATATTGGGGCATGGTTCTTTGGGCGATTAATTGGCGGTGATAAAATGTGGGAACGAATTTCACCATCAAAAACATGGTCGGGACAAATTGCCGGAATTTTATGCGGAACATTTGCATCAATAATGTATGGCTTGTTGGGCACTGATATGTTTATGCCGCAATTGATGTGGATTGGTATCAGTGTTTCATTATTAAGTCAATATGGCGATTTAACCGCCAGTTGGATAAAGCGCAAAATGGGTCTGAAAGATTTTGGTCGAATACTGCCCGGGCATGGTGGAATGCTGGACAGATTTGATGGATGGATTTATGTTTTGCCACTGATATGGTTAGTTATGCTGTAATATAATTATAGGGTCAAAGGATTTTTTATCATGCAGATTGTTTTAGCCATTATTGCATTATTAATTGTCTTGGGCATTGTTGTTTTCGTGCATGAATTGGGGCATTTCCTGGCTGCGCGTTGGGCGGGTGTGCGTGTTAATACTTTTTCAATCGGTTTTGGTCCTGCAATCGTTAAATGGCATGATAAACATGGTACTGAATGGAAGATTGCATGCTTGCCATTGGGTGGATATGTTTCTATATACGGACAAGAAGATATGTTCGATCGGAAAAAGTATGCTGCCCTGCCCGCGGACAAAAAGAAAGGACATTATCTGTCTGTACCCGCGTGGAAGCAATTTATTATCATTGCCGCCGGCGTCACAATGAACTTTGTTTTGGCATGGATAATATATTCGGCGATGTTTATGGCAAAACCACGCGAAGTTCAGTTGCCTGTTGTTGGTCAGGTTATCCAGGAATCTGTTGCATTTAATGCCGGCGTTAAACCGGGCGATATCGTTATGCAAATTGATGATGAAAAAATCACTAATTGGGGCGAACTGATAATTGCCAAAGAATTGGCATCGACACATGATGCGGATGTTTTGTTGTTGCGCGACACAGATTTAGTACGCGTACAATTATCACCTGCGGAACGGTGGGGATTAATTGCCGATGGCAGCAAAACAGAATTACGCAAAAAAGGATTTCTTGACGGATTATATGCCGGCGCGCGCGAAACATATTATCAATCAAAAACTTTATTGGTCGTTTTAAAACAAATTGTAACGGGGGAACGGTCGTCTAAACAACTGGGGTCGTTCATAACAATTGCCGAAGTTTCAGGTCAGGCGTTGGCAATGGGTTTGTGGGCATTATTGTCGATAATTGCACTGTTATCTGTTAATCTGGCGGTGATAAATTTGTTGCCATTGCCAGTGTTGGACGGTGGGTATTTGTTGATATTGATTATAGAGGCGATTACCCGGCGCAAACTGGGGGGGCGTGGTATGGAAATCGCAATTATTGCGGGGTGGTTATTTATAATCGCATTATTTGCATTAACCATGTGGAATGATTTGGCGCGTGTATTTGGATTGAATTAACATGAATAAAAGAAAAATATTTTTTGCCACCGCTGCAATTATTGCAGCACATAGCGCAAATGCCGCGATAGTGTCGCGCATTGATGTCAGTGGGAACAAACGCATGGATGCAGAATCTGTACGCATTCTGTCGGATGTAAAGGTTGGTGATAATGTAAATGCAGAACGCGCAAATCAGATTGCAAAAAAACTGCAAGAAAGTGGATATTTTTCCAGCGTCAGTGTGCGTATGTCGGGTAATGTATTAAAAA
The DNA here is from genome assembly GCA_949283535.1 of uncultured Pseudomonadota bacterium. Classification (GTDB taxonomy): domain Bacteria; phylum Pseudomonadota; class Alphaproteobacteria; order Rs-D84; family Rs-D84; genus Enterousia. The sequence goes on from CASDTC010000004.1 coordinate 18,607, forward strand.
TAAATATTACAGAGGCGCCAACCGTCAATATGGTTACAATTGAAGGTAATGACGAAGTCGACACCGATGATTTAAAAAAAGAACTGCGATTAAAAGCCCGTTCATCATATGATGAATCCGTTATTGGTGCCGATGTACAACGCATGTTGACCATATACCAGCGCAATGGATTCTTTGGGACAAAGATTGAACCAAAAAAAATTGATTTGGATGATAATCGGGTAAATGTTGTATATGAAATTACCGAAGGTCATCCAACATATATTACAGATATTAATTTCGAAGGGAATAAAGTTTTCAGCGACCGGACATTGCGTGGCGAAATATTATCGCGCGAACACGCATGGTGGCGTTTTATGACGCAATTTGATGTCTTTGACGAAGACCGCATAATGTATGACCAGCAAATGATACGACAATTTTATATGCGCAATGGTTATGTCGATATCCAGATTACCGATGCAAATGGTGTTTTTACACCTGACCGTCAATACTATTCTGTAACATTTACTGTGGACGAAGGGGAAAAGTATGATTTTGGGAAAATCACCATTGAAAATCCATTCCCAGATGTCCCAGATGATGAACTGTATGATGTCGTTGCATTTGATGATGGCGATGTGTATAACATTGATTTAGTTGATGAAACAATATCAAAACTGCGCGGGGCGGTCGCCGATCATGGATATGCGTTTATAAATGTTGACCCAATTCCAACAAAGAACGACGACACAAAAACCATTGATATGGTATTCAAGATTCAAAAAACAAATCGTATATACCTGAATAACATTAATATATTGGGAAATGTCAGAACATTTGATTCCGTTATTGAACAGTTAATCCCAATGCGTTCGGGCGATCCGTTTTCGTTGCAAACAATTGAAGAAGGACGCCAAAACCTGATGCGGACGCGTTATTTCAAAGATGTTCAAATGATTCCAAATCGTATTGCGGATGCCAATATGATTAATCTGGATATCCAGGTCGAAGAACAACCGACGGGCGAATTATCTGGTGGTTTTGGTTGGTCAAACATCAATGGTTTTATGGTTGATGCCGGAATCACAGAAAGCAACTTTATGGGGCGCGGTCAGATTGTCCAACTGCGTGGGTCAATCGCCCAATATCAAAAGCAAGCGTTATTTAGCTTTACCGAACCATATTTATTTGGGCGCCCATTATCCGCAGGATTTGATGTATCGTATACAATGTATGATTATTCGTCGCTGGGCGGTTTTGGTTATGACCGTGATTCTTTGACTGTGGCGGGGCGTATGGGTTGGAAATTAACAGATCATTGGTCCCAGACTGTGCGTCTGTCGGCATCATTTGATCAAAATTATGATATTCAATCAGAAACGGGTTGGCGTGATGCAAATCTGTATACATTGGGAACATATTTGCGATATTACAATCTGGATACGAATTTTGAACAAAATACACATACGGGTGTTGTCGGTAATATTGGCGTTGCATATACTGGATTTGGCGGGACAGAATCATATATGCGATACAGTGCCGATATTACGGGTATGATAAAGTTCTGGGACGATCGCTGGCAATTGCGTTCATCGCTGGAATTTGGCGCGTTGCAACCAATTGGTGGGGACTATATTTCCCGTGTATACCGTTATTTCTTGGGCGGTGAATCGTTGCGCGGATTTGATATTGCGGGCATTGGTTCCCGAAACTGGGCATATACGACATATTCATTGGGTGGACTGTGGAAACTGAACGGTTCAACACAATTGAATTTCCCGATATTTATCCCGGATGAATATCAAATAAAGGGTTTTGTATTCTTTGATTATGGAATCTTGGGCAAACCACCAAAAGAAGAATACACATACTATGGTCGTGCAAACTATATCGACAGCGATTTGCGTACATCTGTTGGTGTGGGTATTTATTGGAATACACCAATGGGACCGATGAATTTCAGTTGGGGATGGCCATTAAAAATGAACAAGTATGATCGCGAGCAGCGTTTCTTGTTATCGTTCGAAACACAATTTTAAATTGAAAATGTTGCGGGAATAACCCGCAACTTTTCTTTTACGCTTGACGCATTACGCGAATTTTTCTTATAATTCAACTATCAAGGGGGATAGGCATGAAGAAAGTTATATTGGGACTGTTTGTTGCATTGGCATTGGCAGGTTGTGGTCAAGTTTATGACCGGGAACCGGTTGGTGTTGGATACGACAACAATGAATTAAAATTAAGTCCATGCGCATGCATCATGGTATTCCAGGCGTAATAACATCATAAATACACGGGGGACAATGTCGCGGGATTATCCGAACAATTTTGATACGCCGGCGTTCCCGGCGGGCAAGTCTGTTGCATTGGCGCGATTTATGGCAATTGCATCGTGCGTGATGTTTTTGCTGGTGATATTTATGTGCGTGTTGGTGCTGTGGGGGGCGCGTTCGCAACGCATTGATCCATTTATTGTATCGATTGATAATCTGACAGGTCAATGGACCGTTGTTGGACATTCACACGAAAATGGTCCAATTGAATATTCGGCATTAAAATCAATCCAAGAATCTGTTATTGGAAATTTCGCCGCAGATTGGTTTGCAATATCTGGGAACGATGATGAAAATAATCGCATATGGAAAACATGCGATCGCGATGTGGACTGTGGTGAAAATAATACACGCCCATATGGGGATAAAACATGTGAATTATATTGCATCAGTGGCGAAGACTTGTTTTCTGGGTTCGTATACGATGTTATCCCAGATTATCAAATGCGTGTGGAAAATGGCGAACGGTGGATTATTGATAAATCAGAAATTCAACTGGAACCAGCGGGCGACATAACAGTAAACGGTGGAACATGGCGAATGTCGGCAACAATTCAATCAAATATCAATGGCGATATAAATATTGTTGCATTTATAAAAGTTGCCAGAAATACAGATAAATATTCACAAACATTGGGATATTATGTTGCAGATTTTAATGCGTACAAGATAAATTGATGAAAAAACTGATTGTATTTTTATCGGGGTTAATAATGCTGGCACTGGCGGGGGCGGCAGTATACTTAACGGGCGCAATATTTGATGCAGGACGCGCCCAGGTTATAAAACCATATTTTTTCCAGCCGAATAATTTGTCTGAACGACGTCCGGGGGTGCCACTGACCGCCGCGGATATGGGGGATGCTGAATTCTTGGAATTATTGGTTCGCAAATATATAACAGAATATTTTTATGCCGCCCCAGACCCAGAAAATATCGCCCAGCGCACCAGTGGCAACAGCGTTTTAGCACGAATGTCATCAGCAGATGTTTTTAATAATTGGAACCAGACCGTGGCGCAAGACATACAAGAACTGGCAGATGATAAATCAATGCGAACCGCACGCGTTATTGATAAAATCTTTAAACCCAGTGGCAGTGATTATTGGGTTGTGAATTATGAACTGACCACATGGACAAAACCAAATGATTTTAATGTTTTGCCCATTGTTAATCGTGGTACAATGTATATGAAAATAGTATACGAACCCAGAATGCGAACAACACCAGATATTAATGTATTGCACGACTATCTGGAAGCTGGCGGCGACCCAGCGGCAGTATTTCAATTTAATGTAATAGAGATTCAGGGAATAGAATAATGCATATCAAGGTGGGTATTTTTTCAATAATATTTTTTATGGCGGCGGTTGTCCCAGTGTGTGCCGCAACAGATGCGTTTGAATTTGATAATTTCACCATTACAGAAAGTGGGGATGCTGACCTGAATGCCGCCGCGGTCAGTCTGAACGCTGGCGCACAACCAATTACTGTTAATAATTTTGACATTGCCGGCATAATGCTGGGGATGTCATTCGATGATGTGGAAACATTGTTTTTTAAGACCAAGGGGTTATACAGTCCGCGACGCGAAAACAGCATAATTTATTCAATTCAAAAAGATTGGAAATATAACCTGGATTATGAATGTCGGCAACAGGGAATATATGCCCCCGCCGAATTAGAACAATGCATAAATACACTGGCGCGCGACCGTGGTTTATTGTATGCCGCCGAATTACATCTGGTTCGTGAAAATACGGGTGAAACAATTGTTGTTTATTTTACCAGTAATGCCAGCGATAATGTTGTATGGCGCGTGCTGTACAATAACGATGTTAATGAAATCGAAGGCGACCATGAAAAATTTGCCGACCAGCGTGAAAAAAAGATTCTGGCATTCTGGCAGGGTGTCTTGGACAAATATGGTGCGCCGAATTCCGGAACCGATAAATGGATTTCAACAAATAATGCATATGACCCGATGATGACGGCATATTATGGTTCACTGGATTTGGTGGATAATGGTTTGAATGCGTCAGATATGGCAAAGAATGTCCAGCAAGCCCGCGAAAATTTCCAGGCAAAACCATATGCATTTTAATATCAAATGTTTTTTCACTTTACATTTTAAATGCCCTGAATTAAGATAAAACTGGATTTCAATGGGAATTGGAATTCGGGACTTAGAACATCCCTTCAAGGTCGGTGCAGCGCACCGTAAAAAAACGGTGCGATTGCACTGTTTCCCGACATATGTACCAGGTCGGGTTGTCATTGGTTATACAACAGGTGAAAACTAAAAGCCAATGGGGGCATTAACTTGATGATTGTTCTAACATCCCGACCGCCAATAAATTTCAGGCGTTTTTTCTTTTTCCATATGTGTCCAAATTTATTCCCACACGGGTGGATGCGTGCGCCATACCCAAAACGCACGGAATTGGAAATCTGTTTTCTGATTGTTTGAATAATTAAACTTGTTATATAATGATTCTGGAATGAATTCTTATAAAACAGGTCTGGTTTCGGAATTTATTGCGCGGATGTATTTGCGTCTGCATGGGTGTCGTATTTTAAAAAAACGGTATATCACCGGGCGAAATACTGGACGCGCCGAAATAGATATCATTGCACGCCGTGGAAATTTACTGTTGTTTGTCGAGGTTAAATATCGCCCAGATATTACCACTGGTATATGCGCAATCAGTCGTCCCCAGGCGGCGCGTCTGCGCCGCAGTGCCGAAACATATATCGCGCGCACGCACTGGACGGGGAATGCCCGATTTGATGCAATTATTGTCATGCCGCATAAAATCCGTTGGATTCAGGGGATAATATAAAGCCCCTTGCATGTGGAACATGATTCCTGTATAATCAATTTGTACTTTTTCAAGAAAAAGGAGAATCATATGAAAAAAGTTATGTTGGCATTATTTGCAGTTTTGACACTGGCGGCATGCACAGGTTCATATAAACAGGGCAACTGTGAATATGATTTCTTGTTGCACAAAGATATTTCTATTTCTAAATGGATTGGCGCCGCAACTGGTTGCTAAAAACGAAAAACGCCCCAAAATGGGGCGTTTTTTATCGCGAATACAGCAGAAGTCCCCACTGTCATCGCGAGCCATCGCAGATGGCGTGGCGATCCAGTCATAATAGAGTCGCGCATACGCGCGTGCATTATTTACTGGATTGCTTCGTTTCACTCGCAATGACAAGAGAGTGTGTTTATTGGACTTGTGCGGGCGTTTGGCGAGCAATGACAATGGGTAATTATCGTACTGACCGGCACGGATAACGAATCATTGTGATTGGAAATACTAATAATATTCTGGTTTTTATTGTATCACTGCGGTTTTTATCATGGCAACATCTTCACGAATTGTATCGATTTTTATCTGTAATTGCCCGATACCGGTTTCCAGAATTGTTGTTCGGTTTTCTAGTGCGGTCAAGCGATGATCCGCACGATCCAGTTCCGCCAATGACGAATCCTGGCGTGCGACCCAATAAATCATGCCGGCAATAAATGCAATTAAAAACCAACTGTTGCGTAAAAAATCCAGTACCCCCATTGCCGTGGAACCCGTTTGTGTTGTCATCTTACTTACCCCGTTCAATCATGCTTTCAATTTGATGAACCAGGGCGCGTTGTGCTTCCAGTCCACGCAATTGCGCATCGGTGGCGTCTGGTCCCAATACGCGTTCAATTGTGATTTTACGCAAATGCCGCAATACCGCCGCCCCAGCCGATGTTGAAAATGTACGCGTATAATTTTGTTCTAAATCTTTCATGAAATTTGCCCCCTGATTAAATTAATGTTTCTTCGATTGCCATTTGTGCGATTGGCGCGATATATTTTAATTCTGTATCACTGTGCAGTGATATTTTATCAATCACGCCACGGCGCGATAAAATCTGCAATCCGCGTTCAACCAATGGGCGAATAAATTCATGCAACAGTCGTCCATATGTCGCCCCCAGAATTCGCATCATATCCGCATTGCGCGCCATGATTTCAGTGGCAGTCATTTCTTTTTCACTTAACAGCCCTAATCTGTCCGCCAGTAATGCATGACGAATCCGTTCACGCAAATCTTTTAATACAATCTGGGACACATCGAAATCTGCCCCAGATGATAATGGTGTCAGACCAGATGAACCAACCGCCTTTGGTATTATCGCCCCCGGGGTCAGATTTATATTCGACAGATTTATAACGCCGTCATCATCCGCCTGCCATATGCCAGAAACAGCAATTGTTGCGTTCTTTAAAACCAATTCAACGACTTTGTTCGCGGTTTTTATATCTGGCAATGCACGCAATACGGGACCACGCCCATATTGTTCACCACTGGCAACCGACCAACGAAATATTATGTATGGATTCGTTTCAAATTTGCCCGTTGATACAATATTGTTTTCAATATTACCGCCAACATCCAACCATGCGGTAAAGTCTGTATCAATTAAACTTTGTACCAAACGCAATGGGGTTTCCGGATTATTCTTTATTTCATCACGCAGGTTTGCCGGCGGCGTCCATGTTGGGTATTTTTCCAGTACTTCACGTGCGGGCATCGTTGCCGTGTGAAATACAGCACCATTTAATGTTGCAATATCACGCATTGGAATCGCAGTAAATGAAAACGCAGATGCCGCACCAATCGGATTTTCCGCCATAAACAGGCATGCTGTCCCCAGTATTATTAAATCCATATAACATTGATGAATTGTTGTATAGAAATTTGAATCATTCAGATTTGCACGCAATGCCATTGTTGCCGCGGCGGCATCTGGGGAATCAGCACTTTCTGGGACCAATGATATCCACAGTGATTCTGGTGGTGTCAGCAATGAATAAATTGATGCCGCCAGATTGTCAACCGCATCGGCGGCGGTGGCATCAAATAATGTTGCGGCATCGTCATCCGCCGTTGGCATGGTATAGCGCAACGCACTGTCCCATCTGTTTAACCATGGCGCACGCAAATCTATCGCGCGCCGATACATTTGTTCAAGATTTTTATGCATGAATTTTTCCTTTTGTCTGCTAAATTTTAAATTCTGTGTTTGCTGTAAATGGGCGGGTGCGTTGCCCCAATGGGCGTACAGGAATTGGTTGTGCACAAATTGCGCCGGCAACCGCGTCCAGTCCGTCATCATGCCCCAGCCCGCCCAATGGCGACCAACCTAACATTTCTGCAATCAATGGGGTCGCCTGGATACGCTGGTGTGCGTACAGCCGTCCTGTTGTTAAAACAGGTTCAATCGCATCTAAAATTCTGGATTCTTTGTTTTTATGATTGGTTATGTTAACTATATTAACCGATGTACCGCGATTACGCGCAACATCACGCATGATTTCAGGCAATGCATTTCCAATACCATTTGTTTCAATGCATATTCGATGTATACTGTGGTGTTGTAAAAAGCCCAATACCATTTCACACTGGCGTGCCAATGGATGTAATTCTGTATCTGGAACAATTAAATACAGCGCATCATGAATAAATATACATCTGTTTTTATCATCACGGTACAATAATACACAAACACTGGCGTCTGATTTTTTACGTCCAGACGATGGATCCCAATATGCCGCCGCGCCTGTTATTAAATGTTCGCCAATGCTGGCGGTATTCATATTAAATTCTGCATCGTATAAATGCAATGCATCTGGGTCCAGGCGGGCGCGTTCAGGCGCAACAAATTCCAACATCATTTGCGCGGAAAAATATCGTGCGCCAACAGCATGGCGCATTTCATCAATACGCGAAATCGGAAACATTTCTGGCCATGCAGGTGTGCCGTCCCTTGAAATTACAGGTATTTTTAATTCACGATACCCACGCAAAAAAGGCGTTGAAAAAACAAAATTTTTAGATACCATATCTGACATGGATTTTACCCCAAAAACATTACCAACAAATCTGGAAGCAGAACAGGCGGTATTGGCGGCTGTTCTGATGAATAATCGCGCGTTGGAACGCGTGTCTGAATTTTTAAAACCGGAACATTTTTCACATCCGGCACACCAAGAAATTTACAAACTGGCACAACGACAATTTGCCGCCGGTATTCCGTTTGATATAATCACGGCAAAAAATTATCTGGATCAACAAGGAACCCTGGAATCTGTTGGCGGTGTTGATTATTTAACCCAATTGGCAGGTGCAGGTGCAACAGTTGTAAATGTTGAACAATACGGTCGCATCGTTTATGAAAATGCAATGCGGCGCGAATTAATTAACCTGGGGCAATCAATTACAGATGCTGCATTTGTCGAAGATTTAGACAATCCTGTATCTGCACAAATCGAAACCGCCGAACAAAAACTGTTTGAAATGGCGTCCAGCGGTGTTTCCGAACGCGAAGTGTCATCAATCGCAACCGCATTGCAAAGCGCCCTGCAAGAAGCAGAAATTGCATACAAGGCAGATGGTAAATTATCTGGTTTGACAACTGGGTTAAATGCATTAGATAAATCAATCAGTGGGTTGCACCATTCTGATTTAATTATAATTGCGGGGCGTCCTGCAATGGGTAAAACAACACTGGCAATGAATATCGCATTTAATGCCGCAAATGCAATTCTGTATGGACGCGCAAATGAAAAGTACAAAGGCGCAGTTGCATTTTTCAGTCTGGAAATGTCGGCATCGCAACTGGCGGCGCGCGTGTTATCATCACAATCCAAAATCCCCGCATCTGCCATGCGCGAAGGTTCATTGACCGATGAAGACTTTTTAAAAATGTCCCAATATTCATCCGCAATTGGCAAGGTACCATTATATATTGATGATACCCCGGGAATGTCGGTACCAATGATACGAACACGCGCACGGCGTCTGGCGCGTAAATGCGGCGGAATTGCATTAATCGTAATTGACTATCTGCAATTAATGACATCTCCGGGTGGGCGCCGCAACGATAACCGTGTCCAAGAAATATCTGAAATCACACGTGGGCTGAAAATGTTGGCAAAAGAATTAGATGTCCCGGTTATCGCCCTGTCCCAGTTGTCGCGCAGTGTGGAATCCCGCGATGACAAGCGCCCACAACTGGCAGACTTGCGTGAATCTGGTTCAATTGAACAAGACGCCGATATTGTTATGTTCACATATCGTGAAGAATACTATCTGGAAAATCGTGATCCATCACAACGCATTTCAGGAAACGCAAATGATAAAATTATCGAAAGTTATCAAAAGCGTTTGGAACGCGCACGCGGTAAAGCCGATGTTATAATCGGTAAAAACCGTCATGGTCGACCAGAAACGGTGCATTTGGCGTTCTTTGGCGATTACAGTCTGTTTGATAATTTGGACGAAATTGATGCACGCGGAATGAACGAATTTTCCGCCCAGCAACAAAGCACACCACAAATTGGTGATGAAGATTTCGAACCAACACCAATTGATACAGATGCAATCCCTGATGATATGCCGTTGTAAAATATTTTCTGCTTGCCATATTTCTGAAAATTGACTAATATTTTGTCAAGAATTGACAAGGAGTTTGCGATGGCCCAAGAAGAAATAATTTTCCCAAATAATATCAGAAACATTCGATTGGCAAACGGCATGAAGATGACCGAGTTGGCACGCCAGGCAAATTTGTCTTTATCTGCAGTATCCAAGATAGAAAAAGGTGTTCGCCGTTTAAACCAAAAACAGTTATTGAATATCTGCAATATTTTAGGCTGTAAACTGTCGGATATTTTTATCAAAGAATCTGACGATGTTGCCGGACAATGGCAAAATGAAATTAAGCGCAGATTAAATGATAACGAAGACAGTGGGCTGAAAATATTTGGCAGCGGGCTGCGCAAAATCAGGCAACAATCTGGTAAAACAATTGCCCAGGCGGCAAAAGATGCAGGTATGACATTGTCTGTATATCATAAGATAGAAGTTGGGCAACGCGAAATATATCAAAATGAAATCGAGCCATTGGCAAAATCTTTTTCTTATACAGTTGGCGATATGTTTGATAAAATCGCTGCAATGTATAAATCGGGTGAATTAAACAAACAAATTAATAAGGTTAAGGAACGCGTTAAATCTGTTCTGATTCCGGGCAGTCCATTGTCTGGTATTGACATGCACAGCAGTCTGTATGGTGCAAAACTGTATGACAGTGCGCGTAAAAAATTGGTTCCTGTATTTGGCACGCCATCTGGCAAATCAATCACTTTTAAAAAATCAGATAAAACCATGATTGTTGCCCCAATGCCACTGGAAGGACATAAAGGAATTTACGCCGTAATCCCAAATTCAAAACGATTGGGTGGTTTTATTCCTGAAAAATCATATGTATTTGCAGATGCAGATACGCCCGCAGCGGTTGGTGATTTGGCGGTATGTATCGATACCGATTTTAATTCAATGGATTCAAATGATGTTGCAACCGCACAAATTGTCAGTGTCCGCCAGGATTCCAGGGGCAAAATATACGGGCAAATCGCATCACCCGAAGAAAAAATTATTGGCAAAAACATGCACAAGGTTGTTATGATTGTAATGGAATAACATTTCTGTACAGGGGGGACAAAAATGAACGCAAAAGCCAGCACAACCGCACAAAAATTATTAAACCTGTATCGCCAAGAACATGTTATTTTCGGCGGATGGGCAGCCGTTAATCAGGTCTTTGTCAATGAAGCCACCCCAGAAATCTTGCGCGAATTACGCGAATTGCCAACCGGAAAAAATCTGATAAAACATATTGAAAACCTGCGCAGTGGTAAAACAAAAATGGATTCCATTGAACGCGAACTGTTGCCGTATGGTGGATTAATGGCGGAAACCATTGCAACCGTACCGTTGACATCGAATGAATGGAATGAATTAGAATCTGGGATAAATTCATTTACCACCGACCAAGAAGGATTAGACCGAATACAACAATTAAATGTTATAAAAAAATTTGGCGACCAATGGATTGTTGCAATACGTGCGGCATTATCAGAACGACCAGATTTATTAGAAAAATGGTCAATCGTTACAAAAACATATCGTGCATATTATTTATGGAAGGTTGCCAGCGATATGCTGAACCAACCATTATCTGAACGCGCACGCGCACAATTACAGGCCGACATGCCAGAATATGAAACATATCTGCCAATGTTTGGCGATAAGGGTACAGAACTGTTAGAAAAACTGCGTTCATTTATTACAACGATGAAACCGATTGAAACAGATAACGCCCCAGATGCCCCAACATCTATCTAGCCCCCATCGTTATCATGTGTTCTGTAAATCGTATCCATTGTATGTGGTGTGCCAATATATAACATTGTCCCAGTGGGGGATAAAATAAAATCCAATTCACGCAATCGTTCCCGCAATGCCGTGCGTTTTTGTGTGGTGTTTGATGTGTTTGGGACCTCTATATCATCACAAATAATTAAATCTGCACGCATTCCTGTAATATTGCCATGAATGCCTTGGCACATAACGGATGGTTCGCGTATTCCAATCGCACGATTTATGGTTATTCGACCATTTGCCCATTCTTTTTTATTTTTAGGAATCAGATTTGCACATCGTGGATGATTTTCCAATATATGACGAATATGCGATACCATACGCGTTGCCAAACTGTTTTCAGCAGACAATATCAGGATTCTGGTTTCTGGGTACAGGTATAAAATACATGCTGCAAATATACCAACAACTGTTGATTTACCAGAATGCCGAAATGCCATCAACAACCCACGATGCGGTGGCGTTTCCCATATTGATACTAAAAATTCCATGATTCGCCGGTGATGTGCCGGCGTGGTCAGTCCCAATATATCGTTCCATTCATCCAGAAATTCATAAAACGCCGTAATCATCGCGATTTTCATTTGGTGCAGGTTCTGTAATACTGCCATAATCATTTATTAATTTTGGCAATGCATTTTCCAGAACAGATACCAAATTCCCATACAATCCCATTACCGCCCCACCGGTTAGTTTATCTTGGATAACACTTAAATTATATTCCAAAAATGCCATCACATTATTGTGGGTGTTTTTCCATTCGGTTAAATCAATATCTATTTCATGTAAATCACGAAAGGCTTCGACCAAAAAATTAAAATCAGAATTTAAATTTTCTGGGTCTATTTTTGCAGTAGGCTGGTAATCAATAACACGCGTTAATGCAATTTGGCGAAAAATATCAATTTGTGCGCCTGATTCTGGGGCAATGGGGAAGACAACCGTGCCACCATCAAAATCGTCATTTGCAACAACCGCATAATTTGCAGAATCCATAACAGATTCATTAATCGCAACCCGAACATCTGCATCCTGGAAAAAAGGGAATGCAAAAATATACTGCGTTGTTTCGCCATCGCCGGTATATGATACTTTATACATTTTATTCCCCGTTTTTATCCGACCAAATCATCAAATTTATCCAATAATGTTTGCAACAGGTTTGGACGCTGTGCTTTAGTTTGTTTTAATTTTTCCATATTTGCACGGCGGCGTTCATTATATGGTTGCGCTGTTTCAGATTGCAATCTTTTCAACACCGCGCCAGTTGACATACTGCGTCCAGATACACCAGACGCGCCATATTTTGCACGTTGGGTTGCCAATGCTTTTTTTACCAGGTTTGTTTTTTCACGCTCGTCCGCCGCCATATCAGATAAAATTTGTTGGCGGGTGTTTTCAGCCTGTTGTTTTGAATCCTTGTAATCTAAAATACTTTTTACATCTGATACCAATTGTCCCATTGTATTTACCCCTTGGATTAAATTTATACTATGTAATATCCGTACATCGATACAGACAAAATTGTTGATGGTAATTGTTCACTGCTGGAAATTTTCCATGGCGCATTTATACAATTACGTTGAACCCCCAGTAAATTTACAGATACATCACCACTGTATCCAGATGACGCGTCATCGTATATATCGTTCGGCAATGATGCGCGCGCGTCATTTATAAATAATGTTTTTGTATTTAAAACCCGCGCAGATATTTTACGAATTTTCAATTTGTTCGCATTATGACCAGACGCACGCAGCGGCATTGCCGCCGCAGCAAACGAAAAACCATATTGACCCGCATCGTTTAATGCAGTATCTGAAAATTTTTCCAGAAAATAATTCGCACCCCGGGCAACAACCGTATATGTTTGACCATCCAGTGTCGCAACAGATTTAAATTGACCCTGGGTTTTATATTGCGCCCATGCAGAAATCCCCAATGCAGAATTCTGATTTAAAACCGCCATATCGCCATCTGACATTACAACAAATAATTGCCGGGTATTATCATTATATGATAAATCAACCGGATCACGCATTAAATGCTTTGCCGCGGCACATAAATCATTTGCATTATAATATTCGCCCAATTGATCCAAGCTTAATTCACGAATGTCTTTTTTACCCGCAGATATGAATACGGTTGCCCCCTCTATCTTTTGTGGCGGCAGATATCTGGACGCAACGCTGCCAACAGATGTGTGTTGTTTTATATCAACCGCCGATGGTGTTAATGGCTTGCTGGAAATCGCCCATTCACCAGCATTTGTTAAAATTTGTAAATTATCGCTGCTGACAACTGTGCATATCTGTTGACGCTGTTGCGACAGTAATGTTAAAAAGATGGCTTCATCATCCAGACCAGTTCCAACATTAAAATTATTATGCCGTCCAACACGCGACATCCATACGCCACTGGGCCATGCACGCGAACCACCAAACACCAATCTGTCTTGATGAAATGTAATACTGCACGGCCAGCCACGGCGCGTGCTGAATGCCGCTTCGTACCAATCGGATACCGGGTCTGATGGTATTGAATATGTGCCGTTTGTATATGCATACACAACCGTTGGACTGACATATTCTGTGATTATCCATTGTTTATCCAGTAATAAAAAGCGCCCGTCTTCATTTTCAGATGTCCAAAAATTTTTATTTGTTGTAAATGTTGCATAGTTATTACCACTGGCATTTGATGATACTGTTATCTTTATGCCATCTGCATCATCAAATTTCATAAACGGTATATTTACAGTCATATCAGAATCATTGCGTTCAAAGTCAAATGCAATGATATCAAATGTGCTGTCTGTTTTCTGTAATACATATGGTTGATAATCTGGATGAACAAATATCATTGTGCCAAATCGCTGGGCATATTGCAATTTATCCAATTCATCAAAATCCCATGGTGCAAATAAATCTGCAATACGAACATCATCGCTGTACACTAAAATATGTCCATCTGTTAAAACCAGCAAGTAATTTTCTGATTCGCCAACAGAAAACGGTATCAGACGCGCCGATGACGATAAATTTGCAACAGACGCCAATCCACGGCGCCGTTGTAACCCACCCCCCGCCAGCACATCCATATTTTCCAATCGCGACAAACCATTTAAATTATCGCGGGCAAAAAATTCTGGCGCGACTTCACCGTCTGCAAATGAATTCTGTGTTTTTATAAAATCGCCCATTTATCCCCCCCTGTAATTAAAATCGCGTATTTATCAAAGAAAAATTTTTTATCCCTGCTGTCGGTGCAGACGCACTGTCAATATATTTTGCAGATTGTAATTCTGTTTCATATAACGCCGCCAACATTCTGAATACCGTTTGTTCACCAATTAGCGGAATGCAAAATTCCATTGCCAATTTCGTTGCCACCAATGATACAAAATAACTGGGGAATAATTCAGGCGCGACACGAATAATTGCGGTTATATTTATTGTATCTGTCGGTGCAATAACCGTATTTCCGATTATTTCACCATTGCACTTTAAAACGCGCAAAATATCCGCAGGCAATAAAAATTCGCCATCATTATTTTTGGTCAATTCAAAACATTTACATGCAAATCGCCATGGATGCATTGCCAGTAATGCATCAACCACTGGGTCAAATAAAGTTCGCCCCAATTGCGCCGCGGGCGTGTCATCCAGTAATGATTGTATCGGTTTTTCACCCAATTTTAACAGCGCCATTGAACATAAATCTATTTTTGTATGCATTTGTGTTATCCAATTTTATATTAAAAAAACGGGGTGCCGTGGCACCCCAATTAAATTATGCCAATGCAGCAACCGCCACATTCGTACTGACCGTTATTTTCTTTATCGATGTATTATCAGATGCATTAATAATAACGATATCACCAGTGTTCATTAATGTTTTGACGCTGTCAAAATATCCAGATGCGGAAATTGTCGCCATTGTTTCTGTTGATGCATAATGCCACAATGTAAATCCGTTTGCATATGCGATTACAGATAAATTTTTATTTTGAAAAGCCATTTATAATTTCCTTTGTTTGCATTTAAATTAATCACCAGTTTCATCAGTATCTTTGCATTTCAAACGAACAATGCCGGCATTATCAATCAATACAGCGCCCTGGGACATACTGTTGCTGATAAAGTGCGCAGCGCGTTCACCATGCCATGATATATCCGTTTTTACTTCTTGACCGCATGCATGACCAATGCTGGTTGCATGATAAATAAAGCAATCACGATTATCTGTGCTGGTTAATGGCAAACTGTTATACATTACCCATGTTATCCCCAGCCATTTCTTGGATGCACCCCCAGACACCAATGGCAAATCGTTACCAACATAATCCGCAGATACAAATTCGTCCATGGACAGTAATTCATTCCATTGGTGTACGCCAACAACAGCAAAACGACGACCATCATCAGGAACATCGTTCTGATTTAAAACTTCGACCGCTGATAAAATTAAATCCTTGGTCAGCCCTGTTGAATAATCACCTGTTGCATTTGTTGCGCTATTCATTGCATTCACAATCAATTCATCTGTCTTGCGCCCCAATGCATATGCACCTGCAGATGCAACAACACGGCGTTCATCAACATTCGTTTTCAATTCATCCAATGCATCAACCCAATCACCGGCATAGTAATCTTGCAATATACATTCAACAGGTTCATGATTTAAATTCATAACCGGTACAATACCATGACGCGACTTTGTGGCGGCGGTACCGCGTCCAACCTTTTGAAAAGTTGTCGATGCCCCAACAACACCGGATTTGCTGCGTACTGTTGCGCGCAATTTTGTACCCATTTGCTGATACGCCAAATGTACATCCGCTTCGAATTGTTTGATAAAAACCTGATCTACTGAAACAGACATTATTTATTTCCCTTGGTTAAAAAAATTAAAACAAGCGCCAATATGCGCCGATAAAATTTTGTATTATGGTTATGCAATTTAATTGCGCCATTTAACAAAACATGCGGGTCCACACGGGATTGTCCAAATAAAAAATATTCAGTCAGACTGATATAATCCGACTGAATATTTCAAAATAAAAATCCCCGCAATTGCGGGGAATTATATTATTTTCTTTTTGCACATGTTTTTTTTGCCGCTGGCTTTTTCGCCGCAACTTTTTTAACAGGTGCCTTTTTTACTGCTGCCTTTGCGACTGGTTTTTTCGCCGCAACTTTTTTTGCAACCGTTTTTTTTGCAACCGTTTTTTTTGCAACTGGCTTTTTCACTGCAACTTTCTTTGCCGCTGGTTTCTTGGCAACCGCAACTTTTTTAACAGCCGGTTTTTTCGCTGCAACTTTTTTTACAGCAGGCTTTTTTGCAACTGGTTTCTTTGCCACGGCAACTTTCTTTGCCGCAGGTTTCTTTGCAGCCGGTTTTGCCGCTGGCTTTTTCGCAGCAGGTTTTTTGGCGGCTGGCTTTAAGAATGTGAATGCCATTCTTCTCTCCTTCTTCATTTTTTGGATAGAACAAATTTGTTTTGTTCTTACTTTATATTTTATATGAAACAAAAATATTAGTAAAGAAGAAAGTGCATTTTTTTCATTACGAATATAATTTTTTAAATCCATTTTCTATTTTGCGAACATATTCTGGATCATAATCACGCCAATATTTTGGATCACGCATCATGCGACGCAATTCAGAATCAGATAAATTTTTTATATCTTCATCATCGGTACGAACACTGGGTTCCATCGATTGCATCATTCGGTATACGCCTTGGATTCCCTGGGGTGTGGCACATAATGCATCAAATGCATCACGCGGTAAATATTTTTGTCCGAATGAATTTATTGCGCGTAATGCATCATTCATTTTTTCTGTTGTGCCAAAAAAATTTTTTAATTCTGCAATTGCATTTGATTCATTTTGCATATCAAATAATTCTGTTAATACGGGTGATAAAAATTCTTCGGCAATTTGATAAATTTTTTCAACCTGGGTTGATGTTAATCCAATTTCAAAAAATTTTTCACGCACTGCGTCATCATCAAATAACTGATTCGTTGGATATTCTGATGCAGATTCTGGAACACCAATTGCACGATTAAATTTTGCACGCGATGCACCATCAGCATCATTGCCAGGCACAGATATCATCGTTCCAATTTTCTTTTCTAATTCAATATATGATTTTAACAACGCATCTGTGTTTAATGTTCCGTCTTTATTCAGAAATTTTTCTGGAATGTTTTCCATGTTTTTTTCCTTTGGTTTCACTGGATTTGCGCAAGAAATAAATTCCGCCCAATGTAAATACAGATTGCAACATAGTAAATATATCGGTATCGCCAACCATATATGCACCAATTGCAGACAATATACCAATTCCTGAAATGATATATGTTCGATGTCCGGATAAAAATCCGCCACTGATAATTTTTCGCATGATTGTTTTCCGATTATAAATAAAACAACAGTCCATCTATATCTGCGATATATCCGCGCGATGTTGACCATGCCGGCATTTTATCTGCATGATGAAAACGCGTTGCGCCATTGCATGAATCTGGTAACGCGCCATGCAACATTCGTGATACCACACGCAGACACATCTGAAATTTATTGTCAGATGCATTAACAAACAATAATTTATTGTTTTCAGATTTTGAATCCAGTGAATTAAATAATTCTGAATCCGATATTATATCTGAATAATCACGACCAGTGACATGGGCAATATTTGCAATCATTGATGCCATTGCTTCGACCAATCGTAATGTTGATGCATGTGTTTCAGCATATACCACCCGTGCAATTTGATATAATATGGCGCGCGATTTATCTGGATTGTTTATCAGTGTTAATTGCATTTGACAATCCCCCCGTTGTTGCAAATAAAAACGGCACGCAATAAATGCGTGCCATAAAATAAAAAATCCGCCATACGCGGACATAATCTTTCTGATTATGTGTTATATATTATCATAAATTGGATATAAAGTCAAGATAATATTTTCACATACTGATTTCGTCACCATATGCCAATAAATAACGCGTATCATTGCGCAGCACCAGCGCACCATTTTCATTAATTCCGATTAATTCCATTTCTTCGCCACGATATTTCACTGTGCGATTTAATCCCGCCGCTAAATCCATCCAACGCGCGCGAACATCGACAAATGGTATGCGGCGCCACCGATCCAGATTCTTCATCAAACGGTTTAATAATTCTGATTTTTCAACCGTGGCATAATTATCCAGTTTCGTTGTTTGATATGCGGCAACCGTTGGATTTGATTTTATATTTATTCCAATTCCGACAATAACAAATTGCCCCGCATATTCAATTAATATGCCACATACTTTTTTACCATCAATTAAAATATCATTTGGCCATTTTATTTTTGGATGAATTCCAAACGAAATCAGTGTTTCTGCAACTGCGACCGCAACAACATATGACAATCGTGGGTCGCGTTCATCGGCATTATAAATAAAACTGGCATACAAATTACCATGGTGCGACACCCATGTGCGCCGATATCGACCGCGTCCAGCGGATTGCGCCATTGCCATAATAACAGTATGATCACGCGCCGCGCCAGATGCAACCATTTCCAACGCATATGTCTGGGTACTGGGGATTTTATCAAAAGAAATCAATTTATAATTTGCCAATTGAATATACACCATTTACATTTTTTATAAAATCATGTCCAAAGGCACGGCGTAATTGATAAATTGCCGTATCAACCGTATGCGTTGTTGCATCTGGTGAATACCCCAATGCCGTGCGCAATTGTACTGCCGACATGCCCCCAGATTTGTATAACAATATTATAATTTTTGCCTGAATTGCGGGCATTTGTACATTACGACCAAAAATTTCACGAATTATTCGTATATCATCATCCAATGCATGCTGAATTACACTGCGCAAATTCATGATTGATATTGGCGTTGTGATATTCAATGCATCGAAATCCAGCCCGGTTGCAATTGGTGCATCGGATACATTCGCCCCCAGGTCGGACAATATATGCCGCCATATTGAATCTGATGAAAAAATATTTATACCGTCCAGCATAGTCCCAGAATAATAAAAGAACCCGCAATTGTCCAACAAAAAAGACCGCGACATATGTCACGGTCAAAATCGGCAAAAACGCAATTATTCGCGATCTTTGCCACGCGGTTCAATGAATTTTGTAAAATCTTGGATACTGGCGCCAGTTGACGACAATATCTTGGAAATACTGTTTGTTGATGGCCAACGCGGTTGCCCTTCCTTGGACCAGCGCTTGCTTTTATTAAAAGTTGTCGGATCCAAACCGCTGCATTTTGCCAATCCAGAACAGGACATGCCATGTTCCGTGGCAAAGCGTTCAATCGCCCGCCAAACATCTTCGTGTGTCATATTTCTCTCTCCCTTGGTTTTAATGCGACAAACCATATACGGTTGGGCATTAATGTCTGATATTGATTTTATTCCAACCCAGCACAATGGGCAACAAGGACGATTTCCTAAATTTGGCGTTTTTTGGGGAATAAATATAATACAAAAAATTATTTTGACAAAAATACTTGACAAATTAAATAAAATGTATTACATTTCGATTCGTCAAAGGGGGAAACCCCGGCGACGGGGTGAAAGCCCCATGGGGTTCAGGGATTCAGACTCCCTCCTACATTCTCTCTCCTCTGGACTCTGGACCCCGACATTTTGGTTTAGAATGCCCAATTTCTTTTTCTCCTTTCCTTCCTTTCGGGGCATTCGGAAACACCGCCGGGAAACCGGCGGCGTTTTTTTATTTTTTACTGTTTTCATCAATTATAAAAACGGCGCAAAAAAAACCGGTCTGACCCCAGACCGGTTTATGAATAATATTCCGCATAAATTATTTTGCTGGAACAATTTCGTTTACAGTAACAGTAAATACGACATCCTGACCCGCCAATTCAGGCACATAGTTTTCAGGGAATGTAATATTAATATCACGGGTTTCGCCCTGTTCCATGCCAATCAATTGTTCTTCAAACCCGGGGACGAATTGACCACTGCCCAAAACCAATGGGAAATTTGTTGCGGTGCCACCTTCGAATTGAACGCCATCTTTATATCCAGCAAAGTCAATCACAACTGTATCGCCATTTTGTGCCCCAGCATTACTATCGCACGCTGTTAAAAACATTGCACCACAAATCGCAACCGCGGACATGATTTTTTTCATTTTTACCCCTTTTTGTTTTTCTGTTTATTAATTTTAATTGTTATACACGCATCTGAAACCGTATTCACGCATGGTGGATCCTTCGGCTTCAACCCGATAGTCAAAATATGGCGTTGGTCGCATAACATCAAATGACGGGCGGTCATATACCATTACAATACTGTCGGCATTACGACCACATACACGCTTCATTTCATAGTCGGCAACCTTTGCCAAAATTGTGCGCGCATCGCCATCGATATCCATGCCATCTGCATTTTGAATCAGGCGCAGGCGCATTTCACGCAAATCTGTATTCCCCAGTAATATTTGCACCCGAACCATTGTGCCACGATATTCTTGCCACCGCGTTTCCATACGCGCCGTATTCCAACGGTTATCGTTTTGTTCTTTTTCTGCCTCTGTCTTTGGCTTGTACGAATCAATGTTTGAATATTGGTTGTCCGCCTGCATAAAATCACTGGTGCGTTCATTGTACAATGGCGCATCTGCCCCACCCTGGGCAAAATCAGTTGTATTATATGGTGTATCAGAATCTGTTGCACATGCACCCAATGCCAATACAGAACAAATTGCAATTAACAATGATTTTTTCATGTTGAATCTCTCTTTTTTATAATTTTATCAAATAAAGCGTTTTGATTCAAGTCGCGATTTGTGATAAAATTATTATGATGTCAAATATTGTTCTGGAATCTTTGTTAAAGCCCCTGGAAGAATTCTATAAACCATCGTTTGTAGAAGAAATTGCCATAAATCACGCTGGGGAAGTATGGATGCGCCTGCATGGCGCACGCGTGCCGTGGGTTGCATATAATGCCGAAGTTTTAACAAAACAATACTTAATCGATTTAATTCATACGGTCGCAAATATATATGAACGTCCATTTGACCCAATTCACGGCATGCCGGTTGTATACGCAACACTGCCTGGCAATCACAGATTTACAGCAATCGCGGGTCCAAATGTACAGTATGATGACCGCGATGTCACAGGTGGTGTTGCACTGAATATACGCGGAACATCGGCACCAGACACATCGTTTGAAAACTATCATTTAAAACGCGGTGCAAAATTGTTAAAGGTCAAACCGCGTGAATCTGTACGACCAGACGACCCATATGACAGATTAATGACCGCAATTAATGATGGCAGCCCAATTTTAATCAGTGGCGCAACTGCAACAGGAAAAACAACATTTTTAAATCATATGTTGAAATTAATCGATAAAAACAGTCGTGTTATTACTGTCGAAGACGCCCGCGAAATCCAGGTCCCCCAACCAAACCATGTTCACTTTATTTTATCACGAACCGAACAAACAAACGATTTTAATTATGCGCGATTATTGGATTTGGTTGTTCGTATGACACCTGATGTAATTATCGGCGGCGAAATATCAACGGATAACGCCGCCGTTTTGTGGGAAATGCTGGGGACAGGACATGACCATTTCTATACAACAATTCATGCCGAAAGCGCAGATGCCGCGTATGCTGCATTCGCAGACAGAATACTGCATACCCAGCCAGCATATGACCGAACAGACCTGATTGAAGAAATGAAAAAGAAAATACGCGTTGTACAATTATCACGCGATGGCGCCTTGCGCGCGGTAACAGAAGTGGTATAGTAAATTTATACAAAACAATAAAAAAGGAAACAACATGACAAAAAATAAATCGAACAGCCCATGGCTGGAAGACCAACTGGCAGCGGCAAAAACACCCGCGGAACGCGAAGAAATTTTGCGCCAATGGGGCGAAGAAAAATTAAACCGTGCGGCGGCAAAAGAAGAAGCGCGATTAAACGCGCCATCAATGATAGATAAACTGCGTGCCGGTGTTGCAAAAATAAAAAAGAAAGCCGTAACAAAAAAAATTCCATCAAAAGGAAAAACCAGGTAAAAAAACGGACCCAAATTTGGGTCTGTTTTTTATTCGCGCATTAATTTTGATTTCATGCGTTCATATTCTGTTTTCGTGATAACCTTGTCTTTATACAATTTGGATAATTTTTCTAATTTATCCAAATTATCGCCCGCCAAACAATCACCGTGCCACACCAACGACAAGATTAATGCGACAAACCATGTTATTCCAAAGAAAATCCCCAAAATCGACAGAACAACAATCGCAACCTTTTCCCCGCCAGTAATGCCGCGTGAATTCGCAATCATAATTGGTATTGATATAATTGCCACCCCCAATACGACAACCGCAAACATTATTAAAAATGCCACAATTACTTCCCCCATATTTCACCCCATTGTTTGATATAAATGTGTATGTATTATAATACATTTTGGGCGATTTTGCAATATAACTTAATTGGTGTAATAACATGGTTGTGTAAATTGAAATATACCCGTATTATCGCGCAATCTAACATTGGCACGCATGTAACATTGTGTGATGCTGGTTGATCCAGCTGATGATAATCCAGGTATATCTGCTGTATCAGAATGATTTCGCATTGATAAACATTTTGTACACCCACTGGTTGTGTTTGTTGGCCGTCCCCAATATCCAGATGCACATCGATATTCTGTAAGCACACCACAATCACAATGCGCGGTCATTGGATCTGTTATATATGGCGTTGCACGTCCTTCTATTACATATAAATTATCACCCTGACCTGCTGGTTGCCAATCATAATACATATCAGGATAATATTGACGACAATCATCAACCGTTATATCACATGGGTTATCAAGGACGCAAATTTTATACTCTAATTCACATCCATCTTCAGGATGTAAAAAGGCATTTTCTAATACATATCCAGGCGGACAACTTCTGCAAGTATATGTAAACAACCATTCTGTATTTAATGATCCATCATAATGCCATGCTTCCCAATCGTGCATACCAACACCATCACAATTCAAGTCTTCTAGTTGGTTCATCATCCATTCATCATGTGGATTAAGTTCTGAATAGTCCGTGCCAGCAAACGAACATGTCGCGGCATACGCATCTGTAACATTTACTGCAACAATTGTTGCCATAATAAATTGACCGTTTGGATTCGGCAAAAATGGAGGTATAAAAATATGCAGATTTCCGGAATTTTTTCTAAAATAAAAATGCCGAAAATAATCGGTGGTTTATTTTCGGCATATGTTTTTTAATTCTATGCATTAATTTTTGCATATTTTCCGGGCAATTGTCAATTATCTTTTTTGTTGTTTTCACCACCGTTTAAAATCAATGTCAATAAACAAAAAATGTATTATTTCTGTAATATTTTTGCTTATTTTGCCGCTTTTTTGATATCATGATTCTGCATATGCACAATGTTGCAGAATTGTTGACTGCAATTCAACGGGGTGGGACAGATATTACAACGGGGTACCAACAAAAAATAAATAATTATTGCGAATGTTCCAGTGGCGTCGCCCAATGCAATCCGACAACATCGTATCCAAGACAATGTCGGAATATATACATTTGACGGCTCGTGTTTTAATACGGGCGAATAAATCGTATAGCCGGGTTGTTTTATATATTTTTTTATTTTTATAAAAAAACTGCTTGCATTTATTCCAATAACAGTATAACATAAGTTTCGCGCTTAGGGGTTGTAGCTCAGCTGGTTTAGAGCGTCTGCCTGTCACGCAGAAGGTCGCGGGTTCGAGCCCCGTCAATCCCGCCAGAAATTAGCCACCAATATGGTGGCTGTTTTTATTTATTATATCGGAATAATATTCTGTTGATATACATGTGTATGTTGATATAATTGTACGGGTAAAAAATAAAAAAAGGGGAAAATATGAACATTAAATCTTTTGCAATCTTGGCGGGCGTTTTAGCATTGGCGGCATGCGGCGACAACACACCAAATCCGGAATTGTTAAAGGGTGCTAACTTTGTCGCGTCTGGTAATGGCACAGATATCACACTGGTGTTTGATGCAAACGAAATGCGTGTAAATGGTCAGGTTGTAAATCTGTACAACGGAACGTATGAGGTTAACGGTGATCAAATCAAATTCAGCCCATTTGCATCAACAATGATGATGGGACCGATGGATGCAATGCAGACCGAACAAGACTATTTCCAATTCATGACAACCGTTGAAACATATGATTTAAAAGATGGTCGTTTGACGCTGAAAAATGCCGATGGCAAAGAAATTGTATTTCAACAGGTTGAACCAACCGCCGAAGTAGTCGAAGCCGAAGTTGTTGAATCAGTCCCAGCAGATGCAGTTGCAGAACCTGTTGCCGCAGAACCAGCCCAGGCAGAATAATAAAAATATGGCACGGTGGTATTTTGTCTTGACAAACGCCACCATGCCAGTTATAATTTGGCGGCATTTTGGATTGAATAAGTTCAAAACAATGGCAGTTTTGGCCCCATCGTCTAGAGGCCCAGGACACCGCCCTTTCAAGGCGAGAACACCAGTTCGAATCTGGTTGGGGCTGCCAAAATAAATACCGCAGATTTCTGCGGTTTTTTTGTTGTTTTATATCGGCGTCGTTTTTTTGCACATTTTTGCACAAAATAAATATAATGATATAAATTTAGTAAAATTTTATATTTGGCAAAATACTTTCTGATATATAACCCATTGTTTTTTGTTTATTATAAGAATAGGAATATTTTCCACTGTACAAAAACGAGAATTTAGGATAAAATTCAACCATATTTAGAATATAGTCTAAATAAATCAAACAGAGGAGAGATTTTATGACACACAGCAACATATGGGCGGCGATTGATACAGTGGCTGCAAAAATGGGTATTACCTGTTCTTGTTTAGCAAAACTTTGCGGTATGAACCCGACTGCGTTTAACAAAAGCAAACGCGTATCTAAATATGGCAAACCGCATTGGCCATCGGTCAGCACAATTTCTAAAATCACATCTGTCGCGCATATTACACCCGAAGAATTCGGTCGTATTGTGCGTCAAAAATAAACCGCCGCCCAAATGGGCGGCATTTTTATATTAATTTTGCATCGCGCAACAATTGTTCCAAATATGTACCGTGGATTTTATTCATTCCATGTCTTTCCAAAATTTTTAAAACCCATGGAATATCGATATCGCGCAATTTTTTCTTGTCATTTAAATAATAAATACTGGACAATAATACACGAATATCAAAACATGAATCAAATACCTCTGGGATACCGCGATCAATATTTAATAGTGTGTATACCGCCTGCATCGCGGTACGGACAGAATATTCAGTTGTAAAAACTGTATCACGTTCCGTTTCTGCATAATTACCAATAAATGCCAGATTTACTGAACCACGCGGTACAACCAGTGGTCTGTCCCCCAATGCACGCGGCATAAAATATGTCGTTATATATGGCATATGACTGGGGACAGTGTTTGAACGATTTTGTGCAATATCCATTATTTGTGATTCTGGTACACCGATATGATATAACCATTCTGCACACAATTCTGAACCGGTACAATCTGCAATTTTCTTTTTTATATAATTACCATTTGTATCAGACAGTAACCCATATGTCCAAACGATTATTTCATTTGGCTTTTGACTGCGAAAGTGTGGCTGGCGTGAAATACTGAACCCGTACAGCCAATTTGAATCTTTGATAGTGACGGGGCCGCTGCTGACGATTGAGCCGCTGTGCGGGTCTTTTTTACAGATTTTTTCAATATACGGCACAACCGTATCATCGGTCAGCGTAATTGTTGCCGATATAACCCAATTGGCATCCGGGATGTTTTCACAGAATTTTTCTGGGCGACCGAATTCATCGCACTGTGTCGCCAGATTTTTCCACAACTGCCACGATGCGCCCAGTTCATGCCGCGGGTCGGCCGGCGTATCGTTGTCGCCGTATGTGGTACTTTCTGTGATTGAACCGTTGGTCACGAACACCAAATCATCAGGTGTCAGTTTGATTTCTTTTCTGCGACCTGATTTAACCATTTCTATTTTCTGGGCGACTTTTTTATTTGCGCCGCATTTAACAATAATGTTCGTTATCGTTGTGTCAAAATGGAACTTTACCCCGTTATTTTCCAACCATCGTACCAATGGCGTTATCAGTGATTCATACTGGTTATATTTTGTGAACTTTAACGCCGACATATCCGCCAGACGCCCAACATGATGGATAAATCGCAACAAATACCGGCGCATTTCCATCGCGCTGGACCAGCGTTCAAACGCGAACATCGTTGCCCAATACAGCCAGAAATTAGATGCAAAAAATTCTTCGCCAAACACTTGGTCGATTTGAACATCTTGTAATTTTTCTTCGGGCGTCAAGACCAGGTCTATCATTTCGCGGATGGCATTCGGGGTCAATGTTAATTTGCCGTCATCTTTCATGCGGCGACCGCGATGTTCAATCGCGCGACAGTGCGAAAAACTGGGGTCCGATTTGTTCAGCCAATAAAATTCATCCAGAACAGATACATCCGGATTTTCCAATGACGGAATTGACCGAAATAAATCCCACAGGGTTTCAAAGTGCGCCTCCATCTCGCGGCCACCACGAATAATGTACCCGCGTGACGGATTTAATATGCCGTCCATACTGCCCCCGGCGATGGGCAATTCTTCGAATATATGAATTTTATTGCCGCGCATTTTGCCGTCACGAATCATAAACACCGCCGCCGCCAGTCCGGCAAGCCCGCCACCAACAATATATGCCGACTTTTTTGCCGCATCTGCCGGTGGTAATGGATTGGCAAACGCTTCGTAATTACCGTTGCTGTAATACATGATATCTCTCTCCCTTGGTTTTTTGATACACATGTAATGTTAATACAGCACGCCCACATAAATAAACAGGACAGGTTTCCGATTTGACAATTCGTAAATGTTATGAATATAATACAGACATGAAAAAAATATTATTTGGATTTTTATTGGTCGCGACGATGGCAATTGCCGCATGCGGCGTTAAATCAGAACTGGATAACCCCGACCCATCATATCCCCGCAATTATCCAGTGTATTGATTATAATAAATAATCCGCATCCTTGGCAGCAATGGATGCATACAACCGGTCATAGCCCCGAATATATGATAATTCAAACATATGTTCTGTATCAAATTTCATCATCGCTTGGAATACCGCCTGTTCGGTTGAAACCAGTCCATGACGCAGCATGATTTTCCGAACCCGTTCGAATTCTAGATAGAAATCATGTACCAATTTCTTGGGCATCATGAACGACCCCGCCGGGACATCATAATCTGCGTTTATCATCGCAATATCGACCAGGCTTTGCCGCGCCAATGATTCAGATGTCGCATCCATTATCGGGGCGCGGGTTTTACGATACAAATTATAAATAAATTTTGGCACAAATTTCGGGCGCGTTTTACCCAATGTTGGCGCAATTGTCATGCGAACGCGCGTGGGCTGTGCATCAATATGCCCTGTCCAACCATTCCAGAACGGCGCGTACATCGGATGCAATGACCCCGCATCAATCCACATAAAATATTTCGAATTAAATTTATCATTCTTTGCCGCCCAATCCATAACCGACGGCTTTGCCGCAATCAGCGTTAAATAGTCTATCCATTGTTCTGGGGTTTTATGATGCAATAAATATCCTGTCTTGCCGCGCATGTTATTTAACAGTTTTAGCCAATTATCGCGTTCGCTGTAATGTGGCAAATCTGAGAAATCCATAACACGCATAATTATATTTTTGTCCAGGCCACGCGATTTTATGAATTCTGCGGTTTGCACATCACACCACAGTGCAACACGGCGAAATGTGCGAATGAAATTTTCTAATGACGGCAAGTAAAAATCTTCGAATTTGCGCGTCATATGCTTTAAAGAATCCAAATCGCGTTGCGCCGGCATTTTGAACAGCATTGTACAAAATGTTATGTCGTCACGCGCACCATCATATGTTATTGCCATAAATGCCCCCAATAAAAATAACCGCCCCACAAGAATGACAGTCGGGGATTTCAAAAAATCAATCATCAGATAGATTCCGCCTGTTTTCGGGGAAACCTGTGATATAACTGACGCCCCGACCCCATTCCCAGTGGATTCAATCAGAATTTTAAAAGATATGGTGAAAAAATTCAAGGAATTTGGTGGGCGTACAGAGATTTGAACTCTGATGGGTTTCCCCACTGGAACCTAAATCCAGCGCGTCTGCCAGTTTGACTACTGCGCCTGCGTTCCACTGCGTGTCGCCAGTTTTTTATCAATGAATTTGGTGCGGGTACAGAGATTTGAACTCTGATGGGTTGCCCCACTGGAACCTAAATCCAGCGCGTCTGCCAGTTTCGCCATACCCGCAATATGTACAACTTTTTGCTCTGCGTCCCGGCGGCACTTCGCTGTCGTCCGTCGCCGCCATACCCGCAAGTAGGATATTATATTATGATAAAAAAGACTTGATTTCCAGTTATTTTTACAATAAAATCCAACGCAGAATAAATAAAAGGTTTAAAAATGGCGTCTAAGAAAGGCAATAAAGAAGTCGTAAAGCTGGAAAATAAAGAAACTGGCTATTTTTATACGACAACAAAAAATACAAAGTCTGAAAATACCGCAGGCAAAATGAAGTTTCGCAAATATGATCCGAAACTGCGCAAGCATGTCGTTATGACCGAAGGTAAAATGCCTCACTAATTTCGGATTATTTTATATATTTTAACGGGCGTTAATACGCCCGTTATTTTTATATTTATTATAATCGCCTTTTTTACTTTTTATCCGCAATTGCGCCGAATGCCATATCCATTTGTACGCCATTGTCGACACCGGTTTCTGTAAATTGAACGGTACCTGTTGCCTCGGTCGGGGTGGTGGATGGTCCATAATACCCAACATTCATATTTGCACCATTCGCAGTAATAACGCCGTCATCATTTGCTGTGGTCGCCAATTGCATATCAATATATGTGCCACCATCGTTATTATTTTTGTAATCTGTAAATGATATTGCACCAGTACTGTCCACAACCACATCATACCAATTATTGAAATTTGCATTCAGTGTTGATGTTTGCGATTGCGTATCAAATGTCAATTTTGTTGGGCGGGCTGTATCTTGTTGCAATTGAACTATATGGGCGCCTTTTGCCACGCGACCCGTGGCACGACCAGTAAATGTCATGTCAGAATCAATATCAGCAACGGCAATTTTCTTGTCATCATATCCGCCGGCAAATGGCATCAAGAATTCATCCACCCGTTGATCGCCATCCATTGATGATATTATATTAATCAAACCAAAATCAGAATATGACAATCCCATTTGTTTGGCATCTGAAACATAATCCAATTCTAAAACCCGTCCGTTTTCAATATCAGAACCATAAAATGTACGGCTGTCCCCCAGTTTTGCCAAATCCACATCGCCAGAATCGCGGGTTAATGTCATTCCAATGATTTCACCAGTATCATCAATTTTAAATTTCATTTTATAACCGTTCGTGGCGGTCAATGTGGCATTATCCACCGTTAATACGGTTGTGTTTTCAATCAATTCTGTGCGTGATGTATCAAATATTGCGGCATTATCATTGCGCCAATTTACAATGCATTCGGCGGTTGCCGCCCCATCAGATGCATTATAACACTTTGCCGCCAATGATCGATTCAGTACCGCCATCGCCGCCCATAACATGTTTTTATCACTGTTATATGCAGACTGAATTTGCGCGGCATCTGCCGTGGTGATTTCATTTGATAAACTGGCAACATCCATATAAGACGCAAACGGAATTTGTTCAAAACCAGATGGGTTGAATCCCTTTAATTTAAAGCCAATCCAATCTGTAACCTGGGCTTCATTTCTGGAATACATCCCTGTGATAATTGCATTATTATCCGTGGCATCATTTGAATATTCCGGGGTTTGAATTGGCGGTTGGTATGTTGGACGATCCTTGTACGGATTATATTGTACAGACCCACTGCCCGATTCCAGGCATCCGGTTAACATACCTGATACTACAATCAATGATGTGATAAATGATATTCGTGCCATGGATTTCACCTTTCCGTTATTTTTATATTACAAAGGTCATGATTTTTATTCAAGGTGTTTTTGCACTTGAATGATTTTTCTAATCCCAATATAATAATGTTAAGTATTCTGGGGCAAAAGGAGAAACACATGAAAAAAATGTCGTTATTGGTTTTGCTGGGGCTGTTGACCGCGTGCAATGATGGGGGTACGCCATCGGGGGCATATGGTCGCCCAACAGATATGCGCCCCGGACGCAATCCATTTGTTAATACAGCCAAAGAATCAAATGCACAGATTACTGGGATGATTTCTTCGAATGCCACCCAGGTTGCCAGTTATATGGATTACAGGCTGAACGGTTATACCGGCACAAAAACACCGGAACATTATGCTGATGTTGCAGAATTGGCAATAAACCTGGCAACGATGAATACTGATGAAATTGAAAATCAATTTACAGAAAATAAGGATATATTGTTCCAGGCAATGTATGTATTAAATCATAACCTGGGGACATGTGCGGGGGACACGGGGGCGATTGTTGCCGAATGCATAAACACATGGCGAAACGCAAACCAGGGCGCAATAAACGCGTCAATAAACAGTTTGCGTGCAAATGGTGAATTGTTAAGTATTAATGATGCAGAATTCATTTCCCCAGATGCCAGTTTAACATTTTCAATAAATGAATCTGGGGAAATAATGGGAATAACCATTGATAATGGTGAAACGCAAAATGTATTTAATCGAAATGGTGATATATTTGTAAATAATACAGAAACACTGTCATACAATTCTGGGGCGGGCAGTAATCTGGTCTTGTCGTATTCTGATTTTGGAATATACACAATTACAAATAATGCCGACACATCTAAAATCACATACGCACCATTTGCCGGTGGGTATGCATCAAAGCAAATCGCCGTTGCAAATATTGAAAAAGATATGACATTTTCTGGGCGCGCGGTCGGCACAGCGTCCAAGGGTGATGACAGCATAAATCTGGATGGGACGGCAACATTAAACTTTAAAACAGGCGACAATCCAACATCTGAATTAATGGCGAATTTTGATAATTGGTACACTGTAAATATAACGCAGGCTGGTGATGCACCAAATGCAAATTTTGTATTTTCTGGTAATCCAACAGAAACAGATGTTATATTAACAAATACAACCGGTACAGGGACAATGAATGTCGGATATTATGGTCCAGACGGTACCCCGACCGAGGCAACAGGGCTGGCACAATTTACTGAATCAGGTGTCGAAAATGGTGTTAAATTTGATATGGCGTTTGGCGTCAATAACAAGCAATAATTGAAAAAATTCAGCATAATATTTTTAATGTTTTGCATTCTGCCCGGGGGAACTTGGGCAGAATCTGCATCTGGGGTAAAAACGGTCAAAAATTCAGACGGTTCAACAGAAATTACGATGTCTGTACTGGATGCCATAAAAATGGCGGGCGCAATGGTTGATAATGGCGAATTGGATACCGCACAGCAAATTTTAAAAAATATGCCACATTTAAGTGGTGCAATGGGTATTGAACAACAATTTTTGCTGGGGCGCATTGCCGGATACCGTGGGGAATTTGATACCGCAATAAAAATATATCGTAATATTTTAGATGCATACCCTGATTTAGCGCGCGTGCGTTTTGAATTGGCAATTTGTTATATGCACGCCAAACAATGGTATCGCGCAGATTATCAATTACGATTAGCAATGGCGGGACGTGATTTGCCAGAAAATGTTCGTCAAATGATGAACTATTACCGATATGTAATTCGACAAAATAAAAACTGGAATGTATTTTTTAATTTTGGTGCCGCACCAGATAATAACATCAATAATGCAACTGGTGGCACAGAATGCGTTATGACGATTTTTGGTCCAATGTGTCGGAATCTGATTGAACCAGAATCTGCGGTCGGATACAACCTGACACTGGGTGGGGATTATGAATTCAGGTTATCTGACCAATGGCGATGGAAATCTGATGCGGGACTGTATTCAAACTTTTATGATTTACACGAATACGATGATATATATCTGTATGCCAGCACTGGTCCACGATATATCTGGTCGCGCGGGGATGTTTGGTTGGCGGCAACTGCGGCACGACGCTGGTATGGCTGGGATGGATACAATTGGACCGCAGGCGCGCGGTTAAATGCAAATTACGATTTTACACGAAAATTATCAGGTGGGGTATCTTTGCAATATGGTCGAAATATTTATGATAATTTCGGTGAATATTTAAATGGCGACACATATTCCACCAGCGCACAAGTTTTTTATTCAATAACCCCAAATATTTATACCATATTGCGTGGTGGTATTTTACGCGAAAACGCGGCATCAGATACATATTCATATTGGCAACCCAGTATCAGCATTGGTGTTGGCGCCGAATTACCATACGGATTTGGTGTTTATTTGCAACCGGCGTTTTATTGGCAAAATTATGATGCCCCGCAATGGTCGGTGCAAGATGGAAAATTTTCGCAAATTGTCGAACGCGATTTTTCCCAGCGTTATTCAGTGTCTGTATCAAATAATAAATTCAGTATAATGGGATTTGTTCCAACATTAATATTCAGTTATACCCGCCGTGATTCAAATATGTGGCAACGCGAATATGATAAATGGTCTGTGGAAATTACATTACAACAGCGGTTTTAATAAAAAATTCCCGAATTGGGAATTTTTTATTTACCAAACTTTCCACTGCGTGGGAATCCAACCGGTACAGTTCGACCCTGGGACGCACGATGCCCCGTCCATGGCGCCCAATCATCCAATTTTGTTGTTCCGCGTCCAGTTGTCCACCCAAAACCGTCAGACGCGTTAAAGAACATTACATCCAAAACATATGTGCGTTCCGCATTATATTTTTGCAGGATAACACCCTTGCCCCGGGTCATTTCGGGTATTTCAGATGTTGGGAATATTAATAATTTATCGTTTGAACCAGACATGGCAACCGTATCACCCGTAACAGGCACACACATTATTGCTGGATTACGCGCATCGGTATTCATAACCTGTTTACCAGAACGCGTTTGCGCCAAACAGTTTTCACCCGATACAATAAAACCAGTTCCATGCCGCCCAACCAGTAAATATTTTACCGATGTATCCAGTACGAATGCCGATATAATATTTTCATCTGCGCCAATGTCAACCATCATTCGCACCGATTCCCCAAATCCACGCGCAGATGGCAAATCGTTTGCCGCAATTGTGAACATTTTACCACCACTGGCAAATAAATTAATTTTATCGGTCGACATCGCATGAAATGCAAATTGCAGCGCATCGCCTTCTTTGAATTTCAAATCCAGCGATGATAAATCCAGATGACCCTTGGCTGCACGAATCCAACCCATTGCAGACAGAATTATTGTCATGGGTTCTTTTTCAATAAATTCATCTGTATTAACAACAATTTCCGCGGTCTGCGGTATCCATTGGGTGCGGCGACGTCCCAATGTTGTCTTTTTATCATAACGCTTTTTAATATCAGCAAACCATGCCTTTAATTGTTCATTTTGACGTTCGGGGCTGGTCAATAATTCATTTAATTCTTTCTGTTCCGCCAGTAATGCAGCATCTTCGCGACGAATTTCCATTTCTTCCAGTTTGCGCAACGAACGCAGGCGGGTGTTTAAAATCGCCTCTACCTGAATATCTGTTAAATTAAATTCTGCAATCAAAACGGACTTTGGATCGTCTTCATTACGGATAATTTCAATTACACGATCCAGATTCAGATAAACAATTAACAATCCGCCCAAAATTTCCAGACGGCGTGCGATATTTCCCAATCGCCAATTTGTGCGGCGCACCAATACATTTTTCTGGTGTGCAATAAATTCACGCAAAACATCACCAATGCCCATGACCCGCGGAACACCACGCGAATCAATCACATTGAAATTCATATTGAATTTATATTCTAAATCCGTCATCGCAAACAAATGCGCCATCATTTTGTCTGCGGGGACATTACGGCTTTTTGGGGTGATAACAATGCGAACATCTGTGGTTGATTCATCAGATATATCATCAACCAATGGCAATTTTTTTGTGTCAATCATACTGGCAATTTGTTCCACCAGCTTTGATTTTATCAAACCATATGGAATTTCGGTTATAACAACCTGCTCTGCCCCACGGTCCAGCTTTTCTATTTCCCATTTTGCACGAATTCTGAATGCGCCGCGCCCCGTATCATAATTCTTTACAATTGTATCAAAAGAATCAATTAAAACCCCACCAGTTGGGAAATCAGGTCCAACCAACTTTTTCATAATCTGGGCAGTTGTTGCGTTTGGATTATCCACAACCAGGGTCAATGCATCACAAACCTCTGCCACATTATGGGTTGGAATATTCGTTGCCATACCAACCGCGATTCCCATGCCGCCATTTGCCAATAAATTTGGGAATGCCCCCGGCATAACAACCGGTTCAACGGTTGTGCCATCAAAATTTGGCATCATGTCAACACTGTCTTCGTCAATACCATCCATAATTAACATGGCGGCATCGGTCATCTTGGATTCTGTATAACGATACGCCGCCTGGGGGTCGCCATCGATATTACCAAAATTACCCTGGCCATCAATTAAAGGATAACGAACAGAAAAATCCTGGGCCAGACGAACCATGGCATCATATACAGAAGAATCCCCGTGCGGGTGATAATGCCCCAACACATCGCCAACAACCGTTGCACATTTGCGAAATGCGGCATTTGGTGATAATTTTTGGCGCAACATGGAATACAAAATACGGCGATGCACCGGTTTCAGTCCATCGCGAACATCTGGCAATGCACGGGATACAATTGTGCTGACCGCATATGACAGGTATCGTTCAGACAATGCGTCTGATAACTGTTGTGAATCAATTCTTTCGATAATTTCTTTACTCATGATACCAAAAAATTTAGAACATTTGATGAAAAATAACAACCGAAAAAATCTGTTAAATATGCATATTTTAAAATTTCATTAAAAAATTTAATGTTTTTTGAATTTTTTACTTGAAATTTTAAAAATTCGTCCTATATGTATATACAAACTTTGGTTCCCTGGTAACGGGGCGGGCTGCCGAAAGAATGGCAAGTCGGGGCATAATGGGTCACCAATATGTCTGAATGTACGCCGCAAATTGCTCTATTGCGACGAACCAATCAAAAAAGAACATCGAAAACAATTGACTGTCCGACATATGTCGGTCGGGTCTGTTTGATTGCAAAGGAGGTATAAAAATGAGTTTTAAATACACAATTCCGTACTTTTTAACCAGTGCGGCACTGTTATTTGGCACAGGTCATTCAATGGGTTCAAATGAAAAAACGGCGTCTGATTCTGCAAATACAGATACCGCAAAAGTCGTATTGAATACTAAACCAAAAACGATAAATTCAGTCGATACCACAGATGCAGATTTCTCGTTTGCAACAAATGATATTTTGGCACAATTGCCAATTAATGCAGTTGCCCAAAAATATGATGTTGTATATACGCGCGCAAATGGGAACAAATTTAAACGCAGTGGTGGTACACGCGCATGGCGCAATAATAACCCAGGTTGCATACGATATTCGGATTTTGCCGCTGAACAGGGTGCAATTGGCAAGGCTGGTGGATTTGCCGTATTCCCAGACGAAGAAACAGGTCGGCGTGCAATTGCAGAATTGTTAAAGTCTGATAAATATTGCAATTTATCAATTGGTCAGGCAATAACTAAATATGCACCACCACATGAAAATGACACACAAAGTTATAAAAATCGTCTGCGCAGAATGACGGGGCTGGATATAAATAAAAAAATTCGTGATTTGACCGCAGAACAAATCGACAAGGTTGTCAACGCAATTTGTATTGTCGAAGGCTGGCGTGAAGGATATGAAATCGCAATCACACCAACGAAAAGCTCTTTACATGATGACACAATGCAAAATTATGCCATGGCGCAAAATATAAAAATAAACCAAATGCGTCAACGCAGTCGATAAAAAACGCGCATAATGCGCGTTTTTTTTAACTAATTTTGTTTTTAATTTCACGAATTCGTGCCAATATTTCACGCAACTGTTCGTCCGTGATTGATGGGACGGGTCGATTGCGAACCTCGTCCGCAAGAACAATGCACAATGTTGCCAACAATGCATTTTCAGGCAATGGTCCAATTTTGTCCAATATTTCACGCGCGCGCGCATCAACCATTTTCCCCAATTCAATCAAACGCGATTCTTGACCATCTTCACAGCCCATCGGGTAATTTTTATTAACAATTGGTATTGATACGACACTCATTTCAATTTCTTTAATATTGATATAGATTTATTTATCATTTCTGCGGCGCGATTATTCCGTTCACGCAGATTTTTTACCTGTTCGGTTAAAATCGCCACCTCTAAATCCGTTTGACGACCCGCATTTACCGCCGTCGAACGCAAACGCGTGGCGGCATCTTCCAATGCGGTTAGCTCTTGAAATATTTGCTGTTTTATATCAGACATATTTACAGTTTAAGATATTTTTTGCATGCGTTCAACAGCAAAATGTGATATAATGACGGCATCAGTGGGGGATTTTATTCGATGAAAACAAAAATCATTTATATTTCTGGCAATGAATTATTTAAAATGTCTGATATTCGCGCCGCTTTTGAAGAGGTTCGAAACACATTAAACCTGGGGCGGGACACCGTATTGTTTGGCGTGCCAATTGATAACGATGATGCGATGTTAAGTTCTGATGACAATACAATAAATGCAAATAATCCAGATAATGCAGAAGTGCCGGAAATTATCCAAACCGAAAAAATCCCAACAAATGAATTTATTTCTGATACAGAAGAAATTGTATCCACAACGCCAGATGAAACATCCGATATTATTGATACGGTCGCAACCGAAGAAATTATAACAGCTGATGTCGTGGAACCCGCACCTAAAAAAACGCGCGGTCGGCGCAAGGCGGTTAATTCGGCAAAAATTAATACGAATGCAACATCTGGTATATATGAACAAGAACAATCTGTATCAAATACAAATGATGTGGCACAGGAACCTGGGACAGAAAAAATAATTCCGATATTATCGGTGCTGGCTGTAAATAAAGAAGCAGATATTGCGGCGGATGATTCTGGTAATAATAAACAAGAACAAATCATTAACCAGGATATTGCAGATGATGATACACCAATAATTGATGATATTGATGTTAGTACAGAACTGGCAACGCCATCTGATGATACAAATTCTGATGCGCAAATGGCAACAACAACCATTGCCGATATGATAAATGATGACGCACCCAGTGCACCAGTAGAAAAAACACTGGAACAATTGCTAGAAAGCATGGCGCCACTGCGCGAAGATGCAATTGACGATACCACAATTACAGAAATGGACACTGAACAAATTGACATTGTTGAAACATCTGATGAAACGGATGCAACATTGGAACAACTGGCGGCAGAATTTGCAGAAAATCAAGACAAAATCCCAACAGAATCAAAACCAGAATCACACAGCAAAATTGGTAAATTAAAAAATATTTTACCATTTAAAAAGGTTAAACGCGAAGAAAACGGGATAATGGGTGATTTGTTCGGATGGGCGGGGATTGCCGCAAATGATGATGATTTTTCCATTCCTGGATTCTTTACAAACGCCGCATCTAAAAAATAGGCGTTAAAAATGATGCGCAATGAATACAGATACAATTCTTAGATTGTTGCAAAATTCCGGTTTCCATGTATTGGGAATGGATGATGCATATTTGTATCTGGAAGATCCGTCATGTATTTTACGCAGTTTTGAAACTTTTATTGAATATGCATGGATTGCAATTGTATGCATAACAGGATTATTTTTATTCGGGTGGGCAATATCGTTAATACGCGGCGCAAAAGCTGACTATTTTACAAATCTTCGTAATTTAATAATTATGTTGGGGACCGTGTCTGCGGTTGTGCCGATTGTTAATACGATCTGGGGTGATGATTTGTTTGCGCGCGGTTGTCGCACAATCCAGGTTTCGTTTGATGAATTAAATAAATTACTGGATGCGCGCAAACAGGAATTGGGTGATGGGGACGAATATAACCTGTATGAAGAATATGATATATATGATTCTGGGGTGTCATATTCTGATGCCCCGCTGGCTGGGGCTGGTGAACCAGCAGATGTTGATATAATTGTCAGTCCAGACGATAATACAATCCGTCAACCGAAAAATACAGATTCACCCAACCGCCCCACCCCAATTTCCCATGAACTGGAAAGACCACAACAATCTGGACGGGCATCAACATCATCACGCCGTCCGGCACGCGCACGCGCCGCATCAAATGATGTTATATATACAAATGCAGACGGCACAACATACCGGCATACGGGTGGCACACGCGCATGGCGTAATAATAACCCTGGCAATATCAGATATTCTGAATTTTCACGCAGAATGGGCGCGATTGGTGAAGCAGGCGGTTTCGCGGTATTTCCAGACGAAGAAACAGGCATGCGCGCAATCAGCACATTATTACGCAGCGACAGTTATAACAAATTGACCGTGGCGGGTGCAATCAGTCGCTATGCCCCGCCAACCGAAAATAATACAGCCGCGTACCACAGACAGATAGAAAAACTGACGGGGCTATCTATTAACCGCAGAATGAATGATTTAACTGATGCGGAACTGGCACGCGTGGCGGGCGCAATTCGACAAATCGAAGGATGGAAAGTCGGTCGTGTTATCAGTGGATAAATCAAGGGGAATAATTATGAAAATTACAAATGAACGCGGCAATATCGCACTAAATATTTTACTGATTATTATGTTGGTTATCATTGCTGTGTTAATATATATTCTGGCGGGCGGTCAATTACCAAAATTTACAAAAACAGGCGGTGTTAATTCACCTGTTGCGCCAACACCAGACACCACACAAATGTTTTCACAATCTGGGGGAAGTTTTTCAGACGGGTTGGTTAATCCGGATTTTTCAGAACAGTATCAATTGGATGAATTCGGCGCCGGGATTTCAGAACGCGATATTTTCGACCGCGATATTGATGGCGATGGATATCGTGATCGTATAACGCGTACACGCAATGAAAACGGTACGGCGCACTTTTATTATGAATATAAAATTGAATTAAATAAAAACGGCGATTTTATAGACATAACACCAGACGGATTCAGAACAACCGAAGGCGCAGAATGTGCATTAACAAAATTACAATTTGGATTTCAACCAGAATTTCGTGTTATAAAAATATCACGCGATTGGCAAGATTCATGGGATACCCCAACAATGGCAACGCGCACAATATATACATTTGAAAATCATAAAATTATACCAATTGAATCAAAACCATTAAAATCAGTTTGCAATGTTGTGGATCTGTTTTAATAAAAACATATTACGCGCCGAATAAACAATTCCACCAGATACAACATAATGATCATATAATTCAATATCGAATTGCGCCAAAGCCTTTTCCACAGATTCTGTCATTTCAATGTCTGTGGTTGAAAAACTGGTATTTGGGGTCGGATGATTATGCATTAATACAACCGAACGCGCACTTAAATCCAATGCCCGTTTTACAATATCACGCGTAAATACAGGTGTCCAATCAATCGTTCCAATTGAATGTAAATCATCGGCAATCAAACGCATATTCATATCCAGGTACAGAACATGAAATTCTTCGACCGTTTTGCCAGACAATTTCAATATGCAATAATTTGTTAAAATTTGTTCATTATGAAATATTGGTTGTTCTGCTAATTTAAATTTACATCCCGTAATCATTAAATGACAAATGGCTTTTAAAAATATGGCGGTATTATATCCAATTCCCTTGAAATTCTGTAAATCATCAATTGGCGCTGTTAAGATTTGATATATACTGCCAAAATGTGCAATTAAACCACGCGCCAATGGTCGAACATCACGCCGCGGAATTACAAAACTAAGAATTAATTCCAGTAATTCATATTCCGCCAAATGACCGTCCAGAAATTTCTGGCGCAATCGCTGGCGATGACCCGCATGAAAATTTAAATCTGTTTTATCTGATTTCACCACGGCGCCCCGATAATTTACCTATACCATCTTTTCTGTAAATATTATAACACCATCTTCGGTTATACCCAATGTATGTTCCCATTGCGCCGACCAACCGCCATCAACCGTACGGGCGGTCCAACCATCTGGATCAATTTTGCATTCAGGTCGTCCCATGTTTATCATCGGTTCAATTGTGAATACCAACCCGGGGACCATTTTTACATTATCCCAATGACGATCATAAAAATGATATATTTGTGGGTCATCATGCATGACAGTACCAATTCCATGTCCAACAAAATCACGCGATATTGAAAATCCATGTGGCAATACAACAGATTCAATTGTTTTTCCAATTTCTGACAATGGAACACCCGGCGCACAAATAGATATTGCCGCATTCAACGCATCTTGACATGTTTGAACCAATTCACGCGCACGCGGTGCAACATTGCCAATCATAAACATACGCGATGCATCGCCATGAAACCCTTTATACTCTGCAGTTAAATCAACATTTACAATATCGCCATCTTTTAATATAACATCATCACTGGGGATACCATGAACAATAACATCATTTACGGATGTGCAAATACTTTTTGGATAACCCTGGTATCCCAGATCTGATGAACGCGCGCCATTTGCATGTAAAAATTCTGCAACCATACGATCGATTTCACCGGTTGATATTCCTGCATGAATATGTGGCGTAATATAATCAAAACACCGGGCGACCAAGTCCCCAACAACACGCAATCTTTTAAAGTCTTTTGGTGCATAAACCGATGATAACATTTTTTAATTCCTTCTTTTAACAGCCATTTTTGCTGCACGCACTGCCAGCTTTAATGAAAAATCACGCAACAATATTTCCCCTGGCATGCCAGTGGTTCGCAATTGCCGTTCCAATTCGTTCAAGCGACGCAATACTGCAACGATTTCTGATTCAGACCATATTTTAATGGCTTGATTAAATTTTTCAGCGACTTTCCAAAACAGCCGTGGCAATTGTCCATCGACAACTGCGGTTAACAATTTCTTGAAATGCATATCCAACATACGGACCAACATATTCGGATCGGTATTATCATATAACAACCTGTCCAGTGCGGTCATTGTTTGCTGAATATGTCCCGCGGTTAAAGAATACAAATAATCATCAGTATTCGCCGCACCCGTATCTGGCAAGCATTTTTCAACATCATCCAATTCAACAATTTTTTTATCGTCAACATATAATGCAATTTTCGCCAAAAATCCACGCGTTATACCACGATCCCCACCCAGATGTGATGTCATATACGCCATTGCATCTGGGGTTATTTGCTGAATCCCCGCCGATGCAGACAATTCTTTGCGTATTAATGTGGCCAGCGATCGCGCATCATCGGTATAGCACGCCAATGCCGCCAGGTTATCCGAACCTTCGAATAATGAACGCAAACCGCCACCTGCACGCAAATCCCCCGCCGCAACGATTACCGTTGCACACAGTCCCGAATGATTTACCAAATCAGAAATATATTTTGCATCACCGTCTGTGGCGTTTGATATCATTACCATTTTACGTCCGCCAAACATTGATGGACTGCAACTTTCGGCGAATAACGCATCTTGCTTTTCGCGCAATTCATCGGAATCCAACGCAAACAAATTATCTTTCTCTATTTCCAATTTTTCAACTGCACGATCACAATATTCATCAACCTGACCCGCATCGGGACCATATATCAAGACCGCACGAATATTATTTATTCCGCTGTTAAAATCAGATTCTTTCCATTTCATTATTCTGTCGTATCGCCACTGTTTTCATAACGATATGTTTCCGCGATAACACGCGTGCCAATTTTATCCGCCAAAACACCAATTGTATTTGCAACCGCATTATTATATGACGCATTTGCCGCAACCAAGTATCGCACAAATGTGTATGATTCTGATGCACTTTCCGAACCATGGGCGATTTCTGTATCACCCGCCCGTAATACATAATGTGCGGTTAAAACAATTTCTTGCCATGTGGCATCGCCGGTGGATTCCAGTGCCTTGTATCG
This sequence comes from uncultured Pseudomonadota bacterium, assembly GCA_949283535.1. Classification (GTDB taxonomy): domain Bacteria; phylum Pseudomonadota; class Alphaproteobacteria; order Rs-D84; family Rs-D84; genus Enterousia. The sequence continues at coordinate 61,541 of CASDTC010000004.1, forward strand.
TGTTATTGGTGTTTGCAAATCCACTGTTAGTGTATATGTTGCGTCTGCATCACGCATACCGCCAAATTTAGCATTTAAACTGTTGCGTAAATCAATTCCATTTATACCGCTGATTGGCGCAACATATATGTCTGTATCGCGTTCTGTATACATCGGTTGAAAACCGCACGATGTCAAAAGAATTAAAGCAATCAAGTATTTTTTCATGTCTTATTCTGTTGTTTTTTATTGCGCAATCTGTTTTCCTATTGCATTTTATCCTTATATTACCTAGACTTTTAATAAATCGCAAGGGGGAATAATGAATATTTTTATGATGATTTTAGTCGCGATATTTATGGTCGGTTTTTATATGATCAGCAGCCCCAGTCAACGCGTGCAAGAACAAGAAACAGAATATGCAATAAATCGGTCTGATTTACGCGCAATTGCGCAATGTGCATCGGCGGCACATAATGCACAAATCAAGGGAACAACATTCCAGGATATTTGTATCGAACAAAATTCTGTGGTCAGTCAATATGTTTGTCTGAACAGCAGCAAGCGTATAACTGATTGCGAAATAACCCGCAATAAAAAGCCCACATACAGTTATATAATCACAACATCGGCACCATTGGATGCAAATAATTATAATAATATGCTGGAAGTGCTGGAAGAAGACTTTCCAGACGCGGGTTCTTTTGGAATTTTTCTGGATGGGAAAATTATGGCGGGCGGTATGGCAAATGCGCGTTCTGTGCCAGATGCAATAATTGATGAACTGGGATTAACAAATGGCCAATTAATATATTTTACCCAATATGAAATACCAGATGAAGAAACCGTGTTTACCGCAGCTGTTCAGACAGATGTTATTTGCCCGGTTGGCACGGTTAAAACATATCGATTTGGACGCTGGCAATGTATTGGAATTAACACAAAAATGGATTGCGGTGGCGATATGATATGGGATTCAGAATTATTGCAATGCGTGGCAGACGAATCCAAAAAACCATTATGTGCAGAACAGCAAACCGCCGTACTGGTTGACAGCGTATGGGAATGCGTAAATCCATTCCCTGAAAAAGCATGCCCAGATAATATGATTGCACGATTGAATTATACAACATTGGAATGGGAATGCGTTGCCGACCCCAATTTAACCCAAGATGTAAAGAAGTGTCAAACCGCATCATCTGGTGCGATATTTGGCGCAATTGGATCAACATTACGTGTGCCAACTGCATCGTCATGCACTGATTGCGAATTAATGATTACAGATCCGGAAACATGTGCAACCGCATGCGTTCCCGATCCAACAAAAATAAATTCCCCAGAATGTTATCCAGGAAATCCGCGTGAATGCAATGATTCATCACATGCATTTTATTTTGGTTTTCCATCCGCGTCATATGCAGCAAATGTTTCTGAGATCCAGGGGCATACCGTACCATTCGATACAATGCATTCGCAAAATAGAAAGTTTAACTGTCTGGATTGTGGCGACGGTGAAATTGATTCCGAACGTTCAATTCCACCATACATTGCGATATGTAAATAAAAATGCGCCAATGGCGCATTTTTTATTAACGGCTATGATCTTCGCATTGTTTTGCAATCAAATATTCATAATCCTTTAATGCCTGTTCATATGTGCTGGAATCATAATATGTTTTATTTTCAAGTATTATTTTTAAACTTTCAATCTGATTATCTATATGCGCATCATAATCATATTCTAATGATACAGATTGTGATGTTTCGTTATTTTTATTTATCATAGAAGCAGATGTCGCAGAATTGTCAATATGCATTATTGTCGGTTGAAACAATACTGGATTGTTTTTTTCTGTATTCGTTTTAACTGGCGACTGTGTATCCATATAATAAAGATTATTAATTCTGGAAATAATACCCGCACGATATTGCTTTGTTTTATCTTTAAAATCATTTATATTTTGTGTTGTAATAATTTTTATACAATCCCGCAAATGTGCCAACATCTTGTATTCACAATTAGAATGCCCATTTTCTAGTCTGATTGTTAAAATTTGACCAATTATAGTATCATTCCATGCACCATTTGGATGCGCATTCAGGGTCATAAAACATGTTAAGTGATATCGGATTTTGGAAAATATTTCCATATTTTCTGGCGTTAATGCATGATTATTTGATGAATTACAAAAATGATACAGGCTGTTTTTACCCTTGAATCTAAATGGTGATACAGTACCAAATCGTACCGGATTATATGACATTTCACGCCATAATGCATTACAAATTACATCGCCATCAATATGCCCAATATTAATATTAATAAACTCTATTGGCTTATCCCATTGCCATGATGTTTTGATTTGTCCAACAGAATTACTTAAACTGCGGGCTGTAAAATCGCCAAAATACGCCTTGCCAGTATTATATTTTAATATATTTTCAATTTGTTTATCGGTAAGTTTCGACATGGACGCCTCTTTTTTAAAAAGATAACACAAAAAATTATTTTTGTCAATGTATTTTTGCAAATGCAACGGAATCGCCTTTCAATATATAGTTATCAACACACAATTTTATGTCCATATTTTGTATTTTTTGCATAAAAACGAATCATTTCATATGTAAAAAAATATTATTTTTTTACACAAAATGGTGTTTTGTATGTAATTTAATATGAATCGCATATTATCAGAGGCGCAGAAAATCCCACTTTTTAAAAGTAAAGGAAAAAATAAAAAAAATTTTTATTTTTATATGTTGCCGAACACATATATATACTATATATTGTTATCAAATTTAGAAATTAACCACTATATATTGATATTGAGGTATAAAAATGTCAGTACCAGAAAGTGATAATAAAATACAGATTATTCCGACACTTAATACGCGTTTAAAAGTTGTTCAAAAGCGTTCGGGGGAATCGGTTCCATTTGATTCGAAAAAAATATTCGATGCAATTAAAAAGGCAGTTGCTGTCACTCATGAAATATCAGATGAGCAAATTGCCAATATAACACAAAATGCATTAACAAAACTGGAATTACAATTTATTGATAAAAATCCGACTGTCGAAGATGTCCAAGAAGCAGTTATCGAATCACTGATGGACGCACATGCGTATAAGACAGCACAATCTTATATTATTTATCGTCAAAAACGGACGGAAATTCGTGATTCGTATGTTGATGCAATCGAAGTTATCGAAGGCTATGTTGGTGGTTCAAACTGGCGCATAAAAGAAAATGCAAATGTTGGATATTCCATTGGTGGGCTGATTTTGCGCACATCTGAACGGGTGACGGCGGAATACTGGCTGAATCTGTACCCACGCGAAGTCGCCGAAGCACACAAGAATGCATCGGTTCATATTCATGACCTGGGGTGGTTAACCGGGTATTGCGCCGGTTGGTCATTGCGCGAGTTATTGTACGAAGGGTTCAATGGCGTCCCTGGATACTTGCAATGCGAGCCAGCACGGCATATGGCAACGGCGATTTCGCATATGGTGAACTTCTTGGGTACATTACAGAATGAATTTGCCGGCGCCCAGGCGTTTTCTTCGGTGGATACATATCTGGCACCATATGTTCGCGTGGATAATCTGTCGTATGCCGATGTTAAAAATGCCATGCAAACATTAATCTTTAACTGTGCGGTGCCATGTCGTTGGGGAACCCAGACACCATTTATTAACTTTACATTTGATTGGACATGTCCAGAAGACTTAAAAAACCAGCATCCGTTCGTTGGCAAAAAGCAAATGGATTTCACATATGGCGATTTACAACATGAAATGGACATTATTAATAAAGCATTTTTAGATGTTATGACCGAAGGCGATGCAATGGGACGTCCATTTACATTCCCAATTCCAACATATAATATAACCAAAGATTTCCCATGGGATCATCCAAATGTAAAACCGTTATTTGACCTGGCGGCAAAATATGGAATTCCGAATTTCCAGAATTTCTTGAATTCCGATTTAAATCCAACAGATGTGCGTTCAATGTGTTGTCGGTTGCGTTTGGATGTGCGTGAATTATTAAAGCGCGGGGGCGGTCTGTTTGGGTCTGCGGAAAAAACGGGTTCAATTGGTGTTGTTACAATTAACCTGGCGCGATTGGGATATACACACAAAGGTGATCGGGATGGGCTGTTCCGCGAATTAAAGCGTTTGTTGGATTTAGCCCGTGATTCGTTGGAAATCAAACGGCGCATAATTACAAAAAATATGGAACGCGGGCTGTATCCATTTACACGCCGTTATCTGGGCAATTGGAATCACCATTTTTCAACAATTGGGGTAAATGGCGCAAACGAAATGGTTCGCAATTTTACAAATGATAAAGAAAATATTGCGACACCAATGGGTAAAAAATTGGTATTGGATTTAATGGATTTTATTCGTGAAAACCTGGTTCAATTCCAAGAGCAAACAGGCAATCTGTATAATTTAGAAGCCACCCCAGCCGAGGGATGTTCATACCGATTTGCAAAAACAGATGTCAAAAATTTCCCAGACATCATAACGGCGGGAACCAAAGATGCACCATATTATACAAATTCAACACAATTGCCAGTGAATTATACAGATGACCCATTCGTTGCACTGGAACACCAAGAAGATTTACAGCGCAAATATACGGGCGGGACAATGTTGCACCTGTATATGGGCGAACCGGTATCCAGTGGGGCGGCGGCGGAAAAAATTGTGCGTACGATTTTTGAAAACTACAAGATTCCGTATATGACATTAACACCGACATTTTCAATCTGTCCAAAGCATGGATATTTACCAGGTCGGCATGAATTCTGTCCAAAGTGTGATGCGGAAATTGCCGCGAATCAGAATGCAGTGGAATCAGCGGCAGAAACAGTTTTGAAATAAACAACAAAACAAAGAAAGGGAGGAAAACATTATGTCAGCAACAGAAAACGCGCAAAGAACACCATGTGAAGTATTCTCACGTTCAATGGGTTTTATCAGACCTGTTTCCAACTTTAATATCGGAAAATATTCTGAATTTTGCGAAAGAAAAACATTTACAGAGGCAAACAGCCTGACCACAGGGCAACGCCACAGTGAATTAATGAAAAAAGCGGCATAAGGTTATGAGAGAGATTCAGATTGGTGGATTGGTGTCGTTCACGACAATTGATTATCCCGGGAAATTGGCAGCGGTGCTGTTTCTGGTGGGATGTCCATTGCGATGTGCGTATTGTTCCAATCCACATCTGATGTCTGTACATGATGGCGAATACGACCCAAACAAAGTTTTCGATTGGCTGAAAAGTCGTGTTGGAAAATTAGAGGCAGTTGTATTTTCTGGCGGTGAAGCATTAATGCACGGCGATGCATTAATTGATTATATGCGCCGTGTTCGCGATTTGGGATTCGCAATTGGGCTGCATACAAATGGTTTTTATCCAGAAACGCTGGCACGTGCCGCCGATGTTGTTGACTGGATTGGTTTGGATTACAAGGCACGGCGTGAAAAATACGGCGAACTGGTTGGGCAAAATATCGCGCATGACCATATGATTCGCAGCCTGGATATATGGCAATCCACCGGCAAGGATTTTGAGGTTCGCATTACATGCGATCCGCGATTTGTATCAAAAATGGATTTGATGGAAATTGCAAATGATTTGCATATGCGTGGGGTAAAAAATTTTGCGGTTCAAAAATATATTCCGCACTATGAAGATTCAACACATAACACAACACCAGAACAGCGGAATCAATTCTTTAATGATGACAATTTGCGTAATACAATAAATGCACTGTTTGATTCTGTTATTTGGCGTGAATAGGTTGATTTCTGGATATTTATCGAATATCATCCGTTTATGGAAATAAATCAATTTTTTATTGATGAATACGATTCACCAGTTGGGAAAATAACACTGGCGGCGGTGAACGATGCGCTGTGCGGGCTGTGGTTTGTGGGGCAAAAATATTATTGTGCCGGCATGCCGGAAAAATTCACAACATGCGTAGATACACCGATACTGCAACATGCAAAACAATGGCTGGATAAATATTTCGCCGGAATGCAACCATGCGCCACAGAATTAAAAATATCACCACATGGCACAGAATTCCAACAACAGGTATGGCACGCATTGATTGATATTCCATATGGGCATGTTGCGACATATGGCGACATTGCGCGGCGCGTTGGCGCAAAATCCCCGCGCGCTGTTGGTGGTGCAATTGGGCATAATCCGATATCAATAATTATACCATGCCATCGCGTGGTGGGCGCAAACGGAAATATGACCGGATATGCCGGTGGCATTCAAATAAAACAAAAATTATTATTACACGAAGGCACAATATGACACATTCAAACACATGGTCTGATGGCAAATGTCGCTGTCATTGGGCAAATCCAAAAAATGAACGATATGTAAAATATCATGATACTGTGTGGGGTGCGGGCGTGCATGATGATGCACAATTGTTTGAAATGTTAATACTGGAAACATTCCAGGCGGGATTATCGTGGGAATGCATATTAAATAAAACCGATGAATTTCGTCATGCATTTGATAATTTTGATGCGGACAAAATCTGTAATTATGATGAAATGAAAATAAATGAACTGACCAATAATGCCGGCATTATTCGAAACCGGCGCAAGATTTGCGCCGCCATAAATAACGCCCGCGTATTTTTGAAAATACAGCATGAATATGGCACATTTGATAAATACCTGTGGCAATGGACGCATGGGCATACGATATATGAATATGGCATTACCCAATCAGAATTATCAGATAAAATATCCGATGATTTGCGGCGGCGCGGGATGCAATTTGTTGGAACAACAACCATTTATGCATATTTACAGGCGATTGGCATAATAAATGCGCATGAACCGGGATGCTGGTTATATAAAAAATCATAATGTTTATATCGTATCATGCATTATAAAAACACGGGGCAAATGCCCCGTGTTTTTATTTCCAATTATCTGGTATTTGATCATAATCCGACAGACCGGTTGCGCTACGATATGTCATCATAGAATCAACATCGGGCCATATTTCATACAAATATTGACCATTTGTTCGCGCGGACGGTCCGGTTAATGATGTGCAATGGGCAAATGTCTCGTAAAACATATAGGTTGCCGCCGGTCCCGATATGCCCGCAAATAAATTTTCCGGAATGCTGGTTATATCAGTAGAAAAAAAGGTCCTATCAAACATACTCTCTGCTGGGGCGCCACGGATTCCCGCGAATAAATCCGCTGGAATTTCTGTTAGTGCCGTGTAGTTAAATGTACCGGCAAACATACTCTCTGCTGGGGCGCCTTGTATCCCTGCAAATAAATTCGCTGGAATTTCTGTTAGTGCGGTGTAGGCAAATGTCCAACCAAACATTCTCGATGCTGGGGCGCCTTGTATCCCTGCAAATAAATCGGCTGGAATTTCTGTTAGTTCGGTGCTGTAAAATGTCCCGTCAAACATACTCTCTGCTGGGGCGCCACGGATTCCCGCGAATAAATCTGCGGGGATTTCTGTTAATGACGAGTCGAAAAATGTATAGTAAAACATATTCTCTGCTGGGGTTATTGTGCCACTGAACAATGGTCCATCAGCCGTGGTCAGGTTTTTGCAATTATAAAATGTCCGCTCAAACATACTCGGTGCGCCATCACCGTTTAATGTACCAAACAAACGGCAAATGTACCGTCAAACATACTCTCTGCTGGGGTTATTGTGCCACTGAACAATGGTCCATCAGCCGTGGTCAGGTTTGGGCATTCGGAAAATGTCCGCATAAACATACTCGGTGCGCCATCACCGTTTAATGTACCAAACAAATTCGCCGGAATGCTGGTTATCGCAGTGTATTGAAATGTACCGAGAAACATCCCCTCTGCCGGGGCGCCTTGTATCCCCGCAAATAAATCCGCGGGGATTTCTGTTATTGGCGCCATCAGAAATGTGCCAATAAAATTCGGGTTGGATCCGTCATCCATTGTTGGAAATACACGACCCAGCCCACCAGATATCTTGGCAACATTGGTCGCTATAAAAGACCCACTAATCGCATCACTCAATGCAAATGCTGGTACCAAACCAGCACCAGTGTCCATATCAATTTTTGCATCGCTGTAATCCGTTGCACGACCGGATAGTTTTATTTCATATTCACCAGATGCGCTATATGTATGGGAATATGTTGTTGTGCCAATTGGTTTGTTTGCAATAACATCACGCTTTCCATCGCCCCAATCAATTATAAAGTTTCCCGCCGCACCAATTATCATACTAAAACTGGATGTATTTGGTGTTGTCGTTATTGTAAATGTTGGGGCATTAATTAATGTATCAATTGCGGTATTTGTGGCAACTGTATCCGCCGCCGCCAGTGTCGCGTATTCACCATTGCCATAATTTGTGGTCTTATCCGGATTTAAATATTCATTTGCGATGTCCACCACCGTCAGCAGGTATTTCATATTCGCCGCAACGCGTGGATTTGTCAGCTCCGGATTATACGGTAAATCAATGCCCCAACGGGTATTCAGATACTGGTGAATATATTCCACATTTACCATTTCCGCCGAATGCGCCATTGGCATCAGTATAAACATTGCAAACAAAACTGATAATATTTTACGAAACATCCATCCCCCCATGTTGATAATAAATCACCGTTTATTTTCGGTGATTTTTTATTTATGAAATCCCCGCATTTCCGCGAATTTTTAATCTGGCTTTATGCCGAAAATAAACGGTGATTTATTTTCGGCATATGTTTTGTGTTAATTTTATTTGTTTACCCAATATCTTGCAAGAGAAAAATCATATATTCATATATCACGCCGTGTTATTCTGTGGATTGAATGACATATTATATATTTTAATAAAAATCGCCCGGGTGGGCGATTTTTTACATATTCGTTTTAAAGAACTGTTCCAATTTATCAAATGGAATTCTGTCTGTGCGGTCATACAGGTCAATATGTTCCGCATCGGGAACAACATACAATTCTTTGGGTTGATTTGCCGCAGAATATGCATCTTCGCTGAAAAAGCGGGAATGCGCGCGATCGCCCACAATAAACAATATCGGGCGCGGTGCAATTTCATCAATATGACGCAACAAATCAAAATTCATCATTGCCATATTGCTGGTGGTGGTAAATCCGCCACGCGCATTTGGATGGAATCCACGCGGCACCGCATAAAAGCGAAACCATTCACGCGATGTTTCGTCCATTTCAGGAATTTCATCAATACTGATTGGTTTTTCTGGGAATGTTGGGATATATTCTGGGAATCCATTTTCCACATCAATCCAACGCTGGGCAGACAATTTTTCTTTTGTTGCCTGAATCTGGTCGGCATTCATGCCCATGCGCGCGGCAACACTCATATCATACATACTGGCGGTGGCGACGGCACGGATACGGGTATCAACCTGGGCGGCAGATAATGCAAATCCCCCCGAACCACAAACACCAATCACACCAATTTTTTCACGATTAACATATGGTTGCAGCCCCAAGAAATCCACCCCGGCACTGAAATTTTCAACAAAAATATCTGGCGATGATACATGGCGTGGTGTGCCGGCGGAATCCCCCATAAAAGACTGGTCAAATGTTAAAACGACAAATCCACGCTGTGCCAGTTCATTTGCATAAACACACGGTGCCTGTTCTTTGACGCCACCATATGGGGCGCCAACAATTAATGCCGGATATTTTTTTGATTTATCAATATCGCGCGCCGTATACAAATTACCAACAATTTCCATACCGTATCTGTTTTTATATTTTACACGCTGGACGGCGACATTTTCACTGATTTGCCCAATGCATGCACGCGGTGCGGTTGGACCAGATTTTGCACGAACACCAACAATAACGCCCGCGGCAACCGCAATAATGCACAATATAATTATTGCAATTGTAATTTTATTCATTGTATTTCCCCCTTGGTTTATTAAAACATATTACAGTATAAATTATAGAGTTGACTCTAAGTCAAGTATTTTTTATTTGACATAAATCTTAATATGATATAGTTTTATTTTAGGTATTTGTACCTAAAAAATATTTTTTTTAAGGAGAAACAATGAAAAATAAAATTGCATTATTTATGTTGGCGGCAATGTTTGCACCATCGGCATTCGCAGCGGAAATTACCCCATATGTTGGCGTTGGTCTGGTTATTGATAAAGCGGGTACATCTGCAAAACGCGTGAAATTTGACCAATCTGCAATAAATGTCGCGAACCAAAGTACAATTGGAAATGCATTTGTCCCTAATGCTGGCAGTGATATGGATTTCGATATGGCGTTTGCCGGTGAAATTACCGCAGGTATTAAATATGGGAATGTTCGCGCCGAATTAGAAGCCGCCATTCGCAGCGCATCCGAAGATGATTATGAAATTTTCAGTGGTAATCTGATTGATATGAATATGGGACCAATGGTCAGTCTGACGGTTCCGGCGGAAATAGAAACATCAACATCGGTGCGTCATAATTCATATATGGCAAATTTGTATTATGATTTTGAATTAGAAAATTCAAATTGGACCCCATATATTGGTGCCGGCGTTGGATTGGGTGTATACCACCAAAAGGCAACCGTTGAAATCGATATCGAAGATGAAGTATTGGCGGGCATTAGCCAAATTCCTGCTGCATCTGGTATAATATCGCAAATTCCATTGGGTGAAATGGAGGTTGCCAATGATACCCTGTATGAATTTGAATGGCAGGTTGGATTGGGTGCCGTATACAACTTTAACGAAGATTGGGCAATGGATATTGGATATCGTTTCAATTCATCAAATGTTGCAAACGAATTCGTATATGCACATGAAGTTAAATTAGGTGTACGGTATTCATTCTAAACATACCTGTATCAACAATAAAAAATGCCCATTTGGGCATTTTTTATTGTTCAAATTGACTGTTATACAATTCCATATAGAAACCGCCACGCGTCATTAATTCATCATGTGTGCCATGTCCAACAATACGCCCGTTGTCTAAAACAAGTATTTGGTCGGCATTCATTATTGTTCCAACCCGTTGCGCAACAATTAATGTTGTCGCCCCACCCGTTTGACGCCGCAATGCATTGCCAAGCCAGACGATGTTATTGCGACTAAATATCCAGTGATAAATGTTATTCCAAATATCGCCAGTGTACATAACATCATCATGCCGCCAGACGATAAAATCTGATTCAATGCATTCGATTTCGTTTGAACCAAGCGTGTAATTTCGGCCATATAATCTGGTAATATCAGTAAAACTGCCAGTATATATATGTTGAATCAACTAAATGTATCTGATTCTAAAAGTGGTGGCGAACAGCAAATGTTTGCGTTGATGCGTGCTTTTGAATCTGGTGCAGATATTCTATTACTTGATGAACCAACGAACAACCTTGATACAGATGCCAAACAGGTATTCTTTAATCAGTTAAATAGTTATCCAAATGGTGTTGTGATTGTTTCGCACGACAGGGAACTTTTGCAACAAATGGATAAAATTATTGAATTACAAAACGGCAAATTGAAAGTATATGGTGGAAATTACGATTTCTATTTGGAACAAAAGCAGATTGAATCAGACAGTATTTATTCAAAATATACAGATACACAAAAATCTATTGCGCGGTTGAATCATACAATAAATATCGCACAAAACACGCGTCAGCATCACGAAGCAAAACAGCAAAAAGATGTCAACAATTCGCGGCGCAGCAGGTTGGAGGCAAATGCACTAAAAGGCAAAAGCCAACAAACAGAAGCAAAAAAACGCAATATCATTCAGAAAAAACTAGATGAGCAAATGTCACTGCAACAGTCTTTGTCAGAACAAATGCGATTTGAGCCAATAAAAATCCCAATGCCAAGTAAGTCCTTTTACAGCAAGGAATTGGTGCAAATATCCAATTTGTGTTTTGCTTATGGCTCTAAAAAGATTTTTGATAACTTTGATTTTACTATGTATGGTGGACAACGTGTTCGTATTGTTGGAAAAAATGGTTCTGGGAAATCAACATTATTAAAAATTATATGCGGTGAATTAAAAGCACAATCCGGAACAGTAAAAACATTTGGTAAAATTACATATTTGAATCAGGATTTGTCATTGTTGGATAAAACAAAAAACATTATTGAAAACATCATGGAAATCTCTGGCTGTCTGAAACACGATGCTCATGCGATTGCCGCTAATTTCGGGTTTCGTGGTGATTCTTCTATGAAAAAAGCAGCCGTTTTATCTGGTGGTGAATTGTTCAAAGCAACCTTGGCAGCTGTGTTGGGTAGAAGAGAACAGCCAGACTTGTTAATATTGGATGAACCTACGAATAACCTTGAAATAAAAAGCATATCAATACTGGAAGATGCCCTGAATCAATACGGCGGGGCAATCTTACTGGTATCGCACGATGAAATGTTTGTGAAAAACATCAAAATAGATGCGGAAATACAGTTATAAAATATCCTGTAATAAGATTTGACTTTCGACTCCTTTAGAGCGGTAATTGCGTGACGTTATAAAGGAGTCTATATGTCATATAAAGATAATCTGCCCAAGACCATAGACGAGTTAAAAGTACTGTCATTTGACGACCGTGCGCGATTATGGGCTAAATACTCACAATACCCATTCAAACGGCAGATACGATCGCTTTGGTACTACATTCAATGTGACCGCCTAAATCTGCGAATAGAACACAAACATCGCATACAAATTCGTAAATATAAAGACAATCCAGACAAATGCTTAACCAGTGTTCCAAAAAACAAATATAACTTCGTTCCTGGTACAGTTCTAACCCGATATTTTAAAGGTATAAAACACACCATTCTGGTCAATGACGACGGTAGTTTTTCATATAATGGCGATAAATACGAGACCCTGTCGGCTGTTGGAACCAAGATAGCAGGTATGAGAGTGTCCGGAACGTTCTTCTTTGGTATAAACAAAAGGTATAAACATGACAATTAAGTGCGCCATTTATACCCGCAAATCGACCGAGCATGGTCTTGAACAAGAGTTCAACTCTCTACAAAATCAGGAAGAGTCGTGCAAGGCATATATTGCATCACAATCGTTTAATAGCTGGCAATATTACAAGACTTACAGTGATGCGGCGATTTCTGGCGGAACTATGGAACGCCCCGCATTAAAGCAAATGTTGGAAGATATATCCAAAGGGTTAATAAACACCGTTGTTGTGTACAAGGTTGACCGATTGTCTCGCTCTATCTTGGACTTTCACAATATGATGAAGTACTTTGATAAGTATAACTGCAACTTTGTGTCCATTACCCAGGCATTTGATACCAGTACTTCTATGGGTAGCCAGCGAACGTGTGCGTGATAAAATACGCGCCAGTAAAGCCAAGGGTTTATGGATGGGTGGTATACCGCCACTGGGCTATGACAATATAAATAAAAAGCTGATTATCAATCCCGGCGAGGCCGATATGGTGCGCAGTATTTTTGAAAAATATAATGAATTAGAATCACTGAACGAACTGCACCAATGGTGCATCGCAAACAACGTCAAAAACAAACAATGGACAACACAGAAAGACACCTTATTGGGCGGCACGGTATTTTGCAAGCATGCGTTGAATAACCTGCTGCGCAATCCTGTCTATATTGGCAAGGTTAGGAACAAGAAAACAAATGAAATATACCCCGACCTGCATGATGGCATCATACCGTCAGAGTTATTTAATAAGACACAAGAGTTATTGAGTCAAAACAACAATCGCCAGACATCGCAATGCCTTCATCGGCGATATATGCTGCATCGCAAAATATTCGATATGGCAGGGAATATGTTTACAAATAAATCCACTGGAAAATCCACAGTACGACACTATTGCAGACTGGTTTGCTATCTGGCCGCCGGCGATATAGAACGTATAACATGCGACACAATCCAGGAACTATTAAACGGCGATTTATCGCAACTTATACCGGCAGACATTGCCCAGACCTGGAAGGCCATAGACATTGAAAGCATGACATATGACGCACGTACCAAGTTATTAAAAACTTTGCTGGCCCGGGCCGTGTATAATAACAGCCACATGACTTTCTATATCAACATTGCACAAATTGCAGATGAATTCCAAACGCCGTGCCATACAAACACATGCAATGTGCCGTTATCAACAAATGTATGCCTCAGCAATGACGGGCAACACATTATCATTGAACGTCCAGTCATAATAAACAATCGCGTTTCTACAAACCGGTATGAGACCTGTGGTCGTACGGTTATGACAATGCAAGAAAACAACCTGCAACTGACACGCGCATTGGCATACGGTTGGCGATACAAGTCCATGTTTGAGCGCGGTATAACAATTGAACAAATTGCCAAAACAGAGCATAAGGCAGAACGAACCATTTATAAATATCTGGCCTTGGCATATTTATCACCAAAAATAGTATCCGATATTATGAATGGCAGCGCACCCGCGGTCGATTTGCAAACATTATTCAACATCGCCGCAAAGCATATGGATTTTAAGGAACAAGAAAAAGAGTTTTATCATTCTTGATTGCCTAAATTCCTATGTTATAATCCGGAACATGGAATCTATTATTATCATATTTTTTGGAATTATTGTTGTTTTATTGGTCGTTTCGCGTTCGCGCACAAATCAGCGCAATAGAAAATGGCAATGGGAAGAAACGATAAGCCACAACCGCGAATTGATAGAAAGCGTTACGCAATTAGAACGCGGAACCTGGTCAGAACGTGATTTAGTTTTGGAATTATTAAAAAACGATTTTAAGCCTGGTGCAATATTTCATGACTTATATCTAAAAAAATCTAATGGCGGGCATACTCAGATTGACCTTGTTTTGGCAACAAGTGCAGGCCTAATTGTATTTGAAGTAAAGGATTATAGCGGCTGGATTTTTGGGAAAGGCAATCAATCACAATGGACACAAGTCTTGGCATATGGTCGTGATAAATATCGTTTTTACAACCCCGTACTACAAAATAAGAATCATATAGCAGAGTTAAGGAAACAATCTAGACAGTTCGCAAAACTGCCGATATTTTCAGTAATCGTTTTTTATGGAAACTGTGAATTACGCGATATAAGTTTTATTCCACATGGAACATATATCACAACGGCACGGCGCGTGTTGGATGTGGTTGAAACAATTATAAACGACAATCCGCCAGCAAGTTATACGGATAAACACGAAATAATGCGCATTTTAAAGCAAGCCGTAGAAAATGGTGCGACACCCGAGATTCAAGAACAACATGCGGCATCCGTACAAGACATGATTGGAAAAGACAGAGTGTTTGACTAACTTCACTGACTATGCAAAATCGGGGTAAATATAGGTTTGGGGAAAATGGGGCGGATTTGGCATAACCGACGATATACACTGGTAATATCGTTGTCAAAAATCGCCGGGAACGGGGCAAAAAAGAACACCACGTGAGATTACTACGGGGTGTTCAATATTCCTGGCGGAGATAGACAATTCTACGGTCAATCGCATACAACATCAGGGAATTTACAGGGAAATTTCGCAATTTTTGCCATAAAAACCAATTTTGCCCCGCACGCACATGGCACATTCCCCGACTTCCACAAAATATTCCCTAAACAAATAACAGGGAATTTAATTCCCCAGAACAGGGAAATATATTTAACTATTTGCTAGGCTTGGGCTTGCTAGATTTTACTGTTTCCCATAGTTCCAGGCTATGATTTTCAAGTTCATATTTCTTTACCAAATTGCTTAAAAACAGTTCAAATTCCATTAGCGTTTCTGCCAGATGCTTTTTTCGCCGGAATAATGTCCATTTGTTTATTTTTACCGGGCGTTCAAAGTGTTTTGATGTATTTATCGCAGCATATTCCGGAAACAGCGTATTGATGCGTTGCATTTCAATAGTATATCGGCGAACGCCCAGGAAAAAGTCATATCGGTTATCCGGCGGGTAAAAATACACTTTGGCGGTCGGTACACGCCTTATTGCATCTTGACCGTATTTATGCACAATCGCCGCGGATAATATAATATCATCACATATTGGCCCTTTATCTAAATATAATTTTTTTACAGTATTGTGTGGCACACGCTTTAACCTTGGTGCAAGATTGTATTTTTTCAAAATATCCTGTGCATCTCGGACAATAAACATGCGACCATGGAAACAACCGCGTTGCGGCAATAAATAACGCATTTCATAGTATGCTTTCATTATCTTTTGAAAGTTATTAAGTCGCCCATTAAAAATGGGTAAAACCTTGGCACAAGCAACCCGCAAGGCATCATTTGCATACATGCATTCATATAATTTCTTTATAGCCAACTTATCTATTATAACATCAGCATCACAATATAATATAAAGCCTTTTAATTTACGGACATTGGCAATCTTCTGTTCGGCCACAAGTTTGCCTGCACGCGAACGCACAACACTCAAATGCAAATCTTTGCACAAAGCGCAATTTTGGGGGCTTTGTATTACTGCCAGTGTGTTATCGGTTGTTCCATTTAGGCAAACAATCGTTTCAAATTGTACATGCTTATCCAAACTATTTAAGGCTTGTTTTAGGGCTAATAGGGTTGAGGATATTGTATTTTCTTCATTTTTTACTGGAATACCAATCGTTAGCGGTGTTATCATTGCCATGTCCAAGTGATAAAGGTATATATATGATTATAGACTATTTTATGCAATATGCAAGTCATTATGATTTGTTGATTTTTGATATAAACGGTGTATTGGATAACAATCATGATGCAAAAGTAAAAGCGTTATCCGAGGCATTTCCGAAACTATCTGATTTGCAAATTTCAAAAATAAATGTCGGCATGGAACGCGCATACGAAAAAAGCAAAGGCAGTTCAACCGCATCACATATTGCGGCCGCACTGGCGGATAATAATATTACAATAAATCAAGACAAGGCGGAAGAGCTGGCAAATACATATTTTGATTTGAACCGTATCAAGCCCGAGATTATAAAATTTCTTAACAAATTAAGCGAAACAAAAAAAGTGTGTTTATATACATCTTTATCAAAGGCAAAAGTGGATTATATAACCAGCAAGCATCAACTGTCGCCCAATATATTGGTCTTTGCCCGCGAGGAACAAGTAGAATCAAAGCCGTCAATTAGCAATTTAGAGGAAATCTTGCGCATTACAAACACGCCGATTGATCGCACTGTTTTATTTGGCGATAATGTTGCGGTTGATATTATGCCGGCACATTTACTGGGTATTAAAGCCGTTTTGGTTAGCAATTATGTTGATGCGGTCATCAAATTGTAAATAAATTTAGAAACATCGGCCATATTGCCCCGTATGAAATATGCCGGGGTATGGGCGGATATATTCTGTATATCTGCAAGCCGTTGTTTCATAATGCGGCGCGTGTCAAAACTGTTCTGCGTTTCGGCAAAATTATTGTACAAAAAGTTCAAATTTCGTATATCCCGGCTTGCCTCTTCGTACAGATGCCAAAACAGTTTTAATTTATCCAATTTATAGTAGGTCAATTCTGTTTCGGTTGTAATAACCGGGAAAACCACCAAAACCAATTTTGCTGGTTTCTTATACATATTAAGGCAAAAATCAAACGCTGTTTCGCTTTTGCGATTATCTTTTGATAACGGGCATGCGCCAACAATGGCTTGTTTTTGGCCGTCCAACACAAACTTTTCATCGCCAATAAACGCGCCACCCGGCAAATCTTGCAATGCAAGAGCCAGGGTTGTTTTGCCAATGCCAGACATACCGCCAATTATTGCAACGGCGTTGCCGTCAATGGCAACCGCAGAACCATGCACCTGGTACAATCTATGCTGTTGTCTTTTTTGTTCTAATAACGCCCCCAAGATAACAATCATGGACCGCAAATCGCTGTCTGCATCTGTTATCGTGATAGTCTTGTCTTGCCAATTAAACTTGCCTCCTTGGCACACGGTTATTTCGGCGGGCAATTTTGATGCTTTTATACATACATTTGGTATGTATTCGGGCAAAAAGTAATGTGCCGCCAATGCCGCATGTATGTATTTCGGTATGTTGCATACAACATCTTGCCCCAAAGATTGTATTATTACTCGCATATTATGGATTTGTAAAAGTCTAACAACTTATTTGTTTGTCTTTGTATGTTCCAATTATTAACCGCTTCAAACTCTGCGTTGTGGGCAATTTGCGCACGCTTTGCATCATCGGCCAACAATCCTGTTATCGCGTCTGATAGGGCTTTAACATCTTTTGGAGGCACCAATAGCGAGTTATATTCATGCTTTGCAAAATCAACCATACCAGCGCAATTCGTGGTTATAATGGCACAACCACACATTGCGGCCTCTAACATTGTGGTTAAAACACCCTCCTTGGCACTGGACGGGCATGCAAATACTTTGGCACGATTGTAAAAGCGTGTTAATTCTTCGGTTGATACATTTTTGTAATGTTGAACATGTGAATATTTGGCAATTTCTGCCTCTAATGGGCCTGCGCCTACAACCACTAAATTAAAGTTATGTGTGGTTGCCGCTTCTAACAATTCCAAAATACCCTTGTGCGGGTATAACCTGCCGACAAATAAAACATCTATATCACGGCGTTGATTTGTATTTTTGAATATCGAACTATCAACCCCATTATGAATAACAGATATTGGGCGGCGCAGGGATTTTATATTTGCCGTCCAGGCATCTTTCACACTTTCAGAAACCGCAAGCAGGCCATTTGCATTATATAATGCTATTTCCATTAAATTATCAAACTGTTCGGGCGAGCCGTGTAAATGTATAACCGTCTTATAGTGATTTGGTATAAACAGGGCATCTGTTTTATTATGGATAACAACAATATCAAATGGTTCTGTGTTGCCGGCATAAAAATGCTCGGTCGCATATTTGCCAAATAAATATGATTCTATATCAATATCTGTCCATGTATCCCCAGTTTTTGCCGGAACTATTAAAGGCAATTCAACCAGTTTTACAGACGGGTGGTTGGCTATAAATTCATCAAAGATTTTTGACCGCCTGCCAACATTTGCGGTTAGTATGGTTATATTATGCCCTTGATTGATAAACTCGGCACACTGATTCAGGGCAATTACCTCGGCCCCGCCGATGTAATGCCCCAATCTGTAATAATGAATCAGTATGTTCATGGTTATTTCTATATATTACGCACAATCGGCATAACATTTTGCTCAAAATATTCACGCTGATCCGGGAATCCAATTACTTTTTCATCAACCAATGCCTCAGAATCCAACCACACAACCTTTACTGTATCCTCGCGTTCTTCGCAAAATTCCAGCACCGTATCACTTGGCACCTTTGCTACAAAGAATATGTGGGCCTCGTTATAGGCACCGCGCTTTTCAATTTTATGCTCAGCAACCTTAAATTTATAAGGGACTGCAACCTGTTGGGCCAAACCAACCATAAATTCAGATTTTTTGCCCAATTCTTCGCCCAATTCTCGTATCAAAGCCTGTTCCGCGGTGGTTTCGCCGTCATCAAATCGGCCCCCGATTGTGCCATAGGCACCGGGCGCGTATTCCAAAATGGCAATCTGCTTTTTCCCGTTAACGATGCGCACCGGGATAATGTATGCCGCATAACTTATTTCTTTTATCATTTTTCTCTCCTTGTATTATATAAAATATCTAAATTCCTAATACCTGTTGCCGATTTTAACACAGATTGCAAGGAATCCAAATCATTTTCGTATTCCTCATTATTATCTGGGGCATGTATTAAATTGCCCGGCGCATACTTTTCCCATGGTGTGCAATATTTATTACGAATATATCTTTTAATCCGCGGCCCCATTGCCAGCGCATCATATCCCTCTACAATAACCAATAAATGCTCCCTACCAGTACGGTCTGGGCCTAATTGATAATTTATTGTCGCATCTTTCCAGTCTTGCGTCATTTCTGTTTGATAGTCGGGTGCCAACACGGGCTGATAACCTATAAGCATATCATAAGTCATCTTAAACTTTGCTGATGCCAAAACAGATAAATCATTTGATCGCAGTTGCTTATAAAAATCAAATTTAGCGCGCAAAGTCCGCAGGCTCAGTTGTAGAGCGTCCGGTTTTAATAGGAAAAGTGTCTTTTCTGACATAATTGCCCCTATGACCCTATAAAAGCTAGCACATTGTTTTTAGTTGTCAACAATCAATATAAATCATTGCGCCACGAAAAAACCACTGATAACATTGATGTAAACGGGGTACAAAATGAAAGTCGCTATATTTTGTGATTATCTGCATTCTTTCGGCGGCACGGAATACTATAACGCAACATTGGCACTAGAATTAAAAAAACGCGGCATAGATGTTCGTGTGTTTGTATGCGAAAAACCGCAAAATCCATATTGGTTTGACCGTTTAAAAAAACACAATATAAAGACCTATGCACCCAAACGCCACCGTAAAAGCCGTGAAGACCGCAGTATAGATACAGAATTTGTCGCCGATATTATGGACGAGTTTATTGCGTGGTCGCCCGATATTATCCATGCCAGTCCAGCCGCAAACATGCTAGGTGCATACCTAAAACATAAAAAATCGCCACATTTACCGATTATCGCGACAGAACATACGACCCCCGGCACAGACTCTGCTTTTTGGTATCCAGCGCACTTTGATAAGATTTTGAAAAGCATTGATGCTTTTGTGGCGACATGTGAGGCATCTGCAAATGGCATTAAGCGTTTTCATAAATTCTGCGGCCCAATAAAAATAATACCGCACTTTATAAATATGCCGCATTTATACAGTACTCGGCGCATACAAAATTCAGTAGCCTGCATTGCACGCATGTCACCCGAAAAGGGGATCGGCGTTTTATTGGTGGCATGGAAAGATGTTATCAAACAAGCACCGGACGCAAAATTATATTTATACGGCGATGGTCGGTCCAAATCCTATTTTGAACGCTTGGCATTGTCGCTGGGCTTGGGCAACAGTGTTTGTTTCGCCGGCGTATTTGATCCGCGGCGCGGTCCAGGTGCCGTTGCCGGCAAGCATGATATATTTGTGCAACCCTCTTTATTTGAAAGTATCCCAACATCGCTTATAGAATTAGCCCTGTTGGGCAAGCCTGTAATTGCAACAGATGTTGGCGGCGTTAAAGAATTGATAAACAAAAAAACAGGCGTTTTGATAAAAAGCGGCTCAACAGACGCTTTATCCAAAGCCATTGTGCGGTTGTTGCGCGATAAAGACCGTCAGACAACATTAGCAAACCAATTACAACAATCTGTTGGCCATAGGTACGATCTGAAAAACAATGTTAAAGCCATGATTAAACTGTATCAAACCGTTATAAAATCTGGGAATAAGTAGCATGAAACAATCTATTTATGCCTCTAATCGCTACAAGCGTTTTTTTACAAAGTCTATCAAAGGCATAACATTTATGCCCCCATTGCGCGTGCAAGCAATAGATAATGCCACCATTATTATTGATCCAGCGACACAACAATTTGGCGCATTTGATGCCACCGGCGCGATCGTTAAAAACTCCCTACAATTACGCAATAAAACTGTGCAAAATCCGCCCAACTTTATACCCGCCACCAATTTTTTGGATATAGAGGCCGTTTATCTTGGCACATTGGAAGACCATTTTGGGCATTTTTTATTAGAGCATACAAACCGCCTATATCCAGTTTTACAGGCCAGATACAAAAATATGAAATATATCATATTAAACAACCGTAATTTACCAAAAGTACCGAATTTTGTATTTGAATTTCTGCAAATGCTGGGAATTAAGCAATCAGATGTTTATGTAATAAATGATAATGTAAAAGTTAAACTGTTATATGTACCGCCTGTTGCATTTGAAATACCAAACAAGTCATCATCTGCATTTTGTAAAACATTTGATGCTGCGGCCGCGCATGCACAGCCAGCGCACAGGATTGAAAAAATTTATGTATCCAGGGAGCGATTGCCTGAACGCGCAACATTTGGCGAACAGCAGATACAACGAGTGTTTGAAAAAAATGGCTTTACTGTTATTTATCCGGAACAGTTGTCTTTGTATGAGCAAATCTGTTATATGAAGCATTGCAAATGCCTGGCCGGCATCGCAGGCTCTGCCTTGCACCTATCGCTATTTATGCCTTGTGGTGGTACAGTGATACAAATTAAGCGCAACAAACTGCCAGCAGACAATGCAAACACACAGTATTTGTTATGTAAAACCAAGAATTGTGATTTTGTACTGGTGGATTGTGCGCGTGAAATCTTACCTACGCATCACTGGTCGGAATTTCCGCAGATAATAGGCCCAACCAAATATTTAGAGCAATTTTTAAGGGATTTTCAATTTACCTATGATGCGCAACACTTTGTGTGTGATAAATCTGTTCGCCGTGCTTATCGTTCCGCCTTTCGTGCGAAAGGTGGCTTTTGGCGTTATCAAACTAAGCGGACGCTGGTTTATATATTGCCACGCCTAATGCTAACATATAACTCAAAAACGTATATACGCCGCTGGCTCAATAAACATCTATGAACCAAAACTATTTTATGATACACTAACATTCATGGCTATTAAACTATACCTACACAAAATCGTCACTGTAAAAATGGACCGGCCCCTCGGCACAAAACACCCAAAACACGGTTGGGAATACCCTGTAAATTACGGCTATATCCCGGGAACCGTTTCCGGCAACGGCGAAGAGTTAGACGCATACGTTCTGGGCCCCGATGTGCCGCTAGATGAATTTACAGGACGCTGTATCGCAATAATCCATCGCACAAATGATAATGATGACAAACTGGTTGTGGTGCCCGACGGTCTCGATTTGGATGATAAAACCATAGAGCACGAAACCGCGTTCCAAGAACAATGGTTTGAACATATTATAATAAGGGAATAAGACTACTTTATATGCACCCATATATGACATGCCAAAGATATTCACAATTGGTTTTAGTGGGAAAAGTCCGGATGCGTTTATGGATGTGTTAAACGCTGTGCGAGTGCGCGCAATTTGGGACATACGCCAATGGCGCTCCAGCACACACGTGCCGTTCTATAGCGGCGACAGTTTGGCGACCGCGCTAGGGACGCGGTACGAATATCACCCTGAATTTGCCCCAACATCAGAAATCCTTGCCGGATACAAAGACGGTCACATAACCTGGGCCGATTACGAACGTATGTATCGCGAATTGCTGGCCGCACGCCACCCAACCGAGGGAATGACTCTGGACACCCTTGACCGCATTTGCCTGTTATGCACAGAAAAATCCGCCCTGCAATGCCACCGCCGCCTCGCCGCCGAATACATAGCAGAGCAAATTCCCGACGTTGAGATTGTGCATTTGTAACCACGATTATTCATATATTGCATATAACAACGTATGCAGCGGTATAAAAAATACTTCTTTCTTATGCAAACACCCAACAGTACATATATAATCAGGATGTCGTAATTGTAAGTGGTGTAACTATTCTATTATTTGATAACTTTGTGGGACATACTGGTAACTTCGCTGATAAAAAGTGGCGGAAGTGTTGCTAAAAACAAAGTCCCGGGTTCGAATCCGCATTATCAATCACAATAAAAATCACGCCACAGGGCGCGTTTTTTATTTTGGCGGTGCAAGAAACCTTTTACCTTTGGCTTATGAAAGCCCCGCGTCCAATACAAAAACAGAAAAAACAGGGAATTTTATTTCACCCCAATCAAAATGAACCAATATTATCCCCTTTGACATTGCAATATACTGCCCGGTATTAGTAAAAAATCACCATAATAGAAAAAACGCAAAATTATCGCAAATTTCTATTATAACAGAAAAAATATGTTGATTTTTCTAATATAATTGCATCGATCACACAAAAATTAGCATACAGAAACACTATTTTCCAACACTATATGAGAATATTTATACCTTCCACAGAATTTATTGTTGTAATAAATGCGATTATTGCCATACAACAATACCAATTATATATTGTCCTGACTGTTTGTCTTAATGTGCTTAATTAATGCGCCCGATTCTTCAAGATTATTTTTGGGGTTAAAAGATGTTGGCAAATATTCATTCAATAAGATTGGATCTATGTTTTGCTTATTGTTACTATTTTTATTAAATATGTTATACGGTGCTTTTAGGAGTTTACTCCACCAAGATTATTTTATAAATATTTATCTCTCTCGTATCTGAGTCCGTCAATCGTAAATAAACTATTAAGTGGCAAAATTAATATGGCAGTTAGAGATATTTTGGATAAAGCGTCAAGAAGTGATGACTTTGAGTATCAAGTCAAACTGTTTAATCTATAAACACATTGATTTTTTATCTGTTTTATGTTATATTGTGCATATGCCTGTTGGAAGGCTAGCCCGTTCGTGTAAAGATTTCATCATCCAACAAATAAAATAATATAAACCTCCGAGCTTATTATCTAAGCCAAGAGACTACGAACGCAAAATCAATATTAGATAATGAACTTGGGCAACTCCGCAAATGCGGTAAAGGATTTATATTATGAAAAATATAGACTACTTTAAATTACAAGCAAAAAATCTGCTTAAAGACTACCAAACCCGCTATCTTTCTGAAGATGGTGATATTTATGAATACGAACCAAAGTTTTTTGATATCGTTGGCATATTTCTTGAATATGATATAATGGACGATGATAAAAATTTTGAATTCAAACTAGGCAATGCGCAACATCTGATCGCACAAATGGCCGGTTTTAATGGTTGGAAAGATTTAATAACATCGACAGAGACAGAACAGTCAAAAGCTCGAAAACTTCTGGAAGAAAGTGTTCATAATGAATACGGATGTACAAGTTTTATATCACATAATTTTACACCTGATGATCGTGAAATAACAGAATATTCACACGAACCATTGGATAGTGATGTGCCTTATCATGAAGAATTGTCTGGACAGGATTGGCAAGATGGTATAGATGAATGCCGTCAAAACAGTATGGGGTTTGAACCAGATGAAATTGTTGAATGCTTACATTGTGGAAACCGGTTTCCATTTAAGGAAGTCAAGGTTAGACGATTGAAGTCCGAGTACAACAATGGCAAAGAAGATGACTTTAAAGAAATTGTATGCAAACACTATCCAGAATGTAATGGTAATTTACTAGATTTAATACCGGTGGAAATGCTTGATGCGAAAGGAGGTGATGAAAATGAGGAATAAATTTGCATCTTATTCTCGCAGTACGTCAAAAACATATACTAATGCCAATGGATATAGAGTGTACAAAGATTCAGGGCAGCTAGTTCATCGTCATATGGCTGAAATAAAACTTGGTAGACCTTTGCAATCTGGTGAAGTTGTGCATCATATAAACCGAAACAAACAAGACAATCGTCCATCAAATTTGTATGTGTTCCATAACCAACAAGCACATTGGGCGGCTCATAAACAGGATGTCCAAAATTATGGAAAAGATTATAGTTTTAAAGGCGAAAATCATTAAAAGTGCCTCAACGAAAATGACCAAAGTATATCAATGCGTGCTATTTGGGCTAGTTTGATAAATTTGGCGATATACATTGGAAATATCGTTGTCAAAAACCGCCGGAAACCGGGCGAAAAATAACATCCCGTGGGGTTACCACGGGATGTGTCATATTCCTGGCGGAGTTGTAATATTTAACGGTATTAGATATGATAAATACAGGGTATTTGCAGGGAATTTTTATCTTTTTGCGACCTCTATTTTCGTCCGTCACGCCACAGTTCCGCCACTTTTGCAAAAAATCCCGCAAAAATAACAGGGAATTTGATTCTCTATAACAGGGAAACATCAGCGAACATCAGGGAATTTGATACACTATTTTTTGGGGAAATCAACTAGACCACTTGGGGTATTTAATATCGCCCCCATACAAGATTTTGCATAATTCTCATTTTTTGTATCTGCAACCTTCTTTGCCACTTCAAACAAATCGCAAATTGTCTAAAGAAAACAACGTTTGCACGAAGCGTATTATCTATACAATTGGCAAAACATACGCAATGATAGCAAAATATAAAGTCTTAAGAAGGTACGAATTATATGGCTTACCCCTCGGCATCATATGGTAAAAACAACCAATTATACCCTGGAAATGATATCGGTTGATTATATCTCAAACTTTTCATAATACGCATAATCTCTTCTGCATGACAAGGCAAGTAATCATGACAATACGCAGGAAAGCTCTCTATAAAAATAATTGGTTTGTATTTTTTTATGATATTTATCATCCCTTTTAATGCTTCTATTTCGAAACCTTCTACATCTATTTTTATAAAATCTAGCTTTTTTATATCAAGTTTAAACTGATCCAGAGCCACTATTGAAACAGTGTATTTATTGTTCGTCTCTGATGCCTTTATACTAGTTCCACCAATATTATTGGATGCCATGAAATCAATTTCGCCGTCACTATTATAGCTCCCCAATCCTACGTTAAACGCCGTCACTATATCGTCAATCTTATTGATTTTGATATTCTTTTTTAACATTCTGAAAGTTTCTGGGATCGGTTCAAAAGCGATAACCCTTTTTGCTCCACCAATTGTCGCAAAAAACACTGAATGATTACCAATATTTGCCCCCACATCCAGGACGGTCGCATTTTGAGGCAAATATTTTAAAAGGTTATAAAGAATATCTCGTTCAAAAAAATTAGATGTATTTACTATGGTACGCTGAATCACATCCCATGGATACAATGGACAATACATTTTTATAGAGTTTTGCATTGTAAAAATATCCCTATTTTGTATCAAAGACATTTTTCTACAAATTGTATCCGTATCAGAATATACAGGGATATACTTTGGCAGTATTCCATGTTTTCTCTGAAATTTGCGACGTTTGTCTTTTGATATAATAAAAAAAGAGATTATTTTAAGCACATATTGCATTATTTCTCCGTGTAATATTTAGTATGTTTCTATTTTTTTATCCCAGTCGATATTATGTTTTACAATTTTTGCGGGATTGCCGGCAATAACAGCGTTGGTCTCTTTAAAATCCTTTGACACAACTGCTGAATTTGCAACAACTGTATTATTTGGAATTTTTGCCCGTTTTGTAAAGATGGCGTTTGCACCAATCCAACAATGGTTGCCGATAGTCAAAACGTCTTTTGGGATATTTATAACTTGTTTAGTGTCATTATCCATCAAGGCATGAAAATCAGAAGCCCAAACTTGCACGCCTTTTGAAATCAAACAATCTTTACCAATGTAACATTTTGCTCCGGCAGATATATAAATATGAATTTCGCTTATATATGTATTATCGCCGATATAAAGATAATTACTATTTCCTCGCTCCATTAATATATTTGTGTCATTAAACATGCAAGCTTTTCCTAGACTTACAACATTATCATCAGATAATATGGTAATATTTATATTTGACTGGTTTAACGGGAGATAGATATAAATCCTATTATTGTTTCCATGTATCTTGATTTTGCCTAACTTTCGAATTTCTTTTTGTCCTAGCTTAAAAAGCTTGTCATCTATAACAGCGACGACAATGTTGTTGTTTCCCTTTATATCTAATTTTCTTGAATTAAATATTGACATACCACCCGGCATTGTAATTTATGACGCTAATTTTTCAAGCTTTTTCTTGATATTTGATATTTTGTATATAATTATAAAAAAAGAGG
Source organism: uncultured Pseudomonadota bacterium (assembly GCA_949283535.1). Taxonomy (GTDB): domain Bacteria; phylum Pseudomonadota; class Alphaproteobacteria; order Rs-D84; family Rs-D84; genus Enterousia. Next base: position 89,255 of record CASDTC010000004.1, read on the forward strand.
TTTTTACAATGAGTCCCAAAATTTCCGTTTTTATGCCTGCGTACAATTCTGCAGAATTTATAGCAGAAGCCATAGAGAGTATTTTAAATCAAACTTTTAAAGACTTTGAATTTATCATAATAAACGATGGCTCTACCGATCGTACTTGGGACATAATACAAAAATATGCAAAACAAGATAGCAGAATACGTGCATATTCCAGATGCATAAATAAAGGTATTGTTTATACCGCTAATGAAGGCTTTGAACTTGCAAAAGGAGAATATATTGCTCGAATGGATAGTGACGACATATCACTACCCGAACGTTTCGAAAAACAGATAAAATATATGGAAAAACATCCCGACATCGGCTTACTGGGGGCGTGGACACAGTATTTTCCGGGTTTTGACATATCCAAAAGACCAGAGAACATCGATTTGTTTTACTTATTAAAGGATTGCCCTGTAGATCAGCCTGTTGTGATGATTAGAAAATCAGTCATAGATAAATACAATTTACGCTATGATGAAAATTATCTGGCATGCGAAGACCAAGAATTATGGTTCAGATTAATAAAAGTATCTAAAATTGCCAACCTGCAAGAATTATTGCTAATGCACAGATGGCATGGAAACAACATTTCAATCAAAATGGGAGACATTCAACAACAGAATATTCAAAAAATTAGAAGACAGATTTTGAACTTCATAACGACAGACGAAAAAGAACAAGATGCAATAAAAAAAATTATACCAGAAATGCTTGCGCCTTTGTTATTAAAATCTTGACAATAATATTATTTGTGCTATAAAACACCAAATACAAAGGCTGTAACATGAAATTTGAATACGGTGTTGATTTAATACAATTATCAGACAATATATATTGTTTGAATAATGCCTACAGACAAACGCAGATTTTTGGAAATAGAAAACTTAAAGAATATTTTGAAAAAATATGCAAAAATAATTCTGTGGATACAGATGTGTACAATATATTTTTGCAAAATAATTTCTTAACTGATAAGCCGACAGATGCGTACAAGCAAAAATTACTGCAAGATTCTTTAAAATACAGCACAAAACCAGAATTTAATTTATTGCGAATTTTGCTGACCGATGTTTGTAATTTAAATTGTGATTATTGCAAAGTCGTGAAGTTGATAGATGCTCCATCAGCAAAACCGACAAAAAAAGAACGGTTGGAAGAAGCAATAAAGTTCTTTTTTGAAAATTCTATACAAAATGAGCCAAAAATAATTCATATTACTGGCGGCGAACCAACGTTGTTTTTTGATAGCATTAAACAGATAGTACAATTTAAAAATAAATATATGCGTCCAAATGAAAATTGCTGGATTGTGGTAGGTACAAATGCTATAACCATAACACCGGATAAAGCAAAATTTTTTGCTGAAAATAACATAAAATGTATTGTATCAATGGATGGCCCAGAACGTACACATAATTTGTTACGAAAAAATCACGCAGGTCACGGAACCTGGGCAACTGTTGATAAAAATATTAAACTATTACAATCATATGGTGTTGAAATATCTATTTCAGCAGTTATGGGTAAGCACACGATTTATAAAGCAGATGAAAACATATCGTTCCTAGTGAACGAATACAATCCAACAGGTCTTGGAATTAATTTTATGAAACCACCAACCACAAATTCTGCTGACTACGAATATTTAATTGACGAAAAATTATATGCAGAAACAATGTATAAACTGCATCAAAAATATCGAAGTCGCGGTGTGTTCTTTGAATTGATTTTCAGACACTTGGAACCATTTGTACAACAAGATTTCAGATTCCATGATTGTGGCGCTGCAGCTAGCAAAAATTTAAACATTGATGCAAAAGGAAATATCGGGCCATGCAAATCCTTCTTATTGTTAAATAAAATGGCGATGAAGAACATAAGTATCCAAGAATATACTGATATCGTATCTACAAATTGGGAAAAGCGTTCACCAATTCATTTTGCCCCCTGTCAAACTTGCAAAAGTATCGGTATATGCGGAAATGGTTGTGCATATGATGCATTTATAAACAATAAAGATATGTTGGCTATAGATACACGAGGCTGCAAATATGTAAAATATTTTTACCAATTGTTTTTGCAAGATTTATACGAAATATCGCACAAAATGCATAACGGACAGGATATTTTTATACCAACACAATCTGATAGATTGCAAATGCTAGGAAAAGTAAGAGAGATTCAAAATTCCTTAAGTTATTCAATCGGACATCAAACGAAACTGTTTCAAAAATGATAAAAAGAAATAATTTATTTTCTGTTTTAATGACTGGATACAGTATTCTGAAACGGCGTAATAATTTTGTACATAATTGTAACCATTGCAAACGCGTGTTTTTTAATACTGTGCGTATTTTAGGATTTAACTCTTTACCAAATCTTCGTATTTTAATGTTATCGGCCATGTGGCACGACGTCGGACAAAACGACTTTAAACAACAAGCAAAAGATCATCATATATATTCCGCCAGACTATTCAAATATTTTACCAAAGAACAAACATATTCATATATTGTTGTGAATATAATTTTGTGCCATCGAAACCGTGGTGCAAATAAGCAATATTGCCCAAATACATTATTACAAAAAGCTTTTTTTGATGCTGACAAATTAGACATCTTAGATATACAACGGTCAAAAAAACTGATAAAATTGTATTCTGCTGGTTTTTCGTGCGGTGAATTCAATCTCAAGGACACGCTTGATTTTTGGGAAAAATTTATTGCAAATGGTGAAAAAACTTTATTCTTAGAAAGATCCAAGAAAATATTTCGTAAAAAAGTAAAAAAATTTATAAAATTTGTCAGACACACAAAAGGGAAATATAATGTCTAATATGAACAAGGTGGAAATCACCAATATGGATGTTTTTTTTGATTATATCAAAAAACATTTTTTTGCCGACATCACAAACCAGCCATATTTATTGCAACATACACCAAACAGTGTACTGACCCCTATTCTAGATACATTGAAATCTCATTTGTCAGATGACGCTATCAAACAAATAAAAAATATATTGTTTTATAAATGGATTTATACAAACGGCATGAAATCCTTATTGTTAAATCCAAATTCGGATTACATCATAAGAAATAAAACCGACTATGAGTTTGTCCCGAAACAAGAACTTTATGGGCATTTGTTACAAATCAAAGACTATTTCGACTATATGACAGATTTTTATATCCAAAAAAATATGAGCTATAAATTGAAATTAGCGTTATTTACATCGGAAACTTTTGAATCTGCATTTAATAAAGCAAATATCGAATTTGAAAAAAGAGTAAAAAGAAATTCTGCCTTAGGGATAGATAATGAAAAAAACATCCTGATGCATCTGGATAATGGATATAAGCTTGTAAAATTAAATACAGTGTACGATTTAGATTACGAAGGGTTGTGTATCGGACACTGCATTGGCGAAGGCGTTTTAGATAAAGAAATTAACGATAAAAATTCAACAATAACAATTTGCTCTTTGCGCAAAGACATGTTAGTAAAAGAACGTCTTTCCAAGATAAATATGGTTCGATCGATACCTTTTGCTTCAATCGTCATAGATCATTTTGAAAAACTTCAAAACGGAAAAATATCCGGCAATGTAATTTCTATTGAAGGACATATCGCAGGAAAAGTTAGATATTATCTAAAAAACCGATTGGATAAACAAGATGCCTGGAAGGGAAGATTTCCACCATATATTCATCCGACATCAGTATCAAGCGAAGAAATCGCATATCGGGACGCCGAATTACAACGAACGCTAACAAACTTCTTCATGCAAAACAAATTGATAATATGCGGAGAAAGAAAGTACACAACATGTTTGACTCAAGAGTATACGATTAATATGCCAACAACATATTCTGTACGAGTTCAGACACAGGATGATTTGCGTAAAGCTAGTCAACAAGGTTTTTATCATATTGTAATTCCATCATATGATATATTTGTGCCAACAACTCAACCGATAAGGGTGGAACCTTTTGATAATAAACATAGTATAAACATAACGAAGTCTGGAACCTATGATTGTACAGAAATGCAAAATTTAAGAACAATAAATGTTTGCGCTAGTCAAGTTACGATCTATTGTTATAATTGTAATAATTTGCAAAACATTAACCGTTTGACTGATACAAAAGTGTTGATAGAACGCAATAAATGTAATATCATACAAAACACTCGTTAAGGAATATTTTTATGAAAATATATAGAGATGGCTGGTTAAAAACCAGTAAAGAACATCGTATTTATTATATGCTATTAGGTAACCCGAAAGGCATACCTGTTTTATCTTTTCATGCTGGTCCTGGTGATTGCTCATGGGCGGGATTTTATGATTTTTTGGACGAAACAAAGTATAATATTATCACATTTGATCAGCGTGGTTGTGGAAAGTCTGAACCTTTCGGTTGCATAGAAGATAACACAATTGAAAAAATTTTAGATGATGCAAAGGCACTGCTTGACTTTATCGGGATTCAGGAAAAATGTATTTTATTTGGCGGTTCTTGGGGCAGTACTTTGGCATTGGCGTTTGGGGCAAAATTTCCAGACACAACAAAATCGTTGGTACTATCAAATGTTTTGTTGGGACGCCATCATGATTTAAAAAAATTGATGCGCGATTTAAAAAAATTTAAGACACTATCAGATTATGATGTTGACGAAAATAATATATTCTTAAAAATAAAGCAAGCAATAAAGAATAACGATGTTGAGTTTATATCAAAATATAATGATTATGAGATATATAAATATACATTTCATAAAAGCGATGGATTAAAAACAAATTTGATTGATAAAGCTTTTTTACAAAAACGTCTTTATTGTTATTTTTTAAGTAATAATCTATTTTTACCGAATAGCGGTGTTGTAAATGAATTACCAAAGTTATTGGCCAAGCCTGTTTTTTTGGTACATAATAAATATGACCCAATATGTAATGTAGAACAAGCGCATCTCTTAAAAAAGTATTTACCGCAAACCGAATTAGTCTTACTAAACAAGCGGGGGCACGGAGGTGATTTTCAAATTGACATACTTAAAAAATTCTTCAAAAAAGCTTAACGTTTGCCTAGTCTATCCAGGTTACCCTCCATACGAACGAGAATCTGGGGGAATTGCGTCATATGTTCAAGAAAATGTAAAGTTTTTGACCGCATCGGGACACAATGTTGTTGTTATTTCACGCACCCCTGGCATATTGCGTCCCATCAAAAAAAGCACAAAAAGCACCCAGATTATATACCTGCCACATTTTTTACCACGCACCAGTAAATTATTTACATTGTTAAAATTTAATAAATACGGGGCATATTTTTACTCATACAAAGCATACAAATATTTAAAAAAGATAGAAAAAGAAACTAATATACACTTTGATGTTATAGAAACTAGTGATTGGGGGGGTGAAGGCTATTTTTTTGTAAAAAAATTTCCAGAAAGAACTATTATAAAATGCGATACCCCAAGTTTTGTATCGGAATCATACAACCCAAACAATCCAGCATATTTAAGTCATTTTGTAAAAAAACTGGAAAAAAAAACATTATTAAAAGCAAAAAATATTGTCTCAAACAGTGAAAATTTGATGCAAAAAATAAATGGTGTGTTGCACAAGAAATTACCGTTTACTTTAATTCAATTATCAATGAAAACAACCCCTGCGCATAAAACAAAGTACGAGAATAAATTTTCAAAAAACAATCCAATGAAAATTATCTTTTCTGGCAGAATAGAGAAACGAAAAGGGATTTTTGATTTAATAAAAGCAGTAAAACAGCTGCGAGACCAGGGAATATTTTTGGAACTTTATTGTTTCGGTGCTACGACACCCGTTAAGCGAACAGACACCATAACAATATTACAAAATAACGGTTATAAATGGCTTCATTTTTATGGTGCTGTTCCAAGGAACCAAATGATAGAACAGTATAAAAACTATGATTTATGTGTTGTCCCATCTGTATTTGACAGTTTTTGTCTTGCAGCTCTAGAAGCTATATATTCGAAACTACCAACCATTATCTCTAACACTACAGGTATTACCGATTTAATATCCGATAAGAACCTTATTTTTTGTTCATTTAATGAAATGTTATTGAAACTTGAAGATGTTTATTTAAACTATCCAACGTATATTTCAGCTATAAATGCTACATCTGCTGAATTGCGTTGTAAAACACAATCTGCCGATAGAGATCGATTAAGTTATTATTATAAGGTCTCAACCAATTGATATTGTAGAAAATATATTTGAGCTTTTTTATATTAAACAATCTTATATTGAGACATAAATATCCTGCACGCAGCTAGCCAGGTCACAAATTCCAGTCCACTCCGTCAGAGTGCTTTTGTTTTACTATGATCAATATTCCACATACTTCGATATTTTTTATAATAGCCGTAGTTTACAAACCAACTACCAAGAGACTTTTTTGTTAGAATTGCCAGCACTTTATCTACATTCAATAATTTTGATTTTTACAGTTGCGTATTTTTCTAAACAACCGAAAAATTTTATTTTTTAATCTTTTTTCAAGTTTAATACAACTAATGATATTTGTCATTAGTTGTATACACATGTAAGAAGACTATAATCTCAACGAGAAAAAGGTAAACACTTGTCAAAAGGAACGATTAAATCGATCACTTTTTCCCTATTATAATTTTTACTTTTTGTTTTGATTTCCTTTAATTTCTAGAACTTTTATAACTTTTTTTATTTTAAGTACTTTTGCTTTGTGCTGGCAGGAACACACTCGTTAGTATTTGACGTAAAAAAAACATCATATTCGGCTAACAGATACCCCAAGTCAATTTGAAAACCATATGTAAGACTTATTATCAGATGGCTACGAAGTGGTTAAATAATACCAACTTGCTATATCAATTTTTTTTGCTTTTTATATAACAAACTGACTAGCATTTTCTAAACACCTAAACTATATCCAGCTTCCACACAAAAATGACATGATTTTTTGCATTCCTATTTCTATTCTTAGAAAAAAATAATAAAATTTTTATCTTAACAAACGCCTAACGCTTTCTTGAAATTGTTTTTTCTTCAATATAACCTTTGAGCCATCTTCTAAAAAACTTTACCCAGTTACTTCCAAAATTTTTATTATTTTTACTTACCCACTCTTTATGTTTAGACTCTGAATCTACATCAACAAAATCATTGAAGCATGTGTCTTTATAAAAATTATTTTTACCCCAAAACTCGTCCCTTTCACAAAGAGACTGTAAATATGTGTACATTTCAGACTCTGGTGCTTTTTTCCCAGGTAAAAAACTATATTTTTGATATTTTTATACTCTTTTTTATCCTTACAATCCGCATCTAATACGAACACAAAATCATCAAAACACTTTAACCAACTCTTGGCCATATCCGATACAGAACCACAGCCAGAAAAACAATATACTGAACAACTTGCTTTTAAAGCTTTATCTCCTGAAAGAAGATTTTTACACCATTTTGCGGCTGTCTCATCTTCGCACAATATTGTATATTTTTATTTTTGTTTTTTGGGCTCGGGTTCTACTTTGATTACGTGTAAAATTACCTGGCGCGTCAGATAAGTTTTCAAGTCAGCCGTTTTATTTTGGTGATTACAGACATCGGTTGAAAACAAAATTGTTTTTTGGTATTCTGATGATGAAAGGAGTCGAACTGGCACGTACGTGCCATAATTGGCTCCTTTTTTGTTTATGTGAATTTCGCAAAAGGAGAGAGGGAATGAATAAATTACAAATTGAAAATTTGAAACTGGGTGATATCCACGCGTATAAAAACAACGCAAAAACGCATCCTGAATCTCAGGTGCAACAGATCATATCTTCTATAACCAAATTTGGTTTTAATAATCCAATATTGATCGATGAAAACAATGAAATTATCGCGGGACATGGTCGTTTTATGGCCGCCCAGGCAATGAATCTGGAAACTGTTCCAACTGTAAAACTTTCCCACTTAACAGATGCTCAAAAACGCGCATACAGATTGGCAGATAACAAAATCGCTGAAAATGGTGGTTGGAATAAAGAATTGTTAAGTCTGGAAATCAAAGATTTGGAAAAGATATGCTTGAACGATAATTTTGTAATC
>CASDTC010000005.1 GCA_949283535.1 uncultured Pseudomonadota bacterium
TTCATCAATGAATTATGGTGAATTGGCATTGGGGCGCAATGTCTTGGTGGCATTCGTTCCATGGCGTGGATATAACTATGAAGATTCTATTGTTATTTCTGAACGCATTTCACGCGATGATGTTTTCACATCGGTCAAGATTGTTGAAAAAGAATTCAAGGTTCGTGATACCCAATTGGGTCCAGAAAGCTTCACCCGCGACATTCCAAATGTCAGTGAAGAAGCACTGAAAAATCTGGATGAATCTGGAATTATTTATGTGGGTGCGCGTGTAAAACAGGGCGATATCTTGGTTGGTCGTGTTTCACCAAAATCTGAAACATTATTAACCCCCGAAGAAGCACTGTTGCGTAATATCTTTGGTGAAAAGGCATTAAATGTCAAAGATACATCACTGCGTGTCGGACCGAACGAAGAAGGTACAGTTATCGGGGTAAATGTTTTGACGCGCCATGGTGTCAAGAAAGACGAACGCACCCAGATGATTGAACTGCAAAAAATTGAAAAGATTAACAAAGACCGCGAAGAAGAAACTTCAATCATGGAACGCGGATTTGCGGATCAGATATTCCAAATTGCCGAAGGTATGGTAATTGATTCTGGCACAGGCAGTCTGAAACCATTTATCGGCAAGAAACTGACCCAAGAAGTGTTCGAAGGGATTAAACCAACGGATGTTAAAAAGTTGGTTGTTCGCAATAAAGAAGCCCAGGCAAAAATTGATGAATTGCGTGAACAACATGTTGCACGGTTAAAGGCGTTGAATGAAAAAGCAGATGCCGAAGTTGCCAAGGCAACAGAAAGCAATTCCTTGGGTGCCGGCGTATTAAAAGAAGTAAAGGTATACATCGCACACAAGATGAAATTACAGCCGGGTGATAAAATGGCGGGACGCCATGGTAACAAAGGTATTGTTTCCAAGGTTGTTCCAATCGAAGACATGCCATACATGGAAGATGGAACCCCAGTTGATTTAGTTTTAAATCCGTTGGGTGTGCCATCTCGTATGAATATCGGTCAGATTTTGGAAACCCATCTTGGCATGGCGGCGCGTACATTGGGTCAGCAAATTGGCGCGGTTCTGGAAGAAGTAAAACAAAAACGCGCGGTTACGGATGATTTGCGTACAACAATTGGCAAGATTTACGGCAAAGAAGTATCTGAAAAATTAGAAAAAATGACGGATACGGATGTCCGTGCCGAAGCGGCATTATTGCGCGATGGTGTGCCGATGGCAACACCGACATTTGACGGTGCAACCCCCGAAGACATTCGCAAGATGTTGAAATTGGCAAAATTACCAGAAACGGGGCAATTCACATTGTATGATGGTATGACGGGTGAAAAGTTTGCGCGTCCTGTAACCGTTGGTGTTATGTACATGCTGAAACTGCATCACTTTGTTGATGAAAAGATTCACGCACGTTCTGTTGGCAGTTATTCATTGGTAACACAACAGCCATTGTCTGGTAAAGCCCACATGGGTGGTCAGCGTTTGGGTGAAATGGAAGTATGGGCGCTGGAAGCACATGGTGCTGCACACTTGCTGCGCGAAATGTTGACCGTAAAGTCAGATGATATTGTTGGTCGTACCAAAATGTATGAAGCCATTATATCTGGCAGCAACGATATCCAAACCGGCACACCAGAAGCGTTCAATGTATTTGTTCGTGAATTGCGTGGTTTGGGATTGGCATTGACACCAAAGAAAATAGATTAAAGTTATTGCGCTGGTGCCGCAATGCGGCACCAACAGATAACAATAAAAAAAGCGACTGAAAGGAGCAAAATTTATGACCAATATGTTGCAGAAAATATTTGGACAAATTGAAACCAAGGAACAGTTTGATGCATTGCGTATTACCATTGCATCCCCAGAAGAAATTCTGTCCTGGTCCCATGGCGAAGTAAAAAAGCCGGAAACTATAAATTACCATTCTTTGAAACCAGAGCCAGAGGGATTATTCTGCCAGCAGATTTTTGGACCGATGAAAGACTATGAATGTGCATGCGGCAAATATAAAAGAATAAAATTCCGTGGCGTTGTCTGCGAACGCTGTGGGGTCGAAGTTGGATCTTCATCTGTTCGCCGTGAACGCATGGGGCATATTAAGCTGGCAATACCTGTTGCACATACATGGTTCCTGCGTGAAGGTAAAATCGCAACGCTGTTAAATAATCTGCCCCAGAAAAAATTGGAACAGGTTATATCATATGATGCATACATTGTTATTGAACCAGGATTAACCAATCTGAAACAATATGATGTTATCAGCGAAGATGAATATCAAAATGCGGTTGAAGAATTTGGTGCGGACGCATTTCATGTTGGCATCGGTGCCGAAGGTATTCGCAGTATTATCGCAAATCTGGATATGGGCGATGAACGCACGCGTCTGCGCGCAGAATTGGCAGAAACCAAATCAGAATCAAAACGCAAAGGTTTAATCAAACAATTAAAACTGGTCGAAGCGTTCTTGGATTCAAAAACAGAACCTGCATGGATGTTGCCAGATATTATCCCGGTTATTCCACCAGAAATGCGTCCTTTGGTAACATTAGATGCGGGACATGTTGCGGCGTCTGACCTGAATGATTTATACCGCCGTGTTATTATTCGTAATAACCGTCTGAAAAGATTTATTGAAATGCATGCGCCTGAAATCATTGTTCGCAATGAAAAACGCATGCTGCAAGAAGCGGTTGATTCGTTATTCGATAACGGACACAAGGCGCGTCCAATGGTATCCCAGAACCGCCGCCCATTAAAATCTTTGTCAGATTCATTGCGTGGTAAATCTGGTCGTTTCCGTATGAACATGTTGGGTAAACGCGTTGATTATTCTGGGCGCAGTGTGATTGTGTCGGGTCCGTCATTAAAATTGCACCAGGTTGGTTTGCCAAAAACAATGGCGTTGGAATTGTTTAAACCGTTTGTGTATGCGCGTTTGTTGGCGGGTGATTATGCCAACACATTAAAGACCGCCCGCAAAATGGTTGAAAATGGCGAAGATGTTGTGTGGGAAATCCTGGAAAAGGTTATTTACCAGCATCCTGTATTGTTAAACCGTGCGCCGACATTACACAGGCTGTCGCTGTTGGCGTTTGAACCAGTGTTAATCGAAGGCAAGGCAATTCGTCTGCACCCATTGGTCTGCAAGGGATTTAACGCGGACTTTGACGGCGACCAGATGTCTGTACATGTTCCAATTTCATTAGAGGCCCAATTAGAAGCGCGCACATTAATGTTGTCATCGAACAATGTTTTGTCGCCGGCAAATGGCGAACCGATGATTGTACCATCACAAGACATGGTATTGGGGGTATATTATATTTCGTTGATTAATGGTGAACATACGGATAAATCACCGCGCTTTGCCAATATGGACGAAGTGAAAATGGCATTGGAAAATAAATCCATTACATTGCACACACCAATTGTTGCGCGTATTAATGGCAAGATTTATAAAACAACCGCCGGTCGTATGATTCTGGGCGAATTGTTGCCGAAATCGGATAATATGCCGTTTGATTTGGTGAACAAGGTTATGCCAGTAAAAGAAATCAAAGCATTATTGGCAACAACATATGAACGTTGTGGTGATAAAGCAATGATTATGTTGGCGGACGCATTGAAAGATACCGGTTTCGAACAGGCGGCACGCAGTGGTATTTCAATCGGGTACGAAGATATTGTGGTCCCAGAAGAAAAGAAAACAATTATTTCTGAAACCGAAAAAGAAGCCGAAGAAATTGAACAGCAATATCAAAACGGTTTGTTGTCCAGTGGGGAAAGACATAACAAATTAATTGACCTGTGGCAGAAAACAACCGATAAAATCGGCGATTTGGCGTATGCCGCCCTGGGCAAGACCGAAGGCGATCATTGGAATTCAGTGTTAATGATGGCATTATCCGGTGCCCGTGGTTCAAAGCGTCAGATTCAACAGGTTGCGGGTATGCGTGGTATGATGCAGAAGCCCGACGGTTCAATTATCGAGGTTCCAATTATTTCGAACTTCAAAGAAGGTTTAACCATGTCTGAATACTTTACATCGACCCACGGTGCGCGCAAGGGTATGTCGGATACGGCGTTGAAAACCGCTGATGCTGGGTATTTGACACGCCGTTTGGTTGAATTGGCACAGAATACGGTCATTACAGAACATGATTGTGGCACAACTGAATTTATTACTGCAAAACCTGTATACCAAGGCAGCACATTGTCTGTACCATTGGGCGATGTTGTTTTGGGACGCACGGCGGCACATGATATTATTCATCCATTAACCAAGGAAGTTATTGTTCCCGCGGGTGAATTAATTACCAAGACTGCCGCGAAACAGATTAATGAATCAGGATTGCCATCGGTTGATGTGCGCAGTGTTTTGACATGTTGCAGTGATGGTTTGTGTGCAAAATGTTATGGTATGGATTTGTCGCGTAATGCGCTGGTTCATGTTGGTGAAGCGGTTGGTGTTATCGCGGGTCAGTCCATTGGTGAACCAGGTACCCAGTTAACATTGCGTACATTCCACATTGGTGGGGTTGCATCTGGCGGTGCAGAAAGCCACTTTATAGAGGTTCCTGTTGCCGGCACAGTTAAACTAACTGGCGTTAATACGATTAAGAATTCAGCGGGGCGCGTTGTTGTCCTGTCGCGTAATGGTGAATTAGCAATCGTTAATGACAAGGGCGAAAAACTGTTTTCCAGCAGTTTGCCATATGCATCTATGCTGATTGTAAACGATGGCGACACCGTGGAAAAGGGCGCCAAGGTTGCAGAATGGGATCCATATTCCAACACAATCATTGCGGAAAAAGACGGTATTGTTCAATTCCAAGACTTGGTTGAAAATGTTTCATACCAAGAAGAAGTTGATTCAATGACCGGTATCGTTTCGCGCAAGGTTATAAACTGGAAAGCAAACACCAAGAAAGCGCTGAATCCGGCAATTACATTGGTAAATGACCGCGGTGAAATAATTTCACTGGGCGGTAAAAAAATTGCAGAATATCTGTTACCAATGTATTCTGTATTGAATGTATCGAACGGACAAAGTGTTGCGGCGGGCGATATTCTGGCGCGTATTCCTGTCCAGACCAAGCGTACAGGCGATATTACCGGTGGTCTGCCGCGTGTTAATGAATTACTGGAAGTTCGCCGCCCTGCAAATCCGGCATTATTGGCGGAAATCGATGGAACCATTGAACTGGAAGATGCGAAATCAAAAATCATCATTCGCATTGTCCCAGATGATGGTACCGCGCCGGTTGAATATGCTGTGCCAAAGGGTACGAATTTACTGGTTCGCAGTGGCGATGTTGTGAAAAAGGCGGAAAAACTGGTCGATGGCGATCCAGTACCACAAGATATTTTGCGTATCTTGGGGCAAAAGGCACTGGCAACATTTATGGTCGAACAGATTCAGCAAGTATATCGCTTGCAGGGTGTGTCCATTAATGACAAGCATATTGAAATCTTGATTCGTGAAATGACACGCCGTGTTGAAATCACAAATCCGGGCGATACTGCATTCTTGATGGGTCAGGTTGTTGACCGTGTTGATTTCGAAGAAGAAAATGCTCGTGTTGTTCATGATGGCGGACGCCCAGCCGAAGCGTCCCAGGTGCTGGTTGGATTGACCCGTGCATCATTGACATCGCGTTCATTTATATCCAACGCATCGTTCCAACAGACAACCAAGGTATTGGTTGATGCGGCAATCAGTGGTGCAACTGATAAACTGGTTGGTATAAATGAAAACTTGATTGTTGGTCGTCTGATTCCAATTGGAACTGGTGCATATGTTCGCCGTGTCCGTGAAATTGCCAAAGAAGAAGAAAAGGCAGAACGTCTGGCACGCGAAGGCAACGGTCAGCAACAGTTGCTGGATATATAATCGACTATCATATTTTGCCCAGTTGTCATAATATTTTATGATGCTGGGCAATTTTGTGGAAAACGCGAAAAATAAAGTTTTTCTTGCAAATGCAATATATTTTAATAAAATAGCAAACTGTAAATAAAAAGGATTTTAAAATGGCAACGCCAAAAAGTAAAACAAGTAAAGCACGCAGCGCCCAGCGCCGTTCGCATGATGCATTGTCAATAATGCCATGTTCGGTATGCAAGGTATGCGGTGAAAAAAAGCGCCCACATCATATATGTCCGGCATGTGGTGCAAAATAATATACACAAAGGATAAACAGCAGAACATTGGCGCATTGTTTACAAATTGTGCCGTTCTGCTTTTTTAATGTACCATGACAACGGCAAAGAAAATTATCGCAATCGATGCAATGGGCGGGGACAAGGGACCAAACGCCGTATTGGGGGGCATGAACCAGTTCCTGTATCAAAACGGCGAAGACGGTGTGTTCTTTCGCGTGTTTGGTCCCGAAAAACAATTGCGTGAATTATTAATTAAATATCCGCGTGTTGCCCGTAATTGTGATATTATTGATGCGCCAAACGCAATCAAAGGCACGGACAAGGTTCGTGATGTTATTCGTCATGCCCAAGATACATCGATGTACATGGCAATCAAAGATGTCCGCGAAGGAAATTCTGCCGCAGTGGTCAGTGCGGGTAATACGGGTATATTAATGTCATTATCAAAACTGGCATTAAAAACAATTGATGGTATTTCGCGTCCGGCAATAACAACAATGTTGCCATCGGGTGGCGGTGATTCCCGTGTTGTGGTGCTGGATTTGGGCGCAAATGTGCATTGTGATGAAGGGGATTTATTCGACTTTGCCATTTTGGGCAGTGTCTATGCCGAAGCGAAGAAGCGACCAAGGGCAACGAAACATTACAGCGTTTAAATAAGTTATTAACCGAACACAAAGACGAATTGCCATACGAATATATTGGATTTGTAGAGGGCAATGACATTGGTGGCGGTAATGTCCAGGTTGTTGTAACAGACGGATTTACCGGCAATATTGTTTTAAAAACAGTCGAAGGTACCGCAAAGTTAATCAAACGCGTGTTGGTTGATAATTTAAAAAAATCAATATTGGCAATTATCGGCGCGTTTTTCTTGGTGCATGTTTTTAAACGATTAAAGAATAAAATTGATCCGCGTTCATATGCGGGGGCGACTTTTCTGGGATTGCGTGGTTTTGCGGTCAAGACACACGGCAACAGTGATGCATTGGCATTTGCAAATTCGATTAAATATGCATCTGAATTGACGGGGGCAAATTTAAATGATGTAATTGCCGCGCGCGCATTGTCGGTTGCAAATATTCGTGAAAAAATCGGTCAAGAATCTGAATAAAAAACACCGGCAAATGCCGGCATTTTTTAATCGCCAAAAACCGTATTTAATTGCGTATTGACGCGATAAAATGTTGTGCATTTGCAAACATCTTTTAATCTGCGCGCGCCAATATATGTCATATATGAACGCAGACCACCCAGTATATCTTGATTCATTTTATCAATTGAGCCACGCAATGGAACTTCGACAACGCGTCCTTCGCTGGCACGATATTTTGGCATGCCGTGATAGTGTTTGTTTTGTGCGTATTCTGATGACATGCCATAAAATACTTTGAATTGTTTTGTTTCAATTATGCGTTCACCTGTTTGCGCATCAATCTGATTTGTTATATATTTCTTTTCGATGATATCGCCAGCGGCTTCGGCACAGCCCGCATAAAATCCACCCATCATTACAAAATCTGCACCGGCACCAAACGCCTTGCATATATCGCCAATATATACAACACCGCCATCACTGCAAATCATACCGCCAATACCATGGGCTGTATCGGCGCATTCAAATATTGTTGATAATTGTGGACGACCAACGCCTGTTATACGCCGGGTGATACATGCACTGCCACTGCCAATACCGCATTTTACAATATCTGCGCCTGATAAAATTAAATCTTCGACCAGTTCGGCTGTAACAGCATTGCCAACCATTAATAAAATATCAGGAAATTTTTCACGCATTTTTATCACCAGTTCTTTGACCCGTGGAATATATGCGTTTGGAACATCAATACATATATTGCGACATTTGCCAGGATATTGGGTTAATATAGTTTCGATTTTTTCATAATCTTCATCACGCAGCCCCATTGACAAGAACACATAATCGCGGCAATCATTTTCATTTATAAATTTTATTAAATCGTCAACTGGGTAATGCTTGTGCAGACAGCAAAACATTTTGTTTTGCATCATATGTTTTGCGACTTCGAATGTACCAACGGTTGCCATATTTGCAGAAATTATACCTGTGCCGATGATTTTTCGTGGACACCATTTAAATTTATATTCACGGGTAATTTCAACCTCTGACCGGGAATTTATAAATGATCGTTTTGGTTTAACCAACACATCTTTAAAATCCAGTTCCGTTTGTTCATAAATTTTCATATACCAATCCTTTTTTATCATTTTGCAATTTATATTATTACCGAAACTGTCAATGTGCAATAAATAAAATACCGGCATTTGCCGGCATTTTATTTATTTTTTTGTATGAGGTATGCTGTCAAAAAAATCGGGCATTTTTACTTTCTTGCCGTCATATATAGACATCGTCCCTGCCTTTAATGCGCGTGCATAATATTTTATTTTAAATTCGACCACTGCCATTGTTTTTTGCATTTCGTCCAGTTGTTTTTGAACTGCATCACGCCGTTGTAAAAACATATCATATCGTTGCTGGATTGTTTTATCCCCCTGGGCATTCCAGTCCAGGTATTGCTTTATTTCAACCAATGACATTCCTGTTTTTTTCAGACATTCAATTATCCCCAGACATCGTAAGTCTGCATCGCAATAATCACGAATGCCCCCGCGTTTTTTTGCAACATTGTTCAGCAATCCTTCTTTTTCATAAAAACGCAGGGTATGTTCTGATAATCCTGTTATTTTTGATATTTCACCAATTCGCATAAAAAACCTCTTGACTTAGAGTTGAGTCTAGGACTTATACTTACCAAAGTCAAGTAATATAATTTGACATAACGCAAAGGATAAAGAAATGAAATCACTGCTGTATATTGGCATCGCCTGTTCGTACATTTTTAACAAACGCGGATTTGTCTGGAAAAACGGTCATACCATTTAATACACATGGGGGCAGTGGCGCTGGCAATGTTCACACAGGCATTGCGACATTGACGCCAAATTCCACGCATTTAAATGGAATTGCAATTTATGGCAGCGCCGCTGCCAATTCTGGCGATACGGTGAAAGAATGGCTGACAGAAATTGGTATTATTCAACAATAAAAAAAAGACCGGCAAATGTCGGTCTTTTTTTATTAATTAATGATGCGCGATAAAATGTAAAATAATACTGGCAATAAATATAATTGTTATAACCGCCAGTATAATTTTTTGTATCTGGTGATTGTGCGCGCCATGACAATGTTCGCATTCGCACTGGCAATCACGAATTACCAAATACCACGATATGCATAACATTAATCCAGAAAACACAAACAACCATGGTTCAACCCAGTGTGGAATAAATTCTGCATGTGCAAATTCCGGTGCAAATAAACCAATTATTGATAATGTAATTGGCAATACACAGCAAAACAAATGTGGCAATAAACTTGCAATAATTCCAATTTTAATCGCTTTATTTTCCATTTTTAATCCTGGTTATGGCGTCCCCAACAGGAATCGAACCTGTATCAAGGGTTTAGGAAACCCCCGTTCTATCCAGTTGAACTATGGGGACAATGCACTATATTCTATTCATAGATTTTAATATTGCAAGTTGTAATCACGGCTTGTATAATACCCCAGATAAAAATTAAGGAAGGGATTAAGTTATGGGAAACAGACTGATTGGATATGGGTCTTATTTGCCGGAACGGATTGTCACTAACTTTGATTTAGAAAAGATGGTTGATACATCGGATGAATGGATTGTTCAGCGTACGGGCATGCGTGAACGGCATTTTGCGCGTGATGATGAAACTGTTGTTGATATGGCGGTTATTGCAGCCCAGCGCGCATTGGATAATGCAAAAATAACAATCAATGACATTGATATGGTAATTGTTGCCACAACATCTGCAGAGCTGGATTTTCCGTCCGTTGGTGTTCAGGTCCTGGGACGGTTGGGGGCGACAAATAATGCGCCGGCATTTGATGTACGTGGTGCATGCACAGGGTATATATATGCATTGCATTGTGCGCGTGCATTTTTTACGGCTGGGATTCATCAGCGTATAATGATTATCGGTGCGGAAAAAATGTCTCGCTTTATTGATTGGGGCGATCGTAGTACGGCTGTTTTATTTGGTGATGGTGCGGGTGCGATGATTTTTGAACATTCGTCATCCAGCTATTCTGGAATAATTGATACGGTTGTAATGTCTGATGGCAAGGAATTAGATATGTTGTATGGTACACCAGATCATCATATCATGATGAATGGACCAGAAACATATAAAAAAGCGGTTACATTAATGCCGGCGGCGGCCAGTTATATTATGGAACACGCGGGAATTACGGCGGACAATGTTGATTGGATTGTTCCGCACCAGGCGAACTTGCGTATAATTCAAAGTGGCGCCCAGCGTTTGGGATTCCCATTGGAAAAGATTTTGGTCACAGTGGATAAGCATGCAAATACCAGTGGCGCATCAGGCGTTTTGGCAATGGCATATGCATTTGATAATAATATAATTAAACGCGGACAACTGGTCTTGTACCCTGCGTTTGGCAGTGGTCTGACATGGGGTGCCGCATTAATCAGGGTGTAATAAATGGCGACAATAACTAGAAGTGATTTTGCAAATCGTTTGCGCGAACGTTTCGGTCTGACCACGGCGGATGCGTTTAAATTGGTTGATATTGTATTTGATGAAATTCGTGAATCATTAATTCATGGGGAAGAGGTTAAATTTGCGGGCTTTGGCAGTTTTAAAATTTTGACCAAGCCACAGCGTATGGGGCGCAACCCAAAAACGGGGGAATCCGCGGTTATATCTGCCCGGCGGGTTGCATCATTTCGACCGTGTAATGAATTCAGAAAACGGGTTGCAAAGAAATAAAAAAACACCGGCAAATGCCGGTATTTTTTATCTGTTATACAAATTTTTCTGGAACCAAATTTGTAATTATTTTTAATGCGCGCCGGAATATTGATGTGTCCGGACTGTGATGATATATGCGTGGTTCTGTGTCGCCCGGTCTGCTGCCGGTCCAAACAGGGTCGCCGTCATCATCCAGTGTAACGCGCCATGATGTTTTTGTATCGCGTATAATCATTTCGCGCAGTTTATCTGCAAATTCCCGACTTTCAAAGATTGCGACATTTTCTGTGTTATAATATGCGCTGCGCGGGTCCAGATTAAAACTGCCAATCCAAGAAATATCATCGTCAAACACAATTGTTTTGCTATGCAGGACAGAAAAACTGGATTGCTTGCGTTCACGGTCGTGTTCTTTACCGCGCAAATTTTCGGCAGACAACATAAATTCATAAACATCCGCACCAGATTCAATCAGTCGCTTTCTGTATTTTTCCCATTTTGCATAAACGGTTGGTGCATTTGTTGATGCCAGTGAATTTGTAACAATTGTCATGTGTACGCCAGAATCTTCTTCGCGCAGCATGTGTTCCAATCCGCCTTGTCCCGGGACGAAATACGCCGCCGACATGTATACAGAATCTGTTGTTTCGCCCCACAGTTTTTGCAGTGCCATGATAATATCGCCACGATATTGTTCTTTTTCATCCATTGACATTTCTACTTTGGATGGTGGGTCTGCCAAGAATTTACCATGCCCCCAACTGAAATCAAATTTTTTGTTTTTGAATTCGCGTTGTGCGCGCGATATTATTTTGTTGTATTCTTTGATATCGTCTGCACTTTCTTGTTGAATTTCGGCAAACTTTTTTTCCAGTTTGCGCATTGCACGTTCTGATTTTGCCTTTGGAAATACATCAGCTGGAATAGACAGGTGGTAATTCCAATATTCATCAAAACTGGCGGTGGCGTATTTTGTCATATCGCCAACGAATAAAACATCAGTATCGGAAAAGTTAGATGCAGTTTCCGGATAAAAATAATTACTGCCAACATTTCGACCGCCGGTTATATATGCAATGTTGTCTACGATAAATAACTTGTTATGCATTCTGGAATTCAACCTGTTGAAATCCAGCAAGAATTGCGGGTAATACAATAATCTGGAACGATTTGCAACCGGGTTAAAAACCTTTACTTCGATATTTGGGTGCTGATTCAACACCATTACATCAACAATATCTGACTTGGTTCCATAATCATCCAGTAATATTCGAACCTTTACCCCACGATCTGCGGCGCGTTTCAATTCGCCAATCAGTACCTTGGACGAAAAGTCATTGCTGTAAATATATGTTTGCAAGTCGATTGTTTTTGTTGCCATGCGGGCAAATGCCGCCCGAATTACAAACGCGGACAGCCCATCTTCAATCAATGTTGCACCACTGATTTCATCCCCCGATGCCAGTTCTTTGGCATAGCATTGTGCAATTGGGGTTTTCATTGGGTCATAATCGAAATCGGTCGCTGTTATTTTTGGCGTATAGTTTGCCAGTCTTTCATCATGCATAGTTGTTGGTATCGTTGTGCATCCCATCAACGGCAGTGTAAATACAAACATCGAAACTTTCTTTAAAATCCCCAATTAAAAATACCTCTTGCTATTGTGGATACAGTATATAACAAAGATAACATGTATGTCAAATTCGTTAAAAAATATAATAATCAGGAAAATTAACTTAAATCACAGACTTTGTCTGGACAAAATGTATTTTTTGTTTGCGCGTTTTTGCCTGTTGTGATAAAATCATATGTAATAGGAAGGATTTTTTGCATGAAGAGATTGATTGCCGTTATTAGTGGATTGCTGGTTTTGCCCGCATTTGCAGAGGTTGCACCCGAATATTTCTATCAAGAAATGATGGCACAGTATGCAGCAGAAAATCCGGATATGGAATATATAACGGATGATGTTGTTGTCGAAGATAATGCATCTGAACAGTCTGAAACACCAGAACAACAAACGAAAACGGTAACGCCGGTTGTCCCAACCGCGGTCAGTCCGCGCAATGCAACGGGTCGTGCGGCGGCATCACGTGCGGTTGCGACATCAACAACCACATCGGCGCGTAATGTTGCAAATCGCAATAATGCGGCAACCATGGCGCGTACGGTGACATCGCGCCCAACAGCAACCAGTACGACAACCACATCGCGTACGGCGACAACCACGGCATCGCGTGCGGCGGCATCACGAACAAATGCAACGCGTACATCGCGCGCAACTGCGCCAAATACGGTTGCCAGTCGCCCAACAACAACTGTCCGTTCAACGACAACATCAACAACGCCGGGTGTAACAACGCGCGCGGCATCGGCGCAGAAGAATAATTCAAATACTGCGCGGGCATCAATTGTTCAAACAGATACGGTTAATACTCCATTGTATATCAGTGGCGGCACCAGTGCGCGGGTCAGCACGCGTGCAACAAATGTCAGTGCGCGTGTTCCAACAATCCGTGTTGGGTCGACAACAACAACGGGTGAATCTGAAACATCTGTATCGTCGTCGGTATCAATGGATGAATTGGCGCAATTAACCGATTATTGCAAGGCGCAATATACCGCATGTATGGATAATTTCTGTAATGTACTGGATGAAAACCAGGGGCGGTGCAGTTGCAGTGCCAACCTGGATAACTATGCTGAAACCGAAGCGGCATTGAAACAGGCAACCGAAGATTTACAAGATGTTGCGCAACAAATTCAATATATCGGATTAACCGCAGAAGAGGTTGAAACATTATTCACCCAGACCGAGGCGGAATTACAAATGCAGTCAACGACTGATAACAGTCAATTAAAGAATGATTTGGATAAAATCAAAGACATGATTGTCGAAGTGCAATCGGGTACATCGTCATCATCGTCCAGTGGATTAACTTTTGATTTGTCTGGATTATTGGATTTCACAATTGACAGCACTGGATTTGACCTGACATCATTATTGGGTGGCGGCACAAATACCAGCAGTATCAGCAATCAACGCGGTGAAAAACTGTATGACACGGCGGCATCCCGGTGCAAGGCGGCGGTGCTGAACAGTTGCCAGGCGCAGGGTGTTGATATAACAATTATAACAAATGCATACGATTTGGAAATTGACAAGGCGTGTATTGCATACGAACGCGCATTGACAGATTCAAATGACCAAATGTCATCAACAGTACGCAACGCGAAAAGTGTTCTGCAACGCGCGCGTCTGTTGGTTGCCCAGCAAAAGAATCAATATGACCTGCGTGGGTGTGTGACAGAACTGGATAACTGTATGCAGGATGACTTTGTGTGCGGCGATGATTATGAAAACTGTCTGGACCCCAGTGGCAAATTTATTGTTAACGGCGAAATTGTCGTGGGCAGTGAACCTGGCGCCCCAGGCGATGTTTTGGCACCAATATATGATGCATGGGAATATACCGTGGGCAGTGATGGTTCCACAAAATATAATGCATGGGGTTTAAGCAGTACTGGTTCTGAATCAATAATGGCTGGTAATTTAAGTGATTATATTACCGCGACTGTAACACCTGATTCAGCGCAAACGACATCCGCGGATATGTCTAAATTCTTGCAAAACAAGATTGGTTATCATGACAATGATGATGGCAAAAATTATGGTATGTGCATGTCCGTATTAAACAGATGCCAGGATATCACGTATACAGAAAGCGGTAATAATACAGAATATAATCCGCAAAACAATGTGGTCAAAGAATTCTTGAACCGTACATTGGTACAAATCAAATCGGCACAGGATTCTATACTGGCAGAATATGCAGAAGATTGCATAACTGATGTTGCTTCATGCCTTGCACAGAATAACTATGATGCAGATGAAGATGCGGCAAACACGGGAAACAAGGTTGCAATGCGTGCATGTAATCCTGTAATAACCACATGTATGAGTGTTAATAATATAGAGAAAGAAGAAGGGGAAGATTTGGAAATAGTAAAATCAGAATGGATCGAGAACATTATGAAGTAAAAAATCCCGCCACTTGGCGGGATTTTTTTTACAATGTTATTTACACAATTGTTAAATTTGGGCGCGTCGCGCGCAGGTTATTTAATGATTTTTCTTGGGCGGCACGGAATGCATCGGGATTCCATATTTGAAAACTGTTGCCGCGTCCAACAAATATCGCACGGTCCGTAATTCCGGCATGTTTTAATAATTCTGTTGGTATAACAATCCGTCCCGTTACATCAAATGCCAATGGGCGGGCATCTGCAAACAGCATTGCGGATAAATCGTCCAGTTCGCTGTCAAAAACACCCATTTTATCGGTTGCCGCCGCCAGTTGCTCCATACGTGACATTGATAAGCCTTCGATACAATTGTGGGTAAATGACCGATATAAAACAACACCTGCAAACTTTTCTGATGCGACCGAAGCCCGAAAGGGGGCCGGCACAGATATGCGACCCTTGGTATCCAAACGATTTTCATAAGATGAGAGAAACAATGACATTTTTTCCTCTTATGGGGCGTTTCTGCCCAGTTCCCCTTTCTGCTTCATACGAAATTTAGCACGGGCAAATTTGGTTGTCAATGACAATTTATAATCATTTTATGGGATTTTATGGTTTAATTGGTAAAATGTAAATATTTTAAAATATTTTGCAAATATTTATATTTTGTTCTTGACCTGCGATTCGTTTTTGTTCTAAGATATTTGTATAGACAAGGAGAAAAA
This sequence comes from uncultured Pseudomonadota bacterium, assembly GCA_949283535.1. Classification (GTDB taxonomy): domain Bacteria; phylum Pseudomonadota; class Alphaproteobacteria; order Rs-D84; family Rs-D84; genus Enterousia. Next base: position 15,782 of record CASDTC010000005.1, read on the forward strand.
CAAAAAAAGTCCCAGAAAACCGCCATAAAACCGGAATTCTGGCAAAAATAACAGTTAACCGAAAAAATCAAAATCATTTTTTGTAAATACACGATGTACATACAAGATTTTTGAATTTTTTCATAAAAACCATGAAAGGAGGGACCGCACCATGTCAAAAAGTATAAAAGAAATTATGATTGCATTAAACCAGGTTTTAACAACAACTGTTTGGGTTAATGAAGACAGACAGATTATATCACTGGCGGATGAATTACAAATCGGTCATAACAATGCACCGCGTTCTATCGAAGATCTGCCGCGTCCATCACTGGTTGGTGCATATGTATCATTACAAATTCGTACAGATAATTTTGATGTTGCGGCGGAATCATTGGAAACAAATGTTTTGGCGTTGCGTGTCAAAGAAATGGTCTTTGCAGAAGCGAAAAAGATTATGGATGCGTCATCTGGTGAAAATGTTTCGAACATTGCACGCGCCGCATAATAATAAAATAAATGCCCATGCGGTTCCATCTTGGGCAAAACAGTTTCTGGGTAACCAGAAGGAGGGGAGAAATCACCGGCGGGTAACCGCCGGTGATTTTGCTTATTAAAAATGTAATGTTCCACGAACAAACGCCATAAAATTGTTATATCCGCGGCGTAATTGGGTATCAACCCCAAATCTTAATTCTGTTATCGGGTTAAATATCATGCGTATATGTGCGCCGGCGGTTGCCGCCCATCGTGGTAATTTTTCAGCGGTTATATTGTATCGCGCAGAATTTATATCAACGATGGTATTATCCGCATCAGTGCGTAAATCGTATTCGCCACCAATTGTTATTTCTGGGATTATTTCTGTGTCGCCAATTGTCATGCCGCGGCGTGTAAATTGAATATCTGTATATCCCGTCAGAAAGTGTAAATGTGTGTCCGCTGCGCTTTGTTGGGCACTGTCAATTGCGCCGCTGCGTTGCATCATTGTATATTGAATCCCGCCGCGTGGAGTAATATTCCATTTGTCTGCTAAAAATCTGTATCCGATATCAGACCACGCACCGTATGTATAAACAGATGGGTTATTATATATTGATATTCCTGCAACATTTTTTGTTTCGTTAAATTTTGTATAAAACATTGTCCCAGCGGCACGCCATATAATATTGCCTGGTGTATATTTTGTATAAATTGCACCGCCATGTGTTGGGGCATGTATTGTTCGTGCCCAGCTTTTAATCCTGTCGTATTGATATGTGTATGCGGCGCCAAATGTTGTATCTTTTAATTTATATTCTGCACCAATTGCACCACCAAATCCGTATAAGTCAAAATCTGCATATTGTCGGGTCCCATTTAATCCACCAACATCGCCAAACCCAGATGCCCATATTTTACCATTGTCGATATAATATTCATTGCGCGCATCATCAATCATTGATTGTGTGCGCGACATATATGATGTGCCCATAATTTGCATCAGTGGTGCCGGCGACGGCGCCAATGCGGTTAATGCATGGATATAACCGATTGCGTCTGTTTGCAATAAACTGTTTATTCGTTCATATACCGCGTGTTCAATTATTTGTGATGTTGGCGGTTCGATTCGCCATGCAGTTGCTGTATTCAGATTATTTTGTGTGCCACCTGTTTCCATGATAACATCTGAAAAATCGCTGGTTTGACTGATTTCGTACCATCCGCCCCCCAGTTTTTCAAAAGTGTATATATTGTTATATATATTCGGCATAAAATTATCATTTATATCATCTGCGCCGCGCAGTAATTGAACGCGCATTGTTGATTCATTTCCCATTGCGTCTGGTTGTAATACAACGCGCAGATTCGCGCCATTTGCAATTGCAAAAGAATTTGCAGTTAAATTACCATATGTGTCTGCATTTTGTATATTCAGTGCCAGTGTTGCGCCATTTGCAAAAATTACAGATTGTGCATTTGCGCCGCTGGTGCCAATATCCAGTGTCCCGCCCATGATTTGTAAATTTGCCGCATTAAACAGTGTGCCATTATCACCAACGCGCAGTGTTCCATTGTGCAATGTTATATCGCCGGAAAATCCAGACATATCGGCATTTAGTAATATTTCGCCCCCTGTTGGTACATTTTCAGAATCAAAAATATATGGTTGATTTATAATTATTGTGCCATTACCTGTAATTTTGTCATTGAATATTATTTGATGATTATTTGCGGCATTCATATTAATTGTGCCACTGGATTGGATTGCGTTTGATGTGCCACCAGATAAATTATTTGTAAAAGAAATATTATCATTATTTGCGATTAAATATAATTCTGCCAGATTGAATATCGCACCGCCCCCGTCTGTTGCACTGTTCCCAGAAAATTGACTGTCGATAACATATATATCGTCCCAGTTATATATTGCCCCACCATATGTTGCATGATTCCCTGAAAAATCAGAATTATATATTACAGAATATAATCCATCCCCTGTAATCCCGTAATTTCCAATTGCACCGCCCGTTACCCCAGAATTATTTTCAAATATACCATTGTTTAAATTCATGTGTCCGGTGGTATATATTGCGCCGGCATCCGATGTTCCCGTATTATTTATAAATCGTACATTATCCAATGTCATGGTATTTGAATTATATAATGCCGCGCCACTTTGTGCGGTGTTTGAATCAAATACGCTGGCTGTTATATTTAATGTTCCGTCATTAAATGCCACACCGCCATAATCGCGCGCTGAATTATTTGAAAAGAAAGAATTATTAAATGTTGCACTGGTTTCATATTCGTTATATATCACACCGCCATCGCCCCGTGTTGCCTGATTTGATTGAAATACAGAATCAGCAACATTAATTGTGCCGTTATTGTTTTGATATAATGCGCCACCACCTAAACTGGATACATTATTTGAAAAAGCAGAATTTTTAATTGATACATTTCCGCCCAGATTTGATATTACGCCGCCTTCGGATGCATTTATGAAATTATGAAATGATTTATCAATTGTGGCATTTGTTTCGTCTGTGGAAAACGCGCCAACATCTGATACAGAAAAATCATATCCATTGGATACAATAAAGCCACCAAAACCACTGCCGGCAAAATCAAATCCGCCACCGTTTATTGTGGTTGTATTTGCCCCAGGTACACTGATTAATCGTGTTGATGTTATATCTGATGTTATTGTTATATCGTTTGTTGCGCCCGCGGTTTTATACAGATTATAAAAAGTGTTAAAATCCGGGGCGTCTGCCCCAATTGCTGGAATTGCCCAACAAATTGCAATTATTGATAACGGTACATAAATATGCATCTTGGATCCCCTTCTTTTATCACAGGGTCATCGATTTTGCATATAATATCAATATGCGTATATTCCCATAAAAAATCCCGCAATATGCGGGATTTTATTTTTACCACAACTTTATTCGTTTTTCTGGCGCCAGATACAATTTATCTGTTGGCGTAATGCCGAATGCATCATACCATGCGTTTATATGTGGCAATATGCCATTTACGCGCCATCGCGCCAAAGAATGTTCATCTGTCTTGGTCAAGCGCAACGCATCGGCATCACGAATATTTTGCGCCCATACGCCCGCATATGCGATAAAAAATCGCATATCTGGGGTCAGATTTTCAACCGCCCCAGATTTCACACCAAAATTTTTATATGCTGTATATGCCACAGTTATCCCGCCATAATCCGCCAGATTTTCACCCAATGTGAATTCACCGTTTGCATGTACGCCTGGGGCAATTTCGATGTTGTTAAAGTATTCTTTTAAAACATTTGCGCGTTCTGTAAATCCGTTGGCATCATCATTTGTCCACCAATCGGTCAGATTGCCGTCTTTATCGAACTGACGCCCAGAATCATCAAATCCATGTGTCATTTCATGACCAATAACACTGCCGATTGCGCCATAGTTAAATGCATCATCCGCATCCATATCAAAGAATGGATATTGCAGTATGCCCGCCGGGAAACATACTTCATTTGTTGTTGGATCGTAATATGCATTAACTTCGTGTGCATTCATATACCAGATTGTTGGATCTTTCTTTTGCCCGATTTTTTCAATCCAGAATGCATCTTCGAATTCTGAAACACGAACCATATTTTCCCACAGTGATAAATTCGAATCAATATTCAGTTTTGAATAATCACGCCATTTATCTGGATATCCAATTTTTGCATGGAATGTACTTAACTTTTCCAACGCGCGTGATTTTGTGTCGTCTGACATCCATTCCAGATTTTCAATCCGCATTCCCAACGCGCGTTGCAGATTTTTTACCAGTTCTTGCATGCGTTCTTTTGCCGCTGGGGGAAAGTATTTATCAACATACAAGTGACCAATTTCTTCGCCCAAACTGCCGTCCAGCAATGAAACCGCGCGTTTCCAGCGGGGCTTTTTTTCTTTTTGTCCCGCCATTGTGCGATTATAGAAATCAAACGATATATCATATGTTTCATCGTCCAATAATGAATCTGATGCACTGATTATGCGGTATTTCAGATAATCTTTTATTAGTTCTAAATCTGTATCATTCATAATCGCAATTGATTCTGTAATTGCCGACGGTTGGTTTATATTTATTTCTGTTGCGGCATCTGTACCCCGCGCAGACAGATATGTGTCCCAATCAAATCCAGAAAATTGTTTCTTTATTTCATCAATTGACATTTTGTGATAGTTTGCGTTTGGATCGCGCAGTTTTTCTTTTGGAAAGAATGATTTTGCCATTCTTTCTTCCAGTGCATAAATTTTATCTGCATCCGCATTAATTCCAAAATTTGTTAATTGTTTCGCGATAAATTCGCGATATTTTTTTCTGATTTCAACAGATTTTTCATCTGTGTCAAAATAATAATCGCGCGACAGTCCGATACCGCCCTGACCAATATTGTATAAATAATAATCGCTGTTTTTTTCGTCCAATGCGACACCGTCTGACCAAAATGCAGATGAATATTTATGCATTTTTCCCAAATATTTTGGCAGTTCGTTGACAGATTTTAATTTATCGATTTCGTCTAAATACGGTTTTACAGGTGCCGTTTTGTCTGCATTTAATTTATCCGCATCCATTGCGATTTTATATAATGTACCAATTTTTCCGTTATCATTTTCGGCGATTTCACGCACCCGCGCCAGATTTGTGTCCGCCAATACTTCAAATGCGCCATATCTGGTATAGTCATCTGGAATTGGGTGCGCGCGCCGCCAGCCTAATGTTGCATAATCAAAGAAATCATCACCTGGATTTACCGTTGTATCCATATTTTCTAGCTTAATTCCCGCATTCATAACTTTCCCCCTTTGATTTACAATAAAATATGCCGCGATAAATGCGATTATAACAGCAATAACACCAATAATATTTAGTAATTTATTTTGCATTTTTATCCCACCAAGTTTAACAATAATTCATCCAGAATCAACATACCTTTTTTAGTTGCCGCGACACGCGTGCCATCATTGTTCAATGATATTAAATCTGGATTTGATTTTACAAATTCCATATTTATAATTTTTTTTGTATCGCTGTCAAGTGCCACGCCGCGTACCATGCGCATACCTGTAATAATTCGTTCTGTGGCGCGTTCGTTTATATCCAGTTTCTGGAATAATTCATCATTACCCATTTGTTCATACCATTGATTGCCAATTAAAACGCGCCCCGCCGCACCGCGTCCAATACCAATATATGGTGCACCATCCCAAATATTCATGTTATGCCGACATTCTTGTCCACGCATGGCATAGTTTGATACTTCATATCGTGGTATATTCAGTGTGTTATCAATTGCCATATACATTTGTGCCATTTCATCATTTGTCGGCATGTTTAAATTCATTTTTCCAAATGGTGTGTTTTCTTCGATGGTCAGTTCATACATTGAACAGTGTTTCAGCCCTAACGCATTTATATCATTACACAGTTTTATGATATCATCCACTGTGTCGTTTGGCATACCGTATATAAAATCCGCGGATATTCGCACGCCAATGTTATTTGCGACATCAATCAATTTTAATGCTGTTTCTGCATTGTGTCGGCGCCCTAAGAATTTTAATTTGTTATTATCCAACGATTGAACACCAACAGACAGTCGATTAACCCCCGCCACACAAAAATCATGTAATTTATTTGCATCAATTGTCCCTGGATTGGATTCCAGTGTAATTTCACAATTTTGTGCAATTGAAAAATTTTTATCTATTGCATTAATTATTTTTTCAAAATATTTAACCGGCATCAACGATGGTGTCCCACCGCCAAAAAATATTGTTGGTATGGAAATTTTCCCCAGTTGTTGCGCCCAATGATTTATTTCGCATATTATTTTGTTTGTGTATTCATTCCAATCTGGCTGTTCACACGCCCACGAAAAGAATGCACAATAATTGCACTTTGACATGCAAAAAGGAACATGAATATATATATTGTGGGGTTTAATCATGCCGATATTTTATCTAAAAAATCCCGAAAATCCAGTATTTGATTTGTTGTGAAAGAAAATCACTTTCCATAGATTTTTTCTTGTGATATAATGCACATAACAATGCAAGTATGAAGAAGGAAAGAATTGCACTTTTTTGCGGAATTTTAATGCCGTGCGTCGCATTTGCGTCGAACGAGGGGGTTCCATCATACTATCAAACAAACAATACCCAGAATGCAAACCAGGCGGCATACGGTCAATACGCTGCCCAGGGATACACACAATATGTCGGTCAATCCGGAAATAAACAGATTGTGGGCAGTCAAACCACCACATACCAGGTTCCGCGCCCAACGATTCAGACATATCCGGGGGCAATGACGGCAAATGGTATTGCATTACCGGCGGATGAAAAATCAACAACGATTTATGCAACATATGCACGACGATTTGCAGATTTTGAATTCGAAACGGGTGTAAATTCCGTGCTGGAATGGGACGACATGGTCTATAACGAAATTGGTGTCGGGGTTCAGCATAATTTCAGCATCCGTAATTTCGACATGTTTGCATATGGCGAATACAGCATGGGGTTCATGGATCATGGCGGTTTTTCTATGGATTATGACTTGGAACCGTTTGATTCGTCTGACCCATATAATGGGATATTTACAATTTCTGTTGGGGATCAAACAGGGCGCACAAATCATTTCAAGGTTGGAATTGGTGCGCACCATATTTGGGATATCGGCGGATGGAAGGTTTCACCATCATTTGGTTATGAAATATTTAACCATAATTTGGAAATGGCCGACCATTTGTATCCAAACCCTGGAATATTCTTGCCATTAATGACAAATTATGGCGATTATGTATATGGTGATACATTGGGCAATTATTGGACATTGCCAATTGGAACGGAACCACCCGAAGATTGGTACCAGGTTTGTATGTCGCCCGAAGATATCAAATTGGTCCAGGCCCCCGGCAGTGGCTGGTATGAACTGGGGACATCATTGGTTACGGGTGATTATGATCCAAACATGGGGTATATTCCATGGGGGGTTGATTCTGGTGAATGTGTGGTAATTGGCGGCGATGGTCCTATATTGGTCGAAGGAACAACGCATATTTATAATACGACATGGTCTGGATTTTATATTGGGTTGGAAATTGAAAAGCAAATGACGCTGGCGGATAAATTGCGTTTTTATTTCCAGGTTGGATTACCCCAATATTCATCCGAAGGTATTTGGCCAAATCGTACAGATTGGCAACAAAACCCCAGTTTTATTGATGAAGGCAGCAATGGTTCATATTCATATGCCGCAGAAATGGAATATAATTACAGAATATCTGATCGTATGCAACTGGCGATAAAGGTTGATACGAATGTATTCCATGTTGGTGAAATTGGTGGGGAATTATACCTGGCGGAATACACACAATTCTTGGTTGATGAAAACGGAATGTATATCCTGGACGATAATGGATTGCCGATTTTGGAAACTGTACCCGCAGAAACCCAATACATTTCAAATCAGCTAGATCATGCAACATGGCAATCATTCGGTTTGCATATTGGATTAAAGTATTCATTCTAAGGGGTGATTTATGCATTACAGAAATATATTAACCCACCTGTTTGGTGTGGCGATGATTTGTTTGTTGCCAATGTCTTCTTATGCGGTTGCAGAACGTGGCACATTTGACATGGAACGTTGGGATACAATACTGGATAATGTTCGTACCCGCGCGGCAGCACAAAATATATCAGACGATACAATTCGTGCGACATTAAAATCGCCGGCGTTTATCCCATCAATTGTTCGCAGTGATAAAAACCAGGCAGAATTTAAATTAACATTGGATGATTATTTGGCGCGTACCGTAAATTCACGGCGCATTGAAAATGGACGCAAAATGCGTGCGACATATCCGACAATGCTGTCGCGGGTTGAAAATAAATATGGGGTTCAGCCGCATGTTATATTGGCATTTTGGGGGCTGGAATCAAACTATGGATCATACAAGGCAGCACACAAATTAACAGATGCATTTTTAACATTAATGTACGAAGGGCGCCGTGAAACATTTTTTGGAAATCAATTATTGGCGCTGATGAAAATTGCCGATGATAATAATCTGGATATAAATGACATTTATGGCAGTTGGGCAGGTGCCATGGGGCATTTTCAGTTTATCCCAACAACACTGTCGCAATATGGTGCCGATGGCAATGGCGATGGAAAAATAGATATTATTCACAGTGTTGGTGATGCGATGTTCAGTGCGGGCAATTATTTAAATCGATTGGGGTGGAATCCAAACGAAAAAATCGTGCGCCGTGTTGCATTGCCGGCTGATTTTGATATCGCATTATTGGATGGCAAAACCAAAAAAACTTTGACTGAATGGGCGGCAATGGGTGTCGTAAATGATGATGGTACACCAATACCAATTGCCGATATGACGGCGGGCTTGGTGGCGGATGTAAAAGAAATTGAATCAATTCGTGCCAATGCTGTTGCAAATGCGGCGACTGTGGGTGCCGACCCAAATGCGATTGATACAGATGTTGCACCCCAGCCAGTTATATATGCATATTTAACATATCCGAATTTCTATCGCATAAAAAAATGGAACAGTTCAAATTGGTATGCAATTGCCGTTGCCACATTGGCGGACGAATTGAAATAAATTGATTTTTTTTGTAATTTTATGATATAATTTATTTAAATTTGCACCACATATTATGTGGTGTTTTTTATTTCTGTTTACTTCAAACTAAAAAGGAATATAAAATGTCCAGACAAATTCAACGCCACCAATTACCATCCTGGGGATACACAGCGCAATTTTCATATGCACATTCCCCCAATATATACAAAAAATCATACACACATTGGTGTATTTGCGATGAAAACATAAAAATTCCTTTGCGTTTGAAGACAAAGACACGCAATCTTATCTGCGTATGATATTGCGATAATACATGCCACCATTAATCGCAAGGAAAAATAAAAATAATTGAAAATGCAATATGTGTTTGGTATTCTGTTATGATGTATATATAAAAAGTATATAAAAAGGAATTTATGCTATGGCTATTAAAGTGCGCGATTATGAAGTTCGTTTGACGCGCAACAAAGATGAACGCCGCCAGGTGCGCCAATTACGCTATGATGTATTCGTAGAGGAAGAGGGCGCATCCGCCACCGAAGAACAACGCGCACTGCGCGAAGAATATGATTCATATGACAGATATGCGGAATATCTGGGGGTGTTTCATAACGGGAAAGTTGTCGGCACATATCGTATAATTGACAGAAATGCCGCTGAAAAAATGGGTGGTTTTTACACAGAAAATGAATTTAATATATCAAAAATAAAAAATGTTGGCGGCAATATTGCCGAAATGTCGCGTGCGTGTGTTGCGCGTGAATATCGTGAAAATGCGTTGGTTATGCGCTTGCTGTGGGCGGGGTTGGGCGAATATGTAATGCGCCGTAAAATTGCGGTTTTGTTTGGTGTTGCGTCATGGGTTGGGACCAAGCCTGTTGAATCTGCCCAGGCGATATCATATTTATACTATAATCATTTATCACCATTGGGGTTGCGCGCAACGGTATTAAGTGAAAATTTTGCCGATGGCATAAATCCGAAATTATCACGCATGAATATATTGCCGCGTGAATTTGTTGACGATGATGACGCGCGCCGTCAAATGACCCCGCTTATCAAGGGATATTTGCGCCTGGGCGCCACATTCGGCAAGGGTGTGTTTATCGATAAACCATTTAACACATACGATGTTTTTGTCATGGTGCAAACCAAGAAAATAGATGCTGCATATCAAAAGCATTTCTTGGGACGCGAAAACGCGTTGGAACATCTGGATGTTCGTGATGGTGCATTAAAGACAGTTGGAAAAATAATGCTGTTGCCGGTAACTGGTTCTTTCAAGGTTGTTCGTGCATTCTTTGATTTTCTGTTGCGTGAAGATGGGGCAGATGTTGAATATATTGATGACAAGGACGATAATTCTGATAATAATGGGGATGATAAATAATGGGACGCGTCAGAAAACAAAATGTGTTTAACACAACTGGGGCTGTATTTAAATTTATTATATTTTGGTTGCTGGTTGTTGTTCAATTACCAATCGTATTGATTTTACCGCGTGGGCGGCTGTCTGTACGATATATGCGATTTTTTATGCGTGTATTATTGGGCGTGTCGGGCGTTCGAATTCGTGTTCATGGCGCATTATCATCGCATCGCCCATTATTGGTAATATCAAATCATATATCTATTTTTGAAATTGCAACATTCCCAGTTGCATTGGGCGGCAGTTTTATTGCCAAGAAAGAAATGGAACATTGGCCATTAGTTGGCTGGGTTTCGCGAAAGTTTGGGGTTGTTTTTATTGATCGCCGTCCATCACATGCGATTGATGCGTTAAAACAGGTCCAACAAACTGTTGCAAATGTATCATACCCGATATTTTTATTTCCAGAGGGAACAACAACAAACGGTGCATATGTAAAACCATTTAAAAGCACATTGTTTAACTTTGTTGAAAATTCGAATGTCGTTGTTCAGCCATTGGTTATGAATTACAGATTTCGTGATGGTGGTGTAATCAGCGATACAGACATGGCACAACACTTTGCATATTTTAATAATTCAAACCAAGATATGGGACCCGCCTGTTCGCGTGAACGCAGTGCATTTGGTCAGTTGTTTCATATAATGGTATTGGGTGGATTTTTAGTCGAATTAACGGTATTGCCACCACCGCCGTTGGCGGGCATGGATAGAAAGCAGATTGCGGAAACACTGCACAAAATTGTTTCTGATAAGTATATGGAATTAAAAGATAAACCAATTAAACAATAAAGAGATTTATTATGAAAACAGCAATCACACCGACACGTTCGGAAAATTTCAGCGAATGGTATCAAAACTTGATAACTGCGGCCGATTTGGCGGAGAATGCGCCTGTTCGCGGATGCATGACGGTAAAGCCGTATGGTTGGGCGATATGGGAATTGATGCGCGATGCGCTGGATAAACGCATCAAGGCGTGTGGTGCCCAAAATGCCCAGTTTCCATTGTTGATACCACTAAACTTTTTTAACCGCGAAGCGGAACATGTCGCCGGTTTTGCCAAAGAAGCAGCGGTCGTCACGCATTATCGGTTAAAAATGATTGATGGCACACTGCAACCTGATCCAGATTCAAAACTGACCGAACCGTATGTTATTCGCCCGACATCTGAAACAATTATAGGTGATGCAATGTCGCGCTGGGTGCAATCGTATCGCGATTTGCCAATGAAATTGAATCAGTGGGTAAATGTTATGCGTTGGGAAATGCGGCCACGCTTGTTCCTGCGCACGTCCGAGTTTTATTGGCAAGAAGGTCATAATGCATTCGCCACACATGATGCGGCAAATGCAGATGCGCGTAAAATGCATAAAGTCTATGGCGACTATATGCGCGAAATTTTGGCAATCCCGTCAATCATGGGCGAAAAAACACCCGAAGAGCGTTTTGCTGGTGCGGACCACACATATACACTGGAACATATTATGCAGGACGGGCGTGCGTTACAGGCCGGAACATCACATGACCTGGGCCAGCATTTTTCAAAATCGTTTGGTATCCAGTTTCTGGATACGGACGGTGTGTTAAAACATGCATGGACAACATCGTGGGGTGTATCGACCCGCATGATGGGCAGTTTGTTCATGACGCATTCTGACGATGATGGCCTGGTTTTGCCGCCCGCCGTTGCCCCGTACCAGGTTGTAATTATCCCAATCACGCGCGAAGACACGGCAGATGCCCTGAATGCGTACGCGGAAAAACTGGGGGCGCGGTTGCGTGATGCTGGCGTTCGTGTACTGGTTGATACATCTGATATGCGCAGTGCGGATAAAATGTGGAAATGGATTAAACGCGGCGTGCCACTGCGCGCAGAAATCGGCGCCCGTGAAATGGACGAAAACAATATAACCGTTACGCGCCGTGATTTGGGCAAATCATCCAAACAAACAATGGCGACAGATGCATTTGTTGCGGATGTTAACAATATGTTGACCCAGATTCAGCATGATATGTACGATGCGGTTGTTGCGCGAAATAAAACAATGATTCACGATGTTGCGGATTTGGGCGCGCTGGAATCTGCGCTGGACGGCGGCAAAATTGGATTTTTCCGCATCAAATATGATTTAACACAAAATGAACAATTTGAATCATTAATGGAAAAATACAAGATTTCGCGCAGATGTTTGGACGATGCCGATCCAACATATGTTTATGTTGCAAAATCGTATTAAAAAATCCCGCAGATGCGGGATTTTTTTATGCTGCGCCACGACCGTTTTCACGAACATGTTCACGCATGCGCATTAAAATCATCATTTGCATTTTCTTGGCTGCATTAATGTATGCTTCTTGCGGATTTTTTGTTGTGGCTTGATTTTTTTGCACCGGATTTTTTTCATTATATGCCGCGATTGTTTCATTTAATACTTTCAGCATACCTGATACCTTTGGTGAAACCCGTTTCATCCATTCCTGCTTTTTTTCTGTTGGTGCGTCAATTGTATCATTGCGGTGCGGATTGGTCATCATTATTTGCGACCATCTGGTATTATGTGCGGCAAATATTTGACGCATGTATAAATTTGCCGGATTATTTGCATTCTTTGATTCAACAAATTGTTTCATTTGTGCCATTGTGTTGTACCATGCGCGTCCCAAATTTCCGCCACGCAACCAATTCACCGCGGTTAAATTATAAAACAATTCAAAATATGCATCTGCTATTTTTTTCTTGTCTGTATTGGTTAATTGCTTTTCAGACGACTTTTGGACAGTTGCCCCCGCGATTATTTGCATGTATTGATTGAAATCGTTGTTCATTTGCGCACCCTTTGGTTGGCGTTTCCCTTGTTCACGCTTATATAGTGCAAAATTTGTATTTGTCAATGGTAATTATTTTGCTTTGACTTTATTCATATAATATAGCACCATAAGCATGGTTATATCATAAAAACGCACTGTTGCCAATAATGGGCGGGGCGGATATTACCCACAGTCTTGCCAATAATGGGGGCTGTGATCACTTCATCAAAATACAAGGAGTTAAATGATGAAAAACAGTTTAAAATTAGCGGTCGCGGCATCTGTCCTGGCGACACCAGCCATGGCGGCTAATTTAGAAAATCCGTTGTACATGCCGACAGCGGGCGAATTTTATTCGAAAACAGCCGCTGGGCTGATGGTAAAGGTTGCCGACAGTTCCGATGCACATAAATTAAAGGGGCATGACGGGGCAACTGAATTCCCAATTTGGCGTATCCAAGAAGATTTGGGTATCGGTATTACCGATCGCATTGCAATTCGTGGTGCATTTCAATACACACACGATGCCGATATTGACCGCAAGGGATTAAATCATGGTCGTTTGGGACTGATATGGCGTCCAATACAAACAAACGATAATATCGTATTGGATGTTTATGCAGATGCACATTTGGGCGGCATTAACAAAATGCGCGGTGCATATACTGCAACAGGTTTCCAGTATGATAATTATTCAAATGGACGCTGGGGTGCGGATGTTGGGGTTCGCTTTGGCAAAACATGGAGCAAGCTGACCACCAGCGCATTTGTCGAAGTTCTGAAAACATTCGGCAGCAGCAATAATGTTATTGATATTGCTGGGTTAACCGCGCATGACTTGAATCCAAGTTTGCCGGGTATTTCTGTTACAAATCCTATGATAGGTTTGCCGGGTGAAATATCGGTTGATTTAAAGTCGACAACAGAAATTAACTTTGGTTTGAATGCATTTTACCAGATTAACGACCGTTGGTCATGGGGTGCGGGCTTTAAGTATAATCATCATGCAGACAATGGTGTAAAAAGTCTGGCAACAGAATTGTCCAGCACCGTTTCGCCAGCTGTTCAACAACAGGTTGCTGGTTTAATTTCCAAATTATCTGACATGAATGATGGTTTTGATGAATACATCGTCACATTGTCTGTTGCAAACCAGTTAACAGATAATGTCCAGGTTGCACTGTATGGCGAATATACATTTGATACCGCGCATGCAAATTCGCAAAACGGTACAGATGTCAAAGCCGAAGTTGGCGTTCGCTTGAACCTGGCGTTCTAAAAAAAATCAAAAATAAATTAACATATATTGGACATATTTTCGCCGGACATTGTGCCGGCGAAAATACTTTTATCATTCGCCTTTTTGTGATATAATGGGCTAAAAGGAAAATGGAAAGGCTATGAAAAAAGTCAGCTGTCTTGCCGCAATAACAGGTTTTTTATTTGCCGCCGGTGGTTCGGCATTTGCTGTGTACCCTGTATATACCGGGTACCAGGGTACCAATGCCCAGGGTCAGGTTGTGTACCTGCCATCGAATGCGGGAACAACTGTGGTAAATCCAAATGCGGTTGTTACAACAAATGCCGTAAATGCCGCCAGTCCGACCCGTATAACTGGATCGTTGCCGCGTGTTGGATCAAATGCAACGGCTGCGGGGCGCCAGTATTATGAACCAACTGATTTTGATCGGTTGGCGGACAGTGGACTGTATGTTGGGTTATCTGTTGGTTATTCTGCCAGTATCAGTGGTTCGATGATTGCGGATTATATGGGTGAACAAAACGCATGGTTTGTCCCCGGCGCGTTTCAAGAGGCAGACTTTAACACCGATACCGTAATACCATTGCAATTATCGGTTGGTGCATCTATCAATAATGATATTCGTATTGATTTCTCGTATTTGCGTTATTCTGGCATTTCATACCCCAGTGTTGTGCAATCTGCGGACGGTGTCGGCGGATATGTTGAGGCAACTGTTGACGGTGGTGCCATCACTGCAAATGCAACAATGCTGAATTTGTATTATAATATTGATTCATATACTGGATACCTGGCGGGCGGTATGTTGCGTCCGTATGTTGGTGTTGGTGTTGGTATTTCGTTAAATACAATTGCGGACTATGTCGTATATGATAATACATTTTATTCAGAAATGGATCCGGGTGCCGCCGGCGCGGGTGATTTAACTGGAATATCGGATGTTTACGCATACCATAATGGTGGCACTGCAGAACAGTTGGCATTCGCCGTGGAAGCGGGTTTGACGACCGAACTGGATGGTGGAATGAAATTGGATTTCTTTGTCAGATATGCAAATCTGGGCAAGGTTAAAACATCCGGCAGTATTATTGTTTCCCAAACAGAATGGCTGGGGGACGGCGCGGGCAGTGAATATCCCGCCCCATATGACAGTGTATTTCATTATACCAATTGGTACGAAAGTGGTCGGTTAAGCACAATTGATTTGGGTATCAGATTACGCCTGCAATTTTAATTAGCAACATATTCAATCGCGGGGGAGAGATGAAAACCAACAACAGACATTCGATTTTGCATTATTCTTTATTTGCCGCATTGATTGGTATTATGCCAATGGCGGCATTTTCTGCAATTCGTGTTGGTAATCATTCGCGCAGTTATGCAGAAGCATATAACCAGGTAAATGCCCAGGTTGCGGCGGCAAATTCTGCGCGTGTAAATGCGGCGGGTGTGCAAACTGGAACGGTTGCACCAGTTGCCACAACAAATGTTGCGCAAACCGTACAGCAAACAGATACATCGCAAACTGTTGAATTACCTGTACGTGTCGCAGATGCTGACCTGGCAAAGCAAATTATGAATAATGATCCGGCGGCATCGGTTACCATGGGGCAATTGGACAGATGTGCCATGATATACCCAAATGGTGAATTTGAATGGGCGCGTCCAACATTAGGTTTGGGTGCGGGTGGTGGTTCAACATGTGTTGCGGTTGTTGAATTGCGTGGTTATCAAATGGGCGAACAGGGCGAAGATTTGGTTTTGGCACGCGCCACATTGGCATCTGGTGATACGATAAAATGCAATATATCTGAATTCCCAGATGCAACACATAATAATTCTATTCATGGGGCTGTTACTGTGCCGGCGGATAATCCACCAACAATGGCGGATGTCGAACGCGTAATGAATGAAGAACAAAAACAAAATGCCGGATTAAAAATTGCCGCGGGCGCCATATTGGGTGGCGTGTTTGGCAATATGGCGGGGGCAAATGACCTGGGCGAAGACAGCCTGTTGGGCACCAGCAGTGGTAAATTACAGGGTACTGCAATCGGGGCATTATCTGGTGCGGCATTAATGGCGGGCAATTCATATGCGGGCAAGAAAGCTGGCGATATAATTTTATCAACGGGTGTAAATGCCGCCGCGGGCAGTTTGATTGGCAATATCGCGGCAACAGGTGATGCTGTGTTGCGTATCGAAGATTGTACTGTCGCTGGTCGTGATACCAGCTGTCTGTGGGGCAGTGTCGTTGCACATACCCCATTAACTAAGGTGGAAGAAACTGCTTTTTATAATACCACAACCCAGGAAACATATGTTTGCG
Organism: uncultured Pseudomonadota bacterium; assembly: GCA_949283535.1. Taxonomy (GTDB): domain Bacteria; phylum Pseudomonadota; class Alphaproteobacteria; order Rs-D84; family Rs-D84; genus Enterousia. The sequence continues at coordinate 32,732 of CASDTC010000005.1, forward strand.
ATGCAAAAATGCAGAACTGTAAAAACGAAGAATTGGTGTCCATACAATTGGAAGCATACCCAAATGTAAATATTGATGAAGTTGCAGAAAAACAATTCGAAGAAATCATATCAAATTCTGCAAATCAATATTTTATGTCGAATGCAAATGGTGTAATCAGTTTTGTTTCCGCATCTGCGATTACCGACCAACAGGGTGTTAATGTTGATGCATCCAAGGGTATATTTGCAAAATTATCCGATGGTGGTCATATTGATAGAAAAATTCCAGCGGTGATACCCGATGTCCAAGACAAAGCATTTGGTATGAAACAATCTGATTGGCGTGAATGGAAACGCACCCACCAGTCTGGTGTTACAATTTACGGACGCAGTACCCAGGGTCAGCCATATGATTTACCCGATACAACCGAATATTCGATAAATGACTTTTATCCGATGAAGGTCGAAGCATCAGACGGTGGCATAATCGATTACAGCAACAAGGCGCGCCTGAAAACAACATTAATTGGCGCGGGTGCGGGCGGCGCAATGGGGGCGTTTGTCGGGTACCAGGGCGCACAATCTGATATTGAAAATCGTTGGACCGCCGCGGTTCGTGAATATAATGATTCTTTGACGAAATTTTATTGTGCAACTGGTAACCGATACCTCAGCCAGTATAACGATGTTGTATATATTCCTGAAATTACATCTGAATAAAAAACGGGGCATTGCCCCATTTTTTATGATATAATTATATATTAATGAAAAAGGATTAAATTAATGAAGATTGCAATTATCGGTGTTGGCACGGTTGGTTCGGCGGTTGCAACCGCGGTAAAAAATACGGGCTGTGTTCATGAAATCGTTTTATATGATCGTGACGGCGTTCGCGCGCGCGCTGCTGCCGAAGATTTGGGGCATGCCGCCAGCTTTGGATTTGATGTAAAAATTACTGCGGTTAATAATTATCGTGGTATTCGTGGCAGCGAAATTGTTATCATTGCCGCGGGTGCAAATCAAAAGCCTGGTGAAACGCGTATGGATTTATTGAATAAAAATGCGGCGGTTATGCGCGATATTATTCCACATGTAATTGCGAATGTTGATACCAAAACAGTAAAGATAATGGTTTTAACAAATCCATTGGATGTTATGGTTATGTTGGCACAGAAACTGTCTAAAATACCGGCATCGCGTATAATTGGAACGGGTGCGATGTTGGATTCAGCGCGCCTGCGCACAATTTTATCGCGACAATTGGGTGTATCAACACAGTCAATAAATGCGTATGTATTGGGTGAACATGGCGACAGCAGTGTTGTTGATTGGACATCAATTACGGTTGGGGCATTGGGACTGGACGATTTTTGTCGCCAAACAAAAATATCATTGCCGGCAACAACGCGCAATACAATAACGCATCGCGTGCGCAATGCTGCATATGAAATAATTCGCGGTCGTGGTGCAACATGGGACGGTATTGGTGCGGCAGCCGCGGATTTATTGCGTTGCATTGTAAATGATGAACGGCGCATTTTGACCGTCAGTTGTGTTAATGGCACGGGTGCCGAAATGGTGGCAATGTCATTGCCGCGTATCGTTGGGGCATCTGGCATTATGGCAACATTGCGTCCAAAATTATCGGCAAGTGAATCTGCCGCATTACGGCGCAGTGGAAAAATCATTCGCAAGAATTATGATTCAATAATATAAATTATAACGGATAACAATCCGATTTAAACCAATCGCCGCCATGTGTTATAGTGCATATACAGGGGCATTTATCATGGCGGATTTTGTTATCACATATGATATTTTCCCAGATGGTCTGGGGTTTTACGCAAATTGCGATGGACGACATGTTGGCGAAATAACCTTTGTCCGTGTTGGTATTGATAAAATGATAATTGATCATACCAGTGTCGATGAAAAATACAGACGCGCACATGTTGGATTAAACCTGGTTCGTCATGTCGCCGATTTAGCACGTACGCAACAGCGCAAGGTTATAACCATGTGTCCATTTGCCCGTGCGATGTTTTGTCGATATCCTGAATTTGATGATGTGCGCTTTTTGCATACCAGATAAAATTATATTTTCATTGAATGCAATTTTATTTTTTATTAACATTTCGCCCAAAAGGGGGACTGGTTATGAATAAAAGATTGCGTACCTGGTTAGTTTTTTTGATATTCTTGAATGGGTATATCAGTTTATCGTTGGAATTAGTGGTACTGCGTCAATTATCTTTTTGGGTTGGTTCCAGTGCCGTTATTACCAGCATTATTATGGGGACATTTCTGGGGTTTATGTCGTTGGGATATTTCTTGGGTGAATCCAAGAAAATCGCCAGTAAAAGTATCCGCAATATATTATGCATCAGTTTCATGATAATTGCTGGATTGGCACTGTTGGCATCCAGTTTCCCATTGGTTTTAAAATATTTCGTATGGCTGTATCAGTGGGGTATTACATCCAGTGTTATCCAAACATTTATTTATTCATTTATATTTTTATCCATTGGACCATTCTTGTTTGGATTCAACACAACATTACTGTCGCGGTGCCTGCATCGATACAATACAAATTATACCGGTAATATAATGGCGTGGGATACAATTGGTTCGGTGTTGGGGTCATTGCTGACCACACTAATTTTAATGCCGTTTGTTGGTGTAAATAATACGGTTATTTTAATTGTATTATTGGCATCTGTTGCGGCAATAATAACGCGCCCAAAATGGTGGACTGTATTAATTTGTGCATTGATTTTGATTCCGACATTAATGATAAACAGCAATTCTGTTCAGCGGGATAAATATGGTATTTTGGTTAACAATGCAAATTCGACAATATCTGTGATTCAAAATGGCGACATTCGTATATTAAACATGAATGGTTTACCGATGTCGATATATGGACCCAAAAGTGGCGGTACTGCGGATTATATAACATACATAAACAGTCATTTTATATACACAATGCCAAATGATACCCCGCGCAAGATATTGGTTTTGGGGGCGGGCGGTTTTACCGCTGGATTAAATGATACATTCAATGATTATACATTTGTTGATATTGAACATACATTGCGCGATGTTTCTGAAAAATATTTCTTGGGTAAAAAATTAACACCGAATAAAAAGTTTGTTGTCCAAGACGCCAGCCAGTTCTTGAAAAACACGAACGAGCAGTATGATTTAATATTGGTTGATGTATATTCGAATTCGTTCCAGGTTCCCGAAGGCTTTATCACCGCTGAATTTATGCAGCGTGTAAAATCGCGCATTGCCCCAAATGGGATATTATTGATGAATATGATTGTCAGTGTATCATACCGTGATAAATATACCCAGGTATTTGATAACACATTCCACACGGTTTTCCCATATAATACCCAGCGTCAGTCTGTTGGATTTACAAACCCATGGATTGGGGATGACATAATGAATGTTATTTACATATGGTATAATCGTGAAAATGATGGTCGCATATATACAATAAATAAAACGCCGGTAATTTATGACAGATACGCGAAATAAAATGGGGGGCTTGCCCCGTTTTATTTATAATGTGGAAATTTTAAAAAATATAATATATAATGTATATTGCATTGGGGAATTCCCAATGTGGGGTTTCGTAGCCTCATACCGAGCGTCCGCAGGGACGAAAAAAACTCCAACCCGGGTTGGAGGGACTTGAATATATTGAATAAAGTCACAATTCTTGGTAATTGCTACGAACCTCCAACCACCTAAGTTTTTTGGTGGAATTTTTTTAACAACGGGGGGAATTATGACAGATAAAGAACTGTATGATATATTTACTGTACGAACAACAACAATACCACCAAAATGGTTATATTATCAAAAACTGGGACAGGTTTTGCGTGAAATGCGTACAGATGCCAATATTACCCCAATGCATATTATGCGTGATTTAGATATCCCGCCTGATGAATTACGCGAATATGAATCAGGACAGCGTGAAATATCTATTTATGATTTATTAAACCTGTTAAGTTATATGGAAAAAACACAACCAGAAAAATAGGGGACCACAGCCCCCATTTTTTATTTTCCCGATTTTAGATTTTCAATTATAAAGTTCCAATTTACCATGTGATTCAGAAATGCATCGATAAAATCAGCGCGTCTGTTTTGATAGTCCAGATAATACGCGTGTTCCCACACATCCAGTGCCAATATTGCACGCATTCCATGTGCCATTGGGGTGTCTGCATTTGCGGTGGTCATAATTTTTAAATTATTGCCATCTGTGGCAATCCATGCCCATCCACTGCCAAATACGCCCGCGGCGGCAGATTTAAATTCATCGCGGAATTTATCGGCACCACCAAACGCATCTGCTATTTCTTTTGGTACATTACCGCCACCATTTGGTGTCAGACAATGGAAAAAGAAATCATGGTTAAACACCTGGGCGGCATTATTAAAAATCTTTTTCGCATTTTCATCTGTTGCAGATTCAATAATAATTTTATCTAATGGCATATCAGCATAGTTTGTATTTGCCGCCAGATCATTTAAATTTTTGATGTATGTTGCCAAATGCTTTCCATGATGACAATTCAGTGTATCCCCAGACATATATGGTGCCAACGCAGATTCATCAAATTGTAATGGGAATTGTGTTAATGAAAACATGCTTTATTCTCCCTTGGTTTTTTTATAATGAAAATATGGCATTCGTCCGTGGAAAAAACAACAGAAAAATTTTCCGGGTAATATATTAAAAATGGCTTGCGCCAAAGTGGTCAGATTTTTATAATCCAATCATGATAAAAGGAGAAAATATGAAAAAATTATCAATACTATCGGCATTAACAGGATTGGTATTTTGCGGTGCGGCATCTGCGGCAGATATAACAATGTACTATTCCCCAACATGTCCACATTGTCATCATGCGCGGGAATTTTTTGTTAACAAGATTGTATATGAATACCCAGATGTTCGGGTGGTCCAGGTTAATGTTATGGACCAAACCAATTTACCGATGTTCCAAAAAGTACTGGAAAAATGTAATTATGACAGCGGTGGCGTGCCGGTAATTGTTGTTGGTGATAAATGTTTCCAGGGATACGCCGAATTCATGGACCAGGAATTGCGCGATGCGGTCGAAATGGATATGTCGGACGGCGATAAAAAGCAGGCTGCTGAAAATAAAAAGGCATTAGAGGCGGATCCAGATGGATATCGTGCAAAACATTCTGACCGTCAACAGGCGATTTCTGAATATAATGCCGCCGCCGCCGCAGAATCTGAAAAAAAAAATAACAATGGGTCATCAATATATTTTTATGCACTGTTAATTGTATTGGTTGCCGCATTGGGATTTGTCCTGATACGAAAAGATAAAAAGAAAAAATAAGCCATAAATTTATCGATTTGAATATCAGGATGCATCATGTTTGACTTAACAACATTAGATTATATATATGTGGGCGTCATTTTGGCGTCCACAGTGTGGGCCAGTATTCGTGGCGGCGTTTACGAAACTGTTGCAACATTGTCATGGGTTGTTGCGGCATTTGCGGCACGGTTTATTTCGCCATGGCTGGATAAATTATTGCAAAATTGGTTTGATCTGGCGGAATCCACGGTCGGAACATTGGTTGCATCGTATTTTATTGTATTTTTCGTAATATTATTGTTGGTTGGTTTCTTGAACCAGCGTTTGCGCGAAAAAATCCAAGACAGCATGATGAAGGTTACGGACAGAACGCTGGGGGTAATATTTGGTATTATCCGTGGTATTGTAATTATGGGTGTCGTTTATTGGATTGCGTTGTGGTATTATTCTGATGCGCCGGCATTGCCCAAATGGGTATCTGATGCGCGTACGCGTCCAATTATGCAATTGACAGCGGTTAAATTAGATGAATGGTTCTTTCCTGGGCCCGGCAGTAAATTGCTGGCGCGCGATATGACGGGAAGTCGCGAAACAATCGAGATTTATAAAAATTTAATTAATCCGGCTGTATCTGATGATAAAACAGAAAATGCAGAATCAGATGAAACAGGATACAAATCATCTGAACGCACAGCACTGGAAAGTCAATTGTTGCAAATCGAAACGGCCGCACGCGCCGAAGAACAACGGGCGACAGACGCCACAACCCCAGATATACCAGAAACCCCAGACACCGCGGATGATTCTGGCGCAACGGTTGATTCTGTTGATGATATGATTGAAAACCTGAATCTGGCAGAATAAAAAATAATTATTTATTTATACTTTTAATGCCCGCCACATGTGTGGCGGGGTTTTTGTTCCTGATGATTTTTTATGCGCCAGTGTACACAATATCATATCAATAAGGAGGATTTATGAAAAAATTAATATTTACAGTATTTGCATTAATATTATTTATGCCATATGCCGCGCATGCAAAAGATAATGCGGCGCGTGGGGTAAATCCGGCAGATAATTTGACCAAGATAGAATTATTGCCACAATTGCGTGCATTTGGTGATTCTTCTATTACATCATTAACATTAAAGTATGACAAAGCCATCAGGAAAGTTTTTGGTATAAATGCCGAATTGCCATTGTTAAGATACAGTGGATATGGGATGTCTGATAACGGAATCGGTGATTTAACTGTGCGCGCCCGTGCGCAACATACATGGGGGCGCCATACTGTAATTGGTGCCGGGGAATTTATTTTCCCAACCGCAACAGAAAATACATTGGGCGCCCAACAATATACTTTTGATCCAATTTTGGGATATGTTTATTCGTTTGGTCATAATATATTTGGTGCGCTGGTTGCGAAACAGTATATTTCATTGCATAACACAGAACCCAGTTTTTCCCCAGATATAAACCAGGGACAATACAGGATGCTGATTGGATACGCATCGCAACGCGGGTGGTGGATGCTGGCGGATCCCCAGATATGGATTAACTTTGAAACCGGACATCAAGAAATCTTGGCTGAATTTGAACTGGGGACAATGCTGAATCAAAACACTGGTGTATGGGTGCGTGCGGGACACAGATTGGGCGGCAATTGGCGCCGCAACGATTGGACTGTATTAATGGGCATTCGTTTTATGCGATTTTAGTTTTGGCGGGATTCGTTCCTGATGATTTTATGTGCAAAATCCGTCAAAATAAGATTATATCAAAAGGAGAAATAAATGTTTTTAAAATCAAAAATCGGATTAACCATATTTTCATTATATGAAATTATTGCAATAATGTTGCTGCATTGTTCGCGTACATGCGATGCAATGTTTGGAACAATGTTTTGTGATGACCATGTGTTTAAATACTTTGTTGTATGTGTTGCATTTCCATTAATAGTATTTTTAATCGTTATGTGGATTATGGAAATAATAAAAAAAATCCGCCGCCGTCATTCATTATTGTACAAGGCGAAACATGTCGTATCTGACATGGCGTCATCTTTAAAAGACCGTGTATCTGAAAATGTCTCCGCGCGCGATGTCGAAAAAATGATAACCGCTGCATTATTGCTGGGGATAAAGAAATATGCCGATAAAAATCCGCGTGCGCGAAATATAATAAATGAAATCATGGGTAAAAATTATGCCGACTTTACGGATACAGAATACGCCGAATATGCTGAATATGATGATGAAGATGACGATGCAGAATATACAGATAATAAAAATTCGCGTAATAACAAATCGCGTAAACCCCAGTATAAAAATAATAAAAAGAAAAAATAATAAAACCGCCCAAATGGGCGGTTTGTTTATCCTGGTGCCAGTTGTCGGATTTGAACCAACGACCTACTGATTACAAATCAGCCGCTCTACCAACTGAGCTAAACTGGCAACATGGCTTACTATACAGTGTTGAGGCATGAATTTCAAGTTAAAAATTCATAATTTACTTGCATTATTCAAATAACAGTAAAAAATATAGTCATGATGATTAAATTACCTGAATTATTGGCGCCGGCGGGTACGCTGGACGCATTTAAAACCGCGATTCTGTATGGGGCAGACGCTATTTATGCGGGGTTGCCGGGGTTTTCAATGCGGGCGCGGGCAAAAATAACAACAGATGAAGTCAAGGCTGGTATTGATTTGGCACATGCCGCCGGCAAGAAAGTATATCTGGCATTTAATTTATTTGCACACGAACGCGATTTCATAAATATGCCGCGGGTCAGTGAAATAATTAATTATTTACATCCAGATGCGCTGATTGTTGCCGATCCTGGCGTTATGATGTGGGTGCGTGCGCATCACCCAGACATGCCGATACATGTATCGACCCAGGCGAACATTTGTTCTGCTGAATCGGTTAAGTTCTGGCAGGCTGCTGGTGCCCGTCTGTGCGTGTTGGCACGCGAAGTTTCACATGATGAATTTAAAGTTATTCGTGAAAAGTGTCCAGATATTGGACTGGAAATATTTATTCACGGTGCAATGTGTATGAGTTATTCTGGACGTTGCCTGTTATCGAACTTTATAACTGGACGCCCGGCGAATCGCGGTGCATGTGCGCAATTGTGTCGGTGGAAATATGATGTTATATTGCGTGAACGCGAATCAGGTATTGAAATGCCAATTGATGAAGATTCGCGTGGCGCATATATTATGAATTCCAAAGATTTATGCCTGATGCCGCGTTTGCGTGATGTTTTAGAATCGCATCCTGATTCGTTAAAGATAGAAGGGCGCAACCGCAGTGAATATTATGTTGGTTCGGTTGTTCATGCGTATCGATGTGCAATGGATGCGTATGCGCGCGAACCTGAAAATTTTAATCCGGCACCATTTATGGATATGTTGAACAGATTGGAAACGCGTGGTTATACCACGGCGTTTTTTGACGGGAATTTGGGGGCGGACGCACATAATTACGAAACCACGCGCAGTACATCTGCGTGGCATGCGGCGGGCGTTATAACCGCGGTTGACGATGAAAAAATAACCATGGAATTACGAAATGAAATAAAGCAGGGTGATGAAATCACATTTATATTGCCAGGGGACACCACCGGGGTATCGATTGTATTACCCCAGATTATAAATGCAAAAAATGGTGAATCTGTGCCAAAATTGTCAGCAGGGCAAAATAACAGTTTAATAATTCCACGTCAATGGTTGGGCGATGTTAATTATACAAAATTTGTTCCGTATGTGTTGGCGTACAAGAAAAAATAAAAAAACCATGTGGGGCAATTTCAATTTGCATCGCCGTGTGATTACACAAACTGATAAAAAATCCCCCATTTGGGGGATTTTTTATTTGATTAATTTGCCCATTGCAACCGCGGTATCGCCCATACGATTAGAGAATCCCCATTCGTTATCATACCATGCCGTTACATGAACCAATTTATCGCCCAATACCTTGGTCTGGGACGCATCAAATATCGAACTGTGTGCATCGCCTTTGAAATCAACAGAAACCAGCGGTTTGTCATTATAACCAAATGTTTTTGATTCTGCGGCGCGCATTGCAGCATTGATTTCATCAACAGTTGCATCTTTTGCCAAATTCACAACCAGTTCAACAACAGATACATCTGGGGTTGGTACACGAATTGCCATACCATCCAATTTACCTGCCAGTTTTGGTAATACCAAACCAATTGCCTTGGCGGCACCAGTGCTGGTTGGAATCATAGATAATGCGGCGGCACGTGCGCGGCGAAAATCTTTGTGATTCTTATCCAATAATTGTTGATCGCCAGTATATGCATGTACAGTTGTCATCCATCCAGATTCAATTCCAAATGTGTCATCCAGAACCTTTGCCACTGGTGCCAAACAGTTCGTTGTACATGATGCATTTGATACGATTAAATCATCAGATGTCAATGTATCTTGATTAACGCCATATACAATTGTTTTGTCTGCACCCGCCGATGGTGCCGATACCAATACACGCTTTGCCCCACATTCCAGATGGACACGTGCTTTTTCCGCGGCGGTAAATATACCCGTGCATTCCATAACGACATCGATATTTAATTCACGCCATGGTAATTTTGTTGGGTCTTTTTCAGCGATGCATTTAATTTTCTGGTTGCCGACAATTATATATTCGCCATCCAGTTTTACATCCATTGGTAATTTACCATGTACAGAATCATATTGTAACAAATATGCGTTTTGTTCCGCCGGCGCCAGGTCATTTACTGCAACAAATTCAATATCATCACGCCCAGACACCAATGCCGCGCGCAAGACCAAGCGACCAATGCGACCAAATCCGTTTATAGCAACTCTTACTTTCGACATGTTTATTCCTTTCTTTTTTTTCTTAATTGGACGGCTGTATTTTAGCACCCTGGGAAAATAGTGCAATCTGAAATTTTAATTATTGTCATATGCTTGAATTCAGTAATATATGTGTTTATAATTCGCGCAAATGGAATTACATTCATCGTATATTATTGCCGGACCAACTGCATCGGGGAAATCTGAATTTGCCCATAAATTGGCGCGTAAAATTGGTGGGGCAATTATAAACTGTGACAGTGTTCAAATATATCGCGGTATTGAAAATATTTCTGCCAGTCCATTTGCCGGATGCGAAGTCAGTGATGAAATCGATGGTGTACCATATCGGCTGTTTTCGGTTCTGGATTTATCAACGCAAATCAGTGTTGCGGATTACCTGAACAGGGCGCGCCGTGAATATGATGCGATGCGCAGGGCGGGAAAAATACCAATCTTTGTTGGTGGCACAGGATATTACATAAATGCAATATTAAATGGTATATCGCCAATGCCAGATATATCCATGGCCGCCCGTAATCGGGCACGCAAAATGGTTGAAACAGATATTGTCGCGGCGCGAAATTTATTGCCACATGAATTTACAGCAACAGACCCACAACGTGTTGCCCGTGCATTAGAAGTATTTTTTGAAACCGGTCGTCATTTAACAGATTTTCAATCAGCACCGCGTTTGGGGGCAATTACACCAACGCCATATCGGATTTTAATTAATCCACCGACAGAAATTGTTCGTTCGCGGATATCCGCACGTATACCAAAAATGATAAACGGTGGCGCATTGGCAGAGGCACAAAATATATTATCCAACAACTGGGATAAGAATCGTGCAATTGGTGCAGCACAATTATGTGCATATCTGCGCGGGGAAATATCAATGGATGAATGCATACAAAATTGGATAACAAAAACCAATCAATATGCAAAAAGACAACGAACATGGTTCCGTACCCAGTTCGTTGCTGATATTGAAATAAATAATATTTCTGATTAGTATTGCTTTATAATAATTGTTCGCACGATATGAATTTGCAATTCTTTGCCATTTTCAAATTTACGATTGATATTATTGCCGGGGTGTTTATTATATGTGCGTTTATATTTATGATATTTGGTGTCCCGCTGGTTTCGTGCAATCATTTGGCGATTTAATAAATTTTGAATATACGCAGATTGGTTATACAGGGCATCAAACAACAGTGTTTTTGCTTTTTTGCGTGTATGAATGTTTGGATTTTTCATTGTATATGCCGACAGGTAATCTGATATTTCCCGGATTAATGCCTGTAAAAATTGTGGGTTTGTTGAATTAGAACTGCGTCCATCCAGTGTTCTGATATAAATCTTTGTTTGAAATATTAAAAAGTCTTCAATATTCTTGGAATACGGAATTGATTTCCGCCAAGTATTTAATATTTCATTTGGGTTTGCATACGATGGACCATATTTTTCCAACAAAATTTTTGTTATATATTTTGTATATTGTGAAAATATGCGCTGTGCTGCTGTCTGTTGCTGCCAATTCTTATTCATGATTTTATACCCTTGGACTGATTAATTCTTATAAGGAATGCTATACAAATAAAACTTCTTTGTCAACTTTATTTATTGCTGGCGTCTTTTATTGATTTGTATTGCGTCATTATTGCGATCTGGATCCCAGAATTTTGCATTTTTTTTGAAAATGCGACAGTATTTCTGAATTCTGTATCCAGTGTTCCCCACCCAGAATATTCCCAATCAATCAGCCCGATAATTTTCATTGTTTTTTTATCCACAATAATATTATTACATATGTCGTTATGGTTCCATCCGTCCCCATCGTCATCACCGCGTAAATCATTTATTTCGGTTGGACGCGCATTATGTACTGCGTATATAAATTCAGCAATTTGTTTACCCCAAATCCATGCATTTTCAGTAATTACTGTTTCAGGAAATTTGTTCAGATTTTTCCCAGGAATAAAATCATATTTATAAAAAGTATATCCGCCCGCCCGCACAATTTCTATTTTTGGGATTTTCAGCGGTGAAATATTTGCAAAAGCGTCCGTAATCCGCTGTTCCCGCATAATTTTTTCGGTTGGAATTGATTTATCAAAGAATTTTCTGATTTTAAAAACATATTTTTTATCAACAATAAATCCGATATTCCAACCGCCTTTTATCATTTTTGTGTGGCGAAAGTTTAATTCTGGATATTTTTTCCGCAGTGCATTATATTTTTGTCGCCAATCAAATAATTTATTTTTACGAATTTTTTTCCGCAAACGCCGATTAGGTATCAGACCACACAACACATCACATATTTCAAAAAATTGTTTCCACAGCATATTACGCCTTTATAAAAATACTTAATAAATGGTATTGAAAAAATAGAAAAAAGCAAGTACCTTGTAAATCATGTTTAATGCGGGGGATATTGTAAAAGTTTTAATACCAAATGTTGTGAATGCTGGTTATGATTATCGTCTGACCGCGCCGGCAGAATTGGGGACATTTGTTCGCGTAAATGTAATGCGCCGTCCATATATTGGTATTGTGTACGGCATTGGGGACAGTGGATTGGCACCTGAAAAAATTCGTGATACAACCGATGTTTTCCCCCAGCGCATGTCTGTTCACGATTTACAATGGATTCAAAAGATGTCTGAATGGACATTGATGACCCCGGGCGCGGTATTGCGGTTGATTATAAATGTCCCAGATGCATTTTCGCCACCGCGCACAGAACAGTTATATGGATATAATTTCGAATCAAATCTTCGTATGACAGATTCGCGCCAGGCGGTTGCCGATGCATTTGCGTCAAATGATAATGAACCAATGTCTGTATCAGACATTCAAAATATCGCACATGTCAGTGCATCTGTTATCAAAACAATGATTGACCGGGGTGTGTTAATACCGCGTGATACGCGTACCCGTGATACAAATGATTTTGACTGTAATTATCAAGATATGGGAACTGTTCGGTTAAATACTGAACAATCTGCCGCGGCGCGTGAAATTGCCGCCGCAATTGATAATGGCGGATATTCGGCATTTTTACTGGATGGCATAACCGGCAGTGGCAAGACCCAGGTGTATTTTGATGCCGCATGGCGCGCATACAGCCGCGGTGCATCTGTTTTATTAATGATGCCTGAAATTGCATTAACTGCCCAGTTTATATCACGATATACCCAGCGATTTGGGGCGCCACCTGTTGTTTGGCACAGTAATTTAACCGCCGCCCGCCGGCGTGCAATATGGCGTGGGGTTCTAAATGGAAAAATCAGAATGGTTGTCGGTACGCGCAGTGCGCTGTTTTTGCCATGGCAAAATCTGGGGTTGATTGTTGTTGATGAAGAACATGATTCATCATACAAGCAAGAAGACATGGGCAATTATCACGCGCGTGATATGGCGGTATTACGCGCCAAGATTGCGGGATTCCCAATTGTATTGGCCAGTGCCACCCCATCAGCAGAAACATTGCAAAATGTTGCCGATGGCAAGTATCGCTGTTTGAAATTAACCGCGCGTTTTGGCGGGGCAACGGTGCCAACAATTGAAACGATTGATATGCGTGCTAATCGCCCATTGCCATATAATTTGCCGTCTGATGATTCAGACGCCGCCCCACAAAATGGATATTTGTCGCCAAATTTGTGTAATGCAATCCAAGAAACATTGAATGCGGGGCGCCAAACAATGCTGTTTATCAATCGGCGTGGATTTGCCCCAATTGTCCAATGTAAAAAATGTGGCTGGGTTGCCCAGTGTCCGGATTGCAGTGTTGGCATGACATACCATAAACATATGGGGAAATTATTATGCCATATGTGTGGGCGTATGGCACCAATGCCAACCAAATGTCCGAATTGTGGTGATGTTGTTTCTTGTCGTGGTGCGGGGTTGGAAAAAATCCAGGAAGAGGTTAACATAAAATTTCCGACCGCGCGTACGGCATTGGTGTCCAGTGATACAATTTTATCGCGTCAATCATTGGAACGCATTGTTCATAAAATGGAAAATGGCGAAACAGATATTGTTATTGGCACGCAAATTCTGGCAAAGGGGCATCATTTCCCAAATTTAACATTGGTTGGTGTTGTTGATGCAGATATGGGATTGTTCGGCACAGATTTTCGTGCTGCGGAACATACATTCCAGCAATTATTCCAAGTCGCCGGTCGTGCTGGTCGTGGTGACGCACCTGGGCGCGTATTATTGCAAACATACCAACCTGATAATCCGGTATTAATATCAATATGCAATGGCGATCGGGACGCATTTATGGCGTCTGACATGGCGGCACGCCGTGCGGCAAAGATGCCGCCATATGGGCAATTGATCGCGGTCATTATTGAATCACAACGCGAAACAACATTGAAAAAATTCTGTGCTGAATTATCGGTGGCGGCGCCGACTGCGGCGGGTGTAAAAATAATGGGACCAATCGCCGCCCAAATATACCAGGTGCGTAATTGGTATCGTATGCGTTTTTTGGTTGCAGGCGACGCCCGCGCAAAGTTGCAGCCATTGGTACGGCACTGGATTGATAAAGTTCGCACCCCATCAAATGTTCGGGTAAAATTGGATGTAAATCCGCAAAACTTTATGTAAAAAATCCGCCGTTTGGCGGATTTTTAATTTATCCATTTATTATTTCCATCACGCGCCGCGGGACATCTGTGATTGCAACGCGTTCCTGGACCATTGTATCACGATGACGCATGGTTACGGTGTTGTCTTCCATCGTTTGATGGTCGACTGTAATACATACCGGGGTGCCAATTTCATCATGGCGGCGATAGTTCTTGCCGATATTTCCAGAATTTTCTAATTCTATGCGTCCAATATGTAATTTACGCAAATCATTTTCAATATTATTTGCGATGGTTAACAGTTCTGGAACATTGCGCACCAGTGGTATAACCGCCGCCTTGACCGGCGCCAACGATGGTTTCAGTTTTAATACCAATCTGGATTTGCCGTCTGGTAATTGTTCATCGGTGTATGCATCCAACATTACCGCCAACATTGCACGATTAACCCCCATCGCGGTTTCAATTACATATGGGATAAAGTTTTCGCCTGTTTGCGGATCACTGTACGATAACTTTATTGTACTGTCTTTGTTTTCCATAACATGTGCATTAATTTTAAATTCAGATTGCGCCTTGGTATGTGACCCCAGGTCAAAGTCTTGACGGTTATGAATACCTTCGACTTCATCAAATCCATCAGGGAATTCATATTCGATGTCGCCCGCCGCCTTGGCATAATGCGCCAGTTTTTCATGTGGTGTAAAGCGCAATTTTTCCGCCGGAATTCCCAATGCATTTATCCACCAATCCATACGAATTTTTTTCCACATTTCAAAATATTTTTCATCATCAGCAGGATTAACAAAATATTGCATTTCCGCCTGTTCAAATTCGCGCATACGGAAAACAAAACCGCGTGGGGATATTTCATTACGAAATGCCTTGCCAATTTGGGCGATTCCGAACGGCAGTTTATGCGGACGCGCATCCATAACATTTTTAAAATTGACATATGTTGTCGTTGCGGTTTCTGGACGCAGATATGCATTTATTGCACCATCTGCCATTGCGCCAATTGACAGCCCCATCATCAGTTGGTATGCGCGTGGTTCTGTTAAATCCGTGCTGCCACAATTATCGCATTTGGTTGGATCTTTCATTTTATCTTGCCGCATGCGGGCACCGCATTTTTTGCATTCAACCAGTGGATCCGAAAAACTGCTTTCATGACCAGAATATTTCCACATTAAACGATTTGTAATTTGTGCGGCATCTAATCCTTCGATATCATTACGGGAATAAATCATTGCATTCCACCATGCGGCGCGAATATTTTTCATTAATTCAACCCCATATGGACCATAATCATATGCACCGCCCAATCCGCCATATATTTCAGAACCTGTAAAAATAAAACCGCGCCGCTTGCATAATGCGACAATATCATTAATTGTTTTTGCTGGCATTTTTATCCCCTATAAATTTAACGAACATAGTTTTATACAGAATTTAATATTTTGCAACATTTTTAAAAACAAAAATGGGGGTATGCACCCCCAATTTTACAGCAAATATACTTTTTATTTTACATCCGGGGCAATTGCTGCAACTGGACATACCGCCGCGCATGTGCCACATGAAATGCATTTTGCTGGATCAATTACACATTTGCCATCTGCACCTGTTGAAATTGCCATAACTGGACATGCGCCCATGCATGTATGACAGCCAATGCATTTTGCTGGATCGATTTTATACGCCATTTTATCACTCCATCTTTTTTTAGTATTTAATTTCTATTTAATAAGCTTAACAGGTATTGGAACATCGCTATGAAAGAGATATACAAATGCAACGCACCCAATACCGCCAATTGATTCTTTTGATTGGTGTCGCCCAGAACGGCATATGCGCGTTTCAGATTCTGCATATCATACGCAGTAAACAGTGCAAACACCAACACACCAATAAAGCATACAATTGTTCCAAATGTGCCGCCCAACATTGCCGGCCATATAAATGATGCCAGACCGACCAGTATCAAACCAATCATACCCATCATCAAGAATATGCCCAAGAAAGACAAATCTTTAACAGTCTTATATCCAAACATCGCCATACATGCAAACATTACTGCGGCGATTATGAATGCAGACAGAATTGAAACTGGGTTTACTGCTAACACTGCGACAATCAGCGGTGTCATAACAACACCAGTCAACACCGCATACAGCGCCAATAAAGCCGCACCAACCGCGGGTTTAAAACTGAACGCGCGTACCTGTGCCCATATGGCTAATGCCAAACCACCGAACAGCAATACATAGTATAACCATGTAAAACCGCCTGTTTGCAAATTAATCAGATATATGAACCACCCACCCCAAATTGTCAGATATGATGCCAATGCCGTTACCGCCACTGCACCAAACATCAGGGCAAAAATCCGCCGCAAGTAGTTTTCTATGCCGCCGCCAGATTTTACGCGCTGTGGCGCATTTGCGGATTTTGTTTTTAATGCAACATTTTTTATTGCCATTTTTTTTCTCCTTGTTAGATAAGGAAATATATAATACAATATAACACACAATTCAAGATAAATAACAAACAAAGGGGAATTTACTATGCCAACAAAAAACGAAGTAAAACGTCACGATCGTACCAGAATGATTGGTCAAAAAAGGGACATGGCTGCAATGCCAACAAAGGCAGAAATAAAAGAAGAATTAAAGGCTGAATTGGCGCGCGCCGAAGAAAAATTAGAATTCTATACTGTCCAGCAAGATGAAAAAAGAAAAAATAAAATGCTGGAAATAATAGCAAATATTAAACAAACTATCGCCAGACAATAAATAACTTACGCGATATAATCAGGGGTGTGGAATGGCGATTGTTATTAATCCCATATCGCCGGTGGCATTTTCAATATTTGGACTGGATATACGCTGGTACGCACTGGCGTATGTTGCCGCATTTATTGTGGGATATTTTTTGTTCAAACATTTCATGCGTGCGCCAAACAGTCAAATAACATTATCGCGCCATCAGTTGGATGATTTATTAACGGCGGTAATATTGGGCGTTATTTTGGGCGGTCGATTGGGATATGTCTTGTTTTATAATTTGCCATTTTTTCTGGCACACCCATTGGAAATATTTGCCGTATGGCACGGCGGGATGAGCTTCCATGGCGGTCTGGTTGGTGTTATTGTGGCGGTATTTTTGTTTGCATGGCGTCGCAATCGTCGCGGTGAATTAACCGGTGGTACATATAAAGCCGCATTTAATATACTGGATATTTTGGCGGTTGTTGCACCAATTGGACTGTTTTTCGGTCGTATTGCTAATTTTATTAATATGGAGGTTATGGGGCGCCCCACATCTGTCCCGTGGGCGGTTGTCTTTGCCGGCGGTTCGGATGTTCCACGCCACCCCAGCCCGTTATATGAAGCCGCCGCCGAAGGCGTATTACTGTTTATAATAATGTATTGCCTGTATCGTTTTACAAATTTGCGCCGGTATCCAGGGGCATTGGGCGGAATGTTGGGAATGCTGTACGCGGTATTTCGTGTGTTTTGTGAACAGTTTCGCGCCCCCGACATACAACTTGGATTTTTATTTAACACAAATTGGTTAACGATGGGACAATTGTTGTCTGGAATAATGTTTATTGCCGGCGCCACGATTTTTGCGATTGCATTTCGTAAAAAATAATGTAAAATAAGGCGCGTTGCACATCAAAAACGAACAAAACCGTCGGTTTGAAAGACCGGCGAAAAAATAGTTTCGGATGGGTGGCAGAGCGGTCGATTGCGACGGTCTTGAAAACCGTTGTGGGGGCAACTCCACCGGGGGTTCGAATCCCTCCCCATCCGCCAGGAATATTAAACATCCCGTGGTAATTCCACGGGATGTTCTTTTTCGCCCCGTTTCCGGCGGTTTTTGACAACGATATTACCAGTGTATATCGTCGATTTTATCAAATCAGTCCAAACAGCAGGCTTTGATATACTTTGGTTATTTTTACTGAGGCGCTTTTAATGATTTTTGCCTTTAAAACTATAATCGTTTCCATAATTTTGGGCGTCCTTTTTATGGGCGGCCCAATGTGCTTGTTGATCATGGAATACATA
>CASDTC010000006.1:0-42710 GCA_949283535.1 uncultured Pseudomonadota bacterium
AGTTCGCATCAATTGCGAACGCAGTTCGAAACATTACGAATGCCCCACAGCCGGCGTGACAACGCCATGCGAGGGAATCCCTGTGCGCCCACCAAAAAAATATAAACCGCATACGGCGGTTTTATTTTTATAAAATCTTGTATATGCATTATTTCTTGGGATACCAACAACTTTTATTTCAAATAAGACGATGGATTATATGCCTTTGTTCCCTTGCGTATTTCAAAATGTAATTGCGGCTGATCAACTTTGCCTGTTGCACCAACTGTTCCTATTTTTTGTCCAACAGATACTTTTGTCCCACGCCGAACACTCATCGAATCCATGTGTGCATATACCGTCATCCAGCCACCAGAATGTTGTATTATTATCAAATTACCCATTCCTTTGACTTCATTTCCAGCATACGCAACAACACCATTTTCTGCCGCCTTGACCGCCGTTCCACGCGCCGCTCCAATATTAATACCATCATTAAACAAACCACCAGATTTTGCACCATAATGCGATAATATATTTCCACGCACTGGCCATGAAAACTTTGACGATGAACGTGCTGTTATTGTCGGCAATTTCTGGTTCGGGTCAGATGATATTTTTTCTTTTGGCTGCGCCATGGTGGCTGTGGTATTTTCTGTTCCTATTTTCCCAGATGATGTTCCAGTCGCTGTTGCAGAACTTGCCACACGAACAGGCGCCACACTTAAATCTGGGACCTTTAATTTCTGACCAATTGATAATGTAAATGGTGCCGACAAATCATTCATCACCGCCAAGTCATTTACAGGTACCGAATACCGCCGTGATAATGAATATAATGTATCACCGGCTGCAACAGTTATTTCACGCAATTGCACACGGGTTTTTGTATTCGGCGTGGTTGATGTTTCCGATTTTACCGGCACTGTAACCGTTTGAACAAATGGTGCCTCTGTTTCACCTGGTATTGTTAATTTTTGACCGACATATAACCCATACGGTGACGTTAACCCATTCGCACGCGCCAATTCATCAACACTGATATTATGCCGCGTTGCCAGTGAATATAATGTATCACCAGCCGCAACAGTTATTTCTGTACTGGTTGGTATTGTTGCTGTACTGCCATACATTGGCACACGAATAAAATCACCCGTCTGCATATCAGATGCTGCAACATTATCCGCAACGATTGGCGCGCCCGCATCAACATTTACATCAGATGGCGGTTCGCCATATAATTCATTATCTGACGGTGGCACAATATAATCATTAACACTGGCATATTCAACATAATCAGAACTTTCAACAGAACCGTACAATGTTGGCGATGCATATACGCCATAATCAGACGCCGCCGAATTATAAATTTCTGGCTGGGTTTCTGGATCTGCCAACAATGCAGGATAACGTGATGAAATAAATTCACCAACTGTGTCTGGTAATGACACAATCTTTGGTTGCAAATCACATGCCGTTATCAATATGGTCACCACACCGACAAAATATAAAACGATTTTTTTCACACACCAATTATATCACAAAAAACAGAACAAATAAACTGCCCAATGCAATCTATTTTTCATTATCGTGCATAAATAACAAGCTGACTTCAAATAATGCCCACATTGGCAATGCTAAAACGATTTGCGAAACGACATCTGGCGGCGTTAATACCGCTGCAATAATAACAATCATCACAATTACATACCGCCGCATTTTAATTGCGCGCGCGCGCGATAATATTCCAATTCTATTTAACAATACCAGCACCAACGGCAATTGAAATGCAATTCCAAATACTTTCAGCATACCAATTGAAAACGCCAAATAATCCGTGGCGGCGGGCAATACAACCGATGGCACCGGTGCCGATTGATTTAATTCAATAAAGAATCCGAACACAAACGGGAATAAAACATAAAATGCAAAGACCGCCCCCGATAAAAACAATAATGGGGAAAATATCAAAATTGGCCATATTGCACGCCGTTCCGAACAGTGTAATCCAGGGGCAACGAATGCCCATATCTGCCATAATGCAAATGGTGTTGTAATAAACAATGCAAACAATACAGACAACGAAAACCGAATCATTAATCCGTCTGTCAATCCACTGTATAACAGTTCACCATCTGGCCAAACATTAAATAATGGTATTGTTAATATTTCTTGCATCCATGGGGATAAATACCAACCAAAAACCAGCGCAATAACAAAAATACCAATCGTCCATAAAATGCGACGACGCAATTCGGCAAAATGTTGACTTAATGTCATACGCGTCATTTACGCCCCCTGGGTATTTTTTTTCTGTTTTGCTGTCCGCCCTTTGGTGCCAGGTATTTTTTACCCCGCCCCGATTTTTTTACATGTTTCAGTGGTTCTGAAATACCATCCAATACATCATTTGTTGTTGAACGAATAATATCATCAATCGGCTTTTCTAAATCTATTTGTTGGCGAATTTGTTCCGATGCATCTGTTATTTTCCAAATCATTTTACGAATAAATGTTATTGCGTTCGCCAAGAATCGTGCCACATCTGGCCACATACGCGCCGGTATTACAACAACACCGACCAATAATATTACTAAAAATTCCGCCCAACTGATTCCAAACATTTTTAATCGTAAAAAGAATCACCGCCACTGGTACTGATTGTTCTGTGATGATTGATTTGAAAATAATCTGAATCAAAATTTGTTTTTGTTTTTAAATCATAAAATGCAACATCTGTTTTTGCACCCGTTGCGTCCACAACCGTCCAAGAATTTAATTTCACGGGATTTTTATCAAATACAACGGTCATATTACCAATACCCTCTTGCCCGCGCAGATTCATTTTTAATGAAAAAGTATTATCTGTGGCATTCGTTTCCATAACATTAATATCTGCATTTTTTAAATCGATATTTTTACGAATTAAAATTCCCGCGGGCGTGCTGGTTAATGGAACCGTGGTAATTTGATCCAATGATTTATCAAAGAAATATAAATCATTACCATCTGAAATTAATTGAATTGGCATATTATCATAATCCAATCGAACCCGCCCCGGTCGCAACATAGAAAAAGTTCCGCGTTCTTGGACGTCATTTGCCGTCTGAACAAATGTCCCAGCCAGTCCCGTTATTGAATTCAAATATTTTTCCGCCACATCAACATAAGACGCATCAACCGCCGCCTGGGCACCACATGCAATAAATAATCCACAAAATACGGTTAACAAATATTTGATCATTTCATTTCTCCCCTGAACAATTCCAAGACACTCATACGAACATTTTCCAATGTGTCATGAATAACCGCCCCCGCGGCATACATATGCCCACCGCCCCCCAAAATGGTTGCAATTCCATCAACAGGATTTGCCCGACTGCGCAAAGACACACTGATTTGCGTATCTTTCTGCTGCTTTAACAAAATAATATATTCCACACCGCGTATATGCCCCAACAGGTTTAATATCATATCACTGCGTCCATCCAGCTTTTTATAATCCCCTTTTTCAACTGTTGCCAATGCCACGCGTCCATGGAAAAAGAATTCTGCCCGCGATGCAACCGCTGCCTCGGTCAAAACGGCTTTTCTTGGTTTGTTATTTAATAAATTTGACAGTTGTTCTATATTCACGCCATCATCAACCAATTGTGCCATTATACGCAATGGCGCACCACGGCGCGCATACTTAAAGAATCCAGTATCCGTCAATATAGATAATGTAATTAAATCATTAACAACCGAATCGCGCACCCATTTTAAATCATGCGCAATTTTAAATATAATTTCCCCAGTCGCCGCCGCGGAAACATCATTTAAACACAAATCTGATACAGGTTCATCATTTTTATGATGATCAATTTCAATAACATATTCAGCAGAATTAATTATCGGCATTACCCCGCCAATATTTACCACCGTTCCATAATCAACCAATATTGCCAAATCGAAATGTCCGATATTTTCAACTTTACCAAAATAATGCATCCGTCCACGATTTGGGATATTATCCAACATATCTGGGAAATTGCCATCGTATACACATAATGGTTTCACACCAAAATTTAATTCTATTAATCGCGCCAATGCCAATGCCGAACAAACCGAATCACCATCTGGATTTTTATGCCCAGCAATAACGATTGATTTCGCCTTTTTAATTTTTTCAATAAATATATCTATATTTTTTTTCATAACGCTATATCTTCCAAAAAGAATTGCGCACTGATGCGACCGTTATAATCATTTTCCTTTAATTTCCCCAACAGTTTTATTTTAGTGTTTACATTTGCATCGTCCAGTAAAAAATCACCCACCGGGGTTCCCGCCAAATTAAATCCAACAAACGCCAATTGATTGCCACTGCTGGTGGCAACAGCCCCGCGCAAATGCGCCCCTGCGCCCATTGTTGTGGCATACCGCAATGTTGCCCCATTTAAAACCAGCGTTGGTTCTGGATTTCCCTGACCAAACGGTGCCAGCGCACTTAACTTGTTAACTAATTTTAATGTTGCCCCACCCGCATCGATTTCTGCATCGGCAATAATTTCATTGCTGATGGTTGTTCCATCTAATTGATTACGAACCGCATTTTCCAAGAAATCGCAAAACGCCTTTTCGTTCTGCACCGACAATGAAAACCCTGCGGCTGCGGCATGTCCGCCACCTTCGGAAATAATACCTGCCGCCAAAGCATCATGTATTATTTTTCCTAAATCAATTCCTGGGATTGATCGCCCAGAACCATTTATAATCCCATCACAACGCGTTGCGACACAAGACGGCAAATTATATTTATCTTTTAATCGCCCGGCAATAATACCCATAACACCGCCATGCCAATTATCCCCGCAAACAAACAAACTGCAATGACCATCTTGGCATGATTTTTGTGCCATTTCATTTGCCCGCATCATTATAGCATTTTGAATATCTATCCGTTCTTGATTCATCTGGTGCAGTTTTTGCGCCAAATCATTTGCAATCAATGGATTATCCGTCAGCAATAATTCCAATGCTGGTGAAGCAGAATCTAATCGTCCGGCGGCATTTAACCGTGGTCCCAACGCAAAGCCAGCAGCATACACAGATGGCTTTTTGATACCAGCAACATCCATCAATGTACGCAGCCCCAAATTATTACGCAACCCCATAACTTTCAACCCGGTTGCAACAAATGCACGATTTAATTCAATCAATGGCATAGTATCGCAAATAGTTCCCAATGCGACAAGATCCATATAATTCATTAAATCATTATTTTGCACCGCATCCGCCATATTCACGGGCAATTTACGCGACTTTAATTCACGGCGCAATGCAACCAAAACCAAAAACGCGACCCCAACCCCCGCCAGATATGTCATACCAGATGTATCATCCGCGCGCTTTGGGTTAACAACCGCATCTGCATTTGGCAATTCTGTATCTGGCGAATGATGATCTGTGACAACGACACGCAAACCACGGGATTTTGCATATGCAACATCTTCTATACCGCTGATGCCACAATCAACAGTTATCATTAATTTAGCGCCCGAATTTACAATTTCATCAATAGCATGAATATTTAATCCATACCCTTCGCCTTCGCGGGTTGGCAAATGCCAAATGACATCAACACCCAAAGTTTTTAAATACTTAACAAATATTGCGGTTGATGTTATACCATCAACATCATAATCACCATATATTGCAATTTTTTCACCACTTAAAATGCTGTCTGCGATAACCTTTGCCGCCACATCCATATCACACAGCATCGATGGATTTGGCATATATTCCTTTATACTGGGATTCAAGAATTTTTCCATCGCGCCCATATCATTAACACCGCGCGCCATTAAAATTGTCTGCAATAAATTATCTGCCGAACCTGAACCAGAATCCTGTCCAGGATATGTCACCACCGCCCATGTCCGCCCCAACATGGACTTATCAACTACTGTTCTCACGCTAATCTCTTTTTTTATTATCAGAATAATTATAATCAAAAATTATTCAAAT
This sequence comes from uncultured Pseudomonadota bacterium, assembly GCA_949283535.1. GTDB lineage: Bacteria > Pseudomonadota > Alphaproteobacteria > Rs-D84 > Rs-D84 > Enterousia. The sequence goes on from CASDTC010000006.1 coordinate 5,989, forward strand.
AGCAACGGCAGTATACTATCAAGAATTTTTCCCGTTGTTGGCACTGCATTCCATGCTGCTGTACGCCATCCAAAAGTTTCTTTTGTTCCCTGGGGTTCATCTAAAATAACTAAAATCGTATATTGGGGTGCACTTACTGGGAAAATCCCAACGAACGCGGTTAAATTTCTTTTTCTATCCACCTGACCGTTTGTATATTTTACCGCAGTTGCAGTTTTACCACCAATCTGTATTCCCGCAATTCGTGCCTGGCGTCCACTGGTTTCTTCGGCAACATGGAACATAACTTCGCGCAAACGCGCCGATATTTCATCGGATAACACGCGTTCACCCTGGACAACACCAACATCGCGTCTTAATAATGTTGGATAAATATAAAAACCGCCATTTGTCATTGCATTTACCGCCAACAATAAATGCATTGGTGATACTGCAATACCATGCCCATATGCCATTGTTGCCCGTTCAACAGGTCCCCATTGCGCCGGCAACAGTGGATGTTCGGTGCGTCCAAATTCTAAATCCAACGTTTCATTAAAATGCAACCGATTAAAGAATTCACGCTGTACCCCATCTGGCAAATCCAATGCAATCTGCGCACTGCCAACATTACATGAATACAACATGATTTCTTCAACTGTTAAATTCGGGCGCGGTGGTTTAAAACTCGGTAAATCTCTAATATAATCTGCAATGCGTCCAAATTTATCATATATTTTAAACGGTTCCGCGACATAGTATTCTTTTGTTATGCCATTTTCCATTGCCAATGCTGTATTAAATATTTTAAATATAGATCCCATTTCAAAAACACCGCGCACAGGCATAAACATTCTGTTTTTTGCCGGATCCAAATTTATATTTTCCGGATCAAAATCTGGCAATGATACCATCGCAATCATTTCACCCGTTCTGGAATTCATCAGTAATCCCATTGCTGCCTTGGCCTGATATTTTTGCATTGCCATTGACAATTGTTCATAAAATACCGATTGAATACGCGAATCCAGCGACAACCGCAGCGGGTCTGTATTTTCAGACAAATAATCATCATATATTCGTTCTGCCCCTTCTAAACCATGACCATCACTGCCAACAAATCCAACGGCATGCGAAAATAATCTGCGTTTTGGATACCGACGTGTTTGTATTGGTTCTATTTCCAAACCCACCAATGCGGCATTTTCAACAACAGCCCGCGCAGCATCTGATGCATATTTTTTTACATATATAAATTTACGCCCAGAATTTACCAATTCCAACGCATCCGCCAAACTGTATTCATATGGCAATGCCTGATGTATTGTGGTGGCAACCGCATCCCGATCCTTTACAACAGAATTCCGCAAAATAATATGACCAGACATTATATTTTTCGCCAATATATCGCCATTTCTGTCAACGATATCTGCACGTTGAATTGTCCATGCGCCATCAGCACCCGCCAAACGCGCCCGATCTGTCCCCTGAATTCCCAATTGCAATGTTCGAACAACAAAAACAAAAAACGCGGCAATAAAGCACAAATAAATTATGCGCAAACGCTGTCGCCCGATTCGATCACCAAACGCACCGGCAAAACCATGCTTAAAAATATCTTTACCAACTTCAAACATTTATTGTTGTATGTCTTTGTTTGTTATTTCCCGATACGGCAAATCATTTATTTCCACAGATTTATGAAAACTGACCACTTCGGCATCAGGCGAAATACTGACCACCAGATTACGCAATATTTCCGGTCGAACATATGATGCAAAATTTGCCTGGGCAACTGCTATTTCTTGCTGTGTATCAACGATTGCGGCACGCACACGATTTCGTTCATCATTTTGCGTATCATAACACACCTGCAATGTTGACAACAACATTGCAACAACAGCAATTGCAATCCAACCAACACGAAACATTATTTCGCTTTCACGCATATCTTTCCGCCGGATAATTTACCTATGTTTAATGTTATCATAAATTTTGTAAAAAACGAATCATTGAATTAACCCCGCCTAATCGCCCTGTACCCAGATTCAACCCCAACGAAGAAAATTCACCCCATAAATCCATTTTTTTTATATCATCTGCACTTTTGCCATCAACCATCGCGGTTATAATTGCAACAATTCCGCGAACCAATGCCGAATCGGCACGACCATAAAACCGATTACCATCACGACAAATTTCTGCAAAAGACGCACACCCAACAATTTCATTACATATGGCGCCATCTGGAACATCTGGCATATGTGCCCCAAAATCCATAACCATATCCAATTTCTCGACTGGATCTGCCACCATCAACAACATGTTTTTCATATCTAAATAATTCATTTGTATTACCACCCCTGCTCTGTTAAATCCAGTTCCAAACGCGCCGCATCTGACATACGCGATAAATCCCATGGCGGATCCCAGACCAAATCAACATGCACATCACGACCGCCTGATATAGTCAAAACACTATCATGAACCTGCTGTAATAATTCTTCCATCATTGGACATGTTGGACTGGTAAAAGTCATTTTTATATCAACACTTTTATCAGAAATTGATATATCGTACACCAATCCCAAATCCCAAATATTTACCGGTATTTCTGGATCATATACACTGCGCAAAGCCTCTATAACATTTTCTTGTGTCAATTCCATTTTACTTAACCACACTGTTTATTATATCAACCGCATATTTTGCATCATCCATTGTATTCCATGAACCAACTGATATCCGCGCTGTACCAGACAATCCAAATACCCTGTGAATCCAACTGGCACACATATTACCAACACGCAAACATACCCCACGCGCACCAACAGCCGCCCCAAAATCCAACACATGCATATTTTCAATATAAAATGTTAATAATGTCGAATCGCGCGGTGTTATTATTTTTATACGCGGATTTTTTGACAATTCGTCATACATATACCGTATTAAATTTAAATCTGGACGATGCTGTATCAATTCATCAATCGCAGTTGGCAATCCAATAATTTGCGTTAATGGTAATGTTCCTGCTTCAAACTTGGCTGGCGCATTATTTAAAACCCATGTATCAACACCGGTAATTTTATTAACCATCCCGCCACCAAATTTATCTGGGGAAAATAAATCTGGATTTTTTATATACATAACCCCTATGCCCGTATCCGCGCCAATCTTGTGCCCAGAAAAACAAATAAAGTCCGCATTCCACGCCACCGCATCAATTGGCATATGAACAACATATTGCGCCGCATCAACAATCGTTATTACATCTGGATTTTTTTTGCGTGCCGCCGCAATTAATTGTGCAACTGGCATTGGCATACCAATAACATTTGACATCGCTGTAATAACAAAAACATCTGCATACGGAATATTATCAATATCATAATTAAATTCAGAATCCAGCGGACATACAACAACATCCGCCCCTGTTGCGCCCCATGGCATACGCGCGCTGTGATGATCCAAATCAGAAACCGCAACAACTGGTTTGCGTGTTGTAAATTCTGACAATGCGTAAATCATACGCATTGCACGATTTAATCCATCCGTTGCCCCAGATGTAAAAACAATATTTTCTGGCGTGCGCGCACCAATAAATTTTGTCACACACTGACGTGCATTTTCCACTGCTGTATCAACATATGCCGCGCGGGGGCAAATCCCGCGCCCTGCATTTGCATAATTATTACGCAAAAATTCCATTTCTGTTTTTATAACAGATTCGGATTTTAATGCACTGGCGGCAGCATCTAAGTATATGATTTTATTCATTTTATGTTTTCTCTTGCATTTTGTGGCGATTATAATACACTCCTGGAAAATATCAACCAAGGAAGGAGAAAAAAATGGCATTAGAACATGCAACTGATTCAACATTTGAAAGCCTGGTTGGCACTGGATTGGCACTGGTTGATTTCTGGGCGCCATGGTGTGGACCATGCCGTATGTTTGGACCAATATTTGAATCTGCATCTGAAAAAGTGCCAGATGTAAAATTCATCAAATTTGAAATTGACGAATCAAACAGACGCACCCCGGCAAAATTCGGTATACGCAGTATTCCAAGTATTTTAGCATTTCGTAATGGCGAATTGATAGAGGTTCGAACCGGGCTGATGGACGAAGAAACATTAATGGATTGGATAGGTGAACTAAAAGGATCCTAATATGGCAACTGAAAATTATAAAACAATTGAATTACCGCCAAAATATGTACCAAAAAAATCGGAACCATATATGTGTCCGCAACAGTTGGCGTATTTTTACCAATTATTAAATTCACAAAAAGAAGAATTATTACAGGATTCTGATTCTGTTTTAAATGCGGTCAGATTGGCGGATAAAACAGAAAGTGCGGGTGTTGGTGACGAATCAGATAACGCAACATTTGAACAAGAAATCACAATGAATTTGCGCATGTCAGAACGTGATAATAACCTGCTGAAAAAAATAAATGCGGCATTGGAACGCATTGAAAACGGCACATATGGATACAGCATTGTTTCTGGCGATGAAATCGGATTGTCGCGCATGTTGGCACGCCCATTGGCAACAATGACAGTCGAAGAACAAGAAGAATACGAAAAACGGAAATAAAACAAAAATCAATACCCCGGAAAATCCGGGGTATTAAATTTCAAAATAAAAATGCTGATTTTTAATCAGCACTTTTATTTTTTTACTGTCTTATTTGCTTTTTTTGCCGATGTTTTTTTAATTGGCGCATTTTTGATTTTTGCCGCCCCGACTTTTTTTACATCGCCATTTTCTTTTTTATTTAAACTTTTACCTGCATCATCTTTTTTTATCTGCTTGTTCTTTAATTCTTTTTTGAAAACATTGATACCATCTGCCAAGTTTTTCATCATGCCTGGAATTTTATTATGTCCAAACAAAATTAAAACCAAGACAACAATTACAAGGATTTCTGCCCAACCAAATCGTCCAAACATAATAAATTCCCTATTTTCTTTATTTCGTTACATAACATTCCAATCCATCAGATTTTGCATTGCGACAAAACGCATTTGCATCTGCCGATGAACTAAATCCAACGCGTAATCTATACGCGGTTGTTCCGTTTTTCAATTGCGCCGCCAGAATTACAAATTGGCGTCCTGCAAATAAAGAACGATGTGCATTTTGTAACTGACGCTGACCAGATTCTGCCAATGCGCGCGTACTGTACGATCCCAACTGGGCATACCATGCAGACTTCGGCGCTTGTTGTACAGGCTGTGCCGCACGGCGCGTTGTCTGTGCTTTTTTCGCGGCTGGTTTTGCGGCTGGCTTTTGTGCTGCTGGCTTGTCTGGATTAAATGTTACTTCTTTTCTGTCTTCTATTACACGCACTGGAACACCCGGGGTTGTTGTCGGCTGGGGTGCTGCAACAGGTTGCGGTGCGGTTTGCGGCACCGGTTGCGGTGCCGGAACCGGTTGCGGTGCGGGTACCGGTTGTGGTGCGGGCGCAACACCAGGCTGTGCGACATTTGCCGGCACACTTGGCACTGTACCAACATTAACAGGCATCCCGCTATCACCTTCGACCATAATTGCCGGTCCATCTAAATCCACCTGCATTGTTGATGACGAATCGCCGCCAATCGTCCGAATAATGATATATGTTGCCAATATAATAACAACGACAGCCACCGCCAATAATAACCACGGCTTTTTCGGACGCGGTTGCGCAAATGGTGCCGCATCTGGCAAAGTATCCATTGTATCGGAATCATCATTCAAGTCCAACAGATCCAAATTATCATCATTATTCATCAGGAATCCCCCATTGTTCGTTGTCCATATTATACCACAAAAAACAACAATTAACAAAGAATATCTGTATAAATTATTCTGGCATCTGCCCAAAATTTGGCGGAACAATTAATTTATGATTTTCTTCGACAATTGGTTCAGTCTCGCACGAACCCGCACATGCCGTTAAAACGATTGGTGCGACTAATATTGCCAATAACAAAAATACTTTTTTCATAATTCCATTCCTTTGCTTGTACACATATTATAATGGCGCGGACACGCCGCGCCATATTTTTTTTGCGTTTATGCCGGCATTTTCACCGCATCTACCATTTGCGCGATAAATTCATCGGCGGGAATGGTTTCTTGTTTTTCAACACCCAGTTTGCGCAATGTAACCGTTTTATCCGCAATTTCTTTTTCGCCCACAACGGCAATGATTGGCGTTTTTGCCAACGACAATTCGCGGATTTTATAGTTAACCTTTTCATCACGCAAATCCGCACGCGCATACACACCCGCATCACGCAGTGAATCAACAACTGCCACTGCATAATCACGATACTTTTCAGAAACAGGCGCAACAACAACCGGTTCTGGCGACAGCCATAATGGCAAATTACCACCTGTTGATTCCAATAAAATCCCCATAAAGCGTTCAATTGACCCCAACATTGCACGGTGCAACATAATCGGACGATGTTTTTCACCGTCTTCACCGATATAAGACAAATCAAACCGTTCTGGCAAATTCATATCCAACTGCACCGTACCACATTGCCATGTACGCCCCAGCGCATCTTTTAAATAATTGTCAATTTTTGGACCATAAAATGCGGCATCCCCTGGGGCAATTTCATATTCGATACCATTGGCATCCAACGCATGCTTTAACGCGCCTTCGGCCTTGTCCCAAATTTCATCAGACCCGATACGAAATTCTGATTCTTTTCTGGTTGCCAGTTTCATAGAAATATTAGTAAAACCAAATTTCGCATAAATATCCTTGATAAAACGCAATATTTTAACAACTTCGGTTTCCAGTTGTTCTTCGGTACAGAAAATATGCGCATCATCCTGGGTAAATTCGCGTACACGCATCAATCCGGACAGCCCACCTGCGGCTTCATATCTATTAACCTTGCCAAATTCTGCCAGATACAGCGGCAAATCTTTATACGACTTAATCCCCTGCCCGAACACCAGCATTCCCCCTGGGCAAGACATCGGTTTTACACAGAATGTTTTTCCATCCTGGGTTTTCCCAGAATAATTGTGTTCACCATATTTTGCCCAATGTCCACTGCGTTCCCACAGCGATCTGTCCATAACCGATGGGGTTGATATTTCCTGATACCCGGCGCGTTCCTGGCGATGACGAATATATTCAATCAGTTTGCGATAAATTTTATACCCCTTGTCATGCCAAAACACCGCGCCCGGCGCATAGTCTGGTTCAAAATGGAATAAATCCATATCTTTGCCCAATTTACGATTATCGCGTGCAGCGGCTTCTTCTTGCATTTTCAAGAATGCATCTAATTCTTCGCGCGTGGCAAACGCGTCAACATAAATGCGTTGCAACATTTTGTTTTTTGCATCCCCCTTCCAGTATGCACCGGCAACATTACGAATTTTAAATGCATCACGCGGCAAATCTTTTGATGATTCAACATGCGGACCACGACACAAATCCACAAAATCACGGAAAGTATAAATTGATAAATCTTCCCCCGCGGCATTATATTCATTCAGCCATTCCATTTTATATGGTTGGTCGGCGAATATTTGTTTTGCTTCATCCAGTGATACATTGCGCTGTTCGAATCGCCCATTTGATTTAATTAAATCCCGCATTTCCTTTTCGATTTTTTGAAAATCATCTTCGGAAAATCTGTGTTCTGTATCAAAATCGTAATAGAACCCATTTTCAATTGCCGGTCCCCCTGCGAATTTAACATCTGGATATAATTTTTTTACCGCTGCCGCCAAAACATGTGCCAACGAATGACGAATCGTTTCAATTGGATATGACATAATAAAATCCCCTAAATTTTTTATTTCAGAAACTATAAATTGTTATTAATTATTGCATTGAACGCGGAAAACCGCAACAAAAACCTACACCCCCGCAGGGGTTGTCGTTGTTGTTGTAAAGAAACCAATAAAATAAATTTTCATAGCAGAATAAATTTTATTACCAAATAAAATAAATGTCAAATACAAGAATATTCTTAAAAATCAATTATGCAACCAAACAAAACGGCAAAAAAGAAACACACACTGCCCCCGATTACAAACAGATGCCAAATTGCATGTGAAAACTTTAATCGCCGCCACAGATAAAATATAACCCCCAACGAATATGATAACCCGCCCGCCAATATAAACCACAATCCGCGCACAGGAATATTACGCAACATCGCCGGCAATATGAACAACAGCGTCCACCCCATAATTAAATATAATACGACAATCCATTTTGGCTGGCTGCGTGGACGGCGAATTTTCATAATCGCCCCAATTATTACAATTGCCCACAATATCCCAAAAACCGTCCATCCCAATCCGCCCCGCAAATTAACCAGCAAAAACGGTGTATATGTACCTGCGATTAATGCATATATGGCAACACTGTCCCAAACCTCAAAGAAGCATTCGCCACGCCGTCCAATTGTTGCATGGCACATTGTTGACCCAAAATACAGTGTTATCATGGTTGTGCCAAAAATCGCGCATGATACCACCGCCCACGGATTATGCGCCAGCGCCGCAAACACAACCAGCAATGTTAACGCCGCAATTGCCAAACCAATACCAATTCCATGGGTTAAAATATTTAATACTTCTTCTGACTTGGTACTGGGTCTTTCCCAACGAAATAAGCCCGTCGCACGCAAGAACCGCAACAACCGTCCCCCACGCACATCAGATTTAACATCTTTTAATTGTTGGCGTACAATCTGTTTTGACTTTGTCATTTTAAAATATCCCCTATGCGCGATTTAACCATATCAGCACCCATTACTTGCATGATTGAATACAGGTCTGGTGTATTTGTGCGCCCCGTCACAGCGACACGCAAATTCATTGCGACATCACCATTTTTTACCCCGGCGCCCGATGCAATCGCAACAATTTTATTCCACCATGAATCTTTATCATCACAAATATCAAATGTTTCCAAAAACGCACGCAGCAAATCTGTATTAAATGCATATTCAGTATTTTGAACAAATAAATCGTCCCAGAAATATGCAACCTCGTCCAATGTTTGATGCCATGTGATAAAATCCTTGCGAATTCGTTTTGGATTGTCGCGTTCAATTGACAGTATATTTTTCAAATATTCTGGATTTTCACCGATTCGTGCCGCCCATTGCAAATCATATTCATTTGCCCATTCACGCACATGACGCACCAATTCATCAACCGGCATCGTGGCAATAAATTCACGCGCCCACCATTCCAGTTTTTTCATATCAAACAACGCACCCGATATTGGAATTTTTTTCGGACGCAGCGGATATTCCCATATTGATTTAACCTGACCTTTATTTTTTGCCTCTTCATATCCCGATGCCGCAATATTTCCCAGATATTCCAATACCGCCCCTGTCGGCCAACCATCACGCAGAAAATATGCAACATTCGCTTCTGGATCATGACGCTTTGACAGCTTTCTTTGTTTACCTGTTTCCGAATCGATTTTATCAATTGTTGATGTATGAATATACATTGGCGGCGTCCAACCCATCATACGAAATAACTGTATATGCAATGGGAACGACGGCAACCATTCTTCACCACGAACAACATGTGTTGTACGCATAAAATGGTCATCACACAAATGTGCAAAATGATATGTTGGCAGCCCATCATTTGATTTGATTAAAACAATATCTTCGTTATTTTCTGGGAACCCGATTGAACCACGCACGGCATCTTTACAGAAAATTCGCTGTTGTGGGTTACCGGTCGAATATAAACGAATCGATGGAACCTGACCCGCATCCAAACGGCGAATGATTTCCTCTTCACTTATATCCCTATCGCGTGCGAATTCGCCATAAATACCTGTTGCAAAACCTGCAGCTTTTTGATTTTCACGAATTTTTTCCATATCTTCTGCTGTCAAGAAGCAAGGATACGCCAACCCCCGTGCTAATAAATCTGCTGCAACGCTATGATAAATATCTTTACGTTTAGACTGATAATAAGGTCCATATTTTTCATCATTATTATATTTCAGACCAAACCTATGCATAGAGTCTTCTATAATTTTAACAGCATCTGCAACTTCACGTTTTGTATCTGTATCTTCTATACGCAACATAAAAACGCCACCAGACTGCTGCGCCAATTTACAATCAACCAAAGCCTGATAAAGACCACCAATATGCATATACCCTGTTGGGCTTGGTGCGAAACGAGTCACAAATGCACCATCTGGTAAATCACGTGCGGGATATTTTTCTTCCAACTCTGCCAAAGTATATTTTGGCGCGCCGCCCAACACCCGTGCAATTAAATCAGCCGATAAACCATCACGCATTTTATAAACCCTTTCTAAATTTAACAAAAACTATATTATCACGAGATTGACCATGCAGAATAAAAGAATGCCTTGAAATACTTTCTTTTTCAAAACCTGCCCTTTCTGCAACCGCCTGTGAAGCATGATTTTCTGTATCCGCAAGGATTTCTATTCTATCCAACCCCAACACATTGAAACCAAAATCACTTAACGCTTTAACTGCCTTTGTCATTATACCACGTCCAGTATAATCCTTTGACAACCAATAACCAATTTCACCAATTTTATGTGTTTCTGATATTATTCCAAGTCCGACACTACCTATAATTTTACCGTCTAAAACAATATAATAACTACCATTATTAGTTTTAGATGCTTTATTTAAATGGTCATACATATCTTCTGGTTTATTTGATTTTTCAACCCATATAAGCCACTTACCAAGATATTCTCGTTGTGCATCAACTATACTAAATAAATATTTTGCAATATCGAACGACGGTTCTACCTTTTCCAAAGAAAAACCTTCACATTTTATAATTTTTGGAAACTCTACCATTTATATTTCCTTGTTTTCTTATTTTTTGAATTTTATACTAAATATATGGAAAAACAAGAAATAAGAACTTTTGGTCGCCGTCACGGGAAAAAATTGTCTGCACGACAAAATATACTAATCAAGACAGTATTACCAACAATCAGTCCCATGAATTTACCGGCAAATACCGGCATCATACTAGAAATCGGGTTTGGTGCGGGTGAACATATGCGTGAAATTGCCCGGCAAATGCCGGGAAAAATCATAATTGGCGCCGAACCATTTATAAATGGTGCAGCATCCCTGCTGTCGGCAATTACGAACGAATCGAATGTTGTTCGCGACGAATATAAAAATATCAGAATTTTTGCCGATGATGTGCGCGATTTTTTGCGCGCATCCGATTCGAAATTTGAACAAATTTGGATTCTGCACCCCGACCCCTGGCCCAAGGCACGTCATGAAAAACGCCGATTATTAAATTCTGAATTTTTATCATTATTGGCATCCCGCCTGACCCCAGATGGTGAAATTATAATCGGCACCGATCACTGGGAATATTATGAATGGATTTTGGCACAGACGCAAATTGCAAAACTGAAAACTAAAATCCCAGATTTGGAAACCATTCACACACGATACCAACACAAAAATATGGCAGGAACAATCGCACCAAAATATTTAATAATACATGCCTAGTTAACAAAAAAGACAGTATTTGTACACAAATTTGGCTGAATTAATCGTATTAATCGGGCAGTTTGGTCAATACGCATTGAATTTAATCCGACAGCAAACTGTAATTTGCCATTATATTCATTATCCCACGCATTTAACACGGCATAAATTCGACCGACAAAATCAGACCTGTCCCCTGTATCACGCGACATCGCCAACATCAAACCAGTGGCACGAATTTTTTTCAATTCAGAAAACAAATGCCCCCAATCAAATGGTCCGATATCACAAATATCAATACCAATAATTAAATCTTTGTTAAAAAATAAATCATCACGAATCATATATAATTGCGAAACGAATGCATCAATATCTTTGAATCTGATAAAAATTTGCGCCCCATCTGCACCCTGCTTAAATACAGAATTTATTTTCTCTGTCAAATCAGACACAGTATCCGCAGATACCACATCCATATAAAAACGGGTAAAAATCTGTACGCTATTATTTTCCAACCACGGCCATACTATTGGCACACTGTCAGGCACAACAGATATTGCATGCGTATCAGTGGCAATAACCTGCTCTACCACATGGGATAAATCCGCAGAATCCAAGCCCGCCGGACACCACATTGCCATATTAAAACCTATCCCACCAAGAATATTATCTTTATCAATCATTGCACTTTTTACTTTATCACAAATATGATATAATCAAAAGCAAATGAGAATCCGTTTTGATAACATATTACTGGGAACATTATGGATACTGGCAATGACGCTGGGCGCCAGTTTCTGGTTTAATACGATATACGGTTTTGATATATTTTCTGCATCACACTGGCAATATTTGTCATATATGCAGGCAGGCCGCACCCCTGTTCGTGTTGGATTTTATATATCAATGGTAATTATAACATTCACAACCATATTTGGCATGTACCTGGTTGTGCGCCCGCGCACCAGAAAAATCAAATTACCAATAATAAAAACATCAAAAAAATCTGAAAATAAACCTATTGGCAATATTGCCATGAATAATAATATTCAATCTAATTCACTGATTAATACCCCAGAAAATCAAAATCCAGATGCATCAACACTGGATATATTACCATCGGAATCGCACACGCCAGTACCGCCACAAAATAAAAATTTTCCAAATGCAAACGCCCGCCCACCACGACTGGTTTTGCCAACAATAAACGGTAATTGGGGTTCGACCCCACCATCGCCAACACTGCCATCACAAACAGCGACACAAAATTCTGTTCCAAACGATTGGCCCCAATTGCGTGATATATTCCGCAATGCTGGATATACTATAAAACCAACACCAAAAATAAATGGCATACAAATTGCACTATTGGCAATTGGGTCCAATGAAAATCTATGGATTGGTGGCGTAAAAATAAAGACCACTGATATGCGTTCCGCAATTGATAAATTAAATCAAATTTTTACAGATACACTGGAAGATACATATATAAATGTCAACGGATTTGTTATTGATGCCCCAGACGCTGCGACATCAGAATTCCAAGACATATTAATGTTTAATTCAATATCAGATTTGCATCAATATATAAACAGTATACCAAATCCACCACTGCCCCCTGATGACGATGGTATGTTTGATGCATATTCACAATATATTGATGCGGTTATAAATCACATAGGGAAATTATGACACAACTAACACGCGATAGTGCTGAAAAAAGGTTGTCCGATATGGGCATGGGCGATATGCCCATAACAGAATATCGTCCCGTAAATCCATGTGTTGATTCTGATTGGTTTATACAATATAAAAAATTATGCCGTGAATTTGCAAAAACATTAACAGATTCTGTTGACCAATTGGCAATGTTGAACCTGACCCAGGATGAATTTTTATCATTAATAATGGGACGGACAATTCCCCAAAATATGTCTTTCAGATTTCGCATTCCTTTAACATTGGGCGGCAAATTGGATATAAATAACATTTTCATGTGTCGAACATTTCCGCATTCACATAAACTGGATATATTTTTAATCAATCAATACGGCGCTGACACAATATGGTTGCCAAACCCAGCGACCAAGGTTTATGTTCCATCATATAATACATCTGGTGGTGATGGCGGCAACGCAACCAGCGATCGATTAAGCCAAATTGCGGCACAAATTATGGCATCACACGGAATGGAATAACAAGCGGTTCAAACATGACATGCACAGAATTTTTATCATCAATAAAATCACATAATGCGCACATTGCCCCCGCCCCAGATTCATCCAGTATAATTCTGGCAAACACGAATTTACAAAACATGCATGCCGCAATATTGCCAAATTTCATCATTGAACTGTATTCCCACTGTGGTGCAATTACATTGGATAGCGGTTATATATTCGGTCCAACAGAAATTTCACGCGATAAAGATTATCCAATCCCAGACATTGTCAGCATAAATCATGAACTGATTGGAATTCCACAAATTCAAAACAAAACAGTATTTGGTCAAAATGATTTATTTTGGTTTGCATTTGATGCATTTGGGAAATGCGAAATGCTTGATAATATTTCGTTAACCGTTATGCGAAAATACGATGATGCATGGCGCGCAATGTACGATTGTTTAATCGCAGGAAAACTATAAATGACAAAATTATCCGTATCTTTATCTGGTCATCACACCAGCATTTCATTAGAGGCAGAATTTATCACCGCCCTGCACAAAATTGCCCAGCGCGAGAATAAATCAATTGCATCAATTATTGAACACATCGATTCGAATCGAAATCCAGACACCAATTTGTCATCTGCGATTCGCGTATGGATATTAAAAAAATTTATGAATTAAAAAAACGCTGTATGTGCATGATTTACTGTACATACAGCGTTTTTATCAATGGTTATTTATGCGCCTTTGTCCAATAAATTATCAGAACGCACGCACACGAAAATGCCAATATAATTATCATCCACCCATCACGACCAATTAATCGATATATGGTTTCATGCGCCCCAGAAACAACCCCATCTGCATAACCCGCCCGCCCAATCGGAATCATTGATGCAATTGTTCCATCTGGATTTATAAACGCACTGATACCAGAATAATTTGCGCGCACAATCGGCAGTCCTGATTCTATTGCATATCTGCGCACCATATCCAAGTGCTGATATGTGCCTGGTGTTTTTCCAAACCATGTGTCATTTGTTATATTTATGATTGCGTCTGGCGTACTGTTTGCTGGAACCAGTGAATCAGAAAATATTATTTCATAGCATATTGCCGGCGCGAATGCGAAATCATTTCCATTTATATTAACACTGATTATTTCTGGCCCTGAACCCGGGGTTAATTGTCCTGGGGTTGGAATAATATCACCAAATGGTCGATATTCGCCAAACGGCACCAGATGCGATTTACTGTAAATTTTTTGTATATCACCATTTGGCAATACAATTGCCATTGAATTAAAAATATTGTCGTTTGAATATGATGTTGCCCCTAAAATAATATTTTTCCCCAATGCACTTGCCACCGGAATATTATCACCATCAACAATAACAAATGGATATGATGTTTCTGGGAAAACAATTAAATCTGAATTTCCTGGGGCACTTGCTAAATCCATTAAAGAACGAATATTTGCAACCGCATTTTGCATTGCCTCTTCGCGTGAATGCGATGCCTTTTGTGCGGCACTGCGCGCGGGTTGAACAACACGAATAACCGGTGATGCATTATTACCGTTCCCCGACAATTCAATATTTTTATTGCCCACAATTAATCCAATCACCCCCAAAATCACAAATATAAAAAATGTTATCCAGCATGATTTATCACGCCGTTTTTTAATGATTTCAACCGTTGACGCAATTCCACCGATAATAATAAATGTTAATCCCAATGCCCCCCATAGCGACATTGAATTTGCCAACATTCCCCACGGCATTGCAATATTTGCGATTGGGTTCCATGGGAACCCTGTAAACAGCCATTCGCGCAACCATAAAACCAGCGTCCAAATTGCGGCAAACAAAAACGGTCTGCATGCCGGAAATGTGCATATACGCGAAATCACAATAAACGGAACAGAAAAAACAATTGCCCCCAATACCCCGATTCCGATTAATGCTGGCACGGTCCATATTGAAAATTGCGCCGCCAATTCTGGAACGACATAAATAGAATGCAACACCCACCAAAACATCATCATCGCATACGCCGCACCAAATGACGCGGCGCGTAAAATCGCACGCCACATGCTGGCTTTATTTTCACCACACACAGATAATTTATATGCCAGCGCAACTGCAATTAATGTTGCCCACCACATATTAAATGGCGCAAAACCGAATGCGGCAATTGCCCCCAACACAAACATTAAAATACATTGTCCTGGTCCGCCATCTCGTAATTTTATTTTGCGCAATCGCGATAAAAATTTTTCACCTGGACAACATTCTGAATCGCTGCATGCGCCGTATTCCTGTACATAGGGATTTTTTATATTTAAATTTTTCAATATTTTTATCTCTTTGTTTTCCATTATTTCTGCTTCATCATCTTTGATATGATCATACCCTTGTAAATGCAACATTCCATGAACAACCATATGCGCCGTATGATCCGCAACAGATATTTTTTCAGATTTTGCTTCACGCATAACTGTATCCAACGATATATAAATATCCCCCAATAAAATATCATCATCCAGTTCAAATGATAAAACATTTGTTGGTGCATCAATACCGCGATATTTTTTATTCAATGCGTGTATTTCCACATCATTGGTCAGCACGATTGAAACCTCTGTATCTGGATGTGCCGATACCAACGCCGCATTTGCAATGCGTGCAAAATCAATTTTATATTTACGCCAACGCGCATCATTATAATTTACACAGACATTCATTATACAAAATCCATAATTTTTAAACTATACGACTATCCTTATTAACAAAATCTGAAAAATCCAAATATTGCATATTTTCACTTTCGTTAAAACCAACCGCACCTTTATTAAAGGCGGTTATTTTTTGTTGTTTCAATTTTTTCTGAACACGCGCCACATCTGTCCGCACACGACTGTTTCCATTTGCAACAGATAACTTATAATTTTGTAATGCGCGCTGTAAATCCCCCATATGTTCATATGCAACGCCGGCATTATATTGCGCCGCGGCATATTGACTTTTATCACCAATAGAATGCAAAATAACCCGCGCATGGTTAATCGCATCTGAATATCGACCCAATTTATTATATGTTACCGCCAAATCATTATGCAATAAAGCATTATCAGGATATTTCTCTATCATTTTTTCAAATCTGTCTGCTGCCAATATAAAATCACCAGATTTATATGCTGATACAGCATTGGCGTATTCTTCATCATATCCAATAACATATGTCTGCACTGCCAATTTATCATTATTTTTCACCAGCTGTTCAAATTCAATATTTCCCAATTCACAGTTTCCATTTTGACAAAAAGATAAAACCTCTGCTGGCAAATAATCTTTAACACGCGCCCAGTTCTTTAATGATTTTCCGTATTTATTCACAGGATTTTGCAACCATTTCTTAAATTCGCCATATGTTTTTTTATTTACATGCCTGTTTTCAGAATTTCCTGTAAAGAACGCACTTTTTTTCTCGCCCATGACCCTAAAAAATTCATACATTCCATTAACAGGACAATCCAATAACATCTGTGGTGTTATATCACCGGTCAATAAACCTGCCTCTAACCAACGGCGCCATGCCATGCCACGTCCACCTGCCAAAAAGCCACCCAATTTATCTGCAATTATATTAACATCTGCTTTTTCTAATAACGCCTGACCAAAACTGGTTGGTGCAACAATTGGATACTGCTTAAAGCATTGTTGAACCATGCTGTCTGGAACGGCATATCCGTATTTATCATATAAAGTGCGTAATGCGTCAAATCGTGCCTGATGATTTTTATCTTTTGGATTTTCAATTAATTTTGAATATGCATTATATACAATTGAACTTAACCCCAACGCTTGACTGGTCGTATTAATATTTATTCCATCTGTTGCAACATCATAACAATATAAAACGAAATAAGTTTCCCCCTCCTCTAAATGCCATCGCGCCAATTCATATGCCTCTGCCGTGGTAATTGGCTTTGTCTTCATTGTAACACGACTGCCATCTTTCAGCATTGTAGAACCAAACCCAATTGTTGGGATTCCGCGCGAATCACGATATGGCACATGCATACCCGTTTTATCTACATGTACACCTTCCTTTGCGATTAAATCCGCAATCAAGAACGGTGTTATTGGGCGCATTTTATTTAAAAATACATTATAATTATTTATATCTTGAATATCATCAGTATCATCAATACGCCATTCTTTTTGTTCTTGGAACAAATCTGGACCATATTGCACTGCAACGCGTCCGCCACCAATCAAAGACGCCAACATAAAATACCATAGTATATGCGCCGATAAGTTTGGATATTTTTTTGCAAAACTGGATAACTTCTTGGGTTTTCCTTGATTATTTTTACCAACATTTATTTTTGCGAACTTTTCTTCCATTTTACGCAATGCGGCATTATCCAATGTCAACCATCGTGCCAGCATTAATAAAAATTGCGCCCCCCCCGCTGCCAACCATGCTGTTCCTTGGGCGGTTCGCAATCCAATAATTGTGGCGGCATCTTTTAATTCTGCATTATCATCAGATATTTTCGCCGCACTTTTTTTATTGCGTTGTGTGCGCACATACTGCGCGGGATTTTTTGACGCAATTTTTTGACGCAGTTTCTTTGCCGCCTGTTCTGGCGTTGCGACAATTTTTCTAAATTTTTCTGCCATTACTTCTTTCCTTTCTTTATTTTACGCCCCAATCCCGTTTTCTTTGCAATTTTTGAACGCCGTGCGGCATAATTTGGTGCAACAAAAGGATAATCATCCGCCAACCCCCACTTTTCCCGATATTGCTGTGGCGTCATATTAAATTTGCGCTTAATATACCGCCGCAACATGATATGCCACGATCCATCTTCCAGACATTGTATTTTGTCCGGCTGAATTGATGCGGCAATTTGCTGACGACTGACAGATGCGCCACGCAAACTTTCGCGTGCAGCACGCACCGCTTCTGCCATTGTTAATGTTGGATTTGCGGCAATTGCCGCCGCCGCCAGATTTGCCACCGCCAATGTAAATTCAGAATCTTTGGTCGTATTAACCAACTTGATATCCTCTTGCTTATTTACTAGAATTAATTATATCACAAATAAAGATTAAATAAAATCAAAGTAAAATATAAAAAGATGCAATCTGAAAACAGACCTCTTGCTGATTTAATGCGTCCTGCAACGATTGACGAAATCGTGGGTCAGCGTCAATTATTGGGTGAAAATGGTCTGGTACGCAGAATGGTAGACAATAAAAAATTATCAAATTTGATATTATGGGGTCCGCCAGGATGTGGGAAAACAACAATTGCGCGTGCATTGGCAAAATCAGTAGACATGGATTTCGTTGCAATGTCCGCGGTATTTTCTGGCACGGCAGATATAAAAAAGGCAATGGATGCCGCACGAATGAATCGTGAAATTGGTCGTGGAACATTACTGTTTATCGATGAAATCCACAGATTTAATAAAACCCAACAAGATACATTATTACCATATCTAGAAGATGGCACCGTTGTATTTATGGGTGCAACAACTGAAAACCCCAGTTTTAATTTAAATAACGCATTATTATCGCGCTGTCATATTGGCGTTTTACAGTCATTATCCAGTGAAGACTTATTAACCTTGATGTCGCGCGCCGAAGAATTCGTGGGTAAAAAATTACCATTGGACGATAATGCCCGCATACATCTGGCACAAATGTCTGATGGTGATGCGCGCTTTTTATTAAATACAGTTGAATACCTGATAAACGCAAATTTTAAAAAGAAATTATCATCTGATTCACTGGACACGGCGATTCAAAAACGCGCGCCATTATCTGATAAAACTGGTGATGAACATTATAATTTAATATCCGCGGTGCACAAATCATTACGCGCCAGTGATACTGACGCTGCATTGTATTGGACTGCACGCATGATGACATCAGGTCAAGATCCAATGTATTTATTTCGACGTCTGTCACGATTTGCAATGGAAGATATCGGTCTGGCTGATCCAAACGCAATGCAAATGGCACTGGCGGCATGGCAATTATACGAACGCATGGGCAGTCCCGAAGGCGATCTGGCATTAACGGAACTGGTAATATACCTGGGGACCGCACCAAAAAGTACGGCAAATTATCGCGCCCAAACATCAGCATACCGCACCGCCCGCGAAACAGGCAGTTTGATGCCCCCAAAAAATATATTAAATGCGCCAACCAGAATGATGCGCGACATGGGATATGGTGCTGGATACATATACGAACCAGATACAGCATCTGGATTCAGTGGTCAAAATTGCTTTCCTGAATCAATGCAGCGTCAAAAATTTTATCATCCTATTGAACGCGGATTCGAACGCGAAATAAAAAAGCGCCTGGAATATTGGGATTCACTGCGTGAAAAGTTAAATAAAGCAAAAAACTAGCGCGAAAATTTATTTTCCAATTCAGCCAACATCGCCCGAACATTTTTCAAAGTATCTGTCGAATTAGCATGACATCCAATATTTGCACGATTAATCAGCCCTGTCAAAACACGTCCCGGTCCCAATTCATACGCACATGTAATATTATATTCCGGAAATTTTTCCATAATTTCCAACCAACGCACCCCATGCGTCATTTGATCCGCCAATGCATCTTTTACATCTTGGGGATTAGACATAACATTTGCGGTTTGATTTGAAAACCAATTTGTTTTTGGTGCCTTTACATTTATATTTTCCAAACGACGCCGCAATAAAAATTCTGCATTTTGCATTAATGCACAATGTGCTGGCACAGAAACATTCAATCGTTTCGCAATTCGCGCACCACGCGCACGCGCCCTGGCAACAACAACATCCAACGCTTCATTTTGTCCACTGATTACAAATTGATCGCGTGCATTATGATTTGAAATTGCGACAAAACCATGCCCACTGGCGGCAATCAATGTTTGTTCTATGGTGTTCTTGTCCAGTCCAACAATACATGCCATACCACCACCATTTTTATCAACCATCGACATATATGTTGAACGCGCAGATAACAAATTTACTGCATCTTTCACGGATAAACTGCCCGCACATTGTAATGCAGAATATTGCCCCATCGAATGTCCAACAATCGCATATCCAATATTATATAATGGTGTATCATTAAAATACTGCTCTATAATTCTGGCAATTGAAACCGAATGTGCAAAAGTCCCCAATGATGCTGCATCTGGTTTATTTAAATCTGCCTGAGAACCACTAAAACAAATATTTGCAATATCTTTGTGTGAAATATCAGAAACCTGTTCAAAAGTATGACGAACAACAGGATATTCGTCATATAAATCTTTTGCCATACCAATACGCTGGGCGCCTTGTCCCGGAAAAACAAACGCAATTTTTTCTGTCATCATAATATGATTATTATTGCACCAAAAATAAAAATGTCAATATTTAATCAAATAAAAAATCCCTGTATACCCCAGGGATAACAGACAAATGTTATTAAAACAATATATTTACATCAACACCGACCTGTAATTCATCACTTTCGAATTCATAATCCAAATGCCCTGCATACTGTGTGCGTCCATATTGCCGAACAATTTTTCCGCCCAGCCATTCTTGGTCATAGTGTGGATTTGTTGCCTTGCGTAATGTAAATTGTGCCCCCAAACGCCAATCTTGGGTTATACGAAAATAAGCCTCTGGGACAAAATCAATATACGCCATACCACGGTCATCATCAAATATCCAATTTGACTGAATTGTTGCCGCCAGTGTCATGCCCGCCCATTGCCGTCCAAAACGGTACCCGGCATAGTATGTTGAATCTGCAAAATATGGTGTACGAACATGCGATGAACCGCCAAATTTCAATCCGAACAAAACATCAGATATAATATGCGCGCTGTTGCCAGACGCCAACCCAACACGATAAACACCACCCAAATCAATGGCGGAAAAGCCATCTTCGGAACCATCAAAATCTTGCTGGAAATGAACATTTGCCGCAATTGTTAAACGATTATTTATTCCATACGACAACCGTTCACCCAACCGCAACACATTATCCCAATATGTCAGTGTTGTTTCTGATAAAACCTCCCCGATTCCTTGCATATACAGCGGATCCGATGTATCGCGTTCCAATCCATCTGCATGCGCATTTGTCATTGCTGGCACTGCGCCAATAATTGCAATTAAAAAACCATATAAAAATTTACGCATTCTCTATGCCTCGCTATTGTTATTGTTTTATCCGCAATTTCTGTTTAAGACTTCGACAATTTGGGTCCCATACCACTGGGACCCAAATCCGGCAACTTTCAACCTCAGAACGAGAATATTGCCTGTAATCCGATTGTCGCCTCTGAATAATTATCTATATGCGCTGTTCCCATATGAACAAATGCACCGGTATCATAATCAGTTCCCCAATATGACAAATCCTTACCATCTGCCGAATCATAAACCGCCATTTTCCCATACAGATTCAACGCAAACCAATCATTTGGCTGCCAACCAATTGCCGCTTTCAGCCCCAATTGATTATGCCAATCATAATTACCAAACACCGCTTCGAAATTCAGGGTCCAATCTTCATCCAGAACGCTGAATATCCCCAATCCCCCTTCGACATAGAAAACGCTGTTTACATCTGTATTATATGCCAAGAATAATGTCGCTGGCGTTCCGTCTTCGGTGCGACCAGTAATTCCATTACCGTATGAATTACCATCAAAATCAACATACCATCCGCGTGCCAATCCATATATCGTGGATGATCCAATTTTGTATCCCGCCTTTAAATCTAAAATAACATTATTGGATATGTCATGTTGATATTGATAATACGCGGATAATGTTGCAATCCAATCCGTTGTATCAGCAAATCGCCACTGAACGCCCAACCCAAACAAATTAAACCCATTGTCATCCATTGAATCATCTGGGGCAACAGACCAATCAAATTTATATTCTGACATATCATACTTTGCCATTGCCAATACGGCAAATCTGTCGGTAATACCATAACTGAAATCTTCTTTGATTGAAAACTGAGACATATCCCACTTTCCGTTTGGATCAGAAATTGTTCCATCGCCCAACGGTGTCAGCAACATATCATACGAATTCATCGTATATGATAAATCTGTAACGGATCCAAAATCACCCGCCAATGGTTGAAAGAACGGATGTGCCAAATAATATTTGCGCTTCAGTTCACTGCGATATGTTTCTGCGCGTGTTGTACGAACCGTTGCCGTTGAATCGCCCCCTGCATATTGTCTATACAGTGCACTGCGATTTGCAGGCTGGGTATAATAAATATTTTTTGCATCTGCCTGGTCATATGTCCGGGTTGATGTGCGCGTTTCATATTTTTCATAGTTAACATTTGTACGCTCGCGCACGGCGGGCATTCCGGTTAAATCTGCGCTGGACGCTGCCCGCGCGCCAGAATTTGTTTCTGCCACCGCTGGCATTGCCGAAATTAATACCGCTGCAATTGCAAATAACGACATATTATGTTTCATTATAAAATTCTCCTTTTAATGTAAATTATACCATAAAACATACACATAAAAAAGAATTAAAAAACAAAAAAGAAAAACGCCATATGGCGTTTATTCCTATAATATATGTCGTTTATTATTTGCATCTGGTTGACTAACAATTCCTTCGGCCTCCATTCGTTCCATAAATCCAGCCGCCTTGTTATAGCCAATTCCCAAACGACGCTGTATATATGAAATAGTTGGTTTCTTATCGCGCAAAACAACTTCTTTTGCCTGGGTATATAAATCAGAATCTTTATCTGCCTTGGCTTGGGCGACACTGGCACCACCACTGCCACCCCCAATAACTGTGCCATTATCATCACCATCTGTTACACCATCTGCATATTCTGGGGCACCCTGGGCGCGCAAGAAATCCCCCACCCTGTTCATTTCTTCATCTGAAATAAATGCCCCATGTATACGAACCGGCACGCGTCCCGCCTCGCTAAACAACATATCGCCACACGATAATAATTGTTCTGCGCCCTTTTCACCCAATGTTGTCATTGAATCAATACGACTGCGCGCCTGGAACGAAACGCGTGTCGGGAAATTCGCCTTTATAACCCCAGTTATTGTTGTTGCATCTGGTCGTTGGGTCGCCATAACTAAATGGATTCCTGCGGCACGCGCTTTTTGTGCGATACGCTGAACACACGCTTCAACCTCTTTACGCGCCATACTCATCAAATCGGCAACCTCGTCTATAATAATCACAATATATGGCATATCGGACAAATCAACTTCTTGTGTTTCAAACAACAATTCGCCTGTTTCTTCATCTGTGCCAACGGCAACCTGGCGTGTAATTTTTTCACCCGCATCACGCTTTTGACCAACGATTTCATTATAACTTTCTATATTTCTGGCGTTAACTAACTGTAATTGCTTATACCGTTCTTCCATTTCACGCACCGCCCATTTCAACGCATTTACCGCCGCCCCAGGGTCTAATTTCACAATCGGTGTTATTAAATGTGGAATATCATCCCAGAAACCAAAATCAACACCCTTTGGGTCAATAATCATCAATTTGCACTTGTCCGGTGTAAAGTGATAAACAATTGACATAATAATAGATTGAACAAAAACAGACTTTCCTGATCCAGTTCGCCCAGCAATTAACATGTGCGGCATTTTTGCCAAATCAAAATACATTGGATGCCCACCAATATCAACACCCAACGCCAATGGGATTTTATATTTTGAATTTATAAATGTATCATTATCCACCAATGATTGAAATCTGACGGTTTGGCGTGTGATATTAACCATTTCTACACCAATCAATTGTGTATTTGGGATATGCGCAATACGAATATTTTCTGTTGCCATTGCACGGGTCATATCACTGACAGTTTTGCTGATATCCACCATACGAACCCCACTGTCTGGCATAAATTCATACAATGTAACAATTGGACCGGGTCGAATTCCAACAACCTTGCCATGAACACCATATTCGGCAAAATGCACCTCCATCGCGGCGGCATTGCGTTTTAATTCTGGCGTTATTATATTTTTCCCAAAGTTAGACCGTTCCAAAAATGCTGGATCTGGCAATTCATATTCATGTGCGCCATTATCCGTATCGCGCCGCGCCGCACGACGCACACGTTTTTGAACGCGTTTTGATTTTAACTTTTCTGTTTTTTGTACCTCATCATCAGACACATCATCATCTGATTCATCCGCATCTTCATATTCATCATCATCATCGGAAACATCCGCATCATATTCTGACGCCCCCCCCGCCGGCATTAAATGGAATACAGATAAAATCCAACGCATCCCGCGCCAGCATGCATACACAACACTTTTTATATGTGCAAATTTTATGTGTAATAACCTGGCGGCTAATAACAAAAAAACGCCAAGCAAAAACGCGCCAACCAGAATTCCCCACTTACCAATTAATGCTGTGATATCAACAGATACAACCGCACCAAACAGCCCACCAAACGCATATGATGGCGCAATCAAACCAAATCCAGCCGCCCCAACACAAACCGCAACAACACATCGTATAAAATTATATTCTGGCGCCGCCCCATCATCCCAGCGCATCAGCCAAGACGCACCCCACCGCATAACACATAAAATCAAAAATAATGCGGGCACAAATCCTAAAACATGCCGACAAAATCCAACAATATTCCCCATGCCAGATTGATTGCCAAATGTACTGGCGACACCATATCCATCCAGATATGGATTATAAAAAAACAATGCAACAATCGCCCATATTCCAACAGCAAGCAACATGCCACCAAACGCGCGTTTTACAAACACCCGTAATGCACCAGATATCCGCTGGGGTAAAAAATTAGATTCTTTTTCCATCCAAGACATTTTATCATAAAAACACAGATAATGTTAGTGAACATAAAAATTAATTCACATAACTACTTTGCAATATCTGCACCATGATGTTTTAATGCTGCTTTTGCAAAATCTGCAAATGCCATACCAATGAATGCCCCCAAAATGACATCTGTTGGCCAATGCGCACCAACACACACGCGCGACAGCCCAATAATTATTGCCAATGACCATGTAAACCATTTGACGCGTGGTGCCAATAGCCCCAGCATTACCAATCCCGCAAAAGATGCTGTTGTATGTCCAGATGGCATCGAATTAAACGCCCATTCAAACGATGGCGGGAAAAATCCAGTCATTCCCAATGCTTCAAAAAACACTGGGCGCGCACGACCAATAAATACCTTTAATATCCATCCAATTAAACTGGCACCAACAACAGATGTTAAAACAAATATTGCATAACTGTTTCTGACCTTGTTCCAACAATCTTTCAAGAACATACCAATACTGACAGAATTTTTATTATCCCTGAAACGTGGTTTTGATTTGATTGCTTTTTTAATATAAAAAACAACCAATACAATTGCCGAAACAATCATCCACATTTCTGCACTGAACACTGCACCAAATACCCGAAACAACCAACAATCAAACCCACGCAAGAATAAAAACAACGGCTTATCAAACCAGACAATACCCATAAATACCAATATTGCCGTAATTAACGCACCGTATCCTAACCATTTCCATTTTATTTTATTGTCTTTTGTCAAAAACATAATACATCACCATTGTTTAAATTTATTCCGCCACCAGCCGATTATAAACCTTGCTGTCTGTCAATATTTTAACCGCGACCGCCGCAGATAAAGCATCTTCATCCGCCCCACTTGTAATTACTGGACACCCACGGCGTACAGTTTCTGCATCAATGTCCGGGTCCTGGTTAAAATCTTTGGCATTAAAGTCATTATTTATCACATTCAAAAAGAATGCATTTTGCTGATTTACAGATCTGATATTTGACAAGCAAACAATTGGAAATATTCCGCGTCCATCAATCTGACGCCCTGTACCTGTTTTTATTGATTTATTTAATAATTCCAATGCCCCACCATTTTCCAAATTTATACGCGTTGCGATTCGCGCACTGCCCGCGGTGGGTGTACCGACCAAAACACCACGCGCATTTTCATAAAACGCGGCAACTATTGCCTCTGCCGTGCCACGGGTCATATTTGACATTAAAACAACAACAGGTGCATCTGTTACCGCATTGCCACCTGGAACAACTTCTACTTCATCCATCGCGGTTTCAACAATTCGCATCACAGGCCGCGCCCCAATAAACAGTCCCGCCAATTTTGCCGCCGCCCGTTCATCATCACCCGTTGCCGCACGCAAATCCAATATTATCCCAGAAACATCAGAATACTTTGCCAACGCTTCATTAATAATAGACGCCGCATTATCCGAAACATTATGTACAACAATTTCCAATATGGCGCCCGCATCCGCATCACTGCGATGAACAACATCTGCATCCGCCAAAACGATTGATGCACGCCGCAAAACAACATCCCGATTGCCACTGGGGGTTAATAACTTTATCTTTGCCGTACCCGAATTAAACCCAGTCATAACCGCAGCCAATTCTGAATCTGACATTTCTGCAACCGCACGACCATTTATCGCAACAATTAAATCACCCGCACGCAATCCAGAAATATCCGCCGGCGAATCTTTAAACACACCGTCAACACGCCAATTTCCACGCACATCCCGTGCGCCTTCCAGACCAACACTGGTTAAAATCCGTCCGTCTTCGGCAATTTCTGCCGCACGCGAATATATATAGCGTCCATTTTCATCAATTCCACGCATCAAACTGTCAACAACCAATTGATACATTTCACTGGTTGATGCCGTATGCAAGACAGGATCATTTGCACGCAACTTTAATATTAATGCCGTTGTAATTTCACCAAACGCGTTCCAATCATTATCTGCCGGGCGCGGATAATTTGCAATAATCGCATCTTTCCATACCAAAACAACGCGTTCATCTGTTGCGGCAATATGTGCATTTGAATTTAAATTTTCCAGACTTTCAATTGCAACATTTATATTTTTTCCGCCCCACTTTACCCCATCTAATTTTTCATAGATATCGGCGAATGTTGCAGAAACATCAAAAACATTCAACCCATCTTGCACAGGTTCATCTTCAAAAAACAAACTATCTGCATAACACGGCATTACCACCCAGGATAAAAACATACATGTAAATAAATTAATTATTCTCATTTTTGTTTTCCCCTCCTATATCCTGGGCGGCAACACTTTTATTTTTTATCACTATCGCGCAGGTTAAAGTGATACAGTATTACATTTGAAATATAAATACTGGTAAATGTTCCCATTACAACCGCGAATGTCATTGCAATTGCAAAATCACGCAATGCCGGTCCACCAAACAAATACAATGCAACCATTGCCAGAATTGTTGAAACCCCCGTCATAATTGTACGCCGCATCATTTCATTTACGGATAAATCAATCAAATCATCCATTGGCATTTTATGATATTTTTTAATATTTTCTTCTATTCGGTCATAATTTACGACCTTGTCATTTATTGAATATCCAATTCCCGTTAGCATAACAGCAATTGCCGTTTGATTGAATTCCAAACCTGTTATAGAAAAGAACCCAAACATAATAACAAAGTCCAAACATAATGATATAAATGAACCAATGGCATATCCGCCACGATACCGCGCCCAAATATATACAGACATTAATATGAACGAAAATAATACCGCCAGAATTCCGCCACGAACCAATTCACCACCAATTTTTGGTCCAACAATCTGTACCTGGGAATATTCAACATTATCGCCCAATATATTTTTTATTTCTGCAACCCGTTGATTTTGTTGTGCATCGGTTGCCCCCTTTGGCAACCCAACACGCACCAAAATTGCACCGTCATTTCCCACAGACTGTAATTCTGGGTTAAATTGTTCCAAATCTGCGCGCATTTTATCAATTGTATATTCTGTGGATACTGGTTTAACCTCCATCGATATGCCGCCTGCAAAATCAATTCCATAGTTTAAACCACGCACAAACAGTGATATTATCGACAATGCAATTAATGCCCCCGCAATCCAATACGATAATTTGCGATATTTCATAAATTTCAGTTTCATAACCCAAATCCTTTACTTACTTTTTACAAATCCAATTTTTTTATTTTTGCCGTTCATATACCAATCGATAATAACCTTTGACAATGAAACGCATGTAAACAATGTCGTTAACACACCGACCGACAGCGTTACCGCAAATCCACGAATTGGACCCGCACCGAATTGGAATAACACCAATGAACAAATCAAGTTTGTTAAATTTCCGTCTAATACTGCCTTCATAGAACGATGGAATCCGGCTTCTACTGCATGCAATGATGTTGCACCCGCACGCATTTCATCGCGTATTCGTTCAAATGGCAATATGTTTGCATCAACCGCCATCCCCAGCGTTAATACGATACCGGCAATCCCCGGCAATGTCAGTGTTGCCCCCAAGAACGCCGTTATACCAATAATCATTGCCAAATTTACCAACAATACAAAACTGGCAATAACACCAAAACCACGATAGCAAACGATCATAAATATCATAATAAATATGACACCCACAACTGCGGCAAATTTACCGGCGGCAATGGTATCAGCCCCCAACCCGGCACCAACAGATCTCTCTTCGATAACCTGTAACGGCGCTGGCAACGCACCACTGCGCAACAACACCGCCAAATCTTTGGCACCCTGTAATGTAAATCCACCAGAAATTTGACCGCGCCCACCAGGAATCGGTTCGCGTATTGTCGGCGCTGACAAAACAACATCATCCAAAACAATTGCAAAGCGTTCATTTACATGTTCTGTGGTCAATCTGGCAAATTTTCTTGCGCCCGCAGCATCAAACACAGTCGTCACAACCGGCATATTGTTTTGATCAAAATCTGCCTGGGAATCTTTCAATGATTCACCCGACACTTCAACATGCGTATATACTGGAATTTTCTGATCGGGGGCATCCATATATGGCAAGAATTTTGTACCATTTGGTGCACGACCAGACGCCAATTGTTCCGCCGTTACATCTTCATTTACCAAATGAAATGTCATTTTTGCGGTCTGACCAATTAATTCCTTGATGCGTTCTGGGTTATCAACACCCGGCAATTGCACCATTATATATTTACCACCCTGACTTTGAATAGATGGTTCCTTGGTACCCAATGCATCAATACGCCGGCGAACAATTTCAATACTGCGCGTTAATGCATCTTGCACCATTTCATCTTTGGCTTTCTGTGAATATGCCAACGACACATTTCGTCCATCAACAGAAATATCCACTGTATCACCAAACACACTTCTTAAACGACCGCGCGCCTTGGACACATCATTATCATCGCGAATAACGAATGAAACGACACCGTCTTTGTTACGCATATTTGAAAATCTGATAACACCCTTGTCCCGGTCAATCAATGCGGCGCGTGCTTCCTCGTACAATTGTGCCGTTTTTTCATTCATCATTGTATCGGTATCAACCTCTAACAACAATTGCGCACCACCCTTTAAGTCCAACCCCAACGGAATTGGTTGAATCCACGATGGGAAATAAGGCGCCAAACTGGGCGCAATTGTTGGAACCGCCAACAACACACCAAATACAGCAACAAAAATTATCGCCAGTTTTTTAAACATACCCAAACCCTTTATTCAACACTTGCCACTGCGTTTTTATTAATTTCTATAACAACGCCTGGTGCAACTTCCATTTCTATTGTTTTTTCATTTATCTTTTTAATTGTGCCATAAATACCTGCCGCCATTATGCGATTTCCAACCTTTAAAGAATCCAGCATTTTTTGATATTCTGCCATACGCTTTTTATTTGGACGCACCATAAACAAATAAATAATTGCAAATATTATTAAACAGTATAACAACATTCCCCACCAGCTGCCTGTGGTGCTGGCGCCAGACGCGGCTGTGGTTGCGGTATCAATAACTGCATTTGTTTGTTCCATTGTAAATTCTCCTTTTGAATAACATATATTTATGTTGCCACAATAGTAAAAAAAGCCGATTATGTAAAGAAAAATAGTTATAAATTCGCAATAATTCAGACCCGTTCAAACCATCCATCTATATCTGTAAATGGAATTATTTTATAAACCGGGCGTCCATGATTACATTCACCACCCCGCGTTGTTTGTTCAATATCACGCAACAATGCATTCATCTGGGGCAAATCCAGTTTTTGTCCCGCGCGAACACTGTGATGGCATGCATAATTTGCCAATTTCAAATGCAACCGTTCCCCCAGTTGCGCCGAATGCCCATATTCGCGCACTTCATCGGCGATAGATTGAAATAAATCCGCCCAATTCAAATCCCAATCTGCAGGCTTTTCAAATATTGCGACATCAGAATCACCAAACGCATCAATATGTAATCCAGACGCCCGCATTTCATCAGCAATCGATAACACTGCCGCCACATCTTCGGGACGCAAATGAACAATTATTGGTGTCAATAATGGCTGAACCTTTATCGCATGACGGCGCAAATGCTCATATGTAATTCTCTCGTGTGCCGCATGCTGGTCAACAATAACCAAATTTTCACCACTTTCTGCCAAAATATATTTATTAGCAATTTGTCCAATTGCGCGCCCCAACGGATGATTTACATTATTATCAACATTATTTTTTTCATGGATAACACCAAAATCTGATTTGGCATCTGATTTTTCCGCTATTGGCGATGTACGCAATTGTGGCGATGCTGCGAACAAGAATGCTGGATCCGGTCCCATATGCCCAGCCTGGGGCGCCCCCACATTAAAATTCAATGTTTGCGTACGAACAACATTTGGATTGCTGATAACTATATCATGCGCAGCCCGATTATCCAGCGTTTGCGCCAACACATCACGCAACGCCTTTATAATAAATGCACGCACATGCGATGGTTCCAAGAAATGCACTTCGGTCTTTGCCGGTGAAACATTAACATCAACACACCGCGCATCCAGTGTTAAATACAACGCACATAACGGAAATTCGCGTGCATGCATAACATCCATATACGCCGCCCGCAGTGCACCAACCAAAACCTTGTCTTTGACCGGTCGCCCATTTACAAATAAATATTGATCAATTGACGATGCCCGCCGCAGCGTTGGTTCAGAAATAAAGCCATGTAACTGCATTGACGCATCAGACCCCGAACGCGCATCAACCACCAACATACGACCGCGCACATCATCACCCATAACTGCAACGATTCGTTCAATCATGTCCTGATTTTTTGGGAATCGCCATTTATTATTTAATGTAAAACCAACATCCGCCCGCGACATTGCCAACCGCTTTACGACATCAACCACAGACATCATTTCTGCCCTGTCCCCGCGCAAGAATTTTAATCGCGCCGGCGTTTTTGAAAACAAATTCATTACCCGAATGCGCGTGCCTGAATCCCATCCAGACGGACGAACATCCCCAGTTGCGCAATCCAGTTGCCAACCATTTTTATCCATCCCATTATATGTATCAATTGTCATATCAGATACAGATGCAATTGACGGCAATGCTTCGCCACGAAAACCCATAAAATTAATATTCAACAAATCATCATCTGGCAATTTTGATGTCGCATGGCGCGTTATACTGCGCACCAGATCGTCATGCGACATCCCACACCCATTATCAATCACCGATATTTGTGTTCGTCCACCATCAACAACATCAATAACAATCTGATTTGCCCCCGCATCCAGCGCATTTTCCACCAATTCTTTAACCACACTGGCGGGACGTTCCACGACTTCCCCGGCGGCGATTTGATTTACTAAAAAATCCGGTAAAATGCGAATCGGCATTATTGGATTAATCCTTGAATTTTACTTCTAATATTTCATATTCCTTTTCCCCACTGGGCAACTTTACGATACAAGTATCCCCCACACACCGTCCAATTAATGCGCGTCCCACGGGTGATGTACATGAAATAATCTGACGTCCATCTGATTCAATATCTGACAGAATACGACACTGCATACGATTTCCATCTTCATCTTCGGCAACAACGCGCGCGCCAAACACAACCCGATTGCCAGACAAACTGTCTATATCAATAATCTGTGCATTATTTATAACATCTTCTATAAATTGTATGCGCTTATCAATTTGCCGTTGTTTTTCCTTGGCAGCGCTGTAATCCGCATTTTCAGACAAATCGCCCAAACTGCGCGCCCATTGAACTGTTTTCAAAATTTCTGGTCGCTGAACTTCTTTTAAATCTTTCAATTCTTTAATCAGGCTGTCAAAGCCAGCCCGTGAAATCGGTCTTTTTTCCATTTTATCAATCCTGTTTTTTCAAAATTATACGCATTCATTTTAATTTTGCAATTGTCTATTTTCCAGGCTATACTTTTCTGATTGACTGACAAATATGATATTCAAACCAAAAATTTTGACCAGATTCCTGATGCGCCGATTTTTTTCTGGCGTTGGGTTAGTAATGCTGGTTGTATGCGGGATAATAATGGCGGTAACATTTGTTGAACGATTGCCGTCAAATCCAACCGCACTGGCGGCATTGGCGGAATCATGGACCCGATTATTAGAATATGTCCCATTATTTTTACCACTAGCGGTATTTATGGGAACGCTGTTGGCATCATATAACCTGACAAAATCCAGTGAAAATATTATTGTTGCCAGCGCGGGTCTGTCCCCGTATCAAATGGCACGCCCATTTTTAATTGGCGCGACATTAATTGGTATTGTTGCGACAACAATCATAAATCCATATTCCGTCAGCCTCAGCACCAAAAACATAACATCCGACCATTTGGTATTAATTGATAATTCAATTTGGCTGCGTGAATCGTCTGAAAATGGATATATAACAATGAACGCCACCGGCATGCATAAATCTGGCAACATATTATTATTTGATAACGCCACCATATATGTCCAAGATTCAAAATTCAAATTAATCCAGCGGGTTCAAGCCGATACAATAACCCTATCTGATAATGGAATAAATGCCACAGGCGCAACCACATGGAATACCAGTGGCATTCCAAAAAAACAAGATTGGCACATAGATACATTATTAACACCACAAACTGTACTGGACCGGTATTTACAGCCGGACCAAATATCATTTTGGGATTTGCCAGAATTTATACAAAAAATGCGCGCTGTTGGTGTACCAGTGCGTGGTCACTTGGTACAATTTTGGACCCTGTTGTTTTTACCATTAACAATGATTGCAATGGCAACATTGGGTGTCGCATTTTCACAAACGCGCCAACGCCGCAATTACAGTTTTGGCGTAAAATTTGGAATGGGAATTATAACATGCTTTGCGGTTTATTTTCTGGTGAACATGTTTAATGCATTGGGTGCAACTGGGGTTATTCCGCCATTACTGGCAATAATTGCCCCGCCACTGATAATAATTGCGGGTGCTGGGGTTTTCATAACCAGTTTTGACACAATATAATAACCATATGAAACAATACGGGGGAAATAAATGCCACTGCGTAAAAAGAACACAAAACGAAACAAAATAATAATATGGACATTAATTGCCATACTAATAATATTGATGATTGTATCATTTCCCGCAACACAGCATATGACGGAAATCGTTCTGTACCCATGAATTATATAGATATTTTTTTAGAAGCATTATCTGCGGAACGCGGACGCAGTAAAAAAACACTGGAAAGTTATTCCAGTGATTTGCGTCATGCGGATGAAAATTTACCAAATGGGTTAATGGGTGCAACCGCCGGCGATATACAACAATATTTATCAAACCTGCCCGATCGCGCATCATCAATTGCACGCCACGCCAGCGCATTGCGTGGATTTTATAAATTTTTAATGTTGGAAAAAATAATCACAGAAAACCCAACTGCGAACCTGGAATTACCGAAACGCACCCGCACATTGCCGAAATTTTTATCGGTTGACGAAATCGAATTATTAATATCATCGGCGGGCGATACAAAAAATTCAACCAGATTGCGTGCAATGCTGGAACTGGTTTATGCATCTGGACTGCGCGTTTCTGAATTATGCGAATTGCCAATGACGGCAAATTTGGGCGATAAACTGCTGATTCATGGCAAAGGCGCCAAAGAACGCATTGTCCCCATGCATGAACGCGCACAAAATGCATTGCATAAGTGGCTGGAAATTCGTGGCGATGATCCATCAAAATATATATTTCCATCAAATGGGAAAACGGGACACATAACACGCGACGGATTTTTTAAAATATTGAAAAAGTGCGCTGTATTGGCGGGAATTGAACCAAACCGCGTCAGTCCACATGTACTGCGTCATTCATTTGCATCACATTTATTGGCGGGGGGGGCAAACCTGCGTGCAATACAAACAATGCTGGGGCACGAAGACATTTCCACAACACAAATTTATACACATGTACTGCCCGAAAAATTAAAAGAAACCGTGCGTGCACATCATCCATTGGGACATATGGGGGATAAATAATAATGATAAAAAAATGTGATCATCCGGGATGCACCAAGGCCGGCACATGCCGCGCGCCAAAAACACGCGATTTGCGTGAATACTGGTGGTTTTGCCGTGAACACGCCGCCGAATATAACAAGAATTGGAACTATTACGCTGGCATGACCACCGATGAAATAGAGGCAGATTGGGAAACCCAAACATTTGGTGCCCCATTAAAAGATACAGATACAGCAAATCGTGATGCCACAGATTATATGAATTTTATCAATGATTTTATAACAGGACGCAGTGCATTTGACCGCACCCCACCCAAAAGCACCAGCAACATGCCACGCACGGTTGTATCGGCATTAAAGGTATTTGGTCTGCCTATCACTGCCAGTTGGCGTGAAATATCCGCACGTTATCGCGCACTGGCAAAACAACACCACCCAGATACCGCAAAACATAAAAATGCCGCGGCAGAATTTACCAAGATTTCCGCCGCATACGATGTTTTGAAAAAACATTTTGGAAAGAAATAATCTTGCCCAATCCAGGAACAAACAAAATCAAGAATTGACAATTATGCAGAAAATATGACAAAATAAATTTAAATAATCACAAAATTGGAAAATAGCAGTGTCATTATTAAATAAAACTCACTTTAAATTTTTCACATTTATATCTATTATTGAATTAATCTCTGCATCAAATGCAATTGGCGCATATTGTCGCGCGCGTCCCTGGTCAGAATGTTCCGGCAGCTTATACCGAGAAATTCCATTAGAAGCAAATAATTGCTTGACGGACTATTATGACACAAGTGTATGCTATAAGCCAAGCGACAACTTTGGAATGCAAGAAGGTAATTACACAATTTATTACAGATTACTTTCTTCATGTCAAACATGTAAACCAGGCTATACAATGGTTAGCATAAGTAAAGGCTATACTGCGAATCAAATAGAAGAATATCTGGGATTCAACGATGTGTACAATGCCGATTTTTTATGCACCAAATGGGATTCCAGCGGCAATACTTTGGTCGATTTTGCAACATGCGAATGCATATGCGAGGGCGATTGTACGACAATCGATTGGCATCCATTGGCTCAAGGATACCAACGCAAAATAAATAAACAATGCGTGTGTGATGGGATCAATGAAGCCAGATGTGAAGAATCCACCATTTATCGATGCGCGTCTGGATATTATGGTACAACAACAGACGGCAAGACCGGCTGTACCGTGTGCCCCACCCTGATTCGTAATGATGGTGTTGAAAATCCTGGTACATCATCAGTTGGTGCAACCAGTATTACGAATTGCTATCAACCTCAAAATGTCGAATTTGCAGATAATAACGGTATTTATACTTTCAGCGGTGGCAATTGCTATAACACCGGAAATTAAAATCAATAAAAAACAACCATAGATGCAAAATCATAAATCAATTAGAACCATGCAGATATGGGCGGAAAAACGCAGGGAATGTACAAACAGTTACATGACACTGCCACCAGTAAATCAGATTTAATATAAATCAATTAGAATTGTGCAGATGCGCCGCGGTTGGCAACGGGAG
>CASDTC010000006.1:42754-44832 GCA_949283535.1 uncultured Pseudomonadota bacterium
CCACCAGTAAATCAGATTTAATATAAATCAATTAGAATTGTGCAGATGCGCCGCGGTTGGCAACGGGAGTGTACTGAACGCTACACGACCAACGCCAACCGCCAGCAGATGCGCAATTATAATTGATTTAGGT
This sequence comes from uncultured Pseudomonadota bacterium, assembly GCA_949283535.1. GTDB lineage: Bacteria > Pseudomonadota > Alphaproteobacteria > Rs-D84 > Rs-D84 > Enterousia. Next base: position 42,888 of record CASDTC010000006.1, read on the forward strand.
ATGCGATGGCGTCCATTGCCGCACTGCACCCTGTTCCAACCGCAGTTGCAATTTGCATTTTTATTTCTGATTCAACATCACCGGCGACAAACATACCCTTTGGCATTTCTGATGGAATTAAACGCCCCATATTATCGCGTTTGATATCTTCGGTCAGATAATCTGTATTTGCCTCATGCCCGATGGCAACGAATAATCCATCACAAATAATTTCTTTATCATCTGTTGTTGTGACAACCAGCCTGTCGTCAGATGTTTTTGCAATTTTCTTTAAATCTGTATTGAACAAGCATTCAATATTATCGCGTTCTGATACACGGTTGCGTAATACAGCCTCTGCCCTGGTGAATGCGCCCTTGCGATAAACAATCTTTACATTTTTTGCAATATCTGCCAAATACAGCGCGTCATTCAATGCAGAATTTCCACCGCCCAAAACAATAACTTCTTTTTCAGAATAGAAAAAACCATCGCATGTTGCGCAATATGACACGCCCTTGCCGAACAATTCGCGGGCGCCATCTATTTCCAGTTTTCGCGGTGATGCACCAGTTGCAATAATAACAGTTTTGCCGACATAGCGATTATCATCATCACATAAAACATTAAATCCACTTTCTGCATCACCGGCGATACTTTTTGCTGAAACGAATTTTATTTCCGCGCCAAATGTTTCCGCCTGCTTTTTCATAAATTCAGACAATTCCAGTCCACTGCCCGACCAACCAGGATAATTTTCCAACACGGCAATCCCCGCAGTCTGTCCCCCCAAACGGTCCCCGCCTAAGACCAATGTCTTTTTCCCGGCACGCGCGCAATACAATGCCGCTGTTAATCCCGCCGGCCCCGATCCCAGAATAATGACATCATTCATAATAATATCGTTCATAATAAAACTCCTGTAAAATATAAGATTTATTTCGCGCCCAGAATAACATAATCGACACAAATTCGCAAATAATTTTGCAATCACAACAAAATCTTGATTTTAAACACCATATATTTTAGTATATTATTCAAACATGAAAAGATTCATTTTATCTTCATTAAAATCATCATCCCCGTTTGGGGTGCGTCTTTAATATATTTACATATTTTTATAATTGCGCTTGGGCTTTATGGGGTCTAAGATAAAAAATAATCAATATTTATATTATTACCAAAAGGGAACATAATCATGTTGGACATCAGATTCATTCGTGAAAATCCAGATATTGTAAAAAATGCATGCCAGGTCAAGGGATTTGCCGACCATGTCGATGAAATACTGGCACTGGACACACGCGTCCGTGAATTAAAGACAATTACACAAAATATGACCGCGGAAAAAAATAAAATCACGCGCGAAATACCAAATGCTGCGGATAAAGCACCACTGATTACGCGTTCAAAACAAATCAATGATGAAATTGCCGCAGATATGGCAGAATTGGCGGTCAAAGACGCGAAATTAAACGACCTGTTGCATCGCGTACCACAAATCCCAGACGCATCCGCCCCAATTGGCGCGGATGACAGTGCCAATGTCGAAGTACGCCGCGTTGGCGCCCCGCGCGAATTTGATTTTACCCCACGCGCACAATGGGATTTATTGGATTTAAATGGTTGGTGGATGCCTGAAAAAATTGCACAAATATGCGGCACACGCACATATTGCCTGGTGGGTGAAGCCGCCGAATTGCAATTGGCAATTGAAACATATGTTATTCAAAAATTAATATCACGCGGATTTACATTTATTGAATGCCCGTCTATTACAAAACCACAAACAATATTTGATGCGGGACATTTTATGGGTGCTGACCAAACAATCATGAATAACGATGTATTTATGTTGGCTGGCACAGACAGATGTCTGGCGGGAACCGCAGAAATAATTTTAAATTCACTGCACAGTGGTGAAATTTTGCCAGAAAGCGCCCTGCCAATAAAATACGCTGGTTTT
>CASDTC010000007.1 GCA_949283535.1 uncultured Pseudomonadota bacterium
GCTTTTTCAGATGAAACATCGGCAAAAAATTTTGAGATGTACCTAAAAAGCGGTTCTGGTCAAGCCTTTGCCAACAAACGATTATGGCAACAATAAAAACCGACCTGGTGTCGGTTTTTATTTTTTAAATTTTGGAAACAACAATGGGGTGGTGTTTTTATATCTAATATATTCGTCTTTGAAATCGTTATACAATCTGGGTTCTTCAAATTTTTTTACATGCCACACCATATACAAAATAAATATAATCGGCACAACCAACGCAGAATATGAATTAAACAACAACGCCAATCCAACATAGAAAACAAATGTACCAAACAACATCGGATTTCGTGTATACCGGTATGGTCCGCTGACAATCAGTTTCTTGGTTCGTTCACCCAACGCGATATTAAATCCATCTGTTGGACATCCGCGACCAATTCTGACCATATCAACATTTGACCAAATCATAAAAACCATGCCCAATACAGCCAGCAATAACCCCAGCACACAACACACCAATAAATCTATGGGCACAACAAAATTAACCGCAACGCCATACATCACCCCGGGAATAATTATCAAGAACAACAGTATTCCAACAAAATACCCAAATATATTCCTGCCAGACATAAATCCCCCATATATAACAACAAATATTATTATCTGATGCTTTGTTGATAATCTATCAATTCTGCCTGGATTTTTTCCAATTTTATTTGCGTTGCACGCAAGACTTTTTTATTTACGCCACTGCGTTCAATATTTTTACGCATGTTATCCAGCATACGAATAACCGCAATTGCACGAACCAATTTTGCACGACTTTCCAGCGACGAAATCATCGCCAATAATCCTGATAAATCCATTTCGTGTTTCGTATCCGTTCGTGTACGATAAATCATTTCATTTTGACGCTTTTCATTCATTTTGCTACCTCATTATTTATTACGATTATACATCATTGATAATAATTTATTCAAAACAACCGATACAGGCTGATTTGCAACCGGCGTACGCCATTTATAATTTAATGTTGCCATACCAGAATTATCTATCTGGAAACAATTTCCATATTGCGCTGTGGGCATACCATCTATATCTTGTTGTCCCAATTTATTGCGCGCCGCGCGTCCAATGTTAAATACCGGTGTATTAAAATCAAAGAATACTGTTACGCCAACATTTCCACCATCGCGATACCCAGTAAATTTAGAATATTTAAAATCGGGAACGATTTTCATTTTATTTCGCATTGCCAACATTGTTAACAAACGAATAAAATTTTCCTTTGATTTTTCTGTATTCAACCCAATTAAACAAATTCTGATTGCGCGTGCGAAATAATTTTCATCTGCAACATTTGAAATAATACGACAAACCTGGTTAATATTATTATGAAATTCATCAAATGATATTTCCAATGTCATCATTTTATTTTGATAATATCCCGCATCTGCAAAATCATTCAGTATTTTTTCGCATAATTTCGCATTTGTCCCCCATAATCCATTTGTTTTAAAATACGGGACAAAGTCCGCCTGTTGCGCGATATTGATACATGTTGGCACATACGAATAATCACCACGAAAATAGGGTGCCATAGATTCGCCACCTGTAAACACCATTTGATTATACTTTGGGACATTTATATCACGAAACTGGCGGATATATTTTTGCACATCTTCTATTGGCATAATGTTAGCATGAATATTTGGGCCGCTGAATTCGCTGCAATGCGCACATTTTAAATTGCACCAATTTGTAATCTTTAAAGAAAACCCGAACTTATTCATTTGTTTCCGATGCCCCCGTTGGTATTTGCAATAATTGTTTCGGGAATATTAAATCTGGGTTTTCAATATTATTGCGTTCTGCAATTATACTGAACAAAACACCACGCCGCAGAAAGTTGCGCGCAATAATCCACAGACAATCCCCACGCCGAACTGTATAATATGTGTCATCATCACCCGTCATTTTCGGCATTACAAATTCATGCGAAATCTGGGCAATTGTGCGTCCATCGCCATCATGCAGGCGCACAGTTAATTTATATTCTTTGCCTGATTCCAATTGACCAACATCCGCCCCCAATCCAAAATGTTTGTAATCAGACACGCGCGCAAACCCCAGATATTCATCATTTAATGACAAAGATACCCGCAAACGCGGCAATGCGTCCCCGGACACAACGATACGACCCGTGTCCAAGTAATCGATTTTTGACACAACCAAATCACCATCTGCCAACAATGTCGGGGCCTGTAATAAAGTGCTGCCGTCTTTGGTCATTAATAAAGAAACCGAATTTTTATATCCCTTTGGCGATATATAAACAAAGACATTTTCTTCGGATTTCATTTCCGGATTAACCCCGATTAAAGATATTGTATAATTTCCTGCATCCAGTGCACGTGATGGCGAGTATACAAATTCGCCATTTGCATCGGTACGTTCTGTCGCGACAATTTCATCATTTATTAAAATCGATATACTTTTATCCGCCATCCAACGACCTGCAACAACAATACTGCCATTTGGTTCAATGCGAACAATATCAAACAGTGGCGCGAACAGTTCTGATTCTTCTTTAATAGGCGCGTTTTCAACTTGTTCCGACACAGATTCTGAAACAACAACGGTTGGTGTTGCACTGGTACGAACAAAGGCAACCCAAACCGCCACCAATATAACCAATATTGCGCACAGAATAGGGAACCAGTATGCCCCAATACCGCTGCGCCGTGTATTTGATTGCACCGCGGCGGCAACATCAGACGCCGTTTCATCTTTTTTTGGTGCGGGTTTAGCAAATATATTCAGTGTTTTTAAAAATCTGCGCGCAAAATTGCGTCTGTTTTCCATCCAATCATTCTGTTGGGCAATGGCACTGTCGATTAAATCGTCAGTTGAACGCTTTGTTTTGCCCATATTCGCCGCCTTGTTGTTGTTCTTGCTCATAATGCATTTCTCCTGCGCAATAAATTATTTAAATTTTGGACAAATTATTGCAAAAATAATTTCTTTGTCAACTTATTTATGATATAATTATACAGTTAAAAGCCCAAGGATACACATGAAAAAGATAGGTATTATGACAACTGGTGGCGACTGTTCCGGGTTAAACACTGTGATACAGCGAATATACCGTGGCGCAACATTGCGTGGTTGGCAAGTTATCGGTATTTTAGATGGCACGGATGGTTTATGTGCCACACCACCACGCATTATTAAATTTAATAATGAAACATTACCCATAGAATGTGCGCGTATGGCGGGCTGTTTTCTGCACAATGGACATGCCCAGGCTTTAAATTTTGAAACAGCCGCAGAAACGGGGCGATTAAATGATTTTAACAAGCAATTACGCAAATCATTAAATGAATTAAAGTTGGATGCCATAATACTGATTGGTGGCAACGGCAGTATATCACTGGCATGGCGAAATCGTGAAATATATTCTGGGTTACAATTGGTTTGTATTCCAAAAACAATTGATATGGACATACCGCTGACTGATAAAACAATTGGGTTTAATACAGCTGTACAACAGTTAACATCTTTTTGTGATCAATTAATGTTAACCGCACGCAGTCATCATCGTTGGTTCGTTGTTCAAACCATGGGGCGCGATTGTGGACAGTTGGCATTAAACGCCGGCATTGCAATTGGGGCAACTGCAATTTTAATTCCTGAAATAAAATTTAATGTTGATTCAATGATTGCACACATAAAAAATGCCCCGCGCGATTATGGTATTATATTAGTATCCGAAGGCGTATCATTACGCGGTCATTCTGGGAAACCGGCGGATATTATATCGCGTAAATTAACAGCGTCTGGAATTGTTAATCGAACTGCATTTCCTGAACATACCCAGCGTGTTGGGGACACAACCGCCGCAGACCGAATATTGGCGACCCGATTTGCGGATTGTGCATTAAATGCGATTGCAAATAACGAAACATATGTAATGACCGCAATCAACAATTGCGAATGCAAAACGCTCAGTTTGGCTGACTTTTTTGCCGCCGGATATGTTTCTGCCGACCCCAATATTCCTGATTTAGAAACATATGATGCATATGTATCACCAGATGACCCATTACTGGACATTGCAACAGACATGGGTATTTATATTGGTGAAAGCAAATAAAAAATTCCCCAAAATGGGGATTTTTTTTAAATCAAACTATGCCCAGACATATCGGATGGTTGCGGAATATTCAGCAATTTTAACATCGTTGGCGCAATGTCCGCCAATCCGCCATTTTGCACCGTATAGTTTTCATTTGAAACAACAATTAAATTTACTGGATTTGTTGTATGCGCAGTCCATGGAATATTATTTGCGTCATCCCACATTTTTTCTGCATTTCCATGATCCGCCGTAATTAATACCACACCACCCAAATCTAACACCGCCGGAACCAACCGCGCCAATTGTGAATCCAAGAATTCCATTGCATGCACCGCGGCGCCCTCATTCCCAGTATGCCCGACCATATCACCATTGGCATAGTTTAATATTACAACATCAAACTGTGACAATTTTGGCAATAATGCATCTGTAATTTCTTGTGCGGACATTTCTGGTTTCAAATCAAATGTTGCAACATCTGGTGATGGTACCAGGATTTTTTCTTCACCATCAAAATCAATATTGCGTTCCGCGTCAAAGAAATAAGTAACATGATTATACTTTTCTGTTTCCGCAATACGCAATTGTGATTTGCCATTTGCCGCCAATATATCCCCAAATGTATTTTCCACCGCGACATCAGGCAACAGTGCAGGGCAAACCTCATTCAACCCTTCGCCATATTGTGAAAAGCATAACATAATCGCCCCTGTTGGCAAAATTGCACGAACAATTTGACGCGCACGATCACTGCGATAATTACCGAACAAGAACCCATCTTTATCCGTTATCGGCACATCCCCGTTAATAACGGTTGGTTTTATAAATTCATCGGTTTCACCGCGTGCATACGCGTCTGCCAGTGCGACATCAATTGTCGGCGCAACAAATTCAGATTGCGCGCGCGCAATTGCATTCACCGCCAATTCTGTCCTGTCCATGTTTTTATTTCTGTCCATTGAATAATATCGTCCAGACAGTGTTCCAAAGAACGCACGCCCATCTGCAAAATATTGCGACAACGATTTGCGGATTAATTCAATATACTGTGGCGCCGATTGTGGTGGCGTATCGCGACCATCTGCAATAAAGTGTATGCATAATTTTAATCCTGCGTCTAATACACGACGCGCGATAACCATCATATCACGAACATCCGAATGTACACGACCATCTGACATCAGCCCCGCCAAATGAACAATTCCCCCACGGGCGCGCACACCATCAATAAAATCATGCAATGCGGTGTTTTTATTCCAATCTTCTATCTGGAATCGGCGCAAGAATTGATTTACAACACGTCCGGCACCAATGGTAATATGCCCAACCTCTGAATTACCCATGGTTCCATCAGGCAAACCAACCGCCGGGCCACTGGCATCCAACTGCGAATGCGGATATTTTTTTAATAATTCATTAAAGTACGGCATTTTTGCTTCGGCAACTGCATTATGTTGCGCACTTTGCCCAATACCGACACCATCCATAATACATAAAACAATTGGCTTCGTCATATATTCCCCCTAAAAAAACTTGTTCGTGAACGAATTTATCACAACAGTTTTTTGATTGCAAAAGAAAAAGAAAAATTGTATAAATAAATCATATTTAGGAAGTATTTCATAATAGCGAGATAAGAAAACATGAGTGGAAAACCATTTACCCCAACAGCGGTTGATGAACATATCGGTCAACGCGTGCAATTACGCCGCGTAATGATGGGGCTGTCGCAAAAAGATTTGGCAAAAATTTGTGGTGTTACATTTCAACAAATTCAAAAATATGAAAGTGCCGGCAATCGCATTTCTGCATCACGATTGTTTGAATTAAGCACCGCCCTGGAAACCCCAATAACTTTCTTTTTCCAGGGATTGCCCGGATATATGCCCGAACCAAACCGCAGCGGACGAATTCACGCCCGGGTATCTGAACAGAAACCAAACGATCCATTGGCAAAGAATGAATCTTTACAACTAATAAATTTATATTGGAAATTGCCAAATGATGACCAGCGTCAAATGATAATGAAAATGCTAAAAACATTGGCTGGGGCAGAATAGGGTAATTTTTTTAAAGGAAAAAGGCGCCGACAGACGCCTTTTTCTTATTTTCTCTATTTACTTCTCAACACCACCATAAATGTAGATACGAAAGTTCAAAATGTAATGGACAGTGTCAATTTCCCCAAAGATAAATTTAATAGTGCCGCACATGATTTAAAGAAAATTGATGGTGATGCTTGCACAAAATATTTTTGTACAGATGGTCAGGGTTTCCAAGCTGTTGGTGATCCAACATGTGTCGATTGTGGTTCAGTTGCGGTAAAGTCTGGTCCAAATTTAACAAATGGCACATGCAAAACTGCAAAAGCATTTACCAAAACCGATTTACAATATGGTCCGGGTGAAACCAGAAATACAAATTATGAATTTGATGATCAGTGTTGGACAAAAGCAACACCAGATGAATATAAACAGTGTATTACCGGCGCGTCAGACCATTAGTACAAAATATAACACCAGTGCTGCTTTATCTAATACTAATATCTCTGGTGCATTATTAAACATAAAGGCAACATAATAATTCAATACGACAGATTTACAGCCACATTGCCATTGCACGACGCAGCCCACACTTTGTCATTGCGAGCGTAGCGAAGCAATCCAGTCGGTTATGCACGCACGCGAATGTGTGCGACATCTTTACCCACTGGATCGCCACGGTCGCGGCGCTCCCGCGCGATGACAAGAAGGGGAATAATGCAGACATGGGAACGCGAAATGCCATATCACGATATCAATGATTCAGATAGATACAGACCAATTTATAATATTGTTATGATTCTGATGGTAATTCATTATAACGAACACAGTTTATATAATCAGTCGTTTCTTTCATTGACCAACATTGATTATCGACATCTGGCTGGGTATTTCTGGTGTGATTTTTACCATATTGCATATCTGTTTTTGAATAAACATCTGTTTCAACGCAATACCCACTGGTGGCGGCGGTTTCATCAAATATTTTACCTGTTTCGCACATAATACAAACACCGTCCGCTGGTGATGGGGCGCCTTGTTTTGTTGTTGAACATGCCGTACATGTGCGACTGGTTGATGATGCAAATGCCTGCGTTGCATCTTTGCATCTGTATTGATAACAATTCGAAGATTCAATATAATGCATTTCCATTGTTTCGCGGTCAAAACCACCACTGGGCCACCCAGAACAAGTATTCGTTAACTGGCATGCTGTTTCATCAACTGGTTCGCAATCTGTCCCCGCAGCATTTGCGGTATATCCATTTTTACAAACCAGTGTTTCCTGACCAACTGGCCATATATCTATCCCACCTTTATTGCTTTTCCAACCTTCGCGCCGCGCACGAACCATAAATGGGCGTGCAAATGCACCATGCCCGCTGTCCAGCCAATTTGATATTGCCAAAATCATATCATGTTCTTGACCAGCGTGAACACCACAACCATTATATGCACTCCAATGAAAACGCGATATACTATCTTCTACATTCGTATTACGTGACATTGTATAATTATCAAAATCAGACCGCCGTACAGTTGTTGAATCACACCCATTCGGGGTTTCAGATGCACATTCTTCGCCATAATGACCCGCCTTGCATAACCAAAAGCATTTTTGTCCTTCGGCGGGATCACTGTATAATGTCCATGCGCGACCTTTTTTCTTGTGTTCTGCATATACTGTTGTCACACAAAACCTGGCACCATTTTCATTTATTCCACGCGCCAATAACAGCATGCGCCCCATGTCATCACCCAAAACGCATTGACTGGGCTTGCTTGCATCTATGGAAAAATTCCCACTGCAATAACTTTTATTTTTACCAATAACAGCATTCCCGGCGTTATTACTTAAACAATATGTTATGTCTGCGCCACCCCAATCACGTAATGTTTGCATAGATGCATCATTTGCTTCTGCAATTGCGTTACGGGCCAATACACACATAATTAATAATGAAAATAATTGTATATGCTTCATATTATTATTCCATATTCATGATATATTTCGAACTTCTGGCGACATAACAATTTCCGTTTTGATAGTATCCACCCAGTGCTGATTCACATTGTGTTTTATACCATTCATCAGCAAACTCGCATTGGTCTAGTGTTTGGTTATAGGAGGCGACGGAATCTTTATCAGAGTCGTTATAATTTTCGCAAGCTACTTTTGTATTATTTGGTACACAAATACCCCAAGATTTTTCATCAGTACCTTGATTACCACCATAAACACCGAAATAGAAAGCTTGTTGCAAGGTAGTAGTATTTATATCGAACCCATTATCATCTGGGGACAGCCAATAACCTTCATATGTGGATTCACACAGATCCATTAATTGAAAGTCAAGTTCTTCTTTGACACTGTCCATTACATTTTGAACTTTCGTATCTACATTTATAGTGGTGTTGCCCGCGCCATTCAAATCTTCCCCTAAAGTCTCTGTCATACAATTTTGTCTGGCAAAATTTGTTATTTGCGTTTCTAATTCTGTCATAGACATACGCGCGCAATTAAATGGATACCCCTGATCGCCACTTGACGGCGTGCATAAATCCGTTAAATAATTATCCAGCGCGGTTTCACATCCTTCGGCAATACGCACAGTATCAACCGTATCAACAAAATTCAACAATGCCGTCAAACCACACCGGTCATTTGCATTTCCCCCACTGTTGCCAGTTGTTAAGCGCCCGTTGCCATCAAATTCACAATCATCTGTATTACCATATAATGATGCGCATGCGATAACCTGGTCTTTGCACATTTCGCGGGCGGCGGCGGCACTGATTGCACCGGCATATTGCGCGGTTGTATCATCAAAATCTTTTAATTGCCCCGATTGTGTATCATAGCATTCTGTCATTGTGCTGACGCACGACATTTTAACTTCTTCAATTTTTTCATCTTGCGCCTGGGCAATTTCAATTATCGCCTGGCGCTTAAATTCGCCCCAAACAATATCAGACATATCGCGACATGTATCCAGCGCGCTTTCTGCATATATACGTTTAGAATCCAAGAATGTATTAAATTCTGAATTTGATCCAATTATATCACCCGCCGTATCATCATCAGTAATTCCAGGCAGCATAATCAAACTATTTGCTTCAAATAACCGCGGCGAATATATCGGTTCACCCGTTGTTGAATTAAAATACGCACCCGTATAATCCAAACATTTTTCATAATTTGGACCACACGCCATATCACCTAATATTGCGGTACGAACCGCCGCAATACATTCATTAACATCCGCAGAATTATGTGACCGATATTCTTCTAATCTGGCTTCGCGCAGATATTTTTCAGCAGTACGAACTGTATTTTTTAATGTTTCTGTCTGGGCATCAACGCGTTTTTGGTATGTATTACAATCCTGGGTAATCATAATGCTGTACGCACTGCGCGCCATGGTTAAAACAGCCTCGTTCTCGCAAGAATCTGCAACCAATTCCAGGCATTGTGCATTTACCTGGTTATATAATTCTTGCCCCTCCAACGATGCCAAATCGACACCATTATCCTGTGTATCAAATATCGACGAACCTGTATTTGACCAAATATCATCCAAATCAGATGTAAAATCCACAGACAGGATCCCCAATGATGTACTGTCGTTATTTGTGCTGGTACTGCTGCTGGACGATGTTGATCGCCCCGCCAATAAATCATCAATTTCCGACAGCATTTGCGCCGCGGCACTGGTATCATTTTTAATTGCCGCTTCACCTTCGGTGGCGCTGTACATTGCCGAAACTTCTTCGGCACTTAATTCAACCGCCGCCAAATTATTATCTTCGAATTGTGCCAACATGTTTAATGCCTGGTCAATTGCACTTTCCGTATTACGAATGTCTGTATATTTTGCACTGCAAATACATCTGCGATATGTATCATTGGCATTTGCACAGAATTGATCCATGCATGTGGCATATGCCTCGCGACATGCGGCATATCCACCGCCAATTTTTGAAATATCACCAAAAACCGCCGTTGCACGCGCCATTGATGATCGCGATGCACCAACCACGGACTGATTTGACGCCGCGCGTGCCGTACTGGCGGGATTATGCGTTGCGCTGCGTACAACATTTGACGATGCCGCCCGTGATGTTGTTGCACTGCGCGCCGCTGTATTTCCGCCAACAACCGTCTGACGAATTGTGCCACTGCGTGCTGTTGTGGGGGTATTCCGAACCACCTGTTGTGGAACCGCACTGCGTGATACGGTTGATGTATTCGTTGCCGTGCGACGCACAGAACTGCGCGCCACTGTATCACCAGACGACCGCCCCGACACAACCGCCCCACTGGATGATTTTGATAAATAATCAGATTCAGAAGAACTTTGCCCCGCCGCACGCACAACGCGATTTGAATCACTGCGTGGGGACGCAGAAACATTTACAACATTTGTTGCCGAACGGGGGCTGGACGTTTGATCCGCATTCGCCGCCCCGACCGCAAACGCCGCCGCACAAAAGCAGAAAAATCTATAAAAATTTTTGACGAAAATATTCAAATTTTACATCTCTCTGATTTATATTTTACCACTTTTGGCAAAGTTTAATCAACAATGAATTTTACTCTATGCAACAATTCACCGCATTTTTTACCCAATCGCCCAAACGCCGCACCGCAGATTTTGATTCTGTCACACTTGGTTCAGACTTTTTAGTATTTATATTTGTTTCCGCCGCTGACCCAGGCATCGCGCATTTAGCATAGACATCTGGCGCAATTTTCTTGACACCCGTTAAATCAATCAAGTCCATGTTAATGCCCCAGAATAAAGAATATAACTCATACGATTTGTTAAATAAATCATATGCGTCCATCGTATTGCCGGCTGATAACGCCTTGGTACCAACTTCCATTACGCGCATAGACGCCGCCAGCAAATGTTTTGATATACACCATACCTCACCATTTTCGGCGGTTGATTTTTTCACAATACGCGCCATTAATTCTTTGCGCATATCGCGAACCGTGTTTATCAAATCATAGAACCCTGTTTTCTGCGTTTTTGCGCCACTGAAAAAGAAATGCTCTTCCAGTGAAATCAAATTCATCAATGCAATAGATAAATCCTGGTCAGATGACAAATCCAATGGATTTACTTTTTTTGATGCATCAACTTTTTCAATCATTTCCTGCATTGTCATTTTTGCAGATTTTGACGCAGATTTTCTTTCATTCTGTTTTGAACCAGTTTTCTTTGTCGCATTTTTAGATTTCATGATATTCCTTCCTTTCTGTAATAAAATCTACATTGTAATTAACCAGAATATGATTGTTGCAATAATCAAGAACGACAATGGCACAACAACCTTTTGAAACGCAAATTTGGCATGTCCGCCATTTTCACGCTTTATCTTTACATACCAGCGTGCGCCCAGATAGAACGCAATCGTACCAACAATTATTCCCAACAAGAATTTATCAATTCCCCATAATGTCGCCGTTCCAAATTGAACACTGGGTAATGCATAAACCGCCGCCAGTAATCCATAGTAAACAACAAACGGTACAACAATTTGCCAAAATACACTTTTTACACCGCGTTTTTTCAGCCAACCCGCTGTCCAAAAGAATAATGATAATGTTAATCCACCCGCCCAAATACCGGTTATAACATCATCAACCCCAAGCAAGCGCATTCCTTCCAGTCCGGCGCCAACCGCAACCGTACATACCGGACATACCGCCATTGCCGCCGACAAAAACGCAATTGCTGCAATCGCCGCAAATAAAATTGGTGAAAATATTTTTTTCATTGTTTTTTACCCTTGATTTTTGTTCTGCTGTTTATCGTACAAAAAATCCTGTCTGGTGGTCAATATGATTTTATCACACCACGCATATGCGCGCTGCGCGCGCGTGGATTGTTTATTATTTCCGTATTATCTGGCACCGCCGACTTTATCGATATAAACGGGGGCGGGGCAATTGTTGGCATTCGCGGATCGCCCGGCGATTTTGTCCATTCACGGAAAGTATTTTTTACAATTCTATCTTCGATTGAATGAAATGTTACGCAAACACATTTTCCGCCCACGACCAAGTGTTGTGGCACCGCATCTAATGCGCGCCCCAATTCACCCATTTCGTCATTTACGGCAATTCTTAATGCCTGGAACACCGGGGCAACATCACGCGGATTATGAATCAAGTTTTTCAGTTCAAATGTTGTTTTTGGTTTCGCATCTTTTATTATACGCGCAAACAGTGATGACTTTTTCACATCACCATAATCACGAAAAATGCGCGCCAACATGTCCACAGACGAATTCTGAATTAACTCCGCCGCCGTCATACCATCACCCGACATACGCATATCCAGTGGCCCATCGCCACGAAATGAAAATCCACGCGCGGCAACATCGATTTGCATTGACGATATTCCTAAATCAAAAACAATCGCATCATATTTGCCGTCTAAATCTGCAATATGTGAAAAGGGGCGGGGCACAAAATCAAATCGCGTGCCAAATTCAGCCCGTATTGCATTTACATCATCTGCGACATTTGGATCGCGATCAAACGCAATAACATTTGCGCCCGCATTTAAAAACGCGCGCGTATATCCACCCGCACCAAATGTTGCATCAATAATATTGCGCCCATTAATATCACCCAACGCATTCATAACAGAATTTAATAATACAGGAATATGTTTCATGTTATTCTATTTCAACCTTTATCCCCAGATTAATAAAATCATTTGCGGTTGTCGCACCCAATTCAACGCCACCAGGCAACGCCACCGCAGCAACCTTGTCCGTGGCATGTAAATTTAATACAACCCGTGTTGGTCCCGCCTGTAATGCCCCCAATGCCTTTTTAACATTTGGCAAGACATTACCGTCATATATATCCAATGTGATTTTTTTTGCAATTTTTGCCACCCATTGGGTCAATGGCATTATCGAGTCAACAAAAATTGAAACCCTGTCATCACGGCATGATGTTTTTCCAGAAATCAAGACCAGACTTTCATTTGATAAAATCTGTGCAAAATCCATTGCCGATTGTCCAAATGCAACCGCATCAATATTGCCAAAACTGTCTGATGCATTTATCGTTATCATATCCTTGCCCGCTTTTGTGCGGCGGCGCGAAAACGACCCAACTGTCGCGGCAATTTGCACCTGTTTTCTGTCACCCAGTGTTGCCAATGTTGCACTGGTTGCCAGTCCTGCCCGCTTTATTAAATGCTTGTATTGGTCCAACGGATGTGCCGATATATAAAATCCTAACGCCGATAATTCATTATCCAACCGCTGGGCAAATGTCCATGGTGTTGTACGCGGCAAATTCTTTTTTAATCTGTCTTCGGCAACATCATCTTCGATTGTGTTTGCAAACAGCGACAATGAATTTCCGCCTTCACGGGATTTTGACGCATATGATAAAATCGCATCTGCATTCATAAATATTGCCGCACGATTTGATTCCAAAGAATCCAAAACACCAACCTTTGCGAATGCTTCCAGAATGCGTTTGTTTATAATTGGCGCACACCGTTTTGCAAAATCTGTTAAATTTTTGAATTTACCGTGCGCATTTCGTTCGGCGACAATTGCATCTGTGGCAACCGTGCCAACGCCCTTTATCGCCGCCAACGCGTATATAATTTTTCCATCGCGTACAGTAAATAATGATTCACTTTTATTAATATCTGGGGCAACGATTTGAATACCAAAATTTGCCTTGGCATCATCAACAAATAACGCCAACTGATCCGTATCGTTTAAATTACTGGACATTGATGCCGCCAGAAATTCAGGCGTATAATTTGCCTTTAGATACGCACATTGGTTTGCGACAATTGAATACGCAACCGCATGTGATTTATTAAATGCATACTTTGCAAATTCTTTGAATTGTTCCCATAATTCCTTGGCTTGTTCCCGATTCAGCGTTTGTTCTTTTTCACACCCATCATAGAATTTACTTTCCAGTTCGTCCAACATCTTGGCAATTTTTTTACCCATTGCCTTGCGCACATTGTCTGATTGCCCGCGGGTAAACCCTGCCAATGCACGCGTCAATTGCATAACCTGTTCTTGATATACAATAATACCATATGTTTCCTTCAGAATTGGTTCCGCGCGTGGGTGTACATATTCTACTTTTTCTTCGCCATGCATACGCGCAATAAATTGCGGGATAAATGCAATCGGTCCCGGACGATTTAATGCGTTCAGCGCCGATATTTCCAAGAAACTGGTTGGATGCATTTTACGCAAAGTCTGCTGAACAAACGGGGCATCGAATTGGAATATGCCTTCGGTCATGCCCGATTGCCATAATTTCATTGTTCTGGGATCATCAGTTGGAATTTTATCCAAATCGATGTTTATGCCACGCGTTTGTTGAATTAATTTTATTGCATATTTTAATATCGCCAGTGTTTCCAACCCCAGAAAGTCAAACTTAATTAATCCCGATGATTCCAAATAATGCCCATCAAATTGACATGACGGCAACGGGTTCGCTGGATCACGATATACCGGCGCAATTTTTGTTGTGGGTCTGTCGCCAATAACAACGCCACACGCATGCTGACCCAAATTACGCAGCGAACCTTCCAGTTCTTCGGCAATTGTTACAACCTTGTTCATATCTTCATCTGTTTGCAAAATTGCCTGAATTTCTGGGGATGAATCAACCGCCACCTTTAAAGTTTTTGCATCTTGTGGAATCAGCTTTGATAATCGGTCTGATTTAGAATAGGGTATCCCATACACGCGCCCAATATCACGAATTGCGCCACGCGCCTGCAGGCTGCCAAATGTAATGATACGGCAAACAGAATCATGACCGTATTTATCGCATATATACGCCAAAACGCGTTCGATTCCGGTTGGCTCAAAATCCACATCAAAATCAGGCATTGAAATACGATCTGGGTTTAAAAATCTTTCGAACAGCAACCCATATTTCAATGGATTTACATGAGTAATACCCAACGCCCATGCGACAATAGACCCCGCACCCGACCCACGCCCAGGACCCGTTAAAATATCATTGCGCCGGCACCAGTCAATATAATCAGCAACAATCAGGAAATATCCTGGGAATCCCATATTTATAATAACCCCCAGTTCAAATTCTGCCTGTTCATAATATGGCGCCGTATCTGTAATGCCATGCTGTGCCAGATTTTTTGCCAATCCTGACATAGTATGGTCGCGCAGCATTTTGCATTCTTGTTCCAGATCATCCCCGAAACGCGGCAACAATGGTTTTTCATGAACATTCACCATAAAACCGCACCTGTTTGCGATTACAACGGTGTTTTCAATTGCCTCTGGCAAATCAGAAAACAAATCTGACATTTCTGCAGATGATTTAAAATATTGCTCTGATGACTTGCGTGGTCTGTCTGGATCAATAACCTTGGTCTGCCCCAGAACACAGCTTAACGCATCTTCGGCTTCATAATCATGTGGTGTGGCAAATTCGACATCATTTGTCGCAACAATTGGTATATTTAAATCCAACGCAATTTTTAAAAATGCTGGTTCCGTCTTGATTTCATCTGCCAACCCATGCCGCTGAATTTCAATATAGAATCGGTCGCCAAAAATATCCAAGAATTTTTTTGCATATTCGCGCGCCAGTGTATCTTGATTATTTAAAATCGCCATCCCAATGGGACCGGTATGCGCCCCCGACAAACAAATCAATCCACCAGAATGCGATTCCAGTTCACCAAATGTAATATATGGTCCCAAATGATGATTTTCTTCACGCATATACATAATGCGACTTAATTCGCATAAATTTAAATATCCATCATGATTTTGCACCAACAAAACAATACGCGACAGCGCATTTGTGCGTAAAATTTTTGGATCAACATTATGTTGGTTTAATGTAATTTCTGTACCGATAATTGGCTGAACCTTGTTTTTCGGCATAACATCAGAAAATTCCGCACACCCCGACATCATATTCGTATCAGTCATGGCACATGCCGTCATATTATTTGCAATGCACAGTTCCGGGATTTGCTTTATTTTCAGCGTACCGGCACCAATTGAAATACGCGAATGTACACGAAGATGAACGAATTGATTTTCCATGCCCCGACAATAGCAAAAAATCCACCTCCAGGGCAACCACATTATTATCAAAAAAATCAAAAAATTTTTATTACTGAAATTTCAATCATTTATATGCCATAATAAATGCGCATTGGCTGATTACCAGTGCTGGGTGTAAGAACCTCTCACATAAAACCTCCACAATTGGTTGGAGGGCTGCGAATATATTGAATAAGCACACTATTCTTGGATAGTTCTTAACCTCCAACCGCCCATCATCACGGCGGTGTTTTTATTAACAAAAACAATGGGGGAAATATTATGCCAGAAAGTAAACAACAAAAATTAAGACGCGCGATATTGCGTGATGAATTTGATGCATTTATTACCGCCGGGCAACTGTTAAAGAATGCCCACAGAATATTAAGCGTTGGCACGGAATTTATGTCTAAAAAAATGGGGATTAATTCGCGATTGTGGGCGCGGCATGAAAACGATCGGATAAAAATACCAAATACGATACTGCTGAAAATATTTGTGTTTGGATTATCATTCTGGTGCAACATGCCAGATAATGCCATGCCCCAGCATATGGATAAAGATTTGTGATGTGGGTCACATTCGCGACGGGTTTTACGCGGGACAAAAATATTTGTTTTGTGGCTGGGTGGGGGCATTTCTTGTCATCGCGAGCCATCACAATTGTGTTCTATAATGTGTCGCTCGGGTACTGCGTACCCTGTGCGTATCCTCGTATTTGTTCAAACTGCGCTGTCGCTTGTTTTCGCATACTCGGATTCATCGCGAGGGAGTGTAACGACCGTGGCGATCCAGTGGATAAAGATGTCGCACGCATTCGCGTGCGACTTTATTTGCACTTTGCACTTTGAACTCTGCACTCTGTAAAAAAACGGGGCATTTGCCCCGTTTTTTACATAACCTTGCCCTGGGTTGGATAAAATGTTAATTGAATTTTTTCCCACTTATCAAATTCATTTTCCGGCAACATTTTAAACGGCTGGCACACATTTATTGCGTTGCGAATTGTGTCCAGCACATACGCGAATGCCGGATCTGTTTCTGCGCGCGCCGCCGATTCAAACCATACATCGCGTACTGTTCCATTGCGCCGCATTGTTAAATGCGCAACCGCACGAATTCCATCAATATCTGGGCGCGCTGTATCAATTGTCCAACAGCGTGTCATCGCAACACGCAATGCATCAACAACAGATACCGTCAAAGTACGATTTAATGACAACTTTTCACGATTAACACGAATCACTGTTTTTTTCGGCTTTGGTGCCTCATCCGTTTTTTCGGGTTCTGCGTTATCCGTATCCGCGCTGGATTCAACCGGCGAAACAACGGGTTCAGGAATTTCTGGCACATCGTCAATTAAACTGGGGGCTTCAATTGGTTCATCAACAATTTCTTGTATCGGGGCAGGGGCGGCATCATTTTCGTCCGTTCCATCATTATCAGAACTTGTTTGTTCGTCATTGGTTGGTGCCTCTGGCATGGATTCTGGTTCTGGGACTTCCACATCTGCATCCGCATTTACATTACGCAATATTGTTTCATCACCACTGACGCGCACAGAATTTAAATCAATTTCATAAATTTCAATTCTGTCTGGTGCAACCATCTTTGCACGGTCAACAACAACGACAAACGATGTTATCATTACCGCCATCAACGCCAAATGCCCACAAACTGACATTAACAAGTTTTCTGATGAAAATCTGGTTCCAAAATTCATATCATAAACGCTGTTATTCTGCATCTAATTGTGTACGTAAACCAACACGCTGGAATCCAGCATCTTTTAATTTACCCATTATTGACATAACCGCACCATAATCCGCGTGTTCATCGCCACTGATCATGATTGTTAAATCAGGATTTTCACCGCGCATCGCAACCACACGGCGAACCGCATCATCGCGCGAAACCTGGGTTTTGCCGACATAATAATTACCAACGGCATCAACACTGATTTGAATTGCATGATCATTTCCCGACAATGCCGAATTTCCCGCACGCGGTAAATTCAAATCAATTCCCGTGGTTAACATTGGTGTTGTTACCATAAATACCGCCAACAAAACCGTCATGACATCAATCATTGGTGTCAGCGACATTGTGGCATCTGTATTACGAATTCTTCTGCGTGTCATATTATTTTGCCCCGCGTTTATTTTTTGGGAATTTTTCAAATTTCATTTCTTTACATTTTTCAGTCAACACATCATATAAATCGTCTGATTTCTTGCTGAAATAATAATACGCAACCGCCGCTGGCACTGCCGCAATTAATCCCAACGCGGTTGTTCCCAATGCCGTTGCCAATCCTGGTGCAATAACACCAATCGATACAGATTGATTAATTCCAATTGATGAAAACGAATCCATAACACCCCAAATTGTCCCAAACAGCCCAACAAACGGCGCGATATAAGACAACATTGACAAGAACCATAAATTTTTATCAAATGGTCGAATTAACTTATCTGCAATTGTCGATAAATTATCAGAATTTTTAATCTGGACCGGATTTCTTTTTTGATAATGCCATAAACGAATTTTTTCAATTATAACCGCCCAAGAAATAACACTGCCCAAAATCAGAACCAGCGAAATAAACAATGTCATTAAATCGCCCGTGAACAATGTTGTAAAAGAAAACGCATTTGTCATTTTATTTTTTCCCTTTTTTATTGTTTCTATTATTCTTTAAATGGTGCTGCAACTATATCTGGAATGCGCTTTGGCATCATATTCGCACCAATATATGCCGCCGTTCCCGACAGTATAGCACAAATTTCACCATCTTTCACGAATTTTTGTTCAACCGATAACGATGCCGCCCCCAGTTTAACAACCGTTGTTTCAACAATAAACGCATCACCCAGAAACAGTGGCTTAATATATCGTATGCTTAAATCACGGACAACAAAACCGACATCGCCATCTGGAAATTTAATTCCGCGCAAAATATCCATACGCGCCCGTTCTGCAATTTCGATATATCGCCCATGATACACAATCCCACCGGCATCGGTATCTGCATACGCGATTGAGAATGGAAATTTATATACTTTCATTTTTCTAGTCCCAAGTGTTTATACCCCGCATCTGTAATAACGCGCCCCCGTGGCGTGCGCTGAACAAACCCCAATTGCATTAAATATGGTTCGATTACATCTTCGATTGTATCTGCCGGTTCGGATAACGCCGCCGCCAAATTTTCGATTCCAACCGGGCCACCGGCATAGTGCCGAACAATTGCATTCATATATTCACGATCTATTTCATCCAAGCCACTTTCATCAATATGCAATTGAAACAATGTCGTCTTTATCGTATCTGATGAAATTTCATTCCGTCCCAACGCGGTTGCAAAATCCCGCGCCCGTTTTAACAAACGATTTGCGATACGCGGCGTGCCACGCGCACTGCGTGCCAACATTTTCGCGCCATCGACATCAATTGGCATTCCCAATATATTCGCACTGCGCATAATAATTTTTGCCAAATCATCCGTTGAATAAAACGACAGTCGCAAATCAATTCCAAACCGATCCCGCAATGGATTTGACAACAAACCTGTACGCGTTGTTGCCCCAACCAGCGTAAACGGGGGCAGGTCAATTCGCACACTTTTTGCCGATGGACCTTCGCCCAGCATAATATCTAACTTAAAATCTTCCATTGCGGAATACAGAACTTCTTCGATTGCGGTTGGCAAACGATGAATTTCATCAATAAATAAAACATCCATCGGTTCCAGCGATGTTAATATCGCCGCCAAATCACCTTGCTTGGTCAGCATCGGTGCCGCCGTTGCACGAAAATTTGTTCCCAATTCATTTGCAACAATATGCGCCAATGTTGTTTTTCCCAATCCCGGGGGACCATATAACAAAACATGATCCATTGCCTCGCCACGCGATTTTGCCCCCGATATGAATACAGACAAATTCTGCTTTAACGCGTCATGCCCAATAAAATCCGCCAATGCGCGCGGGCGAATTGATGCCGCCATTTCATCTGGGATATTTGGATCTAAAAATCTGTCTTTGTTTTGCATGTTATTATAACAACTTGTTATCTGCATTTTCACGACCGACATATGCCTTTAAGTCATTATACATCTGGCGTAAATCTGCCGGTTGACTGTAATGTGAATCTGCATTTTTAACACGAATTGTTTCCAAATCAATCTGGGCCTGTTTTTTCAAAACCTGGGTCAGATGTGTTGCAAATGCCTTGGATTCATCAGATTCCGCTGCGCCCTGTAATAACAATCCACGGTTTGGTCGCGGTGATAAAAATGCAAAATCTGCAACCGATGGATCAGGTGAAACCAACGCGAATCCTGAAACCTCTGGGCGGCGCATCATTGCCTGTAATACATACCATGCGCCCAATTGATTCCCCGCCAGCCATATTTTATCACTATCTTCATTTCTATTTTGAATCCAGTCAATTACTGTTGCGATATCCAACATATTTTCAGCTGTTGTACCGATTGCCCCCTCAGAATAATTTACACCACGATAATTAAAGCGCACAACAGAAAACCCGATATCCATAAATGCACGAAACATTGCATATGACACGCGGTCATTCATATGATACTTTTGCCGTGGATTTCCAGACAATATAACCGCCAATGGTGCGGATGCAGTATCAGATTTATGATAAACCGCATGTAATTTTCCCGCTTCTCCTGAAATCATTATATCAACCATTATAATCGCCTTTCCATTTTTAATAAAATTCTTTTTCGAATTACTTATAGAACAAACATGATATAATTTTCAATAAAAATTTTTGCTTTGACATAATATCCCGTAATGTTCTAAGATTTATCACATATAATCAAGGGCGAAAATCATGGCAAGATTTATTTTAATGACTGCTGTTGCTGGATTAATTGCATTTAATGCGGTTGCTGCAACCGAAGAAGTCGTATATGACAACTTTCAAACAATATATACTGAAACACCGGTTCAGTCATATTATGCATATCCAGATGATCCAAATTTTATCCCAGAAACCGAATTTATGAACCGTGCCGACAGTCTGGATTACGATTTAAATATCGAAGAAGCGCGTCAAATTGAATCTATGATGTATCCAGGCGTAATGTTTGCAAACAAGCCAATGATAATATGCCGCAATTTCGGTTGCACCAGATTAAACGACAGAATAACGCGTACATTTTTGTTTAACAGTCTGGCAAATATGTTCATGATGAATGAATATTCACGCGTTTATATTTGCGAGGCTGACCCATTTTCGCGCGATTGCCTGCAATCTGGAATATCATTCCCTGTACGCAGTGGCATTGCAAATGCGCTGGTGAAAATACCCAAGGCCACAATTTCCCAGGTTACAATTTCAACGGGTCTGTCGCGTGCCACAGTTGGTATGACATATGAATTCTTGGTAAACGGCATCGCCCGAACATGCGAACCAACAATTATGGATATTGTAATACCTGTGAATTCCCAGGCAACATTATCTAACCGTGAATTTACATGTAATATGACCAGTGACGGTTTAAGCAATGTTTCATTACTGGTAAATATTGATTATATCGACCTGGACTATGGTATCCTGGGCGGATATTATTCTGTTGGGATGCAGGGACCAACAACTGGCGGCGGCACTGGGTACGCATTGTTTAAAACAGAATTCACCACTGGGGGCATGCAATTCCGTGCGGCGACATTAGATGAAACTGATATGATGGGCGCAAATTCAATGATGACAATTCAGCCTGGCGAATACGCGGTAGAGCCACTAAAAAAATAACCACCGCGCCCATGGCGCGGATTTTTGTATTAAAAATATGAACAAGACAATTTTAATTATTGACGATGATGATATGTTGCGCACGACACTGGCACGTGGATTGCGAAATGATGGATTTTATGCTGTAACCGCTGAATCCGCCGAACATGCATCTGAAATACTATCCAGAATATCTGTTGACGCAATTGTACTGGACAGAATGATGGGCGGAATGGACGGATTGGCATTTTTAAAACAACTGCGTACAAAAGGCGTTTCAACCCCTGTAATAATGTTAACCGCGATGACCGGACCAGAAAATGCAATTGATGGTCTGGCGGGTGGGGCAAATGACTATCTGGCAAAACCGTTCCAACTGCGCGAATTAATATTACGATTAAACAATATAATCGGAAATAAAAACAACACAGAATTTAAAATGCCAAACGGATTAATGTTCACAGATGATGAATTTTTTATAACAACCGGCAAAACACCAAAAATATTGGGATTGTCTGGCGAAGAAAAAAAATTATTACAGCGTCTGACCATGCCAATCGGCAATATCGCCCCGGCATCCCCAATGGTTGCAAAACGCTTGCGCAGTAAAATAAATAGTGTATTATCAAACATAGATATTATAACTGTTCGTGGTCGTGGATATAAATTAATACAGATTGATTCCGCCACGCCCAGTACAAATACAAATGGTGATAAAGAATGAGATTAATACCACGCAGCTTTTTATGGCGAACAATATTAATGATTTTAATACCATTAATTATCGCCCAGGTAATTATTGCGAATGTATTTTTTGGCAATCACTGGTCACGCGTACACGCAACATTGGCACGCAGTCTGGCTGTTGAAATCAGTACCATGATGAATTTCATGGACGAAGGTGAAACCACAACTGCGCGTACAATGGCGCGCGACATGGGGATAAACATATCAGTAAACCCAAAGTTAAATCGCCCCAGCAAAAATGATAACGATTCCCGCGAAGCAGGGTTATTGGCGACCGAATTGTCAAACCGTCTGAAACGATCTGCACAAATATATATTGATAAAGGCAAACGTCTGGTATTCATTGATGTTCCAACAAACGACGGTCAAATTGCGACATTTGGCACATCATTGTATCGCATATATTCAACCAGTACCGAAGTGTTTATAATCTGGTTAATTGGGTCAATTTTAATTGTATCCATATTGATTTCGCCGTTCATCATAATGCACACGCGCAGCATCCGCCGCATTGCCAAGGCAGCGGGGCGTTTTGGGCGCGGACTGGACGCACCAGGGTTCCAACCAACCGGTTCCAAAGAAATCCGTGAAGCGGCATCTGCAATGATCACAATGAAAGAACGACTGAACAGATATAACCGTACACGCACAGATATGTTAAATGCGGTCAGTCATGACTTAAAAGCGCCACTGACCCGCATGCGGTTGGCGGTTGAAACAGATGCTGCATCTAAAGCAGATTTGTTGCGCGACATTGACCGCATGACAGAAATGGTCAATGGATACCTGGCATTCGCGCGTGGCGAAATGCCGGAAATTGAACAAGCAACTGAATTACCCGCAATGTTATTACGCATTGCGCGCGACGCGGCACCAGATAAAAATATCGAAACTGATTTTCCAAATGAACCGGCACAGTTTTATGCCCGCCCAATGGCATTGGCACGCGCATTCGGTAATATAATTGAAAATGCCGCCCGTTATGCAAAAAAGACAATACGCATTACTGAACACGATTCCCCCACCCAAGTAGAAATCATTATCGAAGACGATGGTCCCGGTATCCCAGACGATAAAAAACGCGATGCATTGCGTCCATTTGTGCGCCTGGATGACGCACGCAGTGATAAGACTGGCGGCACTGGGCTGGGACTGTCAATTGCACAAACCGCAATTGAAAATCATGGCGGGCAAATGTTCTTGGAAAACAGCGAACTGGGCGGATTACGCGTCAGAATAGTTTTACCAATATAAAATATTACGGATATAAAAATGAACTTATACAAATATGTTTCTGAATCAATAAATAATAAACTGGGCTTTATTGCTAATTTAGAGGTTCCACGCAACCGCGCATTTGGTGATTTTTCCACAAATGCCGCAATGGTTATGGCAAAATCCGCAGGTAAAAATCCGCGCGAACTGGCGGCGGAAATTCTGCCACAATTACAGGAACTAGATTTCGTTGCCGATGCTTCAATCGCGGGTCCGGGATTCATAAACATAAAACTGCGTAATGATTTTTTATGGCGCGCAGCATCACAGCAAAAAAATGCAAAAACAACTGCGCCAAAAAAAATAGACTTAGATTACGGCGGGTATAATGTTGGCAAGGCATTACATATTGGGCATCTGCGTACATCTATTGTTGGCGACACATTCAACAGGATTGCAAAATATCTTGGGCACACAACCAAAAGTTATAATCACATCGGCGATTGGGGACGCCCAATGGGACTGATAATCGCATGGATTTTGGAATATGGTATGCCCACCAATGCACATGAATTGAACAAGATATATCCTGCATCAACTGAACGGGCAAAAAATGATGATGCATGGATGGCGCGCGCCAAAGAAATTACTGCTGAATTACAGTCTGGCAATCCAGAATATAAACAGATTTATGACGATTTTATGAAAATATCATTGGCACAAATGGATGATGTTCTGCATCGATTAAACCTGTTGCCATTTGACGCAACAATGGGTGAACGCGGTGTTGCACCATATGTTGCCGACACACAAAAAATTCTAGAAGAACACAATCTGTTAACAGAATCAGATGGCGCAATGATTGTAAATGTAAAAACAGATAATGACAATGCACCAATGCCGCCATTAATGTTTCGCACCAGTTCTGGCACACAAACATATGCCGCAGCTGATTTATCTGCGATATATTATCGTACAAAAACAGATCACCCTGATATAATTGGCTATTTCACAGATTCACGGCAAAATTTACATTTCCAGCAAGTATTCCGTGTGGCAAAAATGGCGGAAATTACAAATGCAGAACTGTTTCATACTGGATTTGGCGCATTAACGGGATCTGATGGCAAGCCATTTAAAACGCGTGATGGCGGTGTGGCAGAATTACTGGATATATTAGACCTGTCAACAGACGCCGTTCGTTCGCGCGTTTCAGATGCCGGTAAAAAATTAGATGACGAAACCATATCTGCAATTGCCCTGGCGGCGGTAAAGTTTAACGACTTGTTGCATGATGTTCGTGCCGATTATGTATTTGACCCAAATCAAATCACCAGTTTCGAAGGGCGCACCGGACCATATATCTTATATACAGCAGTTCGCCTGAACAGTGTTTTAAAACGGGCAGGGGATATAAAAAATACCACCGCAACAGAATTAACTGATGATGAACGAAATCTGTTAATTGCAACGCTGGATTTTGAACGCACGGTACAAAGCGCGTTTGATAATCGTGCAACAGATATGATTGCAAATTATGCATATGATTTATGCCAACTGGCGAACACATTCTATCATAACTGTCCAATTTTGCGCGATGATGTGGATGATGCCACACGCGCACGCCGCCTGCAAATTGTCCAGATTACCCGTGATACATTGGCATCAGCAATTGATTTAATGGGTCTGACAATTCCAAATGAAATGTAAAAATCTGCTTCGGCAGATTTTTTTTGTTTACCTGGATGGTATATTTATGATACAATTCTTTGTATATGGAGGGTATAGTGCGGAAGATATTATTAATTTTGCTGGTTACATTAACAGCAACGCCCGCGATTTCTGCGCCTGTGGACAGAATTGCGTCTGTATCATATGTCAACAAAATCACGGAAACACTGAACGGAAAGGTTGATTTAGGATCCAAACAAACCATTACTGGCGAAAAGACTTTCTTAGTCAGTCCAGTTGTTCCGACACCACCATTGCCACAATCATTATAATGATTGGCAAAAACATACGGTATAATAATACCATATCAAAAATTTCTTGACTTTTCTGGCATGGCGGGGCATAATTGTCCCGCTAAAATTAATAAAAAGGTAAAAATTATGGCAGCGACAAAATCGTTAAAAAAGTGTGAATTAGATGCCAAATGGTATCTGATTGACGCAACAGATTGCACGCTGGGGCGTTTGGCGGCATTTACCGCAAACATTCTGCGCGGCAAGAACAAACCAACATGGACACCAAACATGGACTGTGGCGATCATGTTATTATTATTAATGCAGACAAGGTTGCTTTATCTGGCAAGAAAGCAGATAAAACAAAATTCTTTTGGCATTCACTGTGGACCGGCAGCACCAAAGAACGCACCCTGGGGCAAATGCGCAACGAAAAACCGGAAAAATTGGTTTTCAACGCGGTAAAGCGTATGATGGGACGCCGTACAGCAGTTGCATTGGCAAACCAGCGTTTAACAAAACTGCATGTATATGCTGGGGCGGAACACAAACATGCCGCACAAAATCCAATTGTTATTGACTTTGCGGGCATGAACCGTAAAAACAAAAGGGGCGAATAATGACAGAAACAAAAAAGACTGCAACAAAGGCAGCAGCAAAAACAACAAAAAAAGCGGCCCCGGCAAAAGCAACTGCTAAAAAAGTGGTCGCCGATGTAAAATTATCAAATGCAACATATGCAACAGGTAAACGTAAAGATTCTATTGCGCGCGTATACATGGTTGCCGGGAAAGGTCAAATATTTATCAATGACATTCCAGTAAATGAATATTTTCGCCGTCCAGTGCTGCAAATGATTATTGCCCAACCGTTTGGCATCACAAAACGCGACAGTGCATATGATATTCACGCATTCGTTGCAGGCGGTGGTCTGTCTGGTCAGGCGGGCGCCGTAAAACACGGCATTTCCAAAGCATTGGAAAAAGCGGAACCAGATTTACGCAAAACATTAAAAGCGGCTGGATTCTTGACACGCGACAGTCGTGTTGTTGAACGCAAACACTTTGGTCGTCACAAAGCGCGTCGTTCAACCCAGTTCAGCAAACGTTAAATCGTTTCTGCAACAAAAATCCGCCAAATGGCGGATTTTTTATATTATAAAAAAAGAGTATTGCGTTTATAAAAAAACTGTGTATAATCATTCGGCAATTCATATTTTTAATGGGGAAAACAATGTTTAAAAAAGAAAAAATCAAAGATTTGCATTATTCAGTCACAGGACATCTGTCGGCTGATGAAATTCAGGCTGCGGCGGATGAAATTTTAACAGAATATGGTAAAAAGGCAAAAATGCCGGGCTTTCGTCCGGGACATATTCCATTATCAATTCTGCGTCAAAAATATAATCCGTCTGCGATCAGTGAAGCAGTTGATAAATTAATGAATCGTGATTTAAACGAATACATTGCTGATAAAAAAATCCGGCTGGCAGGTTCACCAAAAGCAGATCTTGCCGGATGGGAAATTGGCAAAGACGCAGAATATTCACTGGATTTTGATATCTTGCCAACATTACCAGCAATCGATTTAGAAAAATTCACAATTGTAAAAAAAACAACAAAACTGGATGAATCCGAAGTTGATGCCGCACTAGAAAACATTCGCAAAAACCGCAGTACAGCAGAAAAGCAGGCGGATGATTACATTGCACAAAACGGTGATACCGCAGTAATTGACTTCAAAGGCTTTATCGGCAATGACGCATTTGATGGCGGTGCCGCAGAAAAGCATCACTTGGTACTGGGGTCTGGTGCATTTATTCCGGGATTCGAAGATCAAATTATTGGTCATAAATCCGGCGATGAATTTGATGTAAATGTAAAATTCCCATCTGATTATCATGCATCTAATCTGGCGGGCAAAGATGCACGTTTTGCCGTCAAGATTCATGAAATACGCAAACATATATTGCCAGAATTAAATGATGAATTGGCAAAATCTGTTGGTCATGAATCTGTTGAAAAATTGCGTGAACACATTCGCAACATATTAAACGAACAATATGTCGAAGCCGCCAAACGCGAAATGCGTAATGAATTGCTGGACATATTGGCAGATAAAGTAAAATTGGATTTGCCAGAAACTTTGGTTGACCAGGAATATAATATGGCAAAACAAGAACATGATCGTGAACATGCAAATTGCCATGGCGATTGTGGAAACGAACATAAGTGGGATGAAAAGAAAGAACGCAAAGACGCTGAACGCCGTGTTAAACTGGGCTTAATTTTGGCAGAATGGGGGACACAAAATAAAGTAGAAGTTACCCGTGACGACCTGCAACAGGCGGTTTGGGCAGAAGCAGCGCGCTATCCAGATCCAAAACAAGTGTTTGAATTTTACAACAAAAACCAAAACGCTTTGGCAATGTTACGTGGAATGATTTTTGAACGCAAGGCATTAGACGCAATGTTAAGTCATGTTAAAACAAAAGAAAAGCCCGTAAAGCCCGAAGAGTTGTTTAAACAGGCTGGCACAAAATAAATATACAAACGCCCAAATGGGCGTTTTATTTTTCGCCAAAACATATTGACATATTTCATAACAGTGTTAATATTTAGCCTGATTAAATCAAAGAGACAATAAAATGGAACAAAAATTATTACCAATATATACACTGCGTATAATGTTTTTGGAAAAGTTAAATCCTATATTTTTCTCAAAAAACGCCGAATTGATTTATCGCACATCAATGGCTGCCCAAGATTACTTCTTATCGGGCGCATATAAAGAATACAATAATAATATGGGACATCTTTTTAAAACATTGCCGGGCTATATTGCAATACATAACAAATATAATCTGCCATATGACCCATATTCAGTAAAATATGCTGCTATATTAAATCCTGGGCTGGTTATGGATTTAACATGGTCATTAAAAACAGATATAACAAATACTGTTGTAAATAAAAATGGCAGTATTAATGCAACAGATAAATTACCCCAATCAGAAATTTTGCAAGTATATCATAATTCAAAAGAAAACGGCATTCCTATTAACGCCATCCACATGTTAATGCCGCATCAAATTGAACAGTTAGTAAGAAATGCACAAATATATTCAAAATAAAAAGTCGCCTAAACAGGCGACTTTTTATTTTATCGTATTTTCTGCCGCTGTTTCTTTAATTCTTCCTCTTCTTTATCTTTTGCAATCAATCTTCCTGTCATTGCGCCAAACGCCGCACTTAACGCTGCAAAGGTGCCAATTATTCCATACATTCCATATGGTGTCATAATATATTCCGTTGATTGCCCATTGTTCAGATAATAATGTTTATGAGATTCTGGGGTTTTAAAACTGTACGCTGTTTCAAAACGGTTTTTCAACGAATATTCACGGGCATTCCAATTAATAACATAACCAGCGCCATGCGCCACCAATCCCATTGCCGCCAACATTGCCGCTGTTAAAGTCGCAGAACACACCGCACTAAACGCCCCCAGTCCTGTAGAATACGCAACACATTTAAGTTTATTTTTTGTAGAAGCCATATTGTTTACCATCCTTTTTTATACCATATATATATACTCAATTTAAAAAATTTGTCAACTTATTTTATCTTTGCATAAAACATCTTGATTTTTCAAAGATTTCTGTATATAATCATCACGATTTTGCGGGTGGGCGCATAATCAATCCGATTAACCCCACAAGACCTCGCTGTCAGAAATAAAAATTTAGCGATGGCAAGCTTTGTTTAAATTTCTATATGAAAGATTTATCCAAAGATTTATTTAATCCCGTATCTGGCGAAGATTTTGTCCAGATGTTTAACAAGGACTATGGCACTCAAGAAACATTGCAAGGATACGCAACCAAAGGGACTGTCAAAGACATCCGTGGTGATTGCGCAATTGTTGATGTTGGTTTAAAATCTGAGGGTCGCATTCCTTTAAAAGAATTCGGCGCATCCGTTCCGTCTGTTGGCGATATTATCGATGTTTTTGTCGAACGTTATGAATCCCGTGAAGGAACCGCCGTTCTGTCTTATTCCAAAGCGCGCGCAGAAAAAGCATGGAAAGAATTGGAAAAGACCGTTGCCGAAGGTATTGATCCCGAAGGTACAATTATTGATGTTGTCCGCGGCGGATATACCGTTGATATCAATGGCGTATTTGCATTTATGCCATCATCCCAGGTGGATCACAAACCTGTCCGCGATGCAAAATCGCTGATTGGATTAAAAGACAAATTCCGTGTACTGAAAATGGACGCATTGCGTACAAACGCAATCGTTTCCCGCCGTGCGATTCAAGCAGATGCCATTGCGGCGGCACAACGCGAAGCAATGAAGAACATTTCTTTGGGCGCTGTTATCGAAGGCACCGTGAAAAACATCACAGATTACGGTGTATTTGTTGACTTGGGCGGAATTGACGGTTTGTTGCATGTAACGGATCTGTCATGGAAACGGGTAAATCATCCACGCGAACTGGTTCATGTTGGACAAAAAATAAAAGTAAAAGTTATCCAATTCGACCCAGAAACCCATCGTATCTCATTGGGCGCGAAACAACTGGAAGAAGACCCATGGGAAAATGCATCACGGGCATTCAATGTCGGCGACACAGTATCTGGCAAGGTTTCATCCCTGACCGATTACGGCGCATTTATCGATTTGGGCAACAATATCGAAGGTTTGGTACACATGTCCGAATTATCATGGACCAACAAAAACATCCACCCCAGCAAAGTTTTACAGGTTGGTCAGGATGTAAATGTTGTTGTTCTGGGCATCGACCAAGACAAACGCCGTATTTCATTGGGGTACAAGCAATTGCAACCAAATCCATGGAAACAATTTGCCGAAACGCATAATGTTGGCGATGTTATTACCGGTCCTATCAAGAACACAACTGAATTCGGTTTATTTGTTGCATTGACACCTGAACTGGACGGCATGGTTCATATTTCCGACCTGTCATGGAACAAACTGGACGAAGAAGAATTGAAAAAATTCGTCCGTGGTCAAGAAGTAACAGCGAAAATCTTGGACATCAATCCAGAAAAAGAACGCATTACATTAGGCATTAAACAATTGACCGAAGGTGCGGACAACAACAGTGCATCTTTAAAGAAAGGCGCCGTTGTTTCTGGTACAGTATCTGAAATAACACCAGACGAATTGATTTTGGCATTGCCAAACGATATCAAGGGTGTTATTCGCCGTACAGACCTGTCGCGCGAAAAATCAGAACAAGATACCAGCAAATTTAACATTGGTGACACAGTAGAGGCATCTGTTGTTTCTGTTGACAACAATGTTGTAAAACTGTCTATCCGTGCGTTACAAGTAACACTGGAAAAACAGGCAGTCAAAGAATATGCGAACCAGGCAGACAGCGGTTCTGTATTGGGCGACATTCTGGGTGCTGCAATTGAAAACAGCAAAAAATAAAAAAAATATAATTTGCTGTATTTATAAAACCCGACACTTGTCGGGTTTTGTTTTTTATGATAAAATTACAGCATGGTAAAATTAATTGTCTTAATGGGTGGTCAAGGTGTGGGCAAAGGAACATTTGCCCGCATATTATGCGAACAACATGATTATAAATATATTGAAACGGGCGCAATGTTACGCCGTGCCGCTGCGACCAATCATAATATTGCAGAAATATTAAACCACGGTGAATTATTACCAAATGATATATTACTGAATCTGATGACAGAACAAATATCTGGCACACACGACATTATATTGGATGGATTCCCGCGCACACTGGACCAGGCAAAATGGCTGGTTCAAAATTACGCAGACAAATTTAATATACATGTGCTGTACCTGGATGTCCCCGAAGAAATCATGATTGCCCGCATTCAAAAACGCATTCGCGAAGGTGGGGGCCGTGCCGATGACGCCGATAGCGCCGCGATTCGCAAACGCCTGGATATATTCTGGAACACAACAATGCCGGCGATAAAATGGCTGGAAACTGTCCCTGGGGTAAAGTTTTCTGATGTTGATGTCACGGGGGATGTGAACGATAACTTTAAAAACATACTGACGGCACTGGGGGAATAAAAAAATCGCCACACACGGCGATTTTTTTTATACGACACGCCGGCGAATAAAACTGAACAACGCGAACCCCACCAACAAAATCATTATCAGCACAAAAATCGCCGTGGCGGTTTGATCGTTATCTGCGAACGGCAACTTTGTATTCATGCCGTAATATCCGACAATAACCGTTGGCACAACCAAAATAATATTCCACATGGTCAAACGATTAATGTATGTATTGGAATCCATGTTAATAATACTTTCGAATGTTTCTTTGATTGATTTCAGCATTTTACTGTACGATGTAACGACTTCTATTCCCTGGGACAGTTCAATGCGCGCATCTTCGGTTAACTCTTGCGCTTCTTCGGTTTTAACAAAACCGCGCACCTTTTCCAATTTATCCAGCACAGCGACATTACCTTTCAGTCCCGCCATATACAATGTATAACTATTTTCAACTTCTAATAATGCCATCAATTCTTTTTTACGAACGCGTTCTTGCAAAACCTTTTTTGACGCCAGCACGCGTTTATTTAATTCTTTCAACGACCGCAAATAAGATTCAGCAATATAGTAAATTATATTTAACACGAATTCTTCACGCGACAACTTCTCGTCAGGCCGTATCTTATCCAACAAGTCACAGCGTTTACGACACACCGTAATAACCCGATTCGATGAATAAATAATCGACAGTGGTTCCGTATGCCACAGCGTATCTGTTTCGCGATTAATAATTGGGAAACGAACAATTATAACCTTATAGTCATCTTCAACTTCAAAGCGCGGCTGTTCATCCGGATCTAAAATATCAGAAATAGTATCTTCATCTATTTTATATTCTGTTTGCAACCGTTCGAAATCATCATGATCCGGGTTGCCAACATTTATCCATGAAAATCCCTTTAATTTTTCTGCAACAAACATCACCACACCCCATAATTTGCGCATATTGTATGACAATAAATATAAAAAAGCAAACGCCACTGCGGGCGTTTCTTTATTTTTGGTCGGGGCGACAGGAATCCCTCGCACGGCACAAAGCGTGCCGGCTGTGGGGCATTCCTAACGATTTGACCGCGCGATGCTTGTCAAATCTACTCATTGTCGAACCTGGGGCATACTGCGTATGCGATGTTGATTTCCGTGATACCCATACAAAAATAAACAAACGCCACTGCGGGCGTTTCTTTATTTTTTGGTCGGGGCGACAGGAATCGAACCTGCGACCCCTTGCACCCCATGCAAGTACTCTACCAGGCTGAGCTACGCCCCGACATGAACATATTTATACAATCACCACACATTAAAAGCAAGAATATATTTTATACTTGCGCGAATCGGAAAAATGTTATTAGTATTCGCATATCATAAAAAACAAACAGGGGGACAGCAGTGATAGTAGGCATAGGAATTGATTTGGTCGAATGCGGCCGATTTCTGGATTGGTCCGCATTTAAAAAGCAACGCATTTTTACAAAAAAAGAACTGGAATATGCAGACGCCGACAACGCAAATGCTGAAAAACATTTGGCGAATTTCTGGGCTGCACGTGAAGCATGCTTAAAAGCATTGGGGACTGGCTTTGGCGATGATATTGCGTTTTCTGATGTATCTGTTGTTCATAATGATATGGGCAAACCCGAATTATTATTGGCGGGCGGGGCAAAAGCTGCACTGAAAGAAATCGCTGGTGGCGATGCAGTTGTTCACCTATCAATAACCGATCAAGACGATTATTCTGCTGCAATTGTTGTAATTGAAAAAATGTAAAAAATGCCCAAAACGGGCATTTTTATTTACATTGCATTTCAATTTCATCATTAATTTGTTGTTGCATTGCGAATTGGCGCCCCGATCCAATTGCACACGGATCACAATCGCGTCTGATTTGTCCCGGACGACATACAAAATTCACATCATTACATACACCACTAGTGTGCACAGTGATTTGTTCATTCACATAATTATTCGCAATATTTATATATTTTTCTGGAACAGAATCAATATTATATACCCACAATTGCGAAATGGCATTGTTTACCTGTTGAACGCACGGATCCGTATTTGTTATACGAATAACATTATCAACAGATTGCCCACTATTATTGTTCTTGTCGGCTTTACCCGCTGTAAAAATCCATATAATTATACCAATACACAACAGCGCAACTAAAAACATCAAAATATATTGTGCAATTTTAAATGATGTTGTTTGTGTCGACATTTCCATATCCTTTATATGTAAAGTATTTTATCACGACAATGTTAAATATCTTATAAAACTTTATTCCTAAAAAAAACACCCATTAAAAAATGGGCGTTCAATTTAAAACAATGGTGGGAAACAATCACCGCCATTTTCTGGGCAACAGTTAAATCCCATATCACCCATATCAGTATATATTTCACCCGTACAACACCCATTCATATCTGGGGCGGTTCCATCTGGACACATTGGAATATTTTCATCAACCGCAACCGTTTCTGTTACCGATGAATTTAATGTTTCTGTATCATATTCAGGCGCTGCAACAAACATCTTTTCATTTTGTGAAACATTATACGCTGGTTTGCTGGCTAAAATTTCTTCTTCGCTTTGAATTACCGGTGCAGGTTCTGGTTCCACGACAACAGGTTCTGATTCCACCACCGGGGTCGGGGTAACCACTGGCGCTGCATCAACAACAGGTTCTGGTTCAACCACAGGCTGTGGTTCTGGCACTGGGGCTGCATCCACGACAACAGGTTCTGGTTCTGCGACCGGTTCTGGTTCTGCAACATCAACCGTATCTGTTGTTGATTCAACAGTTTGCACGGTTTCATCAACATTAATTTCTGGAACAAATGGACTGTCTGCATCAGAATCAGCCACCGTTGCGGTTGTATCTGCAACATTTTCAACCGGTACTGTTGCCGCCAAATCTGGCGTATTCTTATTCGTATTTTTCTGATACAGCCACAGCGTAAATATTGATAACGCAATTAAAACAACCAGCATGACATAATATATCATTGTTGGCTTGCGCGGTGCCGGATTTGTTGGCGCCGGTGTTCCTGTAATTGGCGACACAGGTCTGGTTCCCGACGCCATTGGCGCCGGACCAATGTTTTGCATTGGCTTTGCCGCCGCCCCCGCCGTCATTGCAGTGGCACCAACAACATTTGCATTTGCCATGTCTGGTGCAACCGGCGCCGGACGCATTGCACCATTTACATTGCCCGGCTGAACATTCATATCATTCTGGGGCATTGGCGCATTCACAGATGTAATCGTGTCCAATACTGGTGCGCTTGACGATTGCATGGTTGCTTGATCCATTTGTTCAGAAATCGGACGCACATTAATTGGTGTTTCATTCGTACTACTATCTGAATTTTTCGACACTGGCGGCGTAAATGACAATGGTGAATTATCCATATTTTCACCGTACGCATCCATATTTTTATTTGTTTCTGACATTGTTGTTGAATTATCTGCTGGACTGGAAACACCAAATTCAATTGGTTTAAACGCAATTTCTTCATCCAAAATTTCTGGATCTTTATCAAATAATGGTTTTACATCATTTTCATTTTCTGCCATCGTTTCCGCCTTTGTCTGTTCTGATAATTCTTTATTAATTGTTATATTTTCATCGTATTCAATGTCATTGTCCAACAATTGCATACCATCATCATATCGAAAATCGTCTGCATTGTCATTATCATATTCATCGGCATCATCTGTCTGGACTGGCACAGGCGCATCTGTCCGCACAACCAAATCATTTTGTGCCACCGCCGCCGGTAAATTTATATTTTTTGTATCTTTATTATTTAATGACACCGATGTTGTATGCGAAACACCAGACGCATTTCGTGGTGCGTGCGCCAAAATATCACGCGCAATTTCTGCATCTTCATCTGCAGCAACCAAACGCCGCTGTGCGTTATCCAGTCTCTTTTTCGCACGCCGCAATTTTTCATTAATGGCATCAATTTGTGCATCTGTTTTTAAAATTTTTGATGCAGATTGCTTTGTTGGTTCGCGTCCAACTTGCTTTTTTTGCTGGCTCAACTTTGATTTCAACTGTTTTAACCGCACGCGCAATTCTGCAATTGAATCATTCGCACGAATAATTGTATCGCGCGCCTTGGCGGCATTTGATTCCGCCATTGCCAAACGTTCTGCGGTGGCACGATATATTGATTCATCCCGGAATTGCATTAATTCTGTCAATTCATTTGTGATATCCGCACCATTTTCGTACGCATGAATTAAATTATCATATTGTGCCAGTCCGCTGTATTCAATATCCAACTTTTGATATTTATTATCTTTCTTTGGTCGGACT
Organism: uncultured Pseudomonadota bacterium; assembly: GCA_949283535.1. GTDB lineage: Bacteria > Pseudomonadota > Alphaproteobacteria > Rs-D84 > Rs-D84 > Enterousia. Next base: position 36,380 of record CASDTC010000007.1, read on the forward strand.
GTTTCCAAATCAACATTATAATCATTTGCCAGAATATCATCCCACTTTCTGTCCCCCACAGGATTTATAACCAACAGCACATTTGGCTTTCTATCATCAACAGTACTATCCAAAACGAATACTAATTTACCATCTGCATCATAATATGCCCGAAACACATTACCGACAATATTAAATTCCCGCGATGTTAAAACAGAATTCATATTTTCCCCCTCGCTTGACCTCATGCGCCCCACGATTATTTCTTTTTCGGTGGTGTAAATTGATATGCCTGCTTGCAGTGTTCATAACAATACGGTTTACCAACAAAAACAGGTGCACCACAAAAATGGAAATTTTCAGAATCGGGATCGCCAATTGGCCAACGACACTGATTTGGCTTTAAGTTTGCCATTTCCAACGAATGCTGAATAATGCGTTGATGCATTGCCAATGTTTTATTCAGGTTTTTACCGGCACCACCAACAGACTTTTTGCCTGCGACTGCCTTTGGCGCGACAGTTTTTTTATCTGCGTCCTTTACTTTTTTTACACCTTGAACAGTTTTTTTACCCGACACAGACTTGCCGACAACCTTTTTTCCAGAATTCTTTTTTGCTGCGCCAGATACCTTGTCCACTGTGGCAACACCGCCCGCCTTGGAATTCCACCCCAGGCGATTTAACTTACCAACAACCGCATTTTTTGACATCCCCAGCCGTTTTCCAATTTCCGATGTTGATAATCCTTTACCCATCAACGACTTTAATTTTTTCAGCATCACGCTGTCCCAGCCTTTACTCATTTCAAAAAATCCTTGTTATATATATCGGTATAATTGTAGCATAGTTTCGAATCGAAAGGCAAGGGGGAATTATGAATATATCATTTGATTTATATAATATATTTTTCTGTGTCTTGGGGCTGATTGCGGCATGGTGCGCATGGCGTATATCCGTTGCCGACTGGCGCCGCCGTATAATTCCGGACGCATATTTGTTCCCCATGTTGCTGATTGGGCTGATAATTGTTGTATTTTTCCCATGGATTACAGGGGTTAGCGATGCAGTAATCGCCGCAGTATGCGGATACGCCCTGGCGGCAATTATTGGATATTTGTTTGATATTACAAAGACAAAACATCATAAACATTCAGTTGTTGCCCCAATTGGTATGGGCGATATAAAACTGATATCAGTTGGCGGGATATGGCTGGGGACATTTGGTCTGGCGCTAGCATTGGTAATTGCATGCGTATCTGGAATGCTGTGGGGATATATCAAACACCAAAAATTTATTCCATTGGCACCATTTTTTATTGGCGGTGGAATTTTATCTTTAATTATAAATGCCTTTTTGTTATAATAAATTAATAATAGGGAATAAATGGACAGGGAATGAAACAACAAACAGTATTAAAAATTTGCGCAATATTTGGGCTTGCACTGATTACGCCTGCGATGGCGACAACATTTCCGTCTGCGACAACGCCTTTTTCACAATATGGCCAGATTCAAAATGTCCAAAACTATTCATCAAATCCGTTTTGGAATCCAAACGCACCATATAACCAGCGACCGCCCGTTCCAGTATATGTCCAGGGTACAGATGTCGACACATCTGATTGTCAATCAATTGTTTCTGCATTGGTTGCGTCATATTGCGCATCACATGATAATTGCAAAAACATTGATGTAAATGACGCCCGTCCAACAATTACGGTCCAATTGGCCAGTTTGCCAAACCATAATTATGTAACCCCATGTGCTGGATATATTGATACAGTATTTACAGAATATGTTTCAAAAAATTCCGTATTTATCCCCAGCAGTGTTCCCGTTGCATTTCCCCAGGCACAAAATCCAGGTTCAAACATACAATCTGGCGGTGCCAAATTTGAAAATCCATACCAGCCACAATTACCAACATGGAATGGCGAACCATGGATGCAAGAAATGATTCAACGCCAGCAAGAATTACAAAACCTGCAATCTGCAAACGGTGGTAATAATCCCCAACTGGTCAAGGCGGAATTTCCCAAAACCGCCAATGATTTAACATTTATCCAACGCACACAAAACGATGCCGCGGGATACGCACCATACGCCGGGAAATCTGCATACGAAACATTAAACCTGGACGCGGTGGTCGCCGAACAAAATGAGATTGTAAAACAGCGCCAAAACGCATATTGCAATAATGCCCAACAAATGTTGGCGATATTAAATGCAGATTTAGCAACATTGGAAAAATGCAAAACTGATAATATTGCATATGAAACATGCCTGACCAAATTACAGGGGGTATATTATTAATGCGTATAAATATTAAATGTTTTGTTACATGTATTTTTGGTCTGTGCATAACAAATTCATTTGCCGCGAGATGGGATGACCCCGGGGTTCAGCTGGCACAAAGAATTTCTGACAGAACATTCATAGATGGTCGTAGTGGTCAAATTGTCAGTATGCAAGGATATGATTTTAATCAAACAAACGGTGGCACAACTGGCACAGGAACAACAGGCACAGGCGGCACCGGTGGTACAGGTACCGGAACAGGAACTGGCACTGGTACCAACACCGGCACAAATACTGGCAACAGCACAAACAGAACCGGTAATCGAATTAACGCGCGTGGTGTTGCCAGTGGGGCGTTGGGTGCTGTTGGTGCTATTGGTGGTACAATGGGCGTGATTGATTCTGCGTCGGGTTCTGGTGAACATTCATGGGGCGATGTATTACAGGGAACAATCAGTGGTGCCACTGCTGCGGCTGGAACCGCCGCCGTTGTTAATGCAATTCCTGGGGTGGGACAAATTGGGTACGGCATTGCACTTGCTGTTGGGGCCGTTGGCGGCGCAGCCATTTCTGGATCCCAATTATTTTCAGAAACAGATTGCTTGCATGACCCAGTCACCGGCTTATTCACATGTTGTCACACACAATTTAACCAGGGTGAACGTTATGCCGATATTGGCGATTACATGTTTTGCGGTGTTGAACAAGCAGATGGTTCCGTAAACTTGATTAAACCCGGTGTTCGCCAATGCCTGCAAGGTGGTGAAGCAACTGCTGCATCATGGTGGGATGGATTATGGAAAGATGATTTTTGGCAACCCGAATGTGTTGTGCGTATTTGCGATAACACTGAACCACCGGCTGAATTCCCGGGATATATAGATTACGAACCCGATACTACAAACATATGTTGGAATTGGGTATGTATTAACGGCTATGAACGCCAGGGTAATACATGTGTTGCAACGGGCGGCGGCTCAAATGGTGGCGGAAATTCGGGTGGCACCCAACCACCATCATCAGAATTACCAATTGACAGATATAATAAATTAATCAATCAAATCCAGACTGAACGTCAACGATTAATACAACAGTGCGGTCATATGCTGGGCAATACTGTAAATATAACATCGCCAACAACAAAATAAATGCAACAATTTTTAATTTCTTTTATATTTGCAACATGTGCGATATCCACCACATTTGGGGCAGATATGATGCCACCAACAGATATTCCCGTTGGTGCCGACTATGTTCCAATTTCGGAAATTCAAACCCGCACGCCCGATGATACACAATGTGCCACGGGCGTATTTGCAAACGCACTGTCTGAAACCGTAAATACAGTATCTGAAACAGATGATGAAATAACAATTCGAAAATGGATTTATGACGCATTCAGCGCGCCCGAAACACTAGAAAAAGTACTGGCATGTCCTGAAATCGCATCGGCGGCGGATGATGATACAATTACATTTTTACCAATTGAATATACTTTCCCTGGTGGGCGTCAAATCGTTGTAAATTATGAAACCCAGCCAAAAATACTGAAACAACGATTAACAATTGCCCAAAAACGCGAATTGCCATCTGACACAAACCCCAGTCCACAAATCGGCGCCCCCGATGATGCATCCGTTTGGACAAATACCGATCCGGCATGGTATGCAATAATGGTTGTTGAACATGGCGCACTGGATGAATTTGTGGGACCGGACAAGAATAACACCATATCGCTGCAATGGATAAACGATAATATTGATACCATATATCCCCACGGTAACAGTTGCACCAGTAAAACCGCACTGGCGGGTGATAATGATATGGTGAATTTGGCGGGCAAGGCGACAGTAAACCTGGCAGACGACACAAATGATTACTATGTTGCGGGCGATGCAAACCTGCAATGGATATCATACCTGGAAATTGGATTGGATATCGCAATAACGGCGGCAACATTTGGGGGCGGGGCGGTTGTATTGGGTGCGACCAAGGCGGCCCGTGCATCACGCGCGTTAAAGAATCTGACAACAACAATGCGCGCCCTGCGTCAAACAGACGCGGTTCGTGATTATGTAAAAATTGCGAACCAATACGCCCGTGCGACACGCGAATTGCAAAATATTGATCGTGCAACAGATACTGCCAGACACGCCGCCAAACTGGACGAAGTCGAAAACCTGGCGCGCCAAATGCGCAACATGGAACGAAACAGCGCCCAGGTTCGCCAATATCGCCAGGCCAGTGATACTTTTTCATCACTAAATCAATATCGCCGCGCATTACGCAGTTTGCGTCCGGCACAGCGTGGAAACATTATGGCGCGCGCATGGCGTGCATTTCGTGCGGCAAATACTGGTGGCAAACAAATAAATCGCGCTGCCCGCATCGCACGCAACAGTATGAAATCAGGACGCATACGCGACTGGCTGTTTCAATCAACACTCAGCAATGTTGGCGCATTGGCAAAAATGGAAGAGGCCGGCGGATTTATATACGGCGCATTAAATTTTGTTGGCGGCATGTACGATTGGACCGAAACCAGCACTGGGGAATTTACAAATGATATTGAATTTAAACCATTAACACTGTTGTCTGCCGATGATTTACAGGGTCAAGAAAATGTTGTAAATCATGGAATGTGGTTTATGTGGCAGGGGGATTCTGTCAGTGCGGCTGATGACGATGCCGCATATCTGCAGGCAATGGATTTTGCCGATAAATTCCACTATAACCTGGAAGAAATTCAATCGGACAAAGACAATCATGCATGTAATGTTGATATATATGTCGTTCGCCCGATAATACGAAATCCTGGCACAGAAAGCGCTGAAATGTACTATTTGATAATGAATGACGAACCATGGACAACAAATAACAGCGACGAATAATTCCCCATTGTATTTTTCAAATTGAAAACATATAATAATAATGACAGGGGGCATAATATTATGAAAAAAATATTATCATCATTATTAATCATCATGGCATTTGTTGGCGGCGCAAACGCATATCAATTATTATCATCCAAAGAATTGGGAAAAAATGATGCAAAGAATCAAACCGTTGTTGTAAAATGTACAACAGACACAGGTAAAACATCAAACCAAACATGCACATTACGCCGATATGCAAAATGCACTGGCACCGGCAGTGATAAAAAGTGCAGCGGCTGGCAAGCATGGCAGGATCTGCGCAACCCCCGTAAACAATATTCTGATTGGCGCAGTGCGGCATCGGCATGTTGCCGCGCCAAGGGATTAAGATAAAATTTTTATGCGTCTTGATTTCAGGACGCATTTTTATAAAATTTATTCAGAAAAACATTGACAAGAACGCCCAATTTGCGTTAGTATATCATGCATTGTAAGTCCAATATGGGGATATGGCGGAATGGTAGACGCTGAGGACTTAAAATCCTTTGGTTATTGCAACCGTGTGGGTTCAAGTCCCACTATCCCCACCACCTGATATTATGTGTTTGTGGATGTGTAGCTCAGTTGGTTAGAGCGCTTCGTTCACATCGAAGAGGTCGTTGGTTCGAGTCCAATCACATCCACCATACAGTAAAAAATCCGCCATAATGGCGGATTTTAATACGGTTGAATTATCCAACTCTTTGTTGTTGCTGTAATTGAATTTATTCGTAAAAAAATATAGCGACACTATAAAAATAAAGCAATAAAAAACCGTCCATCGGACGGCATAATTTTGGTGGAGCTGATGGGACTCAAACCCACGACCTCTACGATGCGAACGTAGCGCTCTATCAACTGAGCTACAACCCCAAAACTGGTGCGGATAAGAAGACCTGAAACTAGCGCGTCTACCAATTCCGCCATATCCGCAGCGCTTGCTATATTATCTTAACTTTGCATAATTTGCAACAAGAAAATCAATTTTGTTTTAAATCACATATATCATACCGTGCCAACGCGCGTTCTAATGCCCGTTCTGGCATAAACCAAATTGCCGCAACAAAAACATATATCCCCAGTGATACAAACGAATGAACAAACGCCAATGGGATTGCCACCAGAAACGCAATCATTGATACCTTTTCACGCCGCCCAGGGCGTAAAATACGCACCAACAACGCATCTGCATCATGAACTTTAAATAAAACCAATTCCAGTATCCTGTATGATGCAACAACCATGAACAGCGATACACCATATGCGGCAACAGGTACCGGTGAAATATGATTTTCGTCAACCCACGATGTAAAAAATGGTATCAGTGATAACCAGAATAAAAAATTCAAATTCGCCCACAGAACGGCACTGTTTATCCGCCGCGTTGCAGCCAACAAATGATGATGATTTATCCAAAAAATCGATCCGTATATAAAACTAAGCACATAACTTAAAAATACTGGTATCAACGGCACCAATGATGCCAGTGTGGCATCCGATGGGGCGTCTAATTCCAAAACCATAATTGTAATGACCACCGCAAACAGCCCATCACTGAACGCCTCTAGCCTTGACTTATTCATTTTTTATTCCTTTAACATCCATACACACTAACAAAATCACATATAAAAATCTGTGGGAAACAAATCTGATAAATTAAAAGTTTATAAAAAGTCTTGCCCTGAATTTTGCAAATTTGCTAATATTTAATCAGAGATGAAAAAACTTTTATCTTTTTCATGTATTTTTGCAATTTGCATTGGCATTGCCAACGCGGCTGTTCGTGATGAAAATGCCACGAATCGGTCTGGCGGTAATACAGTCAATAACACCGCCCAAAATGTATTACCCCGCGCGGCAACATCAACGAAAACAGGTTCCGCCAACACCCGCGCCATAACATCACGCGGCACATCACAAACAATTGTTCCGCGTTCAAGCACACGCGCCACAGCATCACGAAACACCACAACGCCAACTGAAACAACCACTGCACGAACAGCGGCAACCATTTCACGCAGTGGCACAACACAACGACCATCATCTGCCATAACGCGTCGCGCCACAGCACAACCACAAACAATATCCCGTGCAGCAACAACCACCGCTGTCACAATGGCTGATACACAGATTGGCGCCGAATATGAACAGTGTAAAAGTGCATACTTCACATGCATGGATCAGTTTTGCCAACTAAAAAACGATGACTATCGCCGTTGTTCGTGCAGCAATCGTGTATTTGATTTAACAGATATTCGCAACACCATGCAAGATGCCAGTGACAGATTAACCGTATTTACCGAAAATCTGGATGTTGTTGGTATGACCGCGGAACAGGCAACCGCCATGAAAACCGCATCAGAAGGGGAAAATGCATTAACCGCAGACACATCTGCATCCAAGGCATTATTACAGGCGATAATGAATTCTATCCGTGGCGATGACACAACCGTTGGCGGTAAATTCACAGATTTAAACAGCATAAATTTATCATTTGATTCAACAAATGCATTTGGATTAACTGATGCAGGGCAAATTATTTCGACATACAACGGACAAAATTTATACAGCGCCGTATATCCACAATGTCGCGAAGCTGTTCGTGCCGACTGTACAGACGCCCAATTACAACGCGCCATAAACGCATACTTGATGGCAATTGAACAAGATTGTAATACTGTTGAAAGCGCACTGGAACAACAACAATCGGAAATGAAGGCAGCAGTACGGGAAAGCAGCGCAATGCTGGATTTGGCGCGCGTGGAAAATCGCCAAAAACATAATTCAGATGATATTGCAACATGCCTTGCAAATGTAGAGGCAGCAATCCTTAGCGAAGAAGTCTGCGGTGCAAATTATCATAAATGCCTGGACAATGGTCAATTTATTGATGTTTCAACCGGCGCACCAATTGCGGGTGTTGAAAACTTTTATGAACTGGGAAATTTGTTAAAATTTGCCGACAATGTTGATGCGGCAGACCAAAAATTATCAAAAATTTCATCAAATCGCGCATTCGTACAAAATTTTGAAAACCGTGTAAAAAAATTTGCCGAACCCGCACTGGATAAATGTACGGAACAGGCGGACACAGTATGGTCTGAATACCTGGATAAGGCAATGCTGGACATATATTACGCCCAACAGTCCAAGGTTGCAGAAATTAAACAAGGATGTTTTGATTTTGTATCTGCATGCTATATGAACGGCGAAACAGCATTAACCGCGGCAATGGCGGAATTAACGGGCGATGACGCTGTTTTACTACAACCGGACAAGGTTACATTATCAACAGAAATGTGTCGTGATTATATTGATTCCTGCAACATGATGTTTTATGATCAAACAGGCGGTGAAAATATCGTCACAGACTACATAAACAACCGTCAAGATACAGACACATTAACCGCATGCCGCGCGGTTGTACAACAATGCTTTGACAGTTTTGGTGGCAGTAATTATGAAAACTTTTATTACCCATACAGCGGTCTATTTACCGCCGGCGAAGCGTTAAACTGGTTCACATTATACGAATATAATAATGGAAACATAGACATGACAAAACCCGTATCTGAATGCGCAAAGCAATTAATGGAAGTTTCATCATGTAATAACGCTGATATAATAAAGCAAGCATTTGGTGGCTTTGATTTGGTTCCTGTATCCGATGGTATATATGGCGAAACAACTGTTTCCTATTTTGACGCAGCAAACGCCACCGGCGAAAAATACGGTACTTTACAAGACGACCCAACAGAAATTACAAAGCCTGACCAATCAACAATAACCGCACGCATATTAAATCATCACACACCGCGACCAACCGGTGTTGCCACCGAAATATACAACCAAGTTGTTGATATTTTGACAACACAATGCACCAACGTCCAGGGCAGATTTGTAGAATATCAATTTATAAAAAATGCATATAATCCAACAAATTTCTGCTTAGCGAAATTTGACAATTCAGAATATGACCAGGATGGTATAAATATTGGAGATTACTATGGCGTTGCTGAAAATGAAGATATGTGTCCGCGCAATTATGGATTAAATGTCGACACACAATCATGGGGCGCATGCTTATGCTGGGAAAATGGTGGGCGACGCAGCAAGTGGGGAACCAGTCCAAAATGCGTTGCTGCAATTCCTGTTGCCACTGGCGGCAAACCAGTAGATGATGCCGCATGTACTGGACAAACGCCAACAAAACACGATGATTCAACCCAGGTATCTTACTGGTGTACACAAACACCAACAAAAAACAACCAAGTCTGTCCATCAAATGGCGGAACAAATGTAAATGGTTTGTGCACTAACAAAGACGGAAATATTATCAAAGACCTGCCCGAAGGGCTGGAATAATATGACATAAATAAAAAACTGCCGATTGTTAAACAGCGACAGTTTTTTATTATCTAATTACTCATATTTATTAACTGTATTGCGAATGGATTCTGCAATCAATGTACATGGTGCACCATCTGGGCGTCGCCATAAATCATCCGCCATATGCAGTTCATTAATCATTTTTTCACGTACAGACGGTATTGTCAGTTGCTGAACCGCATTTAAAACATTTTCTGCGGTTGCATTTGTCCCCAAAAATTCTGGATAAACGCCACGATTTAACAAAATGTTAACCAATGAGACCCAATTAACCCGAATAACCTGGCGAACCAACCATGTTGTTATCGGATTCATTTTATATATAACAATTGCAGGAATATGTAACATTGCCAATTCTGCTGATACGGTACCACTGGCAACAATGGCAATATATGTATTTGCATAAATATCATATCGTTGTGATGATGATACCAAATCCGGTCTAACCCGCCAATGTTTTACATGTTCTTGAACATATTCTGCTGTTGTTTCAACTGTTGGTATAACAAATTTATACCCCACATATCCATTTGCCGCCAACTGTTCGGCAACATTACGAAATATTGGCATCAGTCTTTTTACCTCTGACATCCTGCTGCCAGGAACCAGTGTTATTATTTTTTCGCCACATTGCTGTTTTTTACGCGGGGCGGGGCGGTTAATTAATCCATCTGCGATTGGATGCCCAACTGCAACCGTATCCAACCCATATCTTGTAAAATACGGTATTTCAAAATCAAAAAACGCGTACAATTTATCAAATGTTTTGGCATATTTTTTTGCCCGTCCGGCGCGCCACGCCCAAACCTGTGGGGCAACAACATGGTGAAATTTTAATCCATTTCTAATTAATTTTTCGCCTGCCGGAACATGTCGTATTTGCTTTATAACACTGCGCGCGAAGCCTGGTGCGTCAATTGTCAAAACAATATCTGGGCGTGCTGATATTATCGCATTCACAGTTTGATTAATGCGCCGCGTCAATGTGCGCGCATGTGCCAAAACCTCTATAACCCCCATAACTGCTAAATCTGACATTGGGAACAGCGAATTCAATCCTGCGGCAATCATATTTTCGCCACCAATTCCGATAAATTCTGCATCTGGCATTTCGCGTATTATACGCGCGCCCAAAACATCGCCCGATACTTCCCCCGCAATAATAAATATTTTGATTTTCTTATTCCGCATTTTTAGATGTACCAATTCCGCGTTTTGAACGATTTTCAATAAAATCAATCGCGTCCATCGCATACTTGTTATTTTTTACTTCCTTGCGAACACGCGCCAAGCGTTCTGCGACAGTACCATCTGTTTCACGAAATACTGCCGAATAAACAGAATGTATTGCATGCATATCTTCATTTGTAAAGCCATGCCGCATTAATCCAACGCGATTTATTGTGCGATATACTGCACGCGCCCCATCATAAATTGCATATGGCAAAACATCGTTTCCAACACCCGACATTCCCCCAATAAACGCATTTCGACCAATGCGGGCAAATTGTAAAACCATGACACCACCCGATAATATCGCATAATCTTCAACTTCGACATGACCAGCAACCTGAACCAGATTAGACATAACAACACTGTTGCCAATTTTACAATCATGCCCGACATGCGCATTAACCATAATTTGACAATCATCACCAATAACCGTGCCATCAGACGCCGGTGTTCCAGAATGAATTGTAACATATTCGCGAATCTTGCACCGTTTTCCGATACGCAGCCCCGTCATTGCAGCTTCATCTTGCCATTTTAAATCCTGACTCATTACGCCCAAGACAGCGAACGGATAAACAATTGAATCATCGCCGATTGATGTTTTCCCATCAATTATAACATTTGAAACCAGTTCAACCCGGTCCCCTAAAACAACATTTGGTCCCACAATACAAAACGGACCAATTTTACAGTCGGCACCAATAACTGCGCCATCGTGAACAATTGCGGTTGGATGTATCATTTATATATGCCTATATCTATATTTTTTCTTTCTTTTGATTGAAATAATACATTATAAGCATCCGATTTTGTATTAAATAAATATAACGAATTATAACATGCGCCCTAATTTACGCCATACGGCATTATCCACTGGTTGCGTAATCCAGTATAAAATCCCAACAGCGGTTAATACAGGCAATGTTGTTATAATTCCAAACAAGCCAATTGTTATTGCAAACATAGCATGCGCCAAATCATCAGAAACACTGTCCGCATGCCAAACCGACAGTGCAAATAATAAAAAGAACATGAATGTCATGCCTAAAAATACTGGCACAGATTCTGTCAGCACAAACAATGCCATACACAATATCGACATTAAACGCGCCAACCATTTTAATTTACTATACATGCCCGCCTTTATACGCCCACGCGGATTTATATTACGCAACGCAAGTGTTAATGCGGTTGCCATTGCAATTAAAATCAAAAACAGTATATGCACCGGTGTCAGCACCCCCAGTTGCCCAAACCTGAAAAATTCTGGTTGCATTAATATCGCAATTGTCGCGGCAAACATTATCAATAAAGCCCCCGCAACAGGACGCATTTCATGCCGTCCAATCCGTCCAATCAACAAACCAACAATAAACGCACCAATTTGCAATATTGGACCCCACCATGTATGAATGTCCGACAATCCAATCGCCAATAATAAAACCGCCCAACATGCAATAATTCCCCACCGCTTTTTGCGGGGCATTTCACGCAATACTGGCAAATTCATTTTGCGCCAATATGACCCGATAAACATTGCCCCAATAAAAACAATTGCGGCAATCATAAATGGCAACACCGTTGCATTATCGCGTAAAACCGCATAGTTTCCGCCAAACAAAACAATCCACGCCAATGTAAAAATAACCGTTGTCAATGAAACATTGACAGTTATATTATTTTTATTCCATCCAATACGCTGTAAAAACGCCCCCCCGCAAAAATAAACCAGCGCAAATAACGGCACCGCCAATAAAGCCCACCAAAAAAACGCTGGTGCAATCAACGCCGCATTATTAAATGCACTGACCGCGCTTTGAACAACCAAACTTTCATCAAACATACACTTGCCTTTTATTTTCGTTGAATTATTATATACATATGTCTGAAAAACAAGCAATTTTTACCCTGATGGGCGGTCGTATACGCATGCATCGCGGTCATTACAATCCAACATCTGACGCAGTATGGTTGGCATCATATGCCCCACATAATGTTAACACTGTTCTGGATGTCGGCATTGGTACTGGTGGGGTGGGACTGTGCATATCCGCAAACAATCCATCTGTTAACTTAACTGGTTTAGATATATCTGATGACATGTTGCGCGAATGCAAACAAAACGCCGATTTAAATAATACAACAATTGAATTAATAAATGCAGACATTACATCATGGCGCACATCACGAACATTTGATTTAGTTATTACAAACCCGCCATATTTTCGCGGCACCCCCGCACGCCATAATGCGCATCACAATGCCAATATATCCGCATGGACACGCAAATGCATTGCACGCGTACGTCCCCGCGGGTATTTTTGCACTATTGTTTCTGCCGACCGAATATCCGATATTATTACCGAAATGCACAATCATTGTGGCGACATTCAAATTATGCCATTATTTGGCGCAAAACACATGGCTGAACGGGTCTTGGTTCGCGGTCGTGTTGGTGTGCGGGGTGGCGACACTTTGTGGTCGGGTCTGCCAATGAATTACGAACCTGTTTTGCGTGATGGCTTGACTATTGATGATGTATTGGCTAGACTAAACTGGATATGATAAATTTTATAACCAGATATTTTACATCCCTGTGGGCATTTATAACATCGCCATTTCGTGCGATGTGGCGCGTTATATGTCGCGTATTTCCACCACGGGAATTTACTGTAATGGATACCCCGCGCGGTAATGTTTACACATTTAAGCAAAGCAGTTTTTGGCGATTTACAAAATTCTGTGGCAAAATTGGTCTGATTATATGGGCGTCATGGTCAACATATGTATTTGTCTATCACCGCCCATTATTACAAAAGCGCACCCAACAACTGGAAGAAGCAAAATCCACCCACGCCCGTCAAATGACAGATTTACAGGTATACTTGGAAAAATATAACGAATTAACACGCAATCTGAATGTTATTGACGATAAAATATTGAATGCCAGCGACCTGAAAGATTCAGAAAAAGAAGAATTAATGAACAATCGCCTGAAAACATGGGGCGAATTAGATTTTCTGCGTACCCGACTAACTGAAATATTTACAAACGAAGAATATTCCGCCGAATATACAAAATTATCAGAATTGTCCGCAGAATTTGAATTAACGCGGGCTGAAAATAATGAATTAAAACGCCGTAATGCGGAAATGGCTGAAAAAATGGAACAGATTGCCACCGCCGATATTCAAATTGTTGACATGGTATCAAAGCTGGCGACGGAAAACATCGACGCATTACGCGATAATATTAAAAATATAAATTCAACCATTGCAACATTGGGATTGACGCAAAAGGTACTGATTAATAATGCAAACAAATTCTCAAATCCGATGGTTGGCGCGGCATTTAATCCATTGGAATTTGATGACGACATGGATCCAAAATATCAAAAGCTGGCAGACGATTTAGAATTATGGAACGGATTAAAGAAACTGGATACCGTATTACCACTGGGGGCACCGGTTGAAAAAATGCGTGTTACATCAAACTTTGGCACACGAAATGATCCATTCACTGGCAAGCCTAAAAAACATCGTGGCATTGATTTTGCCGGAAAAATTGGCACAGAATTAATGGCGGTGGCACCGGGGCGCGTTGTATCGGCGGGGGAACGCGTTGGATATGGAACAACAGTTGAAATTGATCATGGTTTGGGATTTACAACATTGTATGCCCATTTATCCCAGGCAATGGTTACCCGTGGCGATTGGGTGCGCCCCGGAACCGTTATCGGATTGGCGGGTTCAACCGGACGTTCAACTGGACCACATTTACACTATGAAATTCGATATAAAGGTGTTCCATTTGACCCATCAAAATTTGTAAAGGAAGAATAAAATGCTGGCATTTACAAACGCAAAAGAAAAACAATCACCAACAATAATTGGCGCCGGTTGCAAATTAACTGGTGATATGAAAACAGATCACACTGTTCAAATACATGGTCATGTTGTTGGAAATATAACCGCCGAAACCGTTGTAATCGGGCGGGGTGGACGCGTTGTTGGGAAAATCAGTGCAAATAACTTATTCCTGCATGGAACATTGGATGGACCGGCAACTGTCAACACAGCGAACATTTTCAGCAATGCACAAATGACTGGAACATTGGCGTATTACACATTAAACATAACCGGTAATACCGGACTGGAATGCAAATTATCTAAACGCAAGGATAAAAAGAATGAATAAAACAATATCAAAAATTTACATTGCTGCCGATCATCGTGGGGTGGGGGTAAAATTATACCTGATAGAAATGCTGAACGCTGTGGGATATAATGTTGTAAACTTGGGAACAGACGACCCAAACACCCCGGTGGATTTTCCAGATATTGCAAAAACATTGGCAGATACAATGGAATCAGATGAAAAATCCCGTGGTATTTTAATTTGCGGCACAGGGGCAGGGATGCAAATTGCGGCAAACAGATATCGCCACCTGCGTGCATCGCGCTGTGATCGTCCAGACCAGGCACGCGATGACCGCTTTCACGATGATATAAATGTACTGGCATTGGCATCAGACGACATTGATATCGAAGTATCATTTTTAATCACGCGCGCATTTCTGGAAAGTCCATTTGACGAAACCGAACGCCGCATACGCCGATTAAAGAAAATTTCATAAAAAATCCCGCATTCGCGGGATTTTTTTTACTTTTTTATAACAAAGTTCACCATTTTATTCGGCACAACAATTGTTTTAATAATTTCTGCGCCGTCTAACTTGCGCGCTGCCGCTGCGCGCGCCGCATCAATAATTTCATTTTCTGGCGCATCAACACCAATTTCAAAATCCGCCGCGCGTTTGCCATTAACAGACGCAACAATTTTCATCGTTGTTTTAACCAACTTTGCCGCATCATATTTTGGCCATGATTGAAACACTAGCATATTGTCATGCCCCAATTTTTCCCATATTTCTTCGGTCATATGTGGCGCAAATGGATTCAACATCTGAATCAACACTTCATACGCAGGGCGGGGCATTTTACCATTAAATTGGTTTATAAATTCCATCATCGCAGAAATCGCTGTATTAAATCGCATGTTTTCCAATCGTTCTGTCATATCTGCAATTAATTGATGTACCAATCTTTCCTGGTCCGCGTTCATCGGACCATCAGTTAAATTATCTGCCATATTTTCTACGCGTTTCAAGAACCGCTGTACCCCTGCCAGCGCACCATCCGACCAATTAACATTTGCGTCCCACGGTCCCAGTGATAAAACCGCCGTACGTGCGGCATCCGCACCAATTTTTTCCACAATTTCATCCACCTGGAACCCATTGCCCGCAGACTTTGACATTTTTTTACCATCAGAACCCATTAACAACCCATTTGTGGTACGCTTTTTATATGGTTCAACGGTATTAACAAACCCCAAATCATATAACGCCTTGTGCCAGAATCGCGAATAAATCAAGTGCCGCGTATTATGTTCGTTTCCACCGTTATAATGATCAACTGGCATCCAACGTTCCATTTGTTCTCGCGAACAAAATTCTTTATCGTTATGCGGGTCTAAATATCTCATATAATACCACGACGACCCCGCCCATTGTGGCATCGTATCCGTTTCACGACGGGCCGGCGCACCACATTTTGGGCATGTTGTATTTACCCAATCGGTTGCGCGCGCCAATGGGCTTTCGCCGTCTTCTGTTGGACGATAATCTTCCATATACGGCTGCATTAACGGTAATTCAGATTCTGGCACTGGCACCCATCCGCATTTTTCACAATAAACCAATGGAATTGGTTCACCCCAATACATTTGACGCGAAAATCCCCAATCACTCATTCTGAATCGTGTTTTTGGTCGGGCGAAGCCATGTTCTGCGCCATACTTAATTGCCGCCGCAATTGCGTCCACCTTGTTCATACCATCCAAGAATCCAGAATTTATATGTAATCCGTCCCCAGTCCAAACTTTACCAGGTTCCCCACCGTCAATAACAGGGATTATTTTCAATCCAAATTTTTGTGCAAAATCCCAGTCGCGATCATCATGCGCCGGAACTGCCATAATTGTACCATGCGCATAATTCACCAAAACATAGTCTGCAACAAACACTGGAATTTCATCACCCGTAAATGGATTTCGCGCCATTATGCCTTCTAACCGCACACCTGTTTTTTCTTTTGTTATATCTGTGCGGTCAAACTCAGACTTTACAGCAGACTCTTTTATATACACACGCACAGCATCAGCATTTTTGATTTTACCCATATCCAACCATTTGGCAACCAGCTTATGTTCTGGGGCAATTGCACAAAATGTTGCACCGAATATAGTATCAATACGCGTTGTGTACACGGTCATAACATCATCACCAACCATAAAGTCCACATCCGCCCCGGTTGATTTACCAATCCAGTTTGTCTGGTCGCGCTTTACGCGTTCCGGATAATCCACCAACGTCAAATCATCCAACAAACGCTGGGCATATTTAGTAATTGCCAAATTCCACTGCATTTTTTCACGAATTTCCACCATCCCATGACAACGATTGCATTTGCCGTCTTCCAATTCTTCATTCGTCAACGTTGTTCGACAATTCGGGCACCAATTCATTGGCAGCATAGATTTATATGCCAGACCCGCATTAAAGAACTGAATAAACATCCATTGTGTCCACTTAATAAATTCTGGGTCTGATGTTGCAACCTGGGACTTCAAATCAATTGACCATCCCATTTCAATCATATTTTTTGTGAATTTTTCAATCAGTTCACGCACAACCACCGATGGATGCTTGCCAATTTTGGTGGCATAGTTTTCTGCGGAAATTCCCAAAGAATCAAACCCCAACGGATATAAAACATCATATCCCTGCATACGGCGAAATCGCGCCATAACATCACATCCCGTATAATTCAACATATGACCGCCATGCAACCCGGTCCCAGACGGGAATGGAAATTCCGCCAACATATAGAACGACTGCTTTGTTCCATCGTTTTTTGGTGTAAACGCACCAGAATCTTTCCAACGCTGCTGCCATTTTGCTTCGCATTCACGGATTCTTTTTATATCATCTGCCATTTTATTATACCTGTGGTTAAAAAAATACATAAAACAGTAAAACTTTATACACAAATACCGATAAATTCAAGACATTTTAAACCACAACCAAACGAACAATAAAATCAGGGGACTGGATATTGCGCGTGGTGAATACATTTTCCCGCGGAACAAACAAAAAATCGTGAACATACAATATTGCACTTTTATGCGATAAAACCGTATTATTACGAAGCGATTCCACGCCAGACATATTTATTGTTCTATAATCTGTCCAAAGATATCGGAATACATCCCGAAGATTTCATAAAACACGAACAAAAATACGCGCGACGCTTATTAAAAAAATCCACAAAATATAAAGAAATACCATTCATTCGTATCAAAGGAAATAAAATAAAATTATTTGGCATAACGCTGGCACAAATTTAATCTTTCTTTCTAAAATACACCAAATATTCTATATTGCCACTGCCACCACGAATTGGTGATTCAATAATACCAAATTGCACATAATCATGCTTTTCAAATGCCGCGACTACATTTTTTATCGCATTTTGCCGGTCGACCGCACTTTTTATAACGCCATGCGCGCAGGCGGCAATACTGCGCGAAACCTCGAACTGTGGCTTTATTAATGCAATGATTTGTGCTGCATTCCATTGAACCAACGCATCAACAATATTAACCAACGATATAAACGACACATCAACAACAATCAAATCAACTGGCGCAATCGGGGTCATTGCACGGATATCAGTCTGTTCCATCGACACAACACGTGAATCATTCTTTAATTCATCTATCAATTGATTTGTGCCAACATCAACCGCAAAAACCTTTGCCGCATTATGTTTTAATAAAATCTCTGTAAATCCGCCTGTACTGGCACCAACATCTAAACAAACACAGCCCGCTGGATTAACACCAAACACATCTAATGCACGCGCTAATTTCAAACTGCCGCGACCACTGGAATAGGGCAGTTCACCCGCCACAACAACATCTGTATCAGACACAGATTGACTGGGTTTTTGCGAAACCACACCATTAATCCGCACCAAACCCGCCCGAATAGCAGCAATTGCCTTTGCCCGGCTAGAATACAAATTTCGTGCAACCAATGCTAAATCCAATCTCATGACAGTGATTTTACATTGCACATACATAAAAATCAATATTATGTTCTTGCGTTTTGGGGTGGGGCATAAGCCCCCATTGAATGCGCCTGTGTAAATCGAACACATGCAAAAAAACAAAATCCAACCAAACATTGGTTGGAGTGCGATGAATATACAGAATAAAAAGAAAAAAGGAGATAAGAATATGAGAAAACATTTAATTATTGCCGGCATAATTTTCACCGCGCCAATTCCGCCCGCCACCGCCGTCACCAAGTGTGCAGCCCCAGACAGATACGCAACGCGCCAAAACATCATGCGCAATATACCTGTGCCAAAAGCTCCCTTGCCGCCAGCGGTGCATTTCTTACCGCAATATTTTCTAACTTGTCGGATTAAAACGGGGACGAAGTATGAAAAAATATTTGTATTTGTTTTGGCGATTGCACCGTTCGGCGCATTTGCGACGACACAATAGTTACAGCGATACCAGTGGAACATACGAATTTACATCTGTGCGTCTAATGAATTAAATTTTAGGCGTCAATTTGACGCCCAAAATTTATTGAAGTAAATTATAAAAATATAAAAATAATACTATATTTTTTAATTTTTATTTATTAAATATACTAGCAACAAAAAGCACCAACAGTTTTATACAATATATTTTATGCAAATACTGTGTAAAAACAATAAAATATAATAAACATTTTATAAAGCACACCAAGATAGCATTAAAAAGCCCAGATTTCTGCACTTTTTAGCTAAAAAACATACTAAAAAGCAAAAAAAATCGATATAAAAGGACACCAACCAACAAATCCCATGCAATTTCAGCACAAATATTGTAAAAACAACTTTTTCAATTATAACGCTAAAAACAAGTTATTATTTTAATTACCGAATAAATATTTTTAATTTTGCACAACATACAAAATAATTATTCATACAAAGATTTTACCATCAGACAAAAATTATAAAAATAACAACAATCCGACATCACAAAAACAACAAGCAAGCACCACAAATCAAATAACCGAACAAACGCCACAAAACAGCCCGCCAGAACACCAAACTATACATAATATACATTATGCGCCTTTTGTATAATTATGCCCTAAGACAAAAAACGGCGTATCGTAAAGACATTAACGCCAAACATAACGACGCTCACACCATGTTCACATATAACAAATAAACTAAACCCACACCTTCGCCCAAAGCAATTCCACCTTAGCGCCACTCACACACAACGAAACAACACATAAAACATACACAAATGCACAAATGCCAGCCTTGACAATATGCAACTTCCTTCTGGACCTTATAGAGACCGACAAATTTTACCAAATCTACCTCATTCTCAACCCAGCCTTTATTTGTCGCCTAAAAAAAAAACAATTACACATCACAACAACAAAACTATACATAATCCCAAATTATACAACCACCCACAAAGACAAAAACCGGGGCAAAAATTGCCCCGGTTTTAATACTAAACCAAAACATTAAATATTATTTTGAACTCTTTGTTATTTTTGCAATTTTTTTCAAATGCCTGTTCGCTTTTTTTGCTATATTTTTTATATCCATTTCTAATTCACTGGGCTTATCTGGATCATCTTTTATTGGTTCAACATCTGAACAACAATTCGGACATTTTGACGCCTGGGCATTTATTGTTGATTTACAATATGGACATGCGCGCGTATACGTTCTTGTTCGTACCTTGTTCATAATTTTCACCAACATAAATACTGCAAACATTGTGATTAAAAAACTGACCACTGAATTCAGAAACACGCCAATGTTCATTGTTGTGGCACCTGCCGCTTGGGCTTCGGCAACAGTATTATAGTGCGCCCCAGGCGCCCCGCCCGATAAAACAACAAAAAATTGCGAAAAGTCAATATCACCCAACAGCATCCCTATTGGTGGCATAATAATATCTTTGACCAATGAATTTACCATACTAGTCATAACACTGCCGACAATAATACCGACAGCCATATCAATTGCACTGCCCCGTTCTATAAAAGTACGAAATTCTGATAAAAATTTACTTTTAGCCATTTTTTATCCCTTTTTTTGAATATTCTGTAATCGCATTAATAACTTTATCCAATGTCTTACGCAAACTTTCGTCACGCGTTTGCACAGTTATATCAGCCATTGCGTATATGTCATATCGTTCTTTGATTAACTGTGCCAGAATTTTCCGACTGTCCGCATGCAACAATTGTGGACGCGTATTACGAAAATTAGTCCGTTTGACCAATAAATCCAAATCCGCACGCAGCCATACAGAAATCGCACGCGCCAGCACCATTTCGCGTACCGCCGGGGTTATAAAAGCCCCCTCGCCCGTGGAAATAACTTTTAACATTGGCGGGGTATCCAGCAAACGCGCAATAATACGTTGTTCTGCGCGTCTGAATTCGGCCTCGCCATACATGGAAAAAATATCCACAACACTGCAACCTGCGGCGGCTTCTATCTCTTTATCAGAATCAACAAACGGTATCCCCAGCCGACGCGCCAATGCGCGCCCGACACTGGTTTTACCCGCCCCCATTAATCCGACCATAACAATCGGCTTATCCAATACTATATTTTCTATCATAAGCAAAATTTTAATAAAAAACACATCAATTCTCAATAAATAAAAATCGCTTTTTAATAATAAGAAAAATATGCTATAATATATATTAATAAGAACAAGGGGACGAGAGGATATGAAATTATTACCATTTTTATCACTATCTGTATTCATATTATCAACGAACGGTGCATTTGCATACGGATCGCACGTTTATGCAAATACATTTACTGCAAATAACATAACTGCATTCCAGCATTCAATCATGACATCTGCAATGCAAACATTCGAAGGAACTGCATCTGCGGCACTGGCGGGACGTCGTATATTATCCCCCGCCCCAAAATCTGATACAGTAGAAAATTCCGCCGATTTATATGGTCGAATGCCAATGTATGGTCGTCCGCACCTGTACGGTGAATATGGTGATGATGGCACCGTATTACAAACCGGGCGTAATGGTGGCGATATTGACACAGACCCCCGCCCTGTTATAAACAGCATGTGGTTAAACTGGCAACATTTTAATGATGATGTAAAATTCAAGGGATATGATGAACTGGATTCTGATTATGACCTGATAATGTTCGGACTGGCGGGCGGTGAAGCGCAATGGGGCATCGGTATATCAGAGTGGGGAATATTTGGCGGATATGTTGGTGGAACCCAGGATAATGAATTTATAAACATTGATGAAAACGGCGGATATGTTGGTCTGTACAGCGGATATAATATCCAAAATTTCAATCTGTCATTGGCGGCAAATGCGGGCGCATTATACAACAATGCCGAAAATGTGTATGGCACCGATGAATTTGCTAATTTATGGGCAGGCGCGGCGTTAAATGCGACATATAATATTGCACTGGACGACACATTTACCCTGCAACCGGGTGTATATGCTGGATACACATGGATTGGTTCTGCAAATTATATGTCAATGTCTGGGGATTCTGTGGCAAATCAAAACTTTAACACATTTGAAATCGCACCATCTTTGCGCGCGATCAAACATATTGGACGCGGGTGGTTTGGATATATTGGCGTGAAATATGCATTTATGTCGGGTCATGGTGGCGAAGTGGTTATAAACGGCACAAAACTGGACGAACTGGATACACGCGATTATGCCGAATACGGAATTGGCATCGAAAAATCAATCGACAGATTTAATATCGCATTAAACTTAAATCGCCGCGATGGCGGACGCAGTGGTTGGAATGGTTCTGTAAATTTAAAATATATATTCTAAAATAAATCCGCCAAATGGCGGATTTTTATTCTGGTATTTACAATAAAAATTATTCCATATTTGCCAATCGTTCTAATTGATCGGCGGCAATTAATGCATCAATCATTTCATCCAGTGCCACACCACCCGCCAAGATATCATCCAACTTATACAATGTTAATTTTATACGATGATCTGTCACGCGTTGTTCTGGGAAATTATAAGTTCTGATTTTTTCACTGCGATCGCCCGACCCAACCATAGATTTGCGCGATGCATTGCTGGCATTTTCTTGTGCGATGCGTTGCTGTTCATATAATTTTGAACGCAATATATCCATTGCCAACGCTTTGTTTTGAATTTGGCTGCGTTCGTTTTGACATGTAACAACGATTCCGGTTGGAAAGTGCGTTATACGAACAGCGCTGTCTGTTTTATTAACATGTTGCCCGCCGGCACCAGATGCGCGAAACACATCGATTCGGATATCTTTATCATCAATTACGACATCGATATCTTTTGCCTCTGGCATAACCGCAACAGATGCCGCACTGGTATGGATTCGCCCACCTGCCTCGGTTTCTGGCACGCGTTGAACCCGATGAATTCCCGATTCGAATTTCAATCGTGCATACGCACCAACGCCATCAATCTTGAATATAATTTCTTTATATCCATGTAATGATGTTGCGTTTTCTTCAATAACTTCTACTTTCCAACCGTGTCGCAATGCATATGATTTATATTGATTGTATAAATCACCCGCAAACAGTGCCGATTCTTCGCCCCCAACACCTGCGCGAATTTCCATAATAACACTGTTATCATCTGCTTCATCCCGCGGCAATAACGCGATTTGCAATTTCTTTTCAATTTCTGGCAACGCATGATTTAAATCATTTAATTGTTGCGCCGCAATCGATTTTAATTCCGCATCATGCAGCATTTCATTTGCATCATCAATCCCACGCTTTATCTGGAAATATTCATCAATCAACGGTAAAATTTCCGCCAATTGCGAATATTCTTTGGATAATTTTGTTAATTCTGCACCAGAAACCGCCCCAGAATTCATCTGGTCGGCAATTTCTGATGCATGTAATTGAATATCTTTCAGCTTGCCATCAATTATCATTTTACGCCGTCTTTAATAAATTAATTGTCTGTTCCAGATTTAAGTTTTGCTGGGTCCCGGCGGTCATATCTTTTACCGCCAAGATTTCGGATATGCGTTCGTTTTCACCGATAATAATACTGTAATCCGCATTAATTTTATCGGCAAATTCAATTTGATTCTTGAATTTTTTATTGGCATCCAGATATGGAACCACGGTTATACCATTTGCACGCAACGCCGCAACAACACGCATTGCGTATGGAACCTGCCCCGCCCCCATTGCCAAGACTGCCGCGCGTACTGGTCGCATAAATGGTGTTAAATCAATCTTATTTTCATCCATTAACGCAACCATTAACCGCGAAAATCCAACCGCGGCGCCAACGCCAATAATTTTTGTCTTGGAAAATTTAGACGCCAAATCTTCATATCGACCACCACCACCAATCGCACCTAACTCAGGAAAGTTATCCAAGAAAAATTCGAACACAATCCCCGTATAATATGCATGCCCACGCATAATACCCAAATCTATTTGCGCATTTTTTATTCCCATCGAATCCAGCAAAACCATAAATTCATCCATTTCACGAATTGCCGAATCCAGTGCATCAGACACACCAACAAACGAACGATATCCGCTTGAAAATACTTTATTTATTTCAACCGCGGCATTTTCACCAACTGTTTCCACCAATCCATCATAAAAATCATCCATCTTGTCTTTTTTATCGATCAAGACAAATGCACTGCGACATTGCTCGGATGTTAAATTTAAATATTCAAACATTGCGTTCCAGAATCTGCGATTTCCAATCCGAACATTCACTGGTCCGATAAATTCGGCAACAGAATCATATGCTGCCGCCAATGTTGCAACAATTTCGGCATCATAATTTTCAGACAGACTGTCAATTCCCATAATATCTAAATCCATCTGATAAAATTCACGATATCGACCGCGCTGTGGACGTTCACCACGATAATTGCGTGCAAATTGATACGCGCGAAATGGGAATACTAAATCATTCATATGCCCTGCGACATATCGTGACAATCCAACAGTTCCATCATAACGCAGCCCCATTTTCGTATCGCCCTTTTGGAACAAGAACATTTGCGTTTCAATTTCATCCCAATTGTCTTTATCGGTTAAAACCTCTGCCCGTTCAATTGCCGGTAAATCCAGGTGTGAAAACCCGGCTGTTTTCAAAACGCGCTGCATACGGGCGGCGCATTCATCAAAGCACCGTTGCTGCAATGGCAATAATTCTATAAATCCCGATAAAGTTTTTGTTGGTTTCAGTTCCATTTTTTTATTTCCTATGGTTTACCGTAAAAATTCGGCATTTTTTTAATGTCTGTATTAATATCACAAAATATAAAAATGCTATAAGCAGTCGCCCCATGGGGCGTGATGAAACACGGCAAAGATATTTTTTTGAATATTCACGCTGTTAATTCTACCTGAAATTCAGCATTTTTCAAGTTTTATTAAAAATATTTATGTAATTCCCCACCGTGTACATTCAGCCATCGCCGCGCGCGTTCTACGCCGAATCCATATAATTGCGATACCGTTTGCCAAAATGCCGGCGAATGATCCATATGCACACGATGTGCCAATTCGTGCATAACGACATATCGCATAACATCAACGGGCGCAAATGCCAATCGCCATGAAAAAGACATTGTTCCACTGGTTGAACAGCTGCCCCAGCGACTGGTCGTATCACGAATTGCAATTCGGCGTGGCCATAATTCCCGCGGCGCCGTATGCACCATTTGCTTTACCGCAATCAGAAAACGCGCACGAATAAAATCACGAACCCGGCGATCAAACATATCCGCACCACCACCAATAATCAGTTTCGCACTGCCATCTTCGTTTTCAATAAAATCATTTGAACGCCGCGCACCATCATGCACAATTAACACCCGGCGCCCTAAAAATTCAATTTCATCGCCCGGACGCAAATGTTCCTTTGCCGGCGCATTTGCAAATACCCGTTCACACCAACGGCGTTTTTGTTCCAGAAAATGCAATGCCGCAGATGTTGGTGTCATCCATGGCTTTGATATATGAATTTCACGCAATGGACGCGTTTTGGGGCGCAATGTAATATTACGCAACCCGCGCCGCGTATTAATAACAATCGGGATTTTTTCACCCGATGACAAAACAAATTCGTATTCAGACATTTCTTGATATATGCTTATTTTAACTTCTTTAAAATATCGCGCGCAATTGCGTCTATGTCAAATCCAAAATGCGAATATACCGCATCACCGTCACCCGATGCGCCAAAAGAATCAATTCCAACGACCGCATCCGCAAATTCAAACCAGGGTGCAGTTGCCGCCGCCTCTATAACAACGACATATCCCACTAAAATTTTATTCTTGTATTCTGCATCTTGGGCGCGAAAATCAGAAACAGACGGCATACTAACCACCTGAACCGCATCGCCCAGTTTTTCAGCAACCCGTACCGCCAATGGTACTTCGGACCCAGTTGCAATTATTGTTACCCGCACGCGGCGCGCCAGTGCCGGCAATATTATATACGCACCACGCGATATGTCCGCACCAACCGGCGTTGGTACCCGCACCATTTTTTGACGCGATAATATTATTGCGGTTGGATTTGATTTATCTGTTATTGCGCGTTGCCATGCATATGCTACTTCTGCCCCATTACACGGACGAATAACATTCAAATTTGGGATTAATCGCAATGATGGCAATTGTTCAATTGGTTGATGTGTTGGACCATCTGCGCCAACAGCAATACTGTCATGTGTAAAAACATATATAACCGGCAAATGCGACAATGCCGCCAACCTGATACTGGGGCGCAAATAATCGCTGAACACCAAAAAAGTCGAACCATATGGTCGCAATCCGACATATGCCATGCCGTTCATAATTGCCCCCATTGCATGTTCCCGCACGCCATAATTTATATAATTACCATTAAATTTAGGTGGCATAATATCAACACTGGCATCTGTTTTAACATTTGTGCTGGCACCTAAATCCGCACTGCCCCCGATTAAATCGGCACCCGCATTGATAAGTAATTTTAAATAAATCCCCGACAATTCACGCGTAGATATATTCGAATCGAATTCTGGCATTACAACAGAATCCAGACTAACGACATCCGTTTCAAACAAATTTTCCACCGGCGCATTATTTGCAACAATTTCCCACAAATCATCACCAGACGGCGATATATATCTTTCCATCAATCGCATTAATTCCGCATCAGATAATGCCAAACCGTGCGCCGCCGGCGTCCCCGCCAGACTGGAATCCCGCCCAATAATCGTTTTACATTGAATAAATGTCGGCACATTGCATTTATGCGCATCACTTAACACGCGCCCCAGTTTTTTAAAATCATCACCCGGCACACTGATAACATTCCACCCTGCCGCACGCATTCGCATTGGCATATCAACATCAGTTATCGCATTACCATCGATACTGACACCATTATCATCCCACAGCAATATCAAATTATTCAATTGATATCGTCCGGCAAAAGAAATCGATTCGGACGCAACACCTTCCATTAAATCGCCATCGCTGCACAAACAATAAACAAATTCATCTGTTTTGCGTATTTTTGCCGCCAATGCCATACCAACCGCATTTCCAATTCCCTGCCCCAGCGGTCCTGTGGTTGCGTCAACCCCATCAAATCCAAATTCTGGATGACCGGGCAATCCGCCCAATCTTCTAAAACTTTCTAAATCACCAATATTATATCCCGCCAGTTTTAATACCGCATATAACAATGCACTGCCATGCCCTGCGGATAAAACAAATTTATCCCGACCACGCCGCAAGAAATTTGCGTAAATAATTGTTATTATATCTGCGGCATCCAAAACAATTCCAACATGCCCAGCCCCCGCACAACGCACAGCATGCAGTGCATGCGCACGCACGGATTTGGACATTTCTGCTAATTGTTTGGCATCAAATCTCATTTTATGATATTATATCACAAAACAAGGTTATAAAAAATGCTAAAAATTTGGACAGATGGCAGTTGTTTGGGAAACCCCGGGCCCGGCGGGTGGGCATTCATTGCAACAAACGGCACACAAACCGCCGAACGCAGCGGATACGAATCAAACACAACAAACAACAGAATGGAATTAACCGCTGTAATACGGGCATTGGCGGCATCGCGTCATCATGATGAAATTGAATTGCACACCGACAGTCAATATGTAAAAAATGGTATGCAATTATGGGTTCCACAATGGAAAAATAACAACTGGAAAACCGCCGCAAAGAAACCTGTAAAGAACAAAGAATTATGGCAACAACTGGATGAATTGGCACACAGCAAGAAAATTCATTGGGTTTGGGTTCGTGGTCATGTCGGCAATCCATTTAATGAACGCTGTGATGAATTGGCGCGTACCGCCGCAGAATCAATAAAAAATAAATAAATATCGTACAAAAATGGCACTACAAGATACATTCTTTAATGGAATTGCTAATATATTGCGTAAATCGCGCCCTGCATTATGGCGTGAACTGTATCATACAATGCATACAATTGATACAGACAAAAAATTGCCGCTATATTATGCCATATGGCTAAATATGAAACTTGGTTTTCTGGCCAGTCAGCGCGGACGCAGAACAAAAAACTTGGTCAAAGAAATACGCAGAAATTTATTTTCAGCACTGGTTAATCATTCTGACCAAACCACAATTGAAAATTATCATATTGCAACACTAGAAGAAAAACAAAAGTTAGCATTTTATATAACATGGCGTCTGCATTCATCTATGACATATAGCCATCCCAACATATACGACAATCTGCAAGAAGTGTTTTTTCACGATTCCCAAGAATATGAAAGAACACACAAAGACCCCACCCCACACGGAGAATATAATACAAAAAAAGGCACGGTCCATTATTATTCAAAAACCTTTGAAATGGATTTAAACGAATTGCTAAATACAATCGTCCATGAATATATTCACGCAATGCAACAAAATTCTGAATCAATATTACCCAAAAAAATAATAAATTTTCAAAAAAAACATTCCAAGGCATATTGGAAAACACCGTATATTTTTCGTCCCGATGAAATAGAAGCAGACAGGCTGGCTGGGTTAGTATTAAAAAACTTTGATAAAAATTTTAAACGATATAAACAAACTAATAATGAATTATAACGCAACCAGCATTAAGGATTATCCACGAAACCCCATTGCAACAATGAACATTTCAACACTGTCTTTGCGTGATGCCGGCGGTTTTATATGATGTACAGATTCGAATTTTTCTTTGATTTGCTTTAACAAATCACCTGTTGTGCCACCTGTAAAAGATTTTGCAACAAATGTTCCACCCTGCTTTAACGCACGACACGCAAAATCAAATGCGTATTCCAATAAAACCATTTGCCTTAAATGATCTGTTTTTTTATGTCCAACTGTATTTGGCGCCATATCGGATAAAACAACATCAACAGTTCCGCGTTCCCCGGAATCCGTCGGTAAGTTTAATTTTTTTTCCAACCATTCCAGCGCATCATCTGTTGTAAAATCGCCACGATAAAATTCCACCCCTGGTATCGGCACAATTTCCAATAAATCCATTGCAAAAACTTTTGATTTTGGAAACGCGCGCATAACATACTGCGACCACGACCCCGGCGCCGCGCCTAAATCAACAACGACCTGACCATTTTTCAGAAATTTATATCGGTCATTCATTTCAATTAATTTATATGCTGCACGCGCACGATATCCATCGCGGTGCGCGCGTGCAACATATGGATCTGCCGCCTGGCGCTGGATCCATGCCGCAGAAGATTTTTTTGATGCAATTTTTTTATTTAATATTTTCATTTCTGCTGTTTATTGTCGCGCGAATATTATTACGCGTACTTTTATAAAACTTTATTGCACGATACAGCGCGCGCCGCCGCCCAACTTCGCCTAAATTATCCGTTGTTGGAAATAACAAAGTATAAACACCATGATGCCGATATGTTATTTGAACTTCATATCCCAATAACACACGCCCCGCATCTTTATATACTTCATATCGCGGCTGTGGCACTTGAACATCTGTTGGCGTCCAATCAAACCAGTGTCTTAACACATGCCAATTAATTAAATTTTTCCACTTCATTTTATTATTCATCTTATTTATTCACTGGTCCTGGTTGTTGCTTTTGCAATTTTTCCATAACCGCTTCCATTCCCCCCATACGCTGAACCATTGCCATTTGTTGACGCATTTTTGTATACTGCTTTATAATATGTTCAACATCACGCACAGTGCAACCTGCGGTTTCCGCGATACGCGCCTTGGCATTTGCAAAGATTTTTTCTGGTTCTGCGCGTTCTGCTGGGGTCATTGCTTCTAATATCTTGATTTGCGCATCAACACTGCCGTCTTTAATTTTTTCTTTCATTGCGGCAACTGCGCCCGACATTCCCGGCACCATTTTCAACAGCCCACTGAAACTGCTCATCTTTTTAATTTGCTTTAATTGAGCCAACATATCATTCATATCAAATTGACCCGACATCATGCGCTGGGCAGTTTCTTTCATGCCGCTGGGCATTTTTGCTTCCATTTTCTGTAATTCTTTTTCATCAATTTGAATATTTTCATTTTTATTTTCTGTATCAGCAGTTGATACTTTCTTTTTCCCGAAACCAAACATATTTTTTCTCCTTCTTGATATTTATATTTACTATATATTTAATTTACTTTTTCTTTGTTGGCATATCCAGATATTTTTTCAAATATTTACCTGTCAAAGATTCTGGATTATCCGCAACCTGTTCTGGTGTTCCAGCGGCAACAACGCGACCACCGCCGGCACCACCACCTGGGCCCAAATCAATGATCCAATCTGCTGTCTTTATCACTTCCAAGTTATGTTCAATAACAATAACCGTATTGCCCTGGTCAACCAGTTCATGTAATACAGATAACAACAATTTTATATCTGCAAAATGCAGCCCTGTTGTCGGTTCGTCCAGTATATAGATTGTTTGGCCCGTACTGCGCGCCGCCAATTCTTTGGACAGTTTTATACGCTGTGCTTCACCACCAGATAAATCTAATGAACTTTGCCCCAGCTTAATATAATCCAACCCGACACGCTTTAATAATTCCAATTTACGGGCAATTTGCGGAACATTGGTAAAGAATCTATACGCTTCTTCGACTGTCATATTTAATACATCGGCAATAGATTTTCCCTTGTACTTTACCGCCAGTGTTTCTTCATTATACCGTGCGCCATGACATTTATCACATTCGACATAAACATCTGCCAAGAAATTCATTTCTATCTTTATTTGTCCATCACCCTGGCATGCTTCACATCGCCCCCCCTTGACATTAAACGAAAATCGTCCTGGACCATATCCGCGTGCTTTGGCTTCTGGCAAGCCCGCAAAGAAATCACGAATGTTTGAAAATACGCCTGTATATGTTGCAGGATTACTGCGCGGGCTGCGCCCAATTGGTGATTGATCGATATCAACAACCTTGTCAACAGATTCCATACCACGAATAATATCGTGTTCACCCATTTCAATTTTTGAATTATACAGCGCGCGCATTAACGCCGGATATAATGTATTCAATAATAACGTTGATTTACCAGACCCTGACACTCCCGTCAATGCAACAAATTTACCCAACGGGAAATCAACATTTATATTTTTCAGGTTATTTTCACGCGCCCCCTGGATTGAAATGACATGCCCATTTCCTGGGCGCCGCATTTTTGGGATCTCTATCCGCCGCTTGCCTGACAAATATTGTCCTGTCAAAGAATCTTTGTTTTTTATAACCTGGGCGGGGGTTCCTGCGGCAACAACGCGTCCGCCATTTATTCCCGCCCCTGGTCCAATATCAACCAAATAATCCGCCGCCCGCATTGCATCTTCGTCATGTTCAACAACGATTACCGAATTATCTTTATCACGCAGCATTTTCAATGTATCTAATAATTTATCATTATCACTTTGATGCAATCCGATTGATGGTTCATCCAATACATACAAAACGCCCGACAAACCGCTGCCAATTTGCGACGCCAATCTGATTCGTTGCGCTTCGCCACCCGACAAGGTTCCCGCCATACGCGACAATGTTAAATACCCCAAACCAACATTTTTTAAGAATTGCAAACGGCTGGTAATTTCCCGCAAAATCACACACGCGATATCATTTTCTTTTTGGGTTAAATGATTTGGCAAATCCGTAAACCATACCAACGATTGATCGACCGCCATATCACACGCATCCATAATATCCAGACCATAAATCTTTACACATAATGCCTGAATATTTAACCGCTTGCCATGACACATTGGACACGGTTTTTCAGATTGATATTTTGCCAATTCGGCGCGTACAGCATCGGAATCCGATTCGCGCCAGCGACGTTCAATATTTGGGATTACGCCCTCGTACGGTTTTTCATACACAAAACCATTCCAGTTAATTTTTATTGGTTCATCACCACTGCCGTATAAAATGATATCCTTCTGTTGCTGGGTCAGCGTATGCCATGGCTTTGATAATGGAATTTTATATTTTTTATGCAATGCATCTAACAAATGGTCAAATTGACTTAACATTCCGCCACGCGACCATGGTGCTATTGCACCGTCCAAGATAGATTTCGATGGGTCTGGGATAACCAAATCAGGCGACATATTTAATTGCACCCCCAAACCATCACATGTCGGGCACGCGCCCATTGGTGCATTAAAAGAAAATAATCGCGGTTCAATTTTTGGCACTGTAAATCCACTAACTGGGCACGCATAATTTTGTGAATATAAAATATCTTCATTTGTATCCAAACGCCGCACCAAAACCGACCCCGGGACCAAACGCAGCGCCCCTTCGAATGATGAATACATACGCGAACGAAATTCATCAATATCCGTCCCATCGGAATCTGCAGACGGCATTTGCAAACGATCAACGATAACAAATATCGTATGCTTTTTATTTTTATCCAACGGCGGCACACCAGACAAATCATGCAATTCGCCATCGATTATTGCACGCTGATATCCCTGCTTTACCAAAAACGCAATTTCTTTCTTATATTCACCTTTGCGTTCACGAACCAACGGTGCCATAATAAAAATTTTTATGCCCGCTGGGATTTTCATGGTCCAATCGACCATTTCCCCGATTGTTTGGGATTTAATTGGCAATCCCGTAACCGGTGAATGTGGCACACCAATACGCGCCCACAACAAACGCAAATAATCATATATTTCTGTAACCGTACCAACTGTTGAACGCGGATTTTTTGATGTTGTTTTTTGTTCAATTGAAATTGCGGGCGCCAATCCTTCGATTAAATCAACATCTGGCTTTTTCTGCATGTCCAAGAATTGCCGTGCATATGATGACAATGATTCAACATAACGGCGTTGCCCTTCGGCATAAATTGTATTAAACGCCAATGATGATTTCCCAGACCCAGACACGCCAGTCAAGACCACCAATTTATTTTTTGGTATGTCCAGATCAATATTTTTAAGATTATTTTCGCGTGCGCCGCGAATTTTTATTACCCCAGCCATAGTGATTATAAATATAAAGAATTTATTATATATTTCAATATTCAGGGCGAAAAATCTTTCGCCCTGTAATCAATTGATTTTATTCTGCAACCTTTGCCATAGATTCAGGCATTAACTTTTCTGGGGACAATGAAATTCCAGAAACCCGCACATGATCTGCCCCCTGTTCTGGTGCCAAAACGCCATTCACCCAAACATCAACACCGCCCGCATTACCAAATATCGCGGTATATTCATCGCCAGACGGAACATAATACACATCCCCCGGGACCAAGACACGACTGAATACGGTATTTCCACGCGCATCTTCGACCTTTACCCATGATTCTTGGGTTGCCTGTAATATCACATCGGCATTTTCCGTATTTTCTGTACCAAAACGTTCGCGTACATTGACATTATATTTTGGTTCTATAACAGACGCAGTTGTCGCAACACTTTCAACAGATTGCGTATTTTCCAAATTTGCCGCATGTTTTAAATTTAATCCAATCAATGTACCAATAATTGCCAAAACTAAAACAAAACCAACAACAAACCATATCCAATTACGGCGTACAAATTTTAACGAACGCCCCCATAAACCACAATACCATTTTTCTTTGTCCGCCACTGTACAAGATTGTGCATCAGATTCATCATCTGTACCACATTCTGCCACTAATCCCATTTCGCGTTTTAATTTATTAACAATTTCATCCGGATCCAACCCCAGTTCCATTGCATAGTTGCGTGCAAAACCCAAAATATAAACATTTTCTGGAATTACATTATAATTACCATCTTCCAATGCCTGCAAGAATTCTTCACGAATACACAATTGCTTTGAAATCGTTGGTATTTCACGCTTGCGCCGCCCAGTGGTACGGGCATTGCGCAGGATTTCACCAACTGTCATTTCTGAATGCATATCTGTATTTACATTTTCATTTTCTGTCATATTTCATCCCTTAAATTATCATATAATCATAGAATCTATATATCCAATTCGCAACACCAAAATTTACAAATTTCATTCTTTAATTCCGCCGCCGATGAAATTTGATTTACCCGAATTCTGAAATCTGCTGAATTTGGCATACCCGCCGAATACCATGCAACATGCTTGCGAAACATCGGTATTGCATTCTTTTCCCCATAATATTCCAGCATATATTCCAAATGCCGCAATACAATTTCGCCAACATTTTTTGGCGCACTGCATTGACCAGTTAATTCACCAATAATCCATGGTCGCCCCAACATTGCACGCCCAATCATTGCACCGCAATACCCCAGATTTAAAACATTCTGCACATCTGTGGCGTTTTTTATATCCCCATTGCCGATAATTGGAATTGGTGAATCTTGTAAAAATGGCAAATCAGATCCCCCAGCATATAATTGCGCGCGCGTTCGTCCATGTAATGCGGCAAATTGTACCCCGCAATCTGCAGCAATACGAATCAAATCCGCCCAATCGCGATGTGCATCATCCCAGCCTAATCGGGTTTTAATAGATACAGGTATCTGGACCGCGCGCACAACCGCACGCATAATTTTTTCCGCTAATTTATGGTCGCGCATCATATTTGCCCCGGCACCGCTGCGTGTTGCAACCTTTGGCACTGGGCATCCCATATTAATATCAACCCATGCCGCCCCCATATCTTGCAAGATTTTTGCCGCATCCGCCATTAACCCAACATCTGCCCCAAATATTTGTGCGCCGATATTACATTCGTCATCATATCTATCAAAATTACGCAGACAATTTTTATGCGCACCCACCAATGAATGACACGATATCATTTCTGTATACAGTGGTGCATGCGGCGCAAACATACGAATGATACGGCGGAACGGTTTATCTGTTATTCCAGCCATTGGTGCGCCAAAAATTTGATTATTATTAAACATTTGTGATATAATGCCATTGATGAAAGAAAAAATCAAAAATTTCTTTGGGTTTATTCGGCGCGCATGGTCTGGTGGATGGCACGGCAAAATTGGCGTTGTGGCAACAATATTTGCGGCATTTGCATTTATACGAATATTCTGGGGCGATGTAAATGTTCAAAATTTTATAATAAATATATGGCGTCTGAACGATGAACAAGAACAACTGGTTATGGAACAAAAAAAACTGGATGGAATCAATCGGCATATTGAATTATTACAAGGATACAGTGCCGATTATGTCGAAGAATTGGGATTAAAATATCTAAATATTGGCGATCCTGATATAAAGATATTAAAAATATAAAAACGGTCGCATTTTGCGACCGTTTATTTTGGCTAGTTCATAAATACAACCGCGCTGTTTAAATATAACGCAAACACCAGCCACAATATATACGGCCACACCAGATAATATGCAGGCTTGCTGATTTGACGAAACGCCACCATCATCCATATTGTAAAACCAACTAACAGCAATATTACAATCAACGCCGCACT
This sequence comes from uncultured Pseudomonadota bacterium, assembly GCA_949283535.1. Lineage (GTDB taxonomy): Bacteria > Pseudomonadota > Alphaproteobacteria > Rs-D84 > Rs-D84 > Enterousia. The sequence continues at coordinate 72,362 of CASDTC010000007.1, forward strand.
GGTCAAATTCAATCCAAAGAACAAATATGACCATAATGCATTCAATCCCATATGTACTGCAAATAACGAATAAGATTTCACCTTGCTTATTCGTGTTTTGTCAACCATTATCAAATATAACGCAATACCCAACAAAAAATATAATATTGGCCAAACAACTGCAAAAACCCAGCCTGCTGGCATTAATGCCGGTTTATTCAATGCGTTATACCATAAATCAGATGCACCATTTGGCGAAAACAACATACCAATAATTCCCGGCAAAAAAGATATTGCAATCGCCAAAACAAATAACCAAAACTTTTTCATAAACTCTCTCCTTTATAATTCTATACGAATATCATTATATCACAGCACTTCGCCCCACACCCACAGGAACGATTTCACAAAATAAAATCACCCGTTGGGTGATATTTTATTCTGGCACGCCCAGCAGGATTGCTGCGCCACCTGGCAAAATTTGCTGGCGCAAACCAGCGTACTGCCGTCCGCCTTTTTGCGGCGGTTCGAACTGCTTCTTCGCAGGTTCAAATCCTGGGACATGCATCATAATAAAAAATCACCCGTTGGGTGATGTTTTATTCTGGCACGCCCAGCAGGATTGCTGCGCCACCTGGCAAAATTTGCTGACGCAAACCGGCGTACTGCCGTCCGCCTTTTTGCGGCGGTTCGAACTGCTTCTTCGCAGGTTCAAATCCTGGGGCGGGCATCATAATAAAAAATCACCCGTTGGGTGATATTTTATTCTGGCACGCCCAGCAGGATTCGAACCTGCGACCTGCGGATTAGAAATCCGATGCTCTATCCAGCTGAGCTATGGGCGCGTTGGCAATATTTTATAATATAAAAACGCAAATTTCAAGCAAATCAAATATAATAACAAGACCCATTATACACGGGTCTTGTTTAACACAAATTCAACTGAAAAAATTAATCTTCTGCCAATTTTTTTAAACGTAATATTTCAATATACATATATACATCAGCGGCGGCATACAGCAATAATGTTATCGCCAGATAATAAATCATAACAACCGCCCCCGCCATTGGGTACACCATCAAGAATATTGCCAATGCAATCAATATGATTGACATAATTAAATCAAACCAATAATGCCCGAACTTTGCCCGTATCATATTGATAGAAAATATCAATGCACGCAATGCCTTGAACAAGAATAATACAATAAAGATATAAATCAGACTGATTACTGAACCAACCGGGTATATACAGAACAACACACCCAATACGATATTCACCAATCCAAATAAAACATCAACCCAACCACCACCGGCATCACGCGAAACAACAAATCCTGCAACTGTTCGATACAGACCAAATAAAACCAATGCGATTCCAATAACTAATGTTAATGCTGTTAAAATTGCAACAGGTTTTACCACCATCAATATTGCCGCAATGCCAAACAATAATGCTTCACATATCAACAATGGCGCACTTTTATTATACAATCGCTTTACAGATGCCGCGACTGGATTTACACGTGAACGACGCGCCCGTGAATTCTTTACATCAGATTTTGCATTTTTTACTTTTGGCATTTTAAACTCCCTTCCTGAATTATAATTTATGAATACATTATGTAATAATTATATTACAAAAAAATAATCAATTCAATAAAACAATTTATATATGCCAAGATTCCTTACAATATACAAAACATATAAATATTGGCAAAACGCCATCTGCCCCGCCACAGGAATAACCGCCACCACCAGATTTGATAAAATGCATTCGCTATTGCAATCTATAAATCTTTATAATATAAAAATGTCAGATAAAATAGATATTTTGGTACATCAATATGCACGCGAATACAGCGCAACTGGCGATAAATACTATTCGTCTGCTGAACAATTTTCACAATACTTGGACAAAATTGGCGTCAAATCTCCCATTGAAATTTGGCACAAATACGTGTTGCCCGATAATATGAATCCAACAGACTTTTTCAATCTATTACGGCGACTGGATTTTTTAACAAATCATGAAAAACTTGGCATGCCAGTTCCACTTAATAGTCAAAGCCTTTGCAACGGCATGGCGATACAAGGAACTATACGAACGCGGAGTTGGAATAAAACAAATATGTAATCAAGAGCACATATCGCCCAGACAACTAAATAGGTATTTAGACTTAGCCTATATGAACCCGATAAAAATAAACGAAATCCTATCAGGAAGTTCAAACAATAAAGTGAACGACCTATTTAAAATCGCCTCAGAAAACCAGTTATAAATTTTTTATTTCTAGTACTTTTTTCAATGGTATAAGAATAAGGACTATCAAGGCTAGAAATATCACTGTGGTCATCTCTAAACCAAAATTATTTAACAGCGGCTTTGCGCCCATTAACACCACGCCAGATATTCCCATATGAAACATAGCGCTTACACTTAACACTGTACCACGCTCATTTGACTGAATCCTGGTATGAATATAGTCATTAAATACTAATACGCACATTGTCTGAACTGCTGGCACGATTGCGGCTATTCCACATATTGCGTACACCAATGGCATCATAAATCCATTTGAATTTATTGCCAAAAGAACGGCAGAAAACCCCAGAACCAACGCCCCAACACAAGCCCATAATAACTTTCTTGTTCCCCAAAAATTTAAAATTCTATGCGCAAACTTAGAAAACAATACACGACTTCCCTGGTTGATAGCAAAGAATATGCCAAACAACGCAACAGGAACCAAAGCCATCTCCATCATTGGCTGGAACAACCATAATAACACTATTGTAAAAGTAGAATATATCGCAGGAAACAACATTAGCCACTTTATTTCTGGATGCTTTACAGACATCTTTACTATACCAAGACAATCTTTTAGCGGGCTAGCTTCCGGTACAACTTTACGTCTGACTTCTTTTATTTCTGGCAATAGCAACATCAACAAGAACCCAAAGAATACTACAAGTGCCTCTACACATAACAAAACACTTTCTCCCATAGTCAATAAAACACCACCTACAATCATAGAAATAAACATTCCAAGTTGAGCAAAGGACTTTATTGAACCGTTTTCTTTCACATATTGATTTTCCTTACCGTCTCGCTTTAATAGGTCATACACATAGGCTTCACCAGTACCAGAAAGTAGTGCGCTGGCCATTCCCATAAGAGACTCACAAACCACAACAGCCCAAAACCCTTGCGCCCATATCAATAAAAACATTCCCAAAAATTGTAAAAAGGTAGCCAAAACCATAATTTTCTTTCTAGAAAAAACGTCGGCCAAATAACCACTGGGGATTTCAAATAAAAACGCGGCAATTCTAAAAATACCCTGAATTAAAAAGAAATCCGCCAACGAAACGCCTTTTCCAAAGTACACCAACGTGACGACAGGTATTAAGGGCATAAAATACAGACAAAACCTGGATAATTTTAATATCAGCAATGCGCTAGAATTAGATAGTTTCATTTTATTTTACCTAACGATTTTTAATTACTAACGTAACTGTATTTTATAAGCGCGCAAAAAATCAAGTTCAAAATCGGCATCGCAAAATTTGCCAATGTATGTCATATCTGAAAATTGGGCGGATTTGACATTCTGAAAATCACATACAGTGCATTTTTGAATACAAAACCCCACGTTTTCGGCGCTATACACGATTAAAGCCGTGGATAACCACGGCTTTCCTTATTTCTGGTCGGGGATATCGGACGAATTTCGAACTATTTATTACAACGACATTCTAAATCTGCGTCCGGCATTAAATATCATCATTGAAAACATAGAAAACGAATACGGTAAGAATTGGCACATCAAAACAGGCAGAGAAATTTCCCGACCCGCCTTGTAAAAAAAGCATTCTTTCTATATGTGCCCACACACCTATCCCCTTACCCATAGGGGGGGGGATGGTATACAGGTATGTTATATCAATGTGCCTTGTGCACGGGTGCGTGTTAGTTTGCTGTGCGACAATATGTCCTGAATGTTGGCATTTTGGTCACGCAAGGCATAAAAATTACTGCCAGTCAATAACACATACGACCATTCACAGCCCATGCGTTCTGATTCAGGCAATTCGTTTATCTTGGCCACCCAGTCAACCGCACTGGTTTCTTTACTACACACATCGGCCGTTTTTGCCCTGTCATCACCTTTGGTTTCTACAACATACATTTTATTGCCGATTTTTACCATAAAGTCCGGATGATAGGTTCCCAACATGCCGTCCTGGCGTAAATAACGCAGGTGTGCAAACGTATGCTTGTGCTCATCAATTTTTATCAGACGTTCAACGGCACTGTCCGCATCGCAATATTCCAGAAAATCTTTTTCCAGTTTTGTTGTTGACGGATAGAATGTTTTTTCATAAATCGACTTTTTTATGTCCAATGCAAAATTTTCACGCCCAAACATTGTATCAACTTGCGAAAACCAATGTTTTTCCACAACTGCCTCGGCCACATCGATTCTGGTGTGCATTTCATAAACCGCCTTGGACAGTTCTGTCAGGGTATGTTGCAATATTTGCCCGTTTGATAATATCAGCACACGCCAATTCCCGTCCACTAATGGGTCAAATTCCTGGCCGAACAGACGAGTCCGGATATACTTATCGATGGTTCGCATTAACAACGCCTGGTCAATCTGCATCAATGGCAGTTCAGCTTTATGCCCCTTGCTGCTCATCTTGGCCATATTCACAATAATTGTGTTCAGCATTTTTTGCAGATATTCATTGTATGACTTTGCGTTAAATATATCGCCACGCACCCTGTATTCACCAAAGCGGGTTTTGACCTGCATTTCAACCCCAACGAAACGTTCATCATTGTCATTTGGCACCAATTTTTTCAAATCGTCCAGTCTTGCCCCGTCCCATTGGTTCATGCTTTCAACAGATATAACATCGCCCGACATAGTTTCTTCTTTGTCTTTTACAATGCGTGGCCAAAACAAATTCAATTCTGCAAAGTTCGGTTTCAAACCAACGGAAATCATATCACCCAACGCCTTGCCTTTGCCACCAGGACGGGTTGCAGGTTCTTCAACCAACAAACTTTTGTCCAGGTCATCATAGAACTTTTCAAACGCCGGATGTTCAATAACAAACAAAGTATCCAGATAATTAACCGGCTGTTGTTTCAGGTCGTATATGTTATGTCTGTTTTCTGCCTTGCTGTCTTGGAATTCGGGTTCACGCCACATTAAACGCAATCCACGTCCCAAAACCTGTTCCAGCAATATTGGTGCCTCGGATGAACGCAGGGGCACAATAACGCAAATACTGTTCACGTCAAACCCCTCACGCAACATCATAACACTGACAACAACCTTGGGTTTGTCAGACTTGTCCATGTTAAATAACTGCTGTTTTGTTTGTTCCCATTCTTCTGGTGGGATTTCACCTTTACGGTTAGAGTCAATACGCATAATATCGTCTTCGGCCAATCCCTCGGACCGCAGAAAGTCCACTACAAACGGCGACACATCTGTATCTTCGCAGACAACCAACATTTTAGGCGATTTTTTGGCGTTAAGTTTTTCAAAATCTTCACGCAATATATTCAAACGTGACAGCCCCGCACGCAACATTAAACGTTGGCCCTCGGACAGACCGATTACTTGTTTGCCCTCACGCACGGCCTTGAATTCAATTTCTGCATTAGACAAGGCCCCCAATTCCTTACGCTTGTCCAGAATAAAGGTCTTAACAAACCCGGCTTTCATCGCAGTTGCCAATTCAAAGTTGGTCACAATGTGCGGGAAAAAGTGTTTGGTTCTGTTCTTGCCACCACCCGTCACAATATACGGGGTCGCAGAAAAGTCGATTTGAATAAAACTGTTGCCCTTGGGTTCAGCAATAGTATTCAATGCACGTTGCCATTCAACCTCAGCCACGATGCCGTTCGATTTACTTTCGTGGATATGATGTGCTTCATCATTAAATACACACAAGTCTGGCAAACCTGCCAGATATTCAATTACCCCACCACGCAGGTATTTTGCATCCAGCGCATCCAATGCATTACCACTGGCAACACCCGGTGTCACAGGCAGGATTTCAGATGCCATATTTTGTGTGTCCCCAAAGTCAAAACCCATAATTTGGGTTTCTGATTCACCATCCGGCGTATCTTCATTCAATTTATGCCAATTCGTTATCGCAATTATGCCACCGCCAGTTGTTTTGTTGCCGATTTCCTTTTTATCAGCCACCGCATTCTGAATAAATGAAAATACATCCTGGCGGTATTTTTCAGGCACAAACAATTCCTGGTTGCTTTTCAGGTCAGATGTTTCAAAATCACGCCGTCCAAGGGCAATTTCTTTACCACGAAACGCATCTAACAGACGTTCATATACAATCAGTCCCGGCGCAATTAACAAAAAGTTTTTGGTATATTTTACACCATTACTAGTTTGATATTTAGCATTCAAATACTGCCATATTAACAATGCGTTCAGCACCCACGTTTTACCCGTGCCAGTTGCCATTTTAACACAATATTTTGGATAGCGATATTTGTCAGCGGTTATAACATCTGTAAAATTCTGGTCAACATAAGACGTGTCCGTCACATTGGAGAGATGTGCGTACATATCAACCACAGAATTGGACTTTAACACTTCATGCACATATATTGTGTTCAAAATCGCCTGACGTTGGCCATCATGGAAATTACGGTCACGCACATCACAAAACGATGGGTCGAACCAATAACGCAACAGGTCGGCTGTTATCGGTGATACAGCGTCCAAGAAACGCCCGTTTTCCCATTCGACATTAACCAGTTCAGTTAACCCCTTGGCGAATTTTAATGGAATATCACGTGTTCCAGAATTTGTTGGTGATGACATTATGCTACCCCTTTATTAAAAAGTTTTATAATTACGTCTGCCAAACTTATCCACGCTGCAACCGCTACTGGCACCGTAAAAACAATCACATAAGCGACCTTTGCTATTATAGATTTGCGAAAATACCATTTGCCTTTTGATGTGATTTTTATGTTCGTGAATGACTTACCGTTTGAAAACGTCTTTTCATCACACGAAATGAGTCCACGCCTTAACAGCTCTTCTAAATGCGCCCGCATTTCACACAACACCTTTTGTGCCCATTCTTTTTGAATGTTATTACGCCTAACACCGTCACGCCCGCATATTTCAATATCGTTTGTGTCTGGCATGTCTTTAATATACTGTAAGATTTCACGTTGTTTAGATTGCAATTTACACCTCCTCAACAACCATTGATTCAAACCCAAATACGTCCACCGCCTTGACACAAATCTTGCGTTTGCCTGGGTGCGCTGGGGTGATAATTTCGGCATTGTGCACCACACGAACGGCGTCGCCGTCATTTGCGGTGTTTTCACGATAATCCTGCCATACAGAACGGAATGTCTGCCCGTCATAGCCCGGGTCAATCGACCAATATTCAATCAAATCCAATGGGCGTTCTGCCATGACCTGTTGAACCTTTGCCTTGGCTTTATCGTCCAATGGCAAACTGTCCGGTGATAACAGCACATAGTTATCCAATTCAACGGTTATCTTAACCTTGCCGTCTTCATTGGCCGGCACAACCAATGGCCGCTTAATGGTTAAATATTGCAGGGACGAGAATGTTATTTTCCCGCTGTTAACCAGGTCTGCATACCCCTTTTTACGCAACATATCCAACAAATCTGGTGGAATAACCAGGACTTCGCATTCTGATTTATTCAACCCCTGGATAGTGGCACCAATATCAAATGCAAAATTCCAGCCCAAAACAACAACCTTGTTCCAACCGCCCATATATGATTCACGCAGTTCCAGCGCACGTTTAACCGTGTTTGCATTGGTCACCTTGTTCGGACTGTCCACATATACCAGGGTGCTGCTATTGCGAATGTGTCCCAGGTTGGATGGCGCATCCGCCACATCAAACGGTAATGCGCCATACAACCCCATAACAACACGTGCCAGGTCGGACACACGGCGGAATTGTTTGTCGGACAGGAATGCCTCACGCGAATAATCACCAATACTGTGATACAAGAATGGCTTGCAATCCGGAATATCAATCAGACGTTTACGCATAATCATACATGACGGCTTGCCCAGGTCAGATGTTATCCAACGCCGTCCCAACTTTTCGGCAACCGCTGCGGTCGTTCCAGACCCACCAAAGAAATCCGCTACAATAGAATTTTCATTGGACGACGCTTTGATTATCCGTTCCAATAACGCCTCTGGTTTTTGTGTTGCATAATCAACACGCTCTTTCCCTTTATTAAGGAAAGGAATGTCACACCACCAATCATCGCATGGTGAGCCATTAAAAACATCCAAAAATATTGTGTCATCACTAGCGTTGCCTCGCATCGCCAATCTTTTATATGCACCAGGACAGTTTTCTTTCATGTATCCATAAGTTATAACACCGTTATCATCAAAATGTCGTCCCCAAACATCTAGTGTGCTTTTTGCCAAAGGAGTGCCCTGTGGATTAAATATATGTTTGTTTGCTTTACTGTAAAATAGCAATATGTCATGTTTCCTTTTATAATGGTCAGTCCCGACCGCAGGGCTTTTGTATCCCCACACAATTTCATTTTGGAAATTGTTTTTCCCAAATATATCATCCATTATAACTTTCAGATAATGCCCTGCATGCCAGTCGCAATGAACATAAATTGACCCCTGGTCGGATAACAATTCTTTCATCAACGCCAAACGTGGATACAACATTTTCAGATACGATATTGTGCCGTCTGACCATGTATCCGAATAAGCAAACTGTTCCAACACGGTTGGTTTTTGTTCAATATCGCCATTCGGCAGCTTTATTTTTGTTCTATAATCTGCCTTACTATCGAATGGAGGGTCAATGTATATCAGGTCTATTTTACCACGCATACTGGGCAGCCCAGTTGCCGGGTCACCGGTCAATAATGCCTGCATCGCAAACAGGTTGTCACCGTTTATCAATCGGTTAAACCAACCGTCTGTTTCGCAATATTCTGCACTGGTGTTATCGGGTGGGCAACATGCCCGAATTGTGCCACGGAACAAACCGCTTTCATCACGGGCGGGCAGAACATATTCATTTGTTTGCAACATCATTTTATTGTCAGATTGTGCACGTGCCAAAATCTGTTCAACCTCACGTCGCCCCTGTTTTACTACGTCTGGCAATGCCTCTATCAGCGATTTCATGTTCCACCCCATTGTGTAAAAATTAAACCGCCAATGGAATGGCGGTCAGGGTGTTTGCAGTCGCTTTATCATTGACCCCGCGCTTTTAGGACAAGCCCTATTGTATGGCAAACGGCACCCCAACCATAGTTGGGGATGATAACGATGCAAAAAGCATCGAAAATACATCAGAAACGATGCTTTCGCATCGGATAAAGCGGGCTTGCAACGGCCCTGAACCCATTTCCACTGGATTCAAGTTTCAGTTTAACATACTTTTTCGCAAAAAACAATTTCAATGTAAAATCCCTTGAAACCGCCACTTTTTGCGATACCATTACGCATTATGAAACACAAAACAGAAATCTTTGAAAACTGCACCCTGCAACAGGCATGTGAATGGATTGCGTTTAAAATTCCGCCGATGGAACAAATCCGTGCAAATGCACAGGGGTTTTCATCATTAGAATTGCATTTTGCAACCCAGGCCGACAAAGATTATTCTAAACAAATATACGATGCCGCCGCCAAATTAAAACTGGCCCTTTATGATGGCGATATAAATGCCTTTGGCGTGGTTTTATCCCCCAACGAACAGCCCCAACACCAACAAATAACCAATATTCCAAATACGGTTAAACTGGACATTGGTAAAAATACAATCCAAATAAACGACACAACATACACCGACATATACATACCATTCCGGAACTTAAAACATGCGTTTTGTCCCGCATATGCCGAAACCGCATTTAATGCCATTGAAAAACGATATTCCACACCATACATGGAAATAATGGTCGAAGTAATCAACGAATTTAAAATTACCGATGCCAACCAGCCATTAAAAAAGATTTTAACCGATGTTATTATACAAAAAATGACAGAACATGGCCTTAGACCATCACAATCTTTGGCGGAATATATGGCAACAATTATCCGTTTACCAGAATCCCAAAAAGGCCACGCATAGCACGCCCTACGATTCGCAAAACACCGTTTTTATACCGTTTCCAGAAAAAGTTTTCTAATAAAAAAGCCCAGATTTTCGCATTTGTTTTGGGTCCGACCCAAAGGGTCTGACCCTTTGACCCTTTGCTTTACACATGTCGTGCCATTTACATTGTTGGTATGACAAATACGCAAGCGTTATCTTTGCAGTTAAAAACACTATATCCTGGACAATCCCTGTCTGACCAGGACGCATTAAACGCAAGTCAACGCCTGGTTAAATTTGTTGAAATCCTGATGCAGGTCAAC
>CASDTC010000008.1 GCA_949283535.1 uncultured Pseudomonadota bacterium
GCGGTATTAGCGTTCGTTTCCAAACGTTATTCCCCAGTAATGGGCAGTTTCCCACGCGTTACTCACTCGTGCGCCACTAGATCCACAGGGCAAGCCCTGTTTCACCCGTTCGACTTGCATGCCTAAGACCTGCCGCCAGCGTTCGTTCTGAGCCAGGATCAAACTCTCAAGTTCTAAAAAAACCTGTTAGTTAAGTCCTGTGCATAAACAAACCTGACATTTTAATCAGTTCGTCTTTACATTAATATTCGCAAGACAAGTTTTAACGAGGTTTAATATGTAAACCTACTACCTGTCTAGGATATGCACATTGACTTAGTCAAAGTTTGGATATTTCCAAATTTAACTGTCTGCATATCTCTTCTTGAACAGATTCTTGAATTAATCAAAAATCTTTTTGATGAGCTGCTTTTATTCACAATGTTTGCGTTATTAACAAGAACCCTATTTCCATTGGTCGTTCCGTTAACCGCAGAATTTCAGGGGTTGAGATTTTTTTTGATTTGTTCCCAACTTGAAAGCCCGCATAGTATGCGCACATTTTTTCAAAAAGTCAAGTGATTTGTCAGAAATAATTTTTAAAAAATCATTCGGTTGCCATAATGAATAGGAAAAATCGCCAGAAATCAGCCATTTTCTTGTCATTAAAAAAATTTAACTTTTTTTAATATTTTTTTATTTGGCGCCGAAATACGATTCGCCATTATGCCGATCTTATGATTCGTTTTCATTCAAACCAATACAAAACGCATAATTTTAAATCGATTCGATTACATCTGAACAAAATCGGATTATGTGCGCCGTTGATTGAATATATGTCCAATTCGGCGGGTTCGATATTATATATAGGGTATAAAAATCCTGTTTCAAGTAATGGTTGACAAAAAAATTAACAAAAATATTGAAAATCTGAAAATTGTGTTCAAATGGCATGTTTTTTGTGATATTATTCAAGAGATATGAAAAACAAAATATTTATTTTTTCATCCCTGATGTGTTTATGCGGGATTGCACCAGTTGTGGCGTCTGACTGCACTGGGGACGATTGTTATATTGCACCATTGAATATCGCACCGGCGTCCAGCGCGGTCGCCCCAAGTGTTGGCGCACCAACTGTATTGGGCGCACCAGTGCAATATGTTTATGCCGTGCCAGAACCAATGGTAGAGGCAAAATTGCTGTCTATTAAACCGGTGCCTGCTGACGACAGACCGCCGGTATGGGACGGAACCGCGGGCGATTATGATCCACGCGGGTATGATAAAACCGTCGACTGGCGCGATGGGGTGCCAATTTGGGACGATTCGATTTCCAGTTATAAATACAAAGACTTTACAGACTGGTTCTTGCAACCAATGCCGGAATTATATATTCGCGAGGCGGATGCCCCAACAGAACCAGTTGCAACAGTTGTTGCAGAAAATCATTTTAACCCAGGTACGGTCAGTGTCGTTGACCTGTATCGACAGAATATGGCAGATGCCGCCGCAACGCGCGCACGGGTCGAAGAATTATTAAGTCCACGAAAACCAACTGAAAATTTATGGGCGGACAATGTTGAAATTGACGAAACTGATGTTTCCAGTGGCGTAAAAACAATAACAAACGAACAAAATACAACCATTGTTGATACTGCACCCGTTCAATCAATAACTCTGCCGTCCCAGGTTCAGAAAATACCGTTGCCGGCACCACGACCGGAATATGTCGCCCAGGATTTAAGCGAAGTTGTGAATATAACATTTGGTCGTGCGGACGGATGTCCATTTGAATCAGAAACAGAATGCGAAATTTGGCGCAGAAAGCCAATCATTCGTGAAACTGTTTCCCCACGCAGTCCGCGTATTCGTGCTGATAAAATGGCTGAATTTATTGCGGCGGCGCGTTGTGATAAAAATATAACCGCAAATAATCCGCTGGCGGCACCATTGTTAGAACGGTATAAAATGCTGATGAATTCTGCAAATGCGTGTTGTACGGACGGCATGGCGTATTCATTAAAGCAAGCCGGCGCATCCGATGGATTGGTTTATAAATTCTTGGCAGACGATGCAAACTTTTACGGATTTGGGGCGCGTTGTCTGATGATGACAGATGATGAATTGGATACAAAATATCCAAATACTGCGACCGCCGCTGTTGCCGCAGATGTCCGAAATGGTTGTCTGTGCCGTGGGCGTCAATGGTTTTATGCAATGCTGGCACCGTTTGAACAGGCATACAAGGCATTCCCAGAATTTAAAGATTACAAATTCTATTATACATATACAGACGGACTGCAACGCGAAATAACCGTATCGGTGAATAACGATGTCCAGAATGTATTAAAACAATTATCTGTATGTCCATAAAAAGCGCCCATTCGGGCGTTTTTTTCAAAGTGCAAAGTTCAAATATTGTGTCGCTGCGCGACAAGTTTTATTTACTGGATTGCCGCGCTGCGCCACGCAATGACAAGGTAGATGAACAACCGATTACAACTAATAAAGTTAATTATAATTTATATAGCATGCTTCATATCCTTTGTCATCGCGTGGGCGCACAACACCAATGGCGTCTACCGCTTGTCATCGCGAGCCATCGCAGATGGCGTGGCGATCCAGTTATAATAGAGTCGCGCATACGCGCGGGCATAATTTACTGGATTGCTTCGCTACGCTCGCAATGACAAGGGATGTGGTACGCCACGCAATGACACGGTGTGGTGCAATGACAAAAAAAGGTGGCGTCATTTTTCCGTGATGACGAGTTGGGCTGTTGCAAAATATGTGTATAATACAATGGAAATGTGGTATATGGCATAAATATTACGCATAACAGGTTGATTTACCTGTATCGAAAAAATTGGGCAAATGCCCCTTTTTAAACGCACGAATGGGCTATATATATTTCTGTCTTGATTTTGTAAGTATTCTAACGCGTATAAAATCAACACATTCCGGCATTTCTTTCCTTGTTATTCCCGCTTGATTCACCAATATAAATACCTTATGTCTTTGTGGGGATGCATCCAAATGTAAAAAACGCCCAAATGGGCGTTTTTTTACTATTTTTGTTGATTGTTTCGTTGTTGGTTTTGTTGTTCTTCTATTTTTGTCATGACAGCAATATTTAAAGCATATGCACAATTATTTACTTTATCACGACTTGCTTTTAAATCCACACAATTTGCTGGTGCTGTATATACACCTTTTTCGCTTTTTACGCCAGTAACGCCAAATGATTCTGCAAAACTTAAATCTTTTTGCAATTGACGATATGCTTCACCAATATTTCCTGCACTGACCGCCTGTAAAACAATACGAATATTGCTTTGTATGCATGCCAGTCCAGCTGATGTACTGGTTTTTAACAGGCAATTTTCCGCACCAATTAATACAACATTTCTGTCGGTTGACATACTGCTGGCGGATCCAGATGAATCAGATGATGATGCGCCGGCGGCTTCGAAATTAGTGGTTAATATTTCGCGGCGCAATTGCGTTTTCATACGGTTTAATGTTGCCTCTAAGAAACTGTATTGTTTATACATTTGCTGCATCATAACGGTTGTCTTTAATGCAACAACATCGCGCATCAATTGTTTATCAGAATCTGAAGTTGGATTTTCCGCTAAACCGATATTATATGTATGTGAACTGCACAATGCTAGTACTGGCGCAATACGATTATTATCATCATCACTGCAACCGTTATCTGCGGCATACACAGCTGGCACAATAAACAGCATTGCAACCGCAGATATAATCGCAGTTTTTAATTTTATAAAATATTTATTCTTTTTTTTCATATGCGCCGTATTCTGTTCTTTTGTTCAAAGCACTTTATTGCAAAAATGCTGGGGCATCAAAATCAAACTGCAAATTCGATAATGGTCCACCATTTGATATCCCCGAATTTAAATTTTGACTTGGCAATGATATGCTTGATACAGATGAAACAGGTGCATTACTTGTTTCCTTGGCGGTCATTGTTTCACACGCTGTTCTTGCGACATCATCTGATACTGTACTGCAATCACATGTTAATGTTGCCAACTGCCATATTCCACCATAATCCGAACAAAAATCTTTTCTGAATCCACCTTCATCAACATAGGTCAGGTATTTATAGTCAGCCTCCGTTGCGCCTTTATCGTCAGTACATGCTGCACGATCAATGTCCCAGTTTGTATATTTTGTTCCACTGCCAATACATTCACATTTACCTTCTCCTTGGGTGGCACCAGTTTCTTTTGATGGTACCCATTGTGCATTTCTGGACAAACTGTTTTCACATAAACATTTTTCATATTCATATCCATTAAATGATGAACACTTATAGATAACACTAGATGCAGTTGATGATGCACCTTCGGCTATACGACCACCGTTTTGAAATATGCTTTCTAAATCTTTATCTGGAACACAAACCTTGTCTGGTAATTGTTTCAGGCTGGCGTATTGTTGTAAATCTTGGAAAGTATCTGATGTAACAGCACAATATTTCAATCCATCTGGGTCAACACTTTTATTTTGACCAAATCGATTACCGCCATATACCGCGGGTGCATCTTGCTCTATCATACGCTGTAATACATCTATATCGATATTTGCCTGTCTTTTTAAACCGCGGAACAGAAATGAATTATCCAATGCTTCGGATGCGCAACCAACACGAACCTGGGCACCATCCAGACCTTCCTCATAATACAACCAGTTTCTTTGTACTTCTTCTTGGTTCGTTAACATTTTTATCAATTGACACCCACCGTCAGACATTGGAACAACCTGACCAACCTCGCATTCTGCGCCACCCATAACAGTACCTTCACCTGTACTGACGGCAACAGAACGACCGTTTTTACAATTTGCCGCCGTATAATGCATAACCTGTCCTTTGGTACACAGATACTGCCCCCATACATTACATGTACCATTCAGCATCATATAAATATCGGTAATATCCACCCCAACGGATTGCGCCAATATTAACGCATCGTATAATTCATTCAGCACATCATTATACGGTTCAAAGAATTCCATTGCCTTTTGCTTAAACATACGAACACGTGCAGGTCCAGTACAATTATTTCCCGCAGAATCACAGCCCGCATATTCAAATGCGGTTTCCATTGCCGCCTTGGCAGACTTTAATGCAACCTCTGCATTTTCAATGCCGGTTAAAATTTCACCGGCGATTTGTTCACGCGCCAACAGGTTTGCATCAACCCCCGACTGTGCCGCCAATGTTTGCGCGGCGGTTAAATCAATTGGACCCGCAGACAAACTGGCGGTTGTGTCATTTGTTGTGGTTGTGCCGGTTGCGGTTGCGCCGGTTGTGGCGGATGTTGTCGATTGACTTGATGCCGTGGCATTTGCAATTGCCGCGGTGGTTGCCGCCTGTTGCTGTTCCAGTGCCGCTTGAATTTGTGCGGCTGTATCGGCACTTTGTTGTTGCATTTGTTGTTGCATTTGCTGCATCTGTTGCTGCATTTGCTGTAATTGCTGGCTGCTTTGTGCCGCCGCAGCCTGGGCAGCCGTTGCCTGGGCATTTGCCGCCGCCGCAGATGCCGCATTTGCGTCAGACACCAATTGCGCCGCGATATAGTCAATTAAATCATTACCATACTGCTTGCACGACGCATTTGTTTCAACACATCCAACGACAATCGGACGCGCAACATCCATTGTTGCACAGCCCCCATTTGCACACTTTGGCTGGGCGCAACGAATTATTGCCGCATTACAATTTCCAAAATCCGCTGTTGGTGCCGATGTATTCGCGCGCGGATTCATGTACGCGTTCCACATGGCATTATTTGTTGCGCCCGATGTTGGATTGTATGCGGTTAAATTACTGCCCACGGTTGTGGCAACCGGCGCCGCAGATGCAGTATTCGCACAAATCAACGATAATGCAAATAATAAAAATCTGGATATATGTTTCATATTCTCTCTTAGGATTAATTTTAACACAAAAATTCAACAGTGAAAAGACAAAAATTTGTTTTTCGTCGCGCAGCGACACAGTATTCTATACTCTGGTCCCTTGTCATTGCGAGCGTAGTGAAGCAATCCAGTAAATGATGCCCGCGCGTATGCGCGACTTTATTATAACTGGATCGCCACGGTCGCGTTGCTCCCTCGCGATGACAAAGTACAAATATTACATGTTTGTTGTAAAATTTCTTGCGATGATAAAAAGAGAATGTTGTTCGGCAATACAATTATAAAATATTTTTATTTGTGATTTTTCATTTATTTTATAATAAAAAACGGGGCGATGCCCCGTTTTTTATTCCATGCTGACGCTGATTATATCGCCATATTCGCCGGCTTCATCAGCACCGATATAACATTTCAGGTGTCTGCCGACATTGTTCATCCAGTCTTCATATATCTGTTTCTGTTCCGCAGACAGATTTGCATTCTGGATATCGCGTGTTGCCAGCGTCAATATTGTTGCACCCGCCGCACCCGTTACAACCGCACCAACAGTTGGGGCAACCCATGAATTCTTGTTATCAGAATCGGATGTGTTCTTTGCTGCATTAATAGCAATTTCCAAAGTAGACAGGTTTGCAAGCGCAAGATCTCCTGCTTCTTTCAAAGACGTTAACTCGGAATCGTCTGTTACACCTACTATTGCATTTTGATTAATAACCGAAGAACCATATATTTTTATATATTCTGCATACCAATCTGACACAGACCCTTTTGCGTTATTTATAGTGCCACTATCCACATTTAATTTTGTTGCTTCATTTGCTATTGCGTTCATATAACCATTTATTGCCGCTACATCTGCAGTAACCCTTCCATTATTGCGGATAGTATTTTCAACTTTATCTATATATTCTGATATAACCTTGCTGTTATCGGTTGATTTCTTTTTCCCGGTTAAGCCGCCCAAGGCAGACCCATCGGCAATACCCTTGCCCAGGTATGCACCACCAATCGCACTGGCAATACCACCCAATACACCAACCCATGTACGTGTACGGCGTTGGCTGGCGGCTTTGTCCGCGGTTTGTTCATCGGCAACAGTGTTTGCAATTGCCTCTAGCTCGTCAGATGGTATCCAGCTGCCACAGGTGAAAGTATCACCAACCGCAAAGTATGTTGTTGCCCAATCTGCCCCATTCATCGCATTTCTGATATCTGGATCATCGGACTGGATTGTAACCTTTACCGTGCAGAATGATCCATATAAATCATTGCTGGCGACAAAGTCATTGCGTTCCAATCCCATGATTGTGTAATCATCTGGAACTTTTCTGTTATTTCTTAATTTTGACCACATGAATGTGCTGCCTGTATCGTTGCGTGCGATTATGCCGCCCGCATTTGATGCCAAGCACATATTTTGCTCTTGGGTCAATTTACTGTTGTAAATCGCCTGGGCTTCTTTTTCAATGTCGTACACCAAACTGCGGAACATTGTTTCAGCCGCCTGACTTTGTGCATATGTTGTATATGAAACATATATTGGCGTATCATACATTACACCATTCGCAACAGTATTGCAAATACCCTGGGTTCCATCTGATGCGTAACACATCGGATTGCCATCAGCATCTGTTGCCTGGACATCACCTTCGACACCTTCTAACTTAGTTGCACTGCCTGCATCCAACCAGCCAGAACGCACGCTGGTAATGTTGCCGGCGCCCCATGCAGATGTTTCACTTTCTTTCACTTTCATCTTGGCTGTTTCAATTGCCAGGTGTTCTTGGCATACGGATGCTGATTTAACAGTATCCAAACACAATCCCAGAACAATTGTATAATCCAAAACACCACCAACCTTGTTCATACTGTTATCAAATGACGATGTACCTGTTTTGGTCAGTGTTGAATAAATATCGGTACGATTACGATAGCAATTTGTATATTCATCACCGCACATGGATTTTACACAACTTTTTGCAACATTTTCGCATTGTGTGCGCATTTGTGCAATTGCAGCATCGCTGTAACTGGTTGCCAAAGCTGCATTCAATGATGCAATTACACCAATTGGATCCGTACCTTTATCATCATATTCTGGGAATAATGTGGTAAATGCATCCGCCTGGTTATATGTATATGTGTATGTACCAGTACTGGTTGGGTTTTGTGCCGCATATTGGCAATATGGATCGGTATTTACAATTGCCGAACAACCCGTTTTGATTTCATCATAAACAGCATCGCTATTAATGGATTCTTCGTCACTGCCGCGTACCAATGAATAACATGCCGCGCCACTGCCGCCACCGCAAACACGCATTACGCATGATGATAATGTTTCAGAACATTTTTCCTTGGCATCGGTATCAAAATCTTCGATTAAATCATTTAATCTGGCACGCATAGAATCATTCATGCGGGATGCATACGCTTCGGCAAAGACATCTTCTTGGTTATCGGCATCACTTAATTGTGATGATGTTGGCATTACGCCATTGCCCAAGAATGTTGCATAACAATACTTATTTCCGCCAATTGTATCCAGACACGAATTTCTGATATATGAACGAACAGATGAATTGCTGACCGTTTCGGAAACAGACATTAATACATTTGTTGTTGTATCTGCCAATACGCCCGCATTAATTGCATCGACCAATGCGACCGCCTGTTCCGATGAATCAGCAATACATTTATATGGGTTTGCCGCACATGCATTTAAAATACATTGATCGGCAACCTTGTAACATGTAGATACCGCATTAACCGCCGCCAATGCCGCACCTTCGGAAATTAAAATACCAACACGACTGTCGGATGCCGGATTCGCAGTTGTTGATGTTGAACCAAACAGTTCAATTTTGCCATCGGACTGGCAACGCGCCAATGTCGAATCGCACAAAACCATTTGTTTTCTGAATTCTGTATTTGTTGTGCATAATTCAAATTCTGCACCACAAACATTATCACGTTGCAAGCATGATGTATAACGGCGGATACAATCACTGGTGTCATACATATTTGAAATTGCTGCACCCGTTATCATTTGCCCCAGGACACTGCCGTCTGTCGGGTATGTATAGTCAGTAACCTCATCATACTGGTTTCTGGATGCAACATTTGACAGTGCGGTTGTTGATGATGTTCCAAACAATGCGTTTACACCAGACGCAGTGCATTGTGCCAAAGTACTTAAACACATTGGCATTTTTGCGTGGAACAAAACCTTGTTCGTGCATTCTTCGAAATTTGCACCACAAACATCGCCGCCCTTTAAGCACGATGTATACGCATCGATACATTCAACATTATCTAATAAATTTGATGTAGATGACGATGATGTCGCACCAGATACGGCATTTATATATGCCGTCATTGTCGGCAGACGCGATGATGCCGTGCCAATAACACTGGGGCGCGCCGTTAACGCAAACGCCGCCGGTATTGCGCAGAAAACCGCCATAAATCCAACCGTTTTTTTCAGCAAATTCATTAGACTCACTCCATATTTATTGCTTTAAGTATAACATAAAATCATTATTTGATAAAGAAAAATATGCTAAATATACTTATTATTTTACAAAAAAAATCGGGTAATTTTTACCCGATGTTTTTATCCGATTTCATCTAGTATTGCACGCAATTCCAACATGTCAGACGGCATTTGCGCACGAAAATGCATTTTTTCACCACTGACCGGGTGCGTAAAATCCAGAATTTCCGCATGCAGCATTTGACCATCATGTGTTTTTATAAAATTCAGCAATTCTGGATTTTTCACACTGCCCAGGCGCGCCGCACCACGACCGTATATTGGGTCGCACAATACTGGAAAACCATGTGCCGATAAATGTACACGAATTTGATGCGTGCGCCCTGTCATTAATGTACACCGAAACATTGACACACCTGCGCGGGTCCATGCGTCTGCGACATTTACAATTGTATGCGCCGGTTTGCCACCTGTCTTTACCATTGTCATTTTTTTACGATTGCGTGATGAACGGGCAATGTTTCCAGTAATATCTGCGCCATCCCAATTTGGCACACCCCATACAAATGCAATATATTTACGCGTTAAATCATGCGCAGAAAATATCTTTACCAGACCGCGAAATGCCACATCTGATTTTGCAAATACCATAACGCCACTGGTATCTTTGTCCAGACGATGAACAACACCCGGGCGCACATCCCCACCCAGCGCAGATAAATGTGTATGCGCCAGGATGTTTTGAACCAATGTACCCGTTTTATTTCCCGCTGATGGATACATCACAACACCGCGCGGCTTATTTATAACGATTATATCGTCATCTTCGTATAAAATATCCAGTTCAAAATCAGACGATATATTTTCGGACGCAATATCTGTTTTCTTGGTCGGCATATCAACCAATATTTTATCGCCCGCACGTGTGTGATACGAAAATTTTGTATATGCATCATTTACTAAAACCGTGGCACGCTGAATTTCACTGCGTGAAAAATCTGGCATTTGTTCAGATAAAAATTTATCCAGACGCATGCCTGTATTTGTATCGGGTACAATAAATTCGTATTTCATCGTCATTATTTATATTCATCCCAATCTGGGCCCTTTTCACACTGGGATAATTCAATTGTTAAATCACGACCATCACTGTCAACCGGGCATGTTAAGATACCCGTACTTTGCGCCTGGTCCGCATCACGGGTGGCATTTCGCCATGTAAATTTAATTTCTGTTGGTGCATACAAACACGCAATTCGTAATTCGCCATCGTGTTTATTATTTGGACCAATCCAAATGCGCACCCCTTCGCCCAGACCATAGCATGGGAATCCGTCCAGATAATACAACACTAATCCGCGTCCAATAATATTTGAACTGGGGATGAAATTACCACGATATTCTGAATAGCGCAGACCGGTTAGAGCCTCCCAATCTGTGCTGGTGGAAAAAATACTGACTCGTGGCTGGGGCAATGGGGTATCCCCAGACGGCGCATCTGCACAAAGTCCAGGCAATGTTATAAATATTGCAAAAAATGCGATTAATAAATTCTTCATTTTTATTTCCCATTGTTTTCCAATTTCACAGATATTGTTTCAACACCCGCCACAGGTACGGACAATACATGAGAAAAGTTCACAGACGCCCCCGCATCCAGCAATGTTGCAGATGGCATAAAATGTTGACGATCAACAATATTTCCATCGCGTTCATATGATTCAACAACCAATCCAGGCACACCATAAATTTGATCAGATCGATTTACAACACGACCATTTACAACAAAATGCACAATTCCATTTTCATCGGTTATTGTTGTAATTTCGCCAATTTCGGCAACCAATGGATTTTCACGAATTTCTGTTATTTTATTTTGCGCAATTACCGCAATTGCAAAAACAATTGCCGCCAATAATGCGCACAGTGCCGCAATAAAAACCAACCATGGTCGTGTACGCGGGGCGCGTGGAACAACCCATGTGTTACCACATACCGCGCATTTGACCGGCATGTTCGGCACCGCATCAATTGTATATTCTGTTTTACAAAAATCACATACTGTTTTCATACGATGATTCATAGCACATTTTATTCCAAATTCAACCGTTGATATTTTTTGCGAACCGCATTCTGCATTTCTGTTATTGCATTCATGTAATCAGACGCCGTTGCATTTTTATTCGCAGATACTGCATTAAATATGCGCCCAGTTTCTGTATCACCCGCCGGTTCAATATATGCAATATCTGTTGCCATACGATTAAGTTCCTGTAATGAAACATCTGACATATTTGCGATTCCATAACTCAGGTCCCAAAAATAGTTTGAATTTGTCGAATCTTCGATTCTGTCATAAACAACCAGACGCGGCGTAATAGAACCAGCAAAACCAACAGTTACATACATGGCATCAATGTTTCCGCCCGTCATATCAATTGATTTATTAACTGTTAATATTGCGGGGCCATCTAAATCAGAAGAAACGGATAATCCACCCAGCGTCATATTTGATGCATATAAATCACCGGTGGTAAAACTGGTAAATTTTCCAGTATCTGCCAATGCGAAATTGCCAGAAACCTCCATGGTGCGAGAATCTGATGATAATATACCAGAAACAGTCGCATTTGTTGCTTCGAAAATATTATCCAGTGTCGTTCGATTTTGGAATATCAAACTGGATGCAACCCCAACACCCAATGTTAATGTTTCGTCAAATTGCGCAGAATATGCATTAAAAAAAGACGCATTTGTTATATCGTGTCCGCCCAGATTTAATCCAGACAGCATCGTTGCATCAGATGCACTGTCGGATGGAACACGCCATAAATACAGCGCATTATCACGATTAACATCGGTTAATTCGACGATTCCGCCAGTGGTATTAATCCCCATATCCAATGTATTTGCGTGCCATGCGCCAAATGTACCATATGCACGATTTCCTTCGATAAACCCCATGGAATCGCCGCCCAGCGCAACAATTTCACGCGTACGCATTGGACTGATTTCGTCAGATGAAAATACAACAATGCCTTGTAATGTGGCACGACCATTTAAATCATTAGATTTCAAAACACGCAATTGATATTCATCACTGTCCACCAAATCAACAGACGCACCATATTCAACCAAATCAGACATACTAACACGAACAATATTTCGCCCCACCGTATTTAATAACTGTTCACGATTATCCAATATGTATCGTTCCAGCGCACTTTGAATATCTGTCATATTATCCGCAATTGCAATATTTTCTGCACGCGTAATTGCACTTTGCTGATACCGGAAAATAAATGGCATAATTATTGCCGCCAATGCAACTGTCATTAATAATTCAACCAGCATGCTGCCATGCTGTTCATTGTGTTGTGTGGAAAAAATTCTGTGAATATGCGTCATTGTAATACCTCAACAGGTTGTACAGTTTGCCAATCATCTGACATTATTGCACTGAATTCATTCGCCGATGGCGCCGATGGCACAGTTGCACGGGACAAGTGTAATTCTGTAAATCGTGGTGGCGTTAATGATGGAAAAGTCCAGCTGCCAATCTTTACAGGCGATGTTGTCGACATTAATAATTCACCAGATATTGTTAACCCAAAATTATCATAAAACACTATGTTTTCGGTGGATAAAAACGATGTTATTACAGAATGCGCAGTTACCCCAGTAAATGCACTGATTGTGCGCGTTGCATCTGATTTTAATACCAAATCATTTGCAACATTTACAGAATTTACAACCGTTGCCCGGTCTGTTATTATGCGCCCATTTGTTGTATATGTTCGTCCATTCATTGTATCAGCATAAATATTGCGGAATCCAGATATATCACCTGTCACACGCATTGAACCAAATGCAGAATTTTCCCCATCCAGGTTTGCACCATTTGAAAAATAAATTGTGTTCGCCGATACATTTGGTGCCGAAAGAAATTGTGTATTTACATTTTTTATTTCTGCGGATTTTCCAATTATACCACCAATGTCATAAACACGATTATTATTCATATTTAAATCACGCATCATTGTATTCAGGTTTTCTTCACCTGTTTCTGTGCGATGCAAATATTTTGATTTGTCTTCCCCTTCTAAATCACGGGAAATCCGATATATTAAATCGCCGGGTTTGAAATCAGGTGCCGCAACCGCCCACGAACCACCATACGCAACACCATCATCGCCAACAACCGCGGCATCACCGCCAATATGCCGCGCAATCTGGGTTGTTCGCAGATCTGTTTCATCAATATCAAATGCCAAATAAACATCTGTAATTGTTGCCCCATTGACAACATATTTATCAATAAATCCAGCTGTTGGCATGTTTGATATTTCGTCCAATTCATCATCTGCCAATTTAATTTGTGCAACATCTGGCCAATCCGCCTGGTTTAAACGAACAAAATTTAATACAGTATCACGCAGTGAAATAATTTCATTCGCCGCCGCAATATCGCGCAGCGTATTGTTCGTGTCAGAAATTTGACTGTATAAAAATGGTGTTGCCATTGCAACGATTGCCATTGCCAGTAAAACTTCGGTCATACTGGCGCCACGCGAATTATCATTAAAAATATTTGTTTTACATGCAATCACTGCGCCCATCCAACAAACATTGTTTTATATTAATTCTTTGTTCTAATCGATGCCAGAAAACATATTGGCATATAATATATTGCGATAAAGATTTTTGATTATATCTGCCACCCAGGTCTGCAATTATCGCCCGACAATCATCTGTTTTGCTGTCATTTGCACTGGGCTTCGATATTATTTTAAATACACCATTATCGATTGTATCCAGTAATAAATCTGGCAACATTGATGTACCCGCCAATCGAATATCTAAAATAATCGCACCAGTTTCACCATTATTTAATGCGTCAGATGTTTGATCGCGCATGGTTATATTTGATGCAATAATTGAACCTGTTTCGATGCCACTGCGTGAACTGTATTCCAAATCATCTGGGTCAATATAAACATCTTGACCGCGGGTTGTGTCAATATAAGAACTGATTTCTAAACGCTCCATACTGAAATTAATATTTTCACTGACAATATTACCATTAACATTCCATTCCAGGGGCCCCGAAAAACTGGTTCGTCCCGCTGTCATTGCAAAATCGTATACGGACGCAACATTTGATGTAAAACTGCCCGTGTCGCCGAATTGTGATACGGTCTTTGCATTAACAGAACCAACATACAACGACCCACGCGTTAATGATAATGCAGATTCACCCAACGAACTTTGAAATATCGCACGATTTGCTATTAAAACATCAATTGTATTACGAACCTTGCGTCCATCTTCTGTGCCAAAAATAGATAATGTATCAAATTCCCCAGTATCAAATTCGCCACGGCGCGCAAATATATCACCACCGTTATCAAAAATAAAACCACCCATATCTAAATCTGTTAAAAACGCACTGTTATCTAAATCCGTTTCATTACGTCGAACAACATCGGAATATGCCGCATCCAATGCCAATCCAACCAATATATCATCACCAGATATTGATGCATAAAAACCAATTCGGCGCGCCAGTTCCGCAGTTTGCACATCAGATAAATTACCACCCGATAATTGCAAGTATGCATTTACCGCCATCGCTGTTTTGTTTATTACCAATGATATATCCTGGCCCAGTGCGGTATGTGGAATAAAGCCCAATGGCAATCCATACGGTTCCAATAAATCAGAAAACGCATCCCCAGATACAACAGTTGTATTATACGGCAAATCATTTGCGCGGCTGCGAATAAAAATACGCGCCGCAGTTTGTGCAACATCAACCTTTTGCGTGGTGGCATACATTTGCGAATCCATATCGCGCGCCGCCAAACGACCCGCAAAAAATGGAATAAATGAAAATATCAGCGTCAATGCTAATAACGCCTGTAATAAAAAATTTCCACTTTGTCGCTGCATGAACAGGCGTCCCTCCTACATACCATAAATGTTAGCAATTGAAAAAAAATATTGCAATCAGTTTTAAGTTGATTTATTATCTTGCTGTGTTAAGTACAAATGCGAAGTATAAAAACGCATAAATGGATAAATTTCCTGACAATAAAGAATTAAGTTATGCCAAATAAAAAAAACCAATCGTCTGTCGGACTGATGATTCAACGCTGCCACAAGTGGCGTCAAAAAAGAAAACAATATATGGACCAAGCGCGTCAAACAACAGATGAAATTGAACGCGAACGCCTGATGCAGGCGGCGGAACACTATGGTCGCATCGTTAATGCAGAACAGGGAAAAATCGATTCAACCCGCGCCCCAGGGGACAAAGCAGTTCCCAGTGATGTGCCGGATGCAACAGACGCAACAGATATTGATGCAACATCTGATGACGATGAACCTGCGTTGCCAGATTTTATTACAGATATGAAATAAAATCGATTTTCATTTATACTTTAATGGTTGAAATTTGACTGTGTTTTGCTATCCTTTCCACAAAGGAAGTTTTAGCATGGATAGTAATTATACTGTTTTAGCACGCAAATATCGCAGTCAAGATTTTAAATCACTGATTGGGCAAGATGTTTTAGTAAAAACACTGACCACTGCAATTAACACGGGGCGCATCGCGCACGCATATATTTTCACCGGAATTCGCGGTACGGGAAAAACCAGTACGGCGCGTATTTTAGCAAAAGCTTTAAATTGTTTGTCATCAGATGGTCCAACGGCAAATCCATGTGGCGTTTGCGAAAATTGTCGTGCAATTACCGCTGGACAACACATTGATGTTATGGAAATTGACGCGGCATCACATACAGGCGTTGATAACATGCGCGATATATTGGACGCGGCACAATATCGCCCAACAAATGGTCGATACAAGGTCTATATTATTGACGAAGTACATATGTTATCAATTCCTGCATTTAATGCATTGTTAAAAACACTGGAAGAACCACCGGCACATGTTATTTTTATACTGGCAACCACAGAAATAAGAAAAGTGCCTGTTACAATTTTATCGCGCTGCCAGCGTTTTGATTTGGTTCGCGTACCAGTTGAAACACTGAAAAAACATTTTGCATGGATTGCAGGGCAAGAAAAAATTGAACTAACCGATGGCGCAAACGAATTGTTGGCGCGTGCCGCCGATGGTTCTGTACGCGATGGATTATCATTACTGGACCAGGCAATCGCACAAACCGCGGGGCATGTCGATGAACAATCTGTATTGGATATGTTAAAACGCGCCGATCGTGGAATTGTTGTTAATTTTATGGAAACTGTGCTGTCTGGTGATACGGCGGCGGCACTGGCAAAGGCAGATGAAATTTATAATAATGGCGCAGATTTATCAATGCTGTTGACAGATATGATGGAATGGACGCATTGGGCAACGCGTATGCACCCGGCACTACTACATGCGGGCGATATTACAAATTCCCCGTACACCGCCGATCAACGCGAACAAATCAGAAAAATCAACGCACGCATATCTTTAAACACCCTGTCCCGAATATGGCAGGTTATGGTTGCGGCAGTCCCAGAAATGCAGGCGGCGGGAAATCAAAAACAATGTTTTGATATGTTAATTGTGCGACTGATGCATATTGCAAATATGCCGCCAGTATCAGAAATATTAAAACAACAAACCACAATAACATCGCGCGATACGCCGACACCCAATACCACCGCCCCAGATGCACAAAAAAATGCAAAACGCATAATTACAAATGCAGATGAATTGGCAAATGCATTGCAAGAAACCAAAGAAATTTTACTGTATTCATACTATACCAGTAATATAGAGGTTTCAGAAATATCAGACGGACATATTAAATATTTTGATCGCCGTGGTGATGCTGATTTCGCACACAAATTATCTGCATGGCTGAATGACAAGACTGGTCATGCATGGATACTGGAACGAATAACAGAATCACCCCATGCACACACAATAACCGAACAAAAGCAAGAAGAATTAGAATCTGACCCATTGGTCGCCAGCGCAATGAGTTTATTTGAAAATGCAGAAATTGTCGGCGTAAAATAAAAAGGGAAAAATATGAAACAAGAATTTGGTGCATCATTAATAGAAATTATCGGCGTGTTGGCAATTGCCGGTTTAATGGGTGGGGCGGCAATTGCAATGTATAATGTTATACGAAATAACCAAGTACGAAAAATTGCGTCCGTGGAATTGGAACAAATTGCAAAAGACACCAATCTGTTAATGGGAATGCGTGGCGATTATAATGGTATTTCTGTTGAATATTTGGTTTCGGCGGGTGCGCTGGATAATACACATGCGCCGATTGGTGGCGATTGGTCAATTACAGCAATTGACGATGGTGCCGGATTTTCAATTAATTTAACACAATTAAGCCAGGGCGAATGCCAATATTTCACAACAGCTATGCCAAAATGGGCAACATCTATTACAGTTAATGGTTTTGAAACAGATATTTCAGCAAATTGTTTTTCAACAGATACAAATCAAATTTCTTTTATTGTAAAATAAATGAAGATACATGGAAATATTTTTTTATTGTCTGTAATTTTTTTGGCGGGATGCACGCAATATCACAGTCCTGCACGCAGTACATGGTCAAATTACCTGCGCGGCGCCAGTTTTACAGACATGACCGAAATATCACGCATTGCAAAGCGTCCTGTATACCTGGGGGCGGGCGGAAAACTGGTTACAAGCATTGACGCACCAGCAACACTGGATTATGGCGACAAGGTTGCAAATGACAACGCAATCAGTTTAAATTATATGTCCCGGCTGGAATATGAATTATATGACGCATTGCGCAAACCTGGAATTTCTGTGCAACGCGCGGGAACCGATGTTGTTGTTATTCTGGTGCGGGACGCGATCATGGAATTAAATGTTGCCGACATTTCGCCAGATGGCGCAGACACACTGAAAACCATTGCAAAAATTTTGAAAAAATATGATGCAACATTCTTTGAAATTGCAGGATATACCGACGCGATGGCATCACGCCAGGCGGACGCATTGTCCATGGACATGGCGCAACGCGTCGGTGTGTTTTTATCCCAGCAAGATATAAATACTGCACGCATGTTTATTGTCGGACGCGGCGCGGCGCGACCAATTGCCGCCCAGGATGATATTGGGCGTCTGACCAATCGGCGTGTTGAAATCAGAATCGTTCCCGCACGATGAAATTTAAGAACAAGTTTCGCTTTCAATTTAAAATTTTTGTTGCTATACTGAATCCATAACATAAAAAAGGATGGAAATTATGGCAAATAAAACACAGGCTGATCCAGCTGTAAAAAAATATGTAAAGACTGGTATTATCGCGGCAATTGTCGTTGTTGTGGCGGCGTTGGGTATATGGGCAATCAGTGCAGTACGCGGTAATTCTGGTGGGGCAACTGTCGAAGAAGCAATGGAAGTTGTCAGCACAGATGCCGCAACAGGCGCAGAATTGCGCATGGCGGTAATTCGTATGGATGCAATACAAACCCAGGCGGATGTATTAAAAGATCTGACTGCACAGCGTCAGAAATATGAAAATGAACTGCGTGATGAATTGGAATCCAGACAAAAAGAATTGGAATCCGAAAAGGCAGAAATTGAAAAATCGCAAGATGTTTTATCACGCGATGCATTGCAACGCCGTATTGTTGATTATCAAAATCGCGTAAATGAACTGCAACGCGATTTGACAGAACGCGCACAAAGCATCGAAATTTCATTCCAAAATGCGCTGAACAAAATTCAGAAAGAACATTTGGATCCTGTTATCGAAGGTATCATTGCAAAGAAAAATCTGTCATTGGTAATTGATGGTCGTTTTGCCCGTATCGGCAACAATGCAGAAAATCTGGATATAACCGAAGAAGTGATTTCGGCGTTGAATAAAAAAGTATCTAATGTAAAAATGGATACACCACAAGGTTTTTAAAAAACGAAAATATACAAAATAGCCACTGTTTCTCAGTGGCTGTTTTTATATCTAAATTATGCTTTTAATTTAAAAAAAATAGGGTATAATCCCAGCATGTTAAATAAAATAAAATCTTTGATGGCACCAGCAGCGACACAGACAACTGCGGGGGCATTAGCAGAAAAGTTTGGTCTGGAATTGCGTGGGAACCCAAAAACCCTGGTCCGCGGGGTCGCGCCGATCGCCGATGCAAAACCGGGGCAATTGGCATTTTATTCAACCGAACAAAACAGTGCGGCATTTAAAATACTGCCAATCGATGTATTAAAAAACACTCGCGCCAGTGTCATTCTGGTACAACCAGAACATGCCGCTGACGCACCAAGTGGTGCAACACTGTTAATAACAGACAGTCCGCGTGGCAATATTGTAAAAATACTGGGGGAAATTTATCGTGAACCGCCACGGCGTGGAATTAATAGACATGCAATAATTGAACGCGGCGTGTTTTTCAGAAATCGTGCCAGTGTATATGTCGGGCAATTTGCGACAATTGAACGCGGGGCAGTTATTGAACCAGATGTAAAAATATATCCCAATGCATATATTGGAAAAAATGTCACCATTGGTCGTGGCACAATCGTTCAAACAGGCGCGCATATTGAAAATGCCACAATTGGTGCAGATTGTGTTATAAATGCCGGCGCAGTCATTGGCAAAGACGGATTTGGTTATACCCGTCAAAATGGTCATAATGTTTTTATTCCACATGTTGGTCGTGTTGTAATTGGTAATCGCGTTTCTGTCGGTGCAAATACATGTATTGACCGTGGCGCAATGACAGACACACAAATTGGCGACGGGACAAAAATTGATAACCTGTGCCAGATTGCACATGGGGTGATTATTGGGGCTGAATGCTTTTTGGCATCAGGCGTTGGATTGGCTGGTGGCGTTGTTGTTGGCGACCGCGCGCTGTTGGCGGGTCAGGTTGGCGTTGCGAACGGTGTACATATTGGTAATGATGCAGAGGTTGGCGCCCACAGTGGTGTATTCAGAAATATTGCAGATGGGGCGCGTTATATGGGATATCCGGCGGGTCCAGGCACAGAATTTATGCGCCACTATGCATGGTTGCGAAAGAATACGAAAAATTAAAATACAGGAGTATTATATATGATAGATGCAAAAGGTATTGAAAAAGTTATTCCACATCGTGGTGCAATGCGACTGGTCGATGAAATACGCGAATATAATGAAACCAGCGGCGTTGGTATAAAATATGTTCGTGATGACGAATTTTGGTGCAGCGGACATTTCCCAGACAATCCAATTATGCCAGGCGTATTAACAATCGAAGCATTGGCACAAACAGCGTGCTTTATTGCATTAGCACGTCTGGGGGTAAACGATGGAAAAACTTTGGGATATTTTACAACCATGGAAAAAATTAAATTTTCGCATATGGTAAAACCAGGGGATGTATTGGAATTGCATGTTGAGTTGATTATGTCAAAAATGCGTTTGTATAAATTCCACGGTATTGCAATGGTCAGTGGAAAAAAAGTATCAGAGGCAACATTTACCGCAATCATGGATTCGCAAAATCCAATGGAAAAACAAGTATAAAAAATCCCGCGAAAGCGGGATTTTTTTTATTCTGTATATTTTATTGTCCCTGCAAATTACTTAAAACGCCTTGAATTCTATCCATACTGTCGCTATCCAGTAATGCAGCTGCAATCGTGTATGCAGAATTTAAATCGCCCCGCGCCGCGTCAACATCACCCAACGCAATATTCAATGCCGCCGATTTTTCAAAATATGACATCGCTGCACTGGATTGACTTTCGCGTTGTGCCGCCGTTGTAGCACCCTGGATTTGTTCAGAAACGACACGAATTGCTGTGGCATAGTCATTTATTGCATCGGCATAATTGCCAATTGCGGTATATGCTTCGGCACGTTCGGCATAAACCGACGGATCAACAACGCCATCTGGGCGCGCCAATGAATTTGTATAATCAGCAATTGCCCCTTCCCAATTCTTTAACCACAGGTTCAGGCGCCCCCGCTTTGCATACAAATCGCGCATTTGTAAAACAGCACTGGGGTTTGCAGTTTGTGCCGCCAATGCATTATTTATATCATTTAATGCAGAATTATAATCTTCCAGTCGCATATTCAATAATGCACGGTCATAATATGCAACCGAATTAACCGGATCTTTTTCAATTGCCGTATTAAAATCAGCCAATGCGTCACGATAATTTGCCATTTGCATATACGCTTCGCCACGTAAAATATATGCATTTATATCTGCGTTTCCAGAATCAATCGATGTTGTCAAATCTGTAATCGCACCATTTACATCACCAGACAATAATTTTGTTTTGCCATTTTCATAATAATCAGACGCCTGTAATAATGCTTCTTCGGTGATTTCAACATTATTGGTACTGGTGGTATTGTTTGAAATTCCATGGCTGCGTCCCAAAATATAAAATGTTGCCGCAATAAAAAATAATATTATAAACCAATAAATATATATTGATACAGACCATGGACTGGTCGAAGATTGTTTTTTATTCGATGTTGTTGCAACAGCTTTTGCTGTTGAAGTTATATTTTTTTTGGATACTGAATTTTTCTTGGCGATATTTTTTTTCATGCAAAAACTCCCTTCCTTAATATTTGGATTTTAGAGAGTTTTTAACAACGCGTCAATTGTTTTCTGATTTAATTCGCGAATTTGTCCCACAGACAGATTTCCTAGCTTTACACATCCAAACGATATGCGGTGCAATTTGCGCACCGGGCACCCGCATGCACGCAGGACAATTCGAACCTCGTTCTTTTTGCCTTCGTCCACACACACGCGCAATTCATTATCTGATAATATATCAATTTGCATTGGGCGATACGATATTCCATCAACAGTAATACCGTGGCGCGCACGGTCCAGCGCATGTGCATCTATTTTATTCACTGTTGCAATATATACCCGTGGTATATGCGATGATGGCAATGTTAATTTGCGCGCAAATTCCCCATCATTGGTCAGCAACAATAATCCAGTTGTCTTATAATCCAGGCGACCAACATATTTCAAATTTCTGTATTCAGACGACAAACAGTCATAAATTGTTTTGCGCCCCGCCGGATCACGCGTGGTCGTCATCGTGTTTATTGGTTTATTAAAGGCGTACAGTTTTGTGTTCACCCGTGGTACAATTGGGATACCATTTATTTCAACAATATCTGATGTATCAACAAAGAAAACAGGACTGTCTATCTTTGTGCCATTTACGGAAACAATTCCGCGTGATATCATATCTTCGGCACTGCGCCGCGATGCAACGCCAGAATCAGCAATAAATTTTGCAATGCGTGTTTTCATTCCGTTATTTTACTGATTGCAATTGCTGCCGCCAATTCGGCACGCAATATTGTTCTTCCTAAACTGATTCCAATTGCCCCCGCCGCGTCCAATGCCGCAAATTCATTGTCGGAAAATCCACCTTCGGGACCAATCAATATTGATTTTGCATTATGTGCAGTTTTTGGCAATTTGACCCCATATGCCGCGCGTTCATCGGCGAATACAATATTTTTTAAATCCAATTCTGTAAATTTCTGTGGTGGCAAAATTTTTGGCACACTGTTGCGATTTGATTGCTCTGATGCCTCTATCACAATTTTTTCCATGCGCGACCAATTTATATGTTCGGCATTTGTTCGTTCTGTGATAACCGGCAAAAATGCCGCAACACCCATTTGGGTTGCCATGTTCATTAAATCATCAGTCCGCTTAATTGGCGCAAACATTAATGTTATATTGCTTGATGGGTCGGTGTGTGCCGTTTGCGCGCCAATAATTATATTTTTATCATCATCAGACAATCTTGCCGTATATTCATACCCACCACCAAAAGCAATACAATCGCGACGGCGCATGACACGCGTTAAATAGTGTGATATATTCGCACCGACCGGAATAATGGCACCAGTTTTTATATTATCACCAACAAAAATACGCGGGATATTTTTCATATGTTTTTTTTATTTCCCGTTTTATCATTGATTAATTTTCTGGTATAATATAACACAATGGTTGAAAAGTTCAAGATTTTATCCGCCGGCGGAAAGTCCAAAGGCTTGAATATATTCAAGTCCAGCGCATATAAAGAAACAA
Source organism: uncultured Pseudomonadota bacterium (assembly GCA_949283535.1). Taxonomy (GTDB): domain Bacteria; phylum Pseudomonadota; class Alphaproteobacteria; order Rs-D84; family Rs-D84; genus Enterousia. Next base: position 23,539 of record CASDTC010000008.1, read on the forward strand.
TGCGCGGACCAATGGCGTCAATATTCTGGTCAATGCGTTGGGCAATTGGAATATGGCTGGTTTGCGCATTGGCATTTGCGTTATCTTTTTGGATTGAACATATTTGGCGATATGGCTGGTCGCCAGCCACCGCGCATTGGACATCATTGTATTTTCAAAATATGTTAACCAGTGGTGGGATGTCAGTTATTGCAGAAATTCCGGCATGGTTTATGCGAACATTGCTGCGAACCGATTTGGCATGCATGACGCCACTGTTGCCAATTATTGCATATTTCTTTATGGCGGACAGCACGCTGGTCAAAGAATTTAACCCGTACAGCAGTGATAAACTGGATGACAAGTCTTCTAATAAAGCCACAAAAGAAGATATTGAAAAAATGGGGCTGTTAAAGGGTTTTATGATGGTATTGGGGTATTTTAAGAAAAAGCCGTTAATGATGAACGAATGTTTGTCGGCACTGTGCGTGGCGCCCCCGGGGACTGGTAAAACACAAGGCGTTGTTTTGCCAACAATTCTTGAATGCAATAATGTATCGATGATTATTAATGACCCAAAGCCAGAACTGTATCAAACTTCATCGGCATATCGGTCAACAATTGGTCCGGTATTCATTATGAATTGGGCGGGTCAGGATGATCCAGAACGCGGGATTTATTATCCATCGTGGAATCCATTGTCCCCAGAACATGTACCATTTAACCAGGAACAGCGCGATCTGTATATTGATTCTATGTGTAAAGTATTAATTCCAGACAGGCAAGGATCATCAGCGGATCCACACTGGACAATATCTGGTCGGTCGGCATTATCAGGACTAGTTCAATTTATTGTGTCAAAAATAGAACGCGCCAAGGCAGATGATTATTTCTGTGCCCGAATAACATCGGGGGCATTTGATGCCGAAGATGCCGCCGTATTGGGTGATTATTATCTGTCAATGATGAATGATGCAAATGCATATGCCGCATATGCACTGTTGCAACGCGGCGAATTAAATGCAATGAATTATGTCCATATCGGGACATGGGAAAATATCCCAGATGCATGGCATGGACGCGAAGCATCTTTGTCCATGATTCTGGATTGGTTGAACAGCAGTCAAATTGCCATGGCGCAACAAATTGAAGAACGTCGCCGCGCGGGTGATCAAATGGCGGCACTGGCGGACCCAATGTACGATTTGTTAACAAATGCTGTTAACGAGGCGCGTCAATATTCATATGCACACCGCGCTGTGCTGGAATTAACCCAATTGGCAAATACGCCAGATAAAGAACGCGGTTCTATTGTATCCACTGTTATGGAAGGTTTATCAATATTCCGTAATGCGGCGGTCAGGAACCGAACCAGTCATTCAGACTTTCATTTTGCTGATTTGCGCGGAATGGTTGATCCACGCGATGGCAAGGTAAAGCCTGTGACCGTGTATCTGTCTATTAATATGGTTGATGCCCAGGCATTAAACCCAATTACCGGGATATTTATTGAATTAATGACGAATTTCTTGTTATCAAACCCGCCAGAGGTTGAACGCGATGGGCGTAAATTGGGGCCATATCCGGTGCTGTTCGTGTTGGACGAAATGCCAAAAATGCAAAAACTGGACGCGGTTATCCAGGGACCAGATCTGGGGCGTGGACAGAAAATATCATATTTAATCATTGGTCAAGATATTCACCAGATTCAGGAAAAATACGGCGCAGATGCCGCCGCAACAATTATTTCCACAACCGCGGCAAAGGTTGTTATGCGTCAAAACGATCCAGATACCGCACGCAGATTTTCTGATATGATGGGGTATAAAATGAAGATGAAAACTGTCAAGGGTCCAGACGGCAAGGACAAGGAAGAAAAAACCGAAGAATTATTATATACACCAATGGATATCATGAAACTGGATGATAAAAAGCAACTGGTTATTTTCCAGGGATGGTATCATCGCCCGATAGAGGCAGACAAGCAATATGCATTCAGCGACCCGCGCCTGGCGGGATATATGGCGATGGGCGCATGCAGTCCGTTGCCTGAATTCTTGATTCCATCGCATCATGCGGCATTGGGCTATTCGGGGCGTCCGCGTATTTATATACCACAAACAAAAGAGATTAAGGAATTGGAACCGGTTGCGAAATAACCAGACGATGGGTTATTGATTTCAAAACATATAATCTGGTGGGAAAAAATCCAATTCAGGGTAAGTTATTTTCATCAGTATAACAACGGTAAAACTTAGAATGTCAATCGTAGACCAGCGGATAAAAATGGTGTTTCGGTTGTCATACCCAGCGAAACCCAACAATCAACATTTTCACTGTATTTATATCGAAATGATGCGATTGCAGTGTGATCCATATAATCTTTGACATCGCGGTTCCAAATGCCGGTGTCCGAAAAGATATATGTTAATGACACGCTGTAATTTAAAATATCATAACTGACCCCGGTACCCAGCGCCAATCCATCTGATACGGGACCAATTGGATCTTGGTCATAAATAACACGACCGGTCAGTCCAAACATCCAACTGTTATACTGCAAATTCATTCCACCAGAAATCTGGGCGCGCCAATCAGCATTTACGCGCGGTGTATATGCATCAGTGCGATAATTATCAGGATGCGACATAAATGATGCACCAAATGAATATGCGGTTTTAACCTTGCCCGATGGGTGGCGTATTTTTATACCCGCATCAATTGCATAATCGTAATTATCTGTTATCCCCGATACAGACAATCCATATTGCGCCGCACCAACCGGCATTGTTGCCAGATTTATACGCAATGCACTGCGTCCAGTGGTTAATGTTGTATCGGAAATAACCGGACCTGCCGGCGTAATTTTTTTATAAAACAGCGGTTTATCATTCACACGCAGACCGCCAACATCGGGCAATCCAACCCCCAGTTTACGCGCAATCGAATCTGTAAAACCGATTTCTGCACGACCATAATGACGATTTTGCCAGTATGCGAATCCTTCACGCATGTATTTATCTTCATCAACCGCGGCGGCATCGATTGCGTATACCAATCCCAATGTATTGGTATCTGTTGCACGCCAATCCATTTCACCACGAACGCGCCAATCCCCAATAAAATCAGGCGTTTCAAAATCGGGTTCCAGGATTCCCGCCGTACCATATCCAGTCAATTTTAATCCAACCCGACCAATATCATAACGCAATGCATGCGCCGCACTGGGGATAATGGACACAGAACACATAAGTGCAGTCACACAAATTAAACGCGACAAATCTTTATAAATCATTATTTTTGTCCTTGGGCTTCGGTTAAAATTGCATCGCGTAATTTTTTATATGCGCGTTCTTCGATTTGGCGAACGCGTTCACGCGATATACCGTATTTTTGTGATAATGCCTCTAATGTCAATGCGGGGTCAGACAGGCGCCGTGCAACCAATATTTCACGATCACGCGGGCTTAATTCGTTTAAGTGCTTTTGCAATAATTCATATCCCCGGCGGCGAAATTCCATTTGTTCCATACTGTCCTGGATACTGTTTTTTTCATCAGGCATATTTGATAATATATCCCGCGCGTCATCATCAGAATGCGCCGGCGAATTCAATGAAACATCACGCGCAGACATACGGGTCGACATACGCCGCACATCATTTTCTGGGACATTCAGGTAATCGGCAATTTGTTTTGTCTGGTCATCAGACAAATTACCATCCATTATCCCCAGCGCACGCCGCGCACGCGCCAGGTTGAAAAACACCCGTTTCTGATTTGCGGATGTGCCAATCTTTACAATTGACCAATTCTGTAAAATTGTTTCGTAAATTTCAGCCCGCACCCAGAACATTGCGTATGTCGAAAATCTGAATCCCTTTTCTGGGTCGAATTTTTGTAATGCCTGCATCAGCCCCATATTGCCACTGGCAATCAAATCGCCAAACGGTACGCCATAATTACGAAAATCATACGCAACCGATACAACCATGCGCAGATGACTGGCCACCAATTTTTCCGCCGCCGCCGCATCATGGTCACGCACCCATTTGGTGGCATATTCATATTCTTCGGATGCCGACAAAATTGGAATTTTTTGCACATTTTGAATGTACTGGGTCAGGCTGGTTTCGTCATTAACACCACGCGCAGAAACCAGGCTTTGATTTTGTACAGTTGGTAAAGCGTTCTTGATTTGCTTTTTCATAACTTTTATAGTATAGCAATAAATTAAGATTTATCAAGGCACCATAATAAAACAGGAGATTTTTCCATGGCATCGATTTTGGAAAGAAACAAAAAAACTGCACAAAAGAAAAAAACACGCGAAGAATACGCCGAAGACGCCCTGTATCGCGAGGTTTGGGAAGAAGTAAACAACGAAAAAACAATGGCGTTCGTCAAGAAATATTCCCGATATATTATCGCGGTGGCATTGGGTATAATGATTATAGCAACGGCAATTCAAATTGGTGTACGCGCGTACCGGACAAATAAAATCGCAACCGCGGAAACATATGAAACCGCGATTAATAAAATGGATGTCAATATGCTGAACGCGGTTGCAGAAAACGCAAATGGCGCAACCGCAGATTTGGCACAATTCCAGGCATATATGTTAAGTGGTGATATCGAAACACTGGAAAAATTGGCGCAAAATGGCGATTCACGCGATTTTCGTGATTTGGCACGACTGCATATTGTCGGATTGCGCGGTGATGATATGACCGCGGCGGCGGTCGAAGATTATCTGGCACCACTGGATACAAAAAAATCACCATATTATTACACCAGTCGTCTGATTGTCGCACAAAAGTATCTGGCAGATGGTAATCGTGATGCGGCAAATAAATGGCTGGATGTGATAATTAATGATGCGGACGCGCCAAATGTTATATCGGCAACTGCACAGACATTACGATAAACAAAGGATTTTATAATATGCGAAAATTTGCTGTCGCTGTGATATGTTTGGGGGTATTGGGGGCATGTTCAGAACATGATCCAATATTGCCAGGTGTGCGTACGCCGATATTCGACACCACAGAAATTGATGTAATGAATATCAATATCCCAGATTTGCCAGACGCAATCGATATGAATGTGGCGAATTGCCCATATACACGCGATGAAAATAATATTATATGGGACGGCGACAGAAAAATTTTCAGCGGATTTCCAACAAATAATTCTGTGGCAGGGAACCAGGCGCCTGTTTGTGACGGTGGATATGTGTATGCAGGGCTGACGACGGGTGAACTGGTCAAGGTTGCACCCAAATCACGCAAAATCATGTGGATTGCCGATATTTTTCGTCCCAGTAATATGACTGGTGGCGCATCGATTCTGGATATTGTCGCACCGGTTGTTGTTCATGGAAATGCGGTTTATGCCGGCGGATTGGGTGATGCATTTTGTCGCATAAACAATGCGTCTGGGTCAAAAAAATGGTGTTTGGAAATTGGTACCGCATATCCATTTATTATAACTGGCAATGCCGCATTTGTTATGGCAACAGATAACAACCTGTATGCAGTGCGAACATCTGATGGTGCGGTATATTGGCGCACGAAAATTGATGCCCAGGCGGCGCCAAAATATGAAAACAAAATAATAACCGTTGGCAAACAAAAAATAGATGCCGAATCAGGAAAACAGATTGAATAAAAAAATCCCGCGTTTGCGGGATTTTTTATAAACAATATTATTATAACAAGCATGCCAATGTTGCACTGGTATTTTTCAGCATGAACCAGCCAATACGATAATCTGTGGCGTATACTGTTGCCAAGAATAATGCCAATATTCCAATTACAACGATAACATTCGCGCGTTTGCCACGCATGCAATATACCGCAATATTATAAAACAGGAACAGTATATATACATCAACCAGTAAACTGATAATCCACATTGATGTACAATTAAATGCCAATGCATTTAAAACCAATACAACGGGATATATAAAAAACACAGATGCCAATCCCTTGACCGCGATTTCCCAATCGCGTTCGCCACCGGTAATTTCAGACACCAACATCATCAGTCCACCCATAACAAACAATAATGCGACCGCCAATACCGGAACAATAATTATTGCGGTAAATACCGAACCAATCGTTATTGTTGCCCCACCGATTAAGCGCAATAATAATACCAAGCATCCGCCAATCAGACCGTATATAAACGCCTTTAACATGGATTCTTCCATATTTCCATCGGCAACAATTTTCGTAAAATATCGCTTTGGATTAATCAGGATGTCTTTTACATGTTTCAGACCGTTTTTGATTTTTTTCATCATTTCACACCCCCATTTGATTATTTATATTTTTGCTTTATAATTAAAAAAAATCAATGGAAAAAGTAATGTTTAAGATAACTATCGCTGGGCGCCCAAATACGGGCAAATCAACACTATTTAATGCATTGACGGGAACGCGCGATGCATTGGTTCATGACAGACCCGGGGTCACGCGCGACACAATTGGTGGTACGGTACGAAACCGTCCATGGGAAATTTTTGATACAGCCGGACTGGAAAGCACGCGTGGCGAACTGGAAAAAAATTCCACCGATATGGCATTGGATGCAATTGCATCGTCTGATGCGGTTTTATTTGTTGTTGACGGGCGGGTTGGATTAACGCATGCCGATACAGAATGGGCGCGAATGGTACGCCGCAAAACGCGGGCGCCAGTATTATTATTGGTTAACAAATCAGAATCTGGGCGCCGTATGGCGGACACACATGAATTTTATAAATTGGGTTTTGGTGAACCAATAATGATTTCCGCAGAACATAAATCAGGATTTGATGCAATATACGAATTTATGGATAAAATTGCAGGCGATACAGAAAATAATATCGATACAAATACAAATGAAAAAAAATTAAAAATTGCCATTTTGGGTCAACCGAATGTTGGTAAATCAACACTGGTAAATCGTGTATTGGGGCAAACGCGCCAGATTGTTATGGACGCCCCCGGTATTACACGCGACACAGTAAAAATACCAACAAATTTTTATGGGCGCGATATTATATTAATGGATACCGCCGGACTGCGCCGCAAGGCGGGTGTGCGTGATGATGTTGAAACATTATCGGCGCTGAAATCATTGGACGCGATTGAAAAATCAGATGTTGTTATTCTGGTTGTTGATGCGACACGAAATATTGAAAACCAGGCGTTGGGAATCGCATCGCGCGTTTATGACGCAGGTAAAATATTATGTGTTGCATTAAATAAATGGGATTTGGTTGCCCCAGAAATTCGCGATGAAAAATTGTTAAAATTAAAACACCAATTTACAAATTCTTTTCACCAGATTATAAAGCCAATGATTTTAGCAATATCAGCAGAAACAGGAACGGGTGTTCGCAATATGTTTCGCCGAATATACGAACAATGGGATATATCAAACACAGACGCCCCAACCAGTTTAATTAATCGTATTGTTGAAAAATTAATTGATGCGCGCCAGCCGCCAATGTCGCGATTAAAGCGACCAATGAAAATAAAATTTGCGCGCCAGACCGGGCGTCACCCAATGAAAATAACAATAAATGTTGGGGGGGCATCTGATATTCCAGAATCATACACGCGTTATCTGCGCCGTGGATTGGCGGATGCATTACATTGGGAACATTTACCTGTTGTAATTGAATATAAAAAAGATGATAATCCATTTGATTGATACGCCAATATCAATCCATGGTCTAAGAAAAAATCCCGACATGCTTCAAACCATATCGGGATTTTTATTTATTTGTTATGAATTACAATTTTGCACGAACTTCTTGCACTTCATAGCATTCGACACGGTCGCCTTCTTTCAGGTCATTATATTTATCAAATGACATACCGAATTCGACACCGGCGCCAGATACTTCTTTGACTTCATTCTTTTCGCGGCGCAGTTCACCAATTTTGCCGTCATAAATAACGATATTATTACGCAACAGGCGAACAAATGCGTCTTTCTTTATAACACCTTCGGATACACGACAACCAGCAACACGAATACCCTTGCCCACGGTGAACAATGCGATAACATCGGCATATCCGATAAAGTTTTCTTTTCTTTCTGGTGCCAATTTGCCAGCCAGGATTTCTTTGATTTCATCCGTAATGCGATATACAACACTGTGATAACGAATATCAACACCATTTGCACGCGCCATATCACGAACCGCCGCATCCGCGCGAACATTAAACGCAATAATAACCGCACCCGATGCAGATGCCAAGCGAATATCACCTTCGGTAATCTGACCAACGCCGGCAGATAAAACATCAACACCAACCTTGTCCGTGTTTATACCACGCAACATATCGGTTATTGCCTCTACACTGCCCTGGACATCCGCGCGCAACACAATTGGTAATACTAACTTTTTATTTTCATCGCGGCGGGCAAATAATTCTTCCAATGATGAACGTTTAACCGCATTTGCCTTATCTTTCATCTTTTGAACGCGATATGCGGCAACTTCACGCGCCTGGGCTTCTGTTTCCATGACGCGTAATTCATCGCCCGCATTTGGAACGGAATCCAACCCCAGCACAACAACTGGTTGACCCGGTTTTACAGATTTAACACGTTCGCCAGATGAATTTATCAGACCGCGCACGCGACCGAATGTTTCACCAACAACAAATACATCGCCAATTTTTAATGTACCTTGGCGAATTAATATCGTGGCAGTTGCACCCAGACCGCGTTCCATTTTTGCCTCTACCACATATGCGGCGGCGGGCATATCAGGATCTGCACGCAGGTCCATAACTTCTGCCTGTAATAAAATTGCTTCTTCTAATTTTTCCAGACCAATATGCTTGGTTGCAGATATTTCAACACATTGAACATCACCACCCATGTCTTCGACCTGAACTTCCTGTTGCAACAGGTCTGTTTTGACACGCATTGGATCAGCCTCTGGCAAGTCAATTTTATTAATCGCAACAATGAATGGAACATGCGCTGCACGAATATGGTTAATTGCTTCGATTGTCTGGGGCATGATTGAATCATTTGCCGCAACAACCAATACAACAATATCTGCCATTTGGGCGCCACGCGCACGCATTGCGGTAAATGTTTCATGTCCCGGCGTATCCAGGAATGTTATCATTGCACCAGATTTCGTCTTGACTTCGTACGCGGAAACATGCTGGGTAATGCCACCTGCTTCGCGTGCGGCAACATTTGCATGGCGGAATGCATCCAACAATGATGTTTTACCATGGTCAACATGTCCAACGACTGTGACCACTGGTGGGCGCGGCTGCATATTTTCTGGATTTGGTTCGCGTTCTAATTGATCGGCATATGGCTTTACATCAACACGTTTTACCTTGGCCCCAAATTCACCAGCAATTAATTCAGCGGTATCGGCATCAATCGATTGATTTTGTGATGCCATCATACCCATTTCCATTAATTTTTTAATAACATTGCCAACCTTTTCCGCCATGGCAGCCGCCAAATCTTTGACAGTGATTGTATCCCCCAATGTGACGACATGTTCAACCTTTTGCGGGGCGGTAAATATTGCACGAGCCTTTTCACGGAAACGTTTCAAAGACGCTTCGGACCGGCGACGATTTGCGCCACGCAATTCAATTTCATCATCGTCATCATCACCACCAATTACAATATCATGCAATGATATTTTTCCCGCCCGTTTAAAATCTTTCTTTGAACCGGAATTTTTTGATGGGCGTATGTCTTCATCGTCATTGTTCATTTGACGCGCGCGCGATGCAGAATTAGAAAAGTTTTTCTTTGGTGCAGGGGCTGGTTTATCTGTGGCGACAGGTACAGGTTCAGCCGTTGATGATGTCGCACTGTTATTTTCACGCGCCGCCAATTGTTCTTTGACCTGTTCATATTCGCGATTTTCGCGTGCAATTTCTGCTTCGCGTGCGGCACGCTGTGCTTCTTCTTCGGCGGCGCGTTTTTTGCGTTCTTCTTCACGCGCGCGGGCAGCTGCCAAAACCGCGCGCAGTTTTTCGTCCGCCGCGTTATGATGTACCGCGGGCGCGACTGGTTCTTCGCGCAATTCTTTGCTGCCGGGGGCAACCACACGGCGGCGGCGTTCAACAAACACCGCATCGCCCTTTTTGCTTGCCACCTGATCAATTGTTACAGATTTTCCAAGTGTTAATGTCGCCATATTTCAACCCTAAATTCAACCTTTACTGTTTCTGTTGTTTTATTAATCTTCGCCCTGGGTTATACCGTATGCCAATTCACGCGCCTTCATGATAACGCGACCAGCAAGACGCGGACTCATCGTATCTTCGCCCAAGATCTCAATTAATTCGTCTGTTGACAGGTCTGCCAAATCATCCAGTGATTTTATACCAGCATTACCCAACTGCATTATAATCGGGCGTTTGATAAAATCAAAGTTTAATAAGTCATCTGACATTCCTAATTTATGTCCCGTGTCTTTATATTCTTGTTCTTGTTGTTCCAAATACTTGCGGGCGCGATTTTGCAATTCTGTTGCCAGTTCTGCATTAAAGCCTTCGATACTTTCCAGTTCACTGATGTCAACAAATGCAATTTCTTCGATTGTACGAAATCCTTCGGTAATTAACAAGTGTGCCAACATTTCATCAACATCCAGACCACGGATAAATAATTCTGTCTTTTCTTTGACTTCTTTGGCACGGCGTTCTTGTTCTTCGGATTCATTCATAACATCAATATTCCAGCCTGTTAATTGTGATGCCAAACGCACATTTTGACCGCGGCGCCCAATTGCCAATGATTGTTGATCTTCATTAACAACAACCGCCGCACGGCGTGCATCTTCATCAACAATTATTTTTGCAACCTTGGCAGGCTGCATCGCATTAACGATAAATACCGCCGGGTCATCAGAATACAAAATTACATCAATTTTTTCACCGTGGCATTCATTAATAACTGGCTGAATACGCGTTCCTTTGATACCAACGGTCATACCAACCGCATCGATTGATGGATCCTGGGTTTCGACGGCAATTTTTGCATGACTGCCGGGGGCGCGTGCAACGGATTTAATTTTGATAACACCTTCGTAAATTTCTGGCACTTCTTGGACAAACAATTTTTCCATAAACATTGGATGTGTTCGGGTCAAGAAAATCTGGGGTCCAGAATTGGAACGCGTAACATCCATAATCAATGCGCGTACACGATCGCCAACCGCCAAACGTTCGCCTGGAATTAATTCAGTACCCTTGATATATCCTTCGGCTTTACCATTAATATCGACAAAAACATTACCGAATTCAATACGCTTTACAACACCACTGACGATATCACCGATGTTATCTTTGAATTCTTCGTATTGGCGTCCCTTTTCAGCATCACGAACACGTGCAGTCATTATTTGTTTTGCAGTTTGGAATGCCATACGACCAAATTCTGGTTCTGGCAATGGGTCTTCGACCATATCGCCAACCTGTGGATTTTTAGCATATTTTTTTGCCTGGGATACAGTTAACATCGTATTTGCATCATATTCATCACCCTTTGATTCAGGGGAATCAATAACCTCGAACAATCGTTTAACATGAATAGATCCGTTTTTACGGTCGATTTCAGCGGTGATATTAAATTCTTCGCCATATTTATGTTTTGCGATTTTTGCGATTGCTGCCTCTAATGATTCAATAACAATTTCGCGATCAATTTGTTTTTCCTGTGCCAATGAATCTATTGCCAGCAGCAAATCTTGGCGGGGCATTGATACAAAAGACATTATAATTTCTCCTTTGATTTATAGTATGTACGCCGTCTTTTACTGAAAAGGCGGGGTTTTGCAACCCCGCCCTTAAAAAACTTTTTTAAGAACATTTTGTATTATAACTGCGAATCGGATAAATGCAAGGAAATTCTGAAATTTTTGCCAATATTCATGGTTTTTATGTTAAATATATTTGACGGTTTATGTTTTGGGCTTTATACTGCAAAATATGAAAATATTGAACAGGTATTTTTCGCGTCAACTGGTCGCGATTTTTATAATGCTGTTGTTGGTACTGACGGGATTGGCATGGATGCTGCAAATCATGTCAATGATGAAGTTGTTATTAAATTACGGCATTGAATTGACCAGTTTCTTGGGGCTGACCGTGTTAATGGTGCCGTTTATTATATCTATTATTATCCCATTTGTTACATTTATTGCAATTATATTTGTGTATAATAAACTGATTTCTGATAATGAAATAACTGTTATGGCGGCGTCTGGATTGGCACCAGGACAAATTGCACGACCGGCATTAATATTGGCAACCATACTGACAATCGTACATCTGGCATTAAATATATGGATTGTGCCAGAATCACAATCGCGATTTTACAGTACGCAATGGAATTTACGATATGGTTTGGCGCATATGAAATTGCAAGAATCCGCATTCACACAACTGACCGATGGTCTGGTGGTATATGTGGACAAGGTGTCTGGACATGACCTGTCCCAGGTTATGTTATCTGATATGCGTGATAAAGACGCACCAATTACAATATTTGCAGAAAAAGGGAAACTGGTTTCAACACCACGCGGGTTGTCAATCGTTATGACAAATGGTTCTTTGCAAGCCAGTGGCGATACAATGACAACCGGGACATTTGACAGTTTTGATATGGATTTAAATGTCGCAGATAAAGAAAGTGAATCTTCATTCCGTGTACGGCGTGTACCAACATTGACACTGGTGAAATCTGTGCTGGATGCGCCATCTGAAAAACAGCATAAAATGGTTTTATCAGAACTATCCACCAGATTCTTGGGGCCCATTATGAATCTGATATTGGCGGCATTATGTACAGTTATCTTATTAAGAACATCTTTACTGCGGCGGCGTACCAGCTTTGCCCCGGCAATGGCGGTGGCGGCAATGGCGATTGCGATGTCCGCATTTATGTCATTATCGAATATGATTAACAGTTTAACTGATTTCATACTGTTGGCATTTGGAATTATTATCGCATTAATTGGAATATTGTTTGTGTTATTTAAAAAATGAAGAAACCCAGCGCATTTTTATTGTACTGCATTTTGCCGGCGACCGCTGGGGCGGCATCTATTGATATGGAAACGCCAAAAACAATAACTGCCGATAAAATCGAATATGATGTGAACACAGAAACAATAAAAACATCTGGGAATACAGAAATTGTAAATGCATCGGGTCAGCGTATGACGCTGACAGATTCCTATCTATCCAAAAATGGTGAAAATCTGTCGGGCGATGATATAAAATTATGGCTGGGCGATCATGTGTATATTGAATCCGACAATATAACCCGCGATGGTATTGAAACAATTGCATATAACGCAACATTTACCGCATGTGATAATTGTGATGCATTTGGCGATGCATGGAAAATAACAACACAAAAGATTGTTCATGATATGGACAGTCGTATGTTGCGTTTTTATAACCCGGTGTTGCGAACATACGATATTCCCGTTTTTTGGTTGCCGTTCTTTGAAATGCCAGACCCGGGCATTCGACACAAAACGGGATTTTTAATGCCTGATTTTGGTTCAACAAATAATATGGGAACCCAGATAAACATCCCACTGTATATCGCGTTTTCAGACACGCATGATATGACATTTACAACATCGTATCTGACCCAAGAAAATCCATTATTTCAACTGGAACACCGATTAAATCTGGATCATTCAGAATACAGAACAGATGCGGCATTTACCCATAACCGCGATGGTGAAAATCGCTGGTATATATTTAATAATGATATTATTGAATTGGGTGAATATGCGCGCGCAACAATTTTCTTGGAACGCGCATCTGATAAAACATTCTTGCAAAAGTATGGATTCTATGATGACCAGCCATATTTGGATTCGGGCGCAAAACTGGAATTATTCGGTCAATCAGGGTATGTTGTTGCCGATGCACATATATTCCAAGAACTGCGCAGTACAACGGGAAATTATTCAACCCCATCGGGCAATATTTTACCAAATATCCGGGCAACATATCAAACCGCACCGTTATTCAAAGAAACATATTTAACATTTGATGGTGATATATTGGGTATATCTGGTGATGGCACCATGTCCCAGCGTTTAATCGGTGATGCACGAATTGTGTCACCATGGACACTGTGGGGCGGGAATCGAATAACAGCCAGTTTATCTGCGCGTTATGATGTATATAATTTTCATTATACGGAAATGATAGATACGGCGGACTTTTCGGGTGTACGCGACAGATTCTTACCCAGCGGATATTTAGAATGGTCGTTGCCATTATTCAGACCAACTGACACATGGACCCAGGTTATTGAACCCAAGGCGCGTTTAACCGTTATGCGACATACGGGCGAAGATCAATTTACATTAAATAATGATTCCGCAGGTGCATTATTATCAGATGCAACACTGTTTTCGGACAATCGTTTTTCTGGATTGGATTTATGGGAAAATGGAACATATGCAGATTATGGTGTTCGATATGCCGCATTTAATCAAGACGGTCATATGTTTGAATTATTCTTTGGTCAAACATATGATTTTAATGACCGCGCCGATACAGACCCACGCAGTGGATTCCACAATGGCGCATCTGATTATGTGGGGCGGCTGGAATATAACAATATGAAGTGGCTTGATTTATCAACACGGTTCAGATTATCCCAAGAAGATTTATCAATGCGCCATATCGAAACATCGGCAATAATTGGCACATCCAGAAACTATATAGATATTGGACATATATGGTCGCAACAATTTATTGATGCGTATACGGCGGGTGATGATATAAATGAATTAACTGCGGGGATTGGTATCCAATTGACGAACCGGTGGTCGGTACGCTTTAATGCAATATACAACATGACATATGGTCAATTCCAGCGGCATTCTGGTGGAATATTCTATACCCATCCATGTTATTATTTATCGGTGGAATATCGTCATGATAATGCAATTAAAGAAGACTATGTTGGAACAACATCGTATCAATTCAGATTTGGTATGAGTATAAATGGTCAACGATATTAAGCAAGGAAGGAAATAATACAAATGAAAAAAATTGGACTGTTCGTTATATTTTCATTTATTATGGCGGCACCTGCATTTGGTGCCAGTGTTGTTGCGTCGGTCAATGGCGAACCAATCACAGACGCCGATATTACCGCACGCGTAACACTGATGAACAAACAGGGAAAAACATCAACTGATAATCGGCGCCAGGCATTACAAAATATAATTGATGACAGTGTAAAATTAGCATATGCATCAAACTTTAATGCGGTACCAGATGACAAGGTTGTCGAAGACGAACTGAAAAAAATGAATCTGGGGGAATTATCTGCAACAGAACGCGCAATGGCGTTAAATGCAATGCGTGCAGAAATTGCATGGCAAATCGTTGTTGCGCGAACAATATTACCAACCGTTGATATAACAGATGCAGATATTGCCGCAGAACGAAATTCAATTGCCCGTGAACAGGGGTTGCCAATTGAAATGACCATTATTCGTTTAATCGATATCCCCGCCGATATCGCAGCAAAATTAACCAAGCCCAGCAGTTGTGATGACGCCATGCAAATGGCGCGTGATTTAGGTGGCGCACCACAAAAATTTACCGCACTGCAATATGAACTGGCCCAAGATATTCGTGCGCGCGTGGTAAATTTACCGCGACTGACATGGTCGCCGGTGGTTGATCGTTCTGTATTATTGGTATGTGATACAAAAAGGACCAAAGAATATGGAAAGCTGGACGATATCATTGAACAAAATGCATCATTTAAGCAGGCAATGTTTATCGCAGACCAACAATTAAAACAACTGCGCCGAAATGCGGTTGTCGTGATTAATGATGACAGGTATAAGTTATGAAAACGATTCTGTTTAATTTAAACGATGCAGAACTGGTGCAATTTGTTGAAAATATTGGTCAGCCCAGATTTCGTGCAAAACAAATTCGTGAATGGTTAAATCGTGGCGCACCTGATTTTTCTGTTATGAAAAATTTACCAGAATCCCTGCGTAATGATTTAAATAATGTCGCACAGACATTGCCGGTACGCGTTGTAAAAAAACTGGAATCATCAGATGGTCAGACAACAAAATTCTTGCTGGAATTGGGGGACACAGAACAAATTGAATGCGTGCTGATGCGCACCAGTTATGGCAACAGCGTTTGCGTCAGTTCCCAGGCAGGATGTGCAATGGGATGCAAATTTTGTGCCAGTACCCTGTTGGGGTTAAAACGCAATTTAACTGTTAATGAAATCTATTCACAAATTCTGGTTGCGCAATGGGAATTGCGTAATGATAAATTTTCTGATAAACCAATCCGACCAAATGGCGACGCCAATAACGGTGATGTATCGCATATCGTTGTTATGGGTACGGGCGAGCCACTGCAAAATGTCGAAAATGTTATCGGATTTATTGAACGCGCAAATTCAGACATGGGTATCGGATGGCGCAAGATTACAGTATCGACATGCGGAATTGTGCCGGGGATTCGCGAACTGACCCGGTGGGGGCGACCAATCAACCTGGCGATTTCGTTGCATGCGCCAACAGATGCGCTGCGCAGTCAAATTATGCCGATAAATAATAAATATAAAATAAATGAAGTACTGGATGCGGCGTTCGAATTTTCTGGGCAGCATAACCGACAACTGATGATTGAATATATATTGTTAGCGGTGCGGGGCGAAAATGGCGAACCAGAATTATTAAACTGTACGCCCGAACATGCCGAAAAATTATCTGAACTGTTGCGTGGTAAAAATTGCATGGTGAATTTGATTCCATGGAATGCGGTGGACGAACGCGATTTTATATCGCCATCTGGCAATGCAGTACATCGGTTCCAGGATATTTTGATTAAAAACGGTGTGCATACACGAATACGGCGCGAACGCGGCAACGATATCGGCAGTGCGTGTGGACAATTGCGTCTGAAACACAAAAAATAAAACCCGCGATTGCGGGTTTTGTTTTATTTATTCGGAATAATCTTGATTTCCACACGGCGATTTTGTTGACGACCGGCGGCGGTTGAATTATCCGCAATCGGATTAGACGCGCCCATAGATAAAATCTCAAAACGCGTGGCGGCAACGCCCTGACCTTGCAGATATGCGGCAACCGCGTTTGCACGATTCTGTGCCAGTGTTTGATTATATTGCGCACTGCCCGTGCTGTCTGTGAATCCCATAACCATAACGGTTGAATTATCATATTTATTTAAAACCTTGGCCACGGAATTTAATGTCGAATAAAATCCGGCGTTTATGTCCGCAGAATCTGTTTTGAATGTGATATTGCCCGGCATAACCAGACGAATATTATCGCCATCGCGAATAACACTGACCCCGGTTGACGCCAATTCTGCGCGCAGTTCTGCTTCTTGGGTATCCATATAATACCCGACACCACCACCCAGTGCCGCACCAGCCAAACCACCAACCAATGCGCCTTTACCACTGTTACCAGCGACCAAGGCACCTGTTGCAGCGCCTGTTGCAGCACCAATTGCGGTGCCCCATACGGCCTTGGATGTTTGGGATTGCCCCGTGTATGGATTAACTGTTGTGCATGCCGCCAACAGCGACACAGATGCTGCAAAAACAATAAATTTTTTCATATTCGTATTTCCTTTTCTTGATAACCCTGTGCAAGGATTATATATAAAAAATTTAAAAAGCACAAAATAAAATCGCCCGTTGGGCGATAAAAAAGCCACACTTCGCACAAGGCTTCGTGTGGCACTAAAATTTCTTAAACTCACTGCGTTCGTTAACGAAATTTTGTGGTGGATGTTGAGGGACTCAAACCCCCGACCCTCTCGGTCTCGGTGTAAACGAGATGCTCTAATCAACTGAGCTAAACATCCGAAACAGCGGGCATATAATAAAATATTTTTTCCCACTTGTCCAGTTTTTTATTGCCCAATTGGCAATCCCGCGGTTGCATCGCCCATAACGCGATCAATTGTGGCATCTGCCTTGGACTTTGCATCATTGTATGCGGCGGCAACCAATTGTGCCACAGCGTCTGCCCCACGCGATAGTGCGTCTTCACGAATTGTTATATTTGCCAAATCATATTTACATGTCATATCAATTATACATGCCCCAGAATCAGCAATACCCTTTACATGGGTTTTACCCAATTTGTCTTGGGCGGCGGCAACCTTGTCTTGTAAAACACTGGCCTGTGTCATTAATGCGTCCATATCCATTTTTATTTTTCCCCCCATTGGTTTAAAATGCGCGCCCAATTGGACGCGCAATATTTTGTTTTTTATTTTTTGATTTCTGCGCCAGTTTTCTGGTCGATGCCAACCATGGACATACGCGTTTTGCCGCGTTTATCTGCACCCAGATAACGAACGAAAACTTTATCGCCTTCTTTGAACCCGGCATCTTCGATTTTAGCAATGCGTTCACCCGTGATTTCAGAAATATGAACCATTGATTCAAAACCATTCAAGATTTTTACGAATAATCCAAAATCTTTGATTCCAGATACAACGCCTGGATAAATTACGCCAACCTCTGGTTCGGCAATAATATCTTTGATACGCGCAATTGCAGCATCGGCATCATCCTTTGATGTTGCCATGATTTTCACAGTACCGTCATCTTCCAGATCAATTTGCGTATTTGTTTCACGAACCAACGCCTGGATAACAGAGCCACCCTTGCCAATAACATCACGAACCTTGTCCGGGTTAATTTTCATTGTGTATAACTGTGGTGCATATTCAGACACATGATCGCGTGGCGATTTAATTGCCTTTTCAATTTTGCCCAAAATATGCATACGGCCATCTTTTGCCTGTTCTAATGCATGTTTCATGATTTCAAATGTAATGGATGTAATTTTTATATCCATTTGCAATGCGGTTATACCCTGGGATGTACCGGTAACCTTGAAATCCATGTCGCCCAAGTGATCTTCATCGCCCAATATGTCGGTCAGAATGGCGTAATCATCGCCCTCTTTTATCAATCCCATGGCGATGCCAGCGACCGGGCGTTTTAATGGAACGCCACCATCCATCATTGCCAATGTTGCACCGCATGTCGTTGCCATTGATGATGATCCATTTGATTCCAGAATGTCAGACACAACACGGATTACATAATCAAATTCACTGCGTGATGGTATCATTGGATGCAATGCACGCCATGCCAGGTTTCCATGTCCAATTTCACGGCGTCCCGGGGATTTTAATCCCTTGCATTCACCAACAGAATATCCCGGGAAATTATAGTTCAATATAAAATCGCGTTCTTCGGCACCATCCAGGTTTTCAATTGGCAATGCATCTTTGCCGCCACCCAATGTTAATGAAACCAATGCCTGGGTTTCACCGCGGGTGAACAATGCCGAACCATGTGCGCGTGGTAAAACACCCAATTCAATTTCAATTGGACGCACTGTTTTATTATCACGCCCATCAATACGGGGATGCCCCGCCAAAATATTGCCACGCATAATACGCGCCGTCAGATTTTCCACAATTTCATCCGCCCATGATTCCAATGTGGATGCCGCAGTTTCTGTTTCTGGGAACAGTTCTGGTATGCGTGCCTTGGCAGATGCATGAATTTGTGCCAATGTGTCCAGACGAACCAATTTTTCTTTTATCTGTAATGCAGATTCAATTTCGCCCGCAAAAGATTCAAAATCTTTTTCCATTGCGATATATTCGTCTGATTTTTCTGGCGTTGCCCAGCGTGGTTTGCCCGCTTTTTCAGTTAATTCATTAATTGCACGGATAACCGCCTGTTGTGCGTCAAAGCCAAATTTCACCGCGCCCAGGACAGTTGCTTCGTCCAATTCACCAATTTCAGATTCAACCATTAACACACCGTCTTTGGTTGCGGCAACGACCAAATCCATTTCAGAATCTTCAACAAATTTTTTTGATGGATTTAATACATATTTACCATCAGCATAGCTGACGCGTGCCGCGCCAATTGGACCCGCAAATGGAACACCCGACAATGCCAATGCCGCAGACGATGCAATCATCGCCAAGATATCTGGCTGGTTCTTTTTATCATATGAAAATACTTGGGCGACAATTTGTACCTTGTTTTTAAATGTTTCTGGGAACAATGGACGAATTGGACGATCAATCAAGCGTGCGATTAATGTTTCGCCGGTTGATGCCTTGCCTTCGCGGCGATCGCGTGAACCCGGTATACGACCAGCAGACGCAAATTTTTCCTGGTAATCAACAGTTAATGGGAAAAAGTCTTGCCCTTCGACCGCATCTTTTTCTGCACAGACCGTTGCCAGAACCATTGTTTCGCCCATTGTTGCCAAAACAGCGCCATTTGCCTGTTTTGCCATGCGACCAGTTTCCAGGTGCAATACGGTGTCGCCGTATGGAACCTCTACCACAATGGGATTATTTAAATGTGTTTTTTCATCTTTGTTAAATAAACCAAATAACATATTTTTCTCCATATTCTTAATTCAGTTTCAATGCGAAGAAAAATCATTCGTTTTTGCATTCTGGGATAAATGCAAGAATGAACAATTTCTTCCCCGCATTAATTGATTATAAATAATATTTGCGTATATGCAAACTTTTTTCATTATGTGAAAAAATCACAATGATTTGATTTTTCTGTTATCTGTGATAAAATGCTTAATGCATTGGATGATTACCAATGCGGGGTGTAAGAACCTCTTACTAGTACAAACTCCAACCACGGTTGGAGGGTTGCGAATATATCGAATAAGCACACTATTGCTAGTAATAGTTCTTAACCTCCAACCGCCATTCATCACGGCGGTGTTTTTATTAACCAACAATAAAAAACAGTGGAGAGAAAAAATGATACTGGTCGATAATTCATATATTGGGCGCCGAATAAGCAGTGCGCGTAAAACCGCAAACATAAAACGAAACGATGCGGCAAGAATGCTGCGCATAACCCCAAAGAAATTATTAAGATACGAAAGCGGCAAAGAATTAATCCCCGAATTCGTACTGGAACGATTGTTTTACAGTGCATGGGCAATGATGGCGGTGCGAAATGCCCCGTATCGTGAAACGCCCCGCCGCCCACAATGGGGAAAATAAAACACAATATCTATATTCACATTTTGTCATCGCGGATTATCACAGATGGCATGGCAATCCATTTAATAAAAAAATCGCCCAAACGGGCGATTTTTATTTACGCAGACCCAGTTTTTTAATCAGGTCTTCGTATTCAGAAACACTGTTCTTTTTGATGTATGCCAATAATTTTTTACGGCGGTTAACCATCAGCAATAAACCACGTCTGGAATGTTTATCCTTGTGATTATTTTTCATGTGTTCTGTCAAATTGCGAATGCGTTCCGTTAAAACAGCAACCTGGGATGCAGCAGAACCACCATTATCCCGTTCTGTTGTTTTAAATGCCTGAATCAATTCACTCTTTTTTTCTTTTGTAACGGACATTGTTTGTTTCCTTTTATTATTTTTTATATTGTTCGTGTCGGACGCAATATTCCACATGCAACCGTACCAATTCCAATAAATTCAGAATTACTGTATACGCGCCACATGCCGTCATATGCATCTGTTTCAATAAATCCGCCATTTTTGTATAATTTCACAGATTTATCGTCCAGATTCAGAACCGGAATGTCCCCCAGTCCAAAATCTGTTGGTTCCAAGAATCTCTTGAAATCTGCACCATTATTAACCAGATTTTCCAAAAAATCAAGTTGTACAGCATTTTTTATCTGAAATCCGATACTTTCTGTGCGTCGTATCATATCAACCGTGGCATATGCACCACACAAATATGCAATATCCCGCGCCAGCGCACGCACATATGTCCCACGCCCGCAACGCGTACGAAAGTGCCAAATATTCTCATTTACATCGATTAATTCCAGGCATTCAATATGTACGCGGCGTGCTGGGATTTCTATATCCGTGCCACGGCGTGCCAGTTCATATGCACGGCGCCCGGAAACATGCACGGCGCTGTATGCCGGTGGCGTTTGATTAATATCGCCAATTAATTGTGGCAATACCGATAAAACCATATCGCGCGATGGAATGACATCACTGTTTCGTATTGTTGTGCCGGTTATATCCAGTGTGTCTGTTTCAAAGCCAAACTGTAATGAAAATTCATATTCTTTGATATTTGAACGCACATCTTCGACAAACGGAATCATTTTTGTTGCCGCACCCAATGCAATTGGCAGTATGCCCGATGCCATTGGGTCCAGTGTGCCAATATGTCCAAATGTTTTTGCGTTAAATATACGCGCCACGCGCGCGCCGGCGGCGCGGCTGGATATACCGGACGGTTTGTCTAAAATAATCCAACCAGATGACAATTTAACGCCTTTTGATTTGATATTTTTCCCGCGCGATGGTTGATAAAAATTTATTTAATTCTGAACGGTTTTCTTCACAAACCGGAAACAATTGACGCAAGTTATGCATATTAATGACCGCATCTGTTATGCCACGATGTAATAAAATTTCACGATATTCACGGTTAACAATCCCACCACCATTTCTGGAATGCGAATCCATCGGAACATCGGCATATACGCGACCAGACGCATTATCAATACGAACACTGCGCGCCGCAATAAATCGCGGTCCCCAACGGATATCAGATTCACAATAATATCCATCCATGACAAATTCCAGTTTCGCCCCCAATTGAAATTCTGGCAATCCGGTTGATAAATTACTGACCGTGTGGGGTGCCATAAAATTAAATTCGGTCAAGAATTCTTTTAAATGCGCAATATTATAAAATTCTTGATATCGCGGTTCATAAAACGGTGTTCTGAAAACAAAAACTGGTTTTAAATTCATAAATTACCCCCCTGGTCATCCAAACAGGTTTAATTGTACCCGCCCCGCTGGTTGTGCGACACAATTTGGTTTTGTATTGTCTGGGGTTTTGGTATTGTTTTTTTCACATTGCATGTTTTCTGGCATTGTATCGTGCGCAATTTCATCACCACGCATTTCCAGTGTTGCCAATACATCTTCGGCACGGGTAACGACTGATTCTGGCATGCCCGCCATTTTGGCAACCTGAATCCCATATGAACGATTTGCAACACCAGGCACAATTTTATGCATGAATATTATTTCATTATTATGCTCACGAACATCAATTGTCAGGCACGATACATTATTTAATTGCCCAGCGCCATCGCCAACCAATGCGGTTAATTCATGATAATGGGTTGCAAACAATGTACGCGGACACATTTCGTTTAAAAATTCTAAGACCGCCTGGGCAATTGCCATGCCATCATATGTTGCCGTACCGCGTCCAATTTCATCAAAGATAATAAAAGACTGTTTTGTCGCACGGCGCAGGATGTTTGCAGTTTCACTCATTTCCACCATGAATGTGGATTGACCCGCCGCCAAATTATCAGACGCGCCAACACGACTGAATAATTGGTCGCAAATGCCAATTGTTGCGCGGGTGGCGGGCACAAATGACCCCATATGTGCCAATACAACCAGTAATGCATTTTGACGCAGGTATGTTGATTTACCCGCCATGTTTGGTCCGGTCAATAATGCAATCGGGCGCGCATTTAAATTGCAATCATTTTTGACAAAGTTATCCCCGCGGCTGCGCAAGACAAAATCAATTACAGGATGACGCCCGCCAACAACATCAAATGCATTATCATCTGTGATTGTTGGGCGCGTCCAAGAATAACGATCGGCAACAATTGCCAATGAATACCATGCGTCTAAATCCGCCAATGTATCCGCCGCCGCCAACAGGTCATCGGATGCCGCGCGGATATGGTCAATCAAGCGCGAAATAATTTCAGCCTCTATCGCCGCCGATTTTTCCGCCGCAGATCGCACATCATTATCCAAATCAATCAGGCGCGCAGTTGTAAATCGCATGTTGCCCGCCATCGTTTGACGATGAATAAATCCAGATTCAGGCTTCATTAATATATCGGCGCGGGTGGATGGAACCTCTATAAAATACCCCAGGATATTATTATATTTTATTTTTAAGTTATGTATACCAGTGTCGGCGGCATATTGTGCCTGTAAACTGGCAATTGTTTCTTTGGCGCCATGTGCCAATGAACGCATATTATCCAGCGATACATCAAATCCAGCCCGAATTACATTACCATCACGGAAAAATGTCGGCAATTCATCTGATAATGCCGAACGCAATTCCAACGCCAAATCATCATGTGTATGAATTTCAGAAAATTTTGCCGCAAATCCAGAATCCAGTTTTGTCCCCAAAACCCGCGCATTTGGCAGTTCAATTAAAAAATCTGTTATATGACGCATATCACGCGGTGTGCCACGACCAGATAACAGGCGCGACAAACTGCGCCCGACATCCGGCAATCCATCCAGCGCATTTGATACCGCGCCCATAACATCAGGATTTAATATTAAATGTCCAATATGTTCCTGGCGTTTGCGAATTTCATCAATGTCCCCAGATAATGTGCGCAAATATGCACGCAATTTACGCGCACCGGCGGCGGTCTTGGTATTATCCAGAACATCAACCAGGCACACCCCGCCATCATTTATTGGCGCGTCAATTTCCAAGCTTTTCCATGTTGCAGAATCAATTAATAATTGACGCCCAGATTTATAAACATATGGCGCACGAAATGTTATCGCGGCACCGCGTTGGGTATTAAATAAATATCCCGCCAATAATGCAATTGCATTATCGCAATTTGTTGCACCATCCACAGGCGCATTAACCACGCCGCCAAATACGCGCGATACAATCTGGTCAATATCTGTGCGATGATACAGTTTTTCATATACGGGCGTTGTTTTAAATACATCGCGCAAATGCAAAATATTTTTATCTTCGGCACAGGATTCTGGATAAATAACCTCTGCCGGGTTTATACGAACCAGGTCATCCAATACATCGCCTGTTTTGCCAACAAAAAATTCACCCGTTGAAATATCGCATCCCGCAATATCAAATCGCCCATCGGGCATTGGTGCAACCGCAATTAAAAAATTAGAATTCTTTGGCGTTAATAAATTTTCATCGGTCAATGTCCCCGGTGTTAAAACACGGATTATTTTTCGTTCAATAAATTTATGCCCGCGCGCCTTGGCTTCCGCAGGGGTTTCCATTTGTTCAACCAATGCAACACGAAAACCCGCCCGAACCAGGCGACCAAAATAGTTATCAGCGGCATGCCATGGAATTCCGCACATTGGTATATTTTCACCATCGCCATCGGTACCACGCTGGGTTAATACCAGCCCCAGGTTTGTACTGATGGTTTTGGCGTCTTCAAAAAAAGCCTCGTAAAAATCGCCCAGGCGAAACATCAGCAATGCATCGGGATTTTCCGATTTCATATCAACATATTGCTGCATAACAGGGGTTAATTTATTCTTATCCGCCACGATGAATCCATTTATGCTTGTACTGGGTCAACCTTTAATGTTTCGATTTTCAGTTCGGCTTCCTTTAACAATTGTTCGCAATATGCCTTTAATTTTATTCCCTGTTCATATGCGGCAACAGATTCCGCCAATGGCAAATCCCCAGATTCCATTTTCTTTACCAGTTCTGTTAATTGCTTGTACGCATCTTCGAATGATAACTTTTTTTCGTCCATTTTTATTCCTTGATTTATTTATGCAAACAATACACAACGAAACGCAAAAACGCAATTAAAATAAACTATTTTTAAATGAATTTTTATCACTGTTGTGATATAATACCCGCTGAAAATCAAGAGAGAATGCATATGAAAAATAAACCAGAAAAAAACCGCCCAACAAATATTATTTCGATGAATAAAATCTGTAAAAGTTTCCCGCTGGAAATGGGTGGCGAACAACAGGTTTTATTTGATATCACATTTGATGTTAACCAGGGCGAATTTGTTTCAATTATGGGACCATCGGGCAGCGGAAAATCCACATGTATGAATATTATCGGCGCCCTGGATACACCAACCAGTGGGACATATAAACTGTATGGAAATGATGTTGCAAACCTGTCTGATGATGAATTGGCGATAATCAGAAATGAATATATCGGATTTGTGTTCCAGCAATTTAACCTGTTATCAAAACGCAGTGTATTGGACAATGTTATGTTGCCATTGATGTATCGTGGATTGCCCATGGATGAACGCGTGCGTCGCGCGCGGGAAATGTTAAAACGCGTTGGATTGGAAAAATTCGAAACATATTTACCAAACCAATTATCCGGCGGTATGAAACAGCGTGTGGCAATCGCACGCGCACTGGCGGGCGATCCAAAATTAATTCTGGCGGATGAACCAACCGGCGCGCTGGACAGTAAAATGGGAAATGATATTTTAACATTCTTGAAACAATTAAATAAAGATATGGGTATTACAATCGTTATGATTACCCACGAATTTGAAATTGCACAATATTCTGACCGTCTGATTCATATATACGATGGACGCATAACATATGATGGACGCGTGCCACGCGATGAACGGGTTTTACAAAAATAAATATTATAAATAATAGCAGGCAAAAAATATGACATTTAACGATATTTTAAAAGAATCTTGGCTGTCAATCAGTGGAAATAAAGTTCGATCGTTTTTAACCGTTTTGGGCATCATTATTGGTGTTATGGCGGTGGTGATTATGGTTGCGGTTGGCGAAACAGTATCTAAACAGGTCAGCGACCAGTTTTCATCACTGGGGACGAATACCATAACCATACGCGCCGGCGCGGCACAAAGCGCGGGTGTACGCACAGGAAACAGACAAACACTGACCATCGATGATGCCGAATTTATCGGTCAATTGCCCGATGTTGCGGCATACAGCCCTATACAAAACGCATCTGCCCAGGTTATTTATGGCAACCAAAACTGGGCAACATCAATGGTGGGCGCGTATCCCGGATATGAACAGGTGCAAAATCTGGAAATGGAATACGGAACTTTCTTTAACCAGGCGGCGGTACGAAATGGGTCAACATACGCAATTATTGGTCCCCAAACCGCCGAAGAACTGCAAATGCCTGAAAACCCGGTTGGTGAAATTATTCGTGTACAAAATATGCCGTTTACCATTATTGGCATGACGCGCGAACGCGGTGATTCTGGGATGTTCAGCCAAGACGACATGATTATAATTCCAATCACCACATTGAAAAAGCGTCTGCAAGGCAGCCGGTTTCCAAATTCGGTCAGTACCGTGACATTGAAATTAAATGAAAATGCAGATAACGCGTTGGTAATTGAACAAATAACCGCCCTGTTGCGCGATCGGCATAAATTGGCAGATGACGAAGCTGATGATTTCCAAATCATGGATATGAAACAAATGATGGAGGCGATGGATACCGTCACCGGATACATGACAATGTTGTTAATCGCAATCGCGGCGGTATCGCTGTTGGTGGGATCAATCGGAATTATGAACATGATGTTGGTATCAGTTGCAGAACGCACACGCGAAATCGGCATACGCAAAGCCATTGGCGCGCGCGAACGGCATATCGTTATTCAATTCTTGTCCGAAGCACTGTTGATATCTTTCATTGGTTCCATGGTCGGGTTGATATTCGGGGTTGGTCTGTCCCAGGGGATTGGGCGTTTTGTTATGGGATATGATGTGCCGTTCAGTATATGGCCGGTGGTGGTATCGGTATCTGTGGCGGTTGTTGTGGGTCTGGCGTCGGGGGTTATGCCCGCGATGAAGGCGGCAAAACTGAACCCAATTGACAGTCTGCGTTATGAATAAAAAAAACGCCCCGTGGGGCGTTTTTTATTGTCTGTATGTGGCATAAATACACCAAAACACTGGCATTTATAAAATTATTAGTATATAATACGCGGTGAACCTGATTTAGAAGGTTCGGGGCATTAAACAGCCTCCTCTAGTCGGTGCAGATTGCACCATAACGTAATTTGCGGTGCATATTTGCATCGCGGTTCCCCGAATATGGTCGGGGTGCTGGTGGTTATACAACAGGATTTTCCAAAAGCCACCAGGTCGACTAGAGCGATTGTTTAACACCCCGACCATCAAGTTTTTTGATGGTCTTTGTTTTTAATTACACGGGGACTGAAATGGCGGGGAAAAAGTTTGTACCATCACAAATGGATATTTGCATTGGTGAAATGATTAATTTAATGCGCAATAAATTTGGCATGTCGCAAAATGATTTAGCCGCACATCTGGGGGTATCTTTTCAACAAGTGCAAAAATATGAATCCGCGGGAAATCGTATATCGGCATCGCGGTTGCATCAAATTGCCGATGTTTTCCAGATTCCAGTTGCGCGATTCTTTAATGAAATTGATAATGGTCTGTTGATTGATGATGCAGTGCGAAAAATGTTAAAACAATTTTTGGCACTGGGGACAGATGACCGGCGATATATTTTAAAACTGATTCAACGATTGGCGCACAGCGCATAAAACCGGACATCATTAATTAAAAAATCCCGCGATACGCGGGACTTTTATTTGCGTTGCATTTCTATTTATGCCAAACCCATTTTCTGGCGCATTTGGGTTAATACCGGAACCGCAATCCCCATTTCTGTGGCACGGTTTATTAATCCATTCAGGGCAAATATCCCCTCGACCGTGCCGGCGGGCTGTTCACCACGCGCAATTGCCATGCCACCGGCAAAATTGCGACTGGTTGCCGATGTCGCAGACAGGAACAAGTCCCCTATTCCGCATAAATCTAAAAACGAACGCATTTTTGCCCCGCATGCCAGCCCCAGATTCATCACTTCGTTCCAGGCGCGTGTAAATATCATTGCGCGTTCGTTTTCGCCGGACGCCGCAATTGAATTATATCCGCATATTAATGCAACCGCGTTTTTACCAACCCCGCACATTTCCGTTCCGATTACATCATCACTGGGGTTTAAATACAGTAATCTTAAAATCTGGGAACCAATTTCAATCGCGCGTGGCGATCCCGCCAATGTAGATCCGGTGGGGACGCCGCGGGCAACCTCTGCCGCGAATTGGGGACCAGATAACACACCATAATCGGATACATCCGGTAATTCAGACGCAATTATTTCCGACATAAAATCACCCGTTGCGGGTTCCGCGCCCTTGGTACATACAATTATTGGCTGATTGTTATAATATTCCCGCGCCATACGCACTGTTTCACGAAAATATGCCGCCGGGGTCACAATTAACCATGCATCACAATCACCCATACGCGACATATCATGCGTTATTTGAATGTTTTTCGGCATTTCAACATCGTCAAATTCTTTATATTTTCCATCATACGACCATAATATAACATCCGTGCCACCGCGCGCGGTTATAATCGACAGCGCCGTACCCCATGCGCCGGCACCAATAACACCAACAATCATTTTAATTTCCTTAATTTCTTTTGTAATTCTGGGACGATTACCAATCCATCATCAGAT
Source organism: uncultured Pseudomonadota bacterium (assembly GCA_949283535.1). Taxonomy (GTDB): domain Bacteria; phylum Pseudomonadota; class Alphaproteobacteria; order Rs-D84; family Rs-D84; genus Enterousia. Next base: position 52,977 of record CASDTC010000008.1, read on the forward strand.
AAATCAATCGCGCGCAGATACGCATCACGCGCCAATCTGTCGTCCCCCAGCGCAACATATAAATCACCCAAGTGTTCAAATAATGATGAACACGATGCCGCAACATCAGCAACACGCGCAATTACATCCAATGCTGGTTCTGCACCTTCGCGAACAGTTATAACAACACCCAATGTATCCCATGCCATTATGTCGGTTGGATCCTGGCGTATTAATGTCATGGCGTAATCATATGCATCTTCGATATTACGACCACGCGCCGCCCATATTTTTGCCTGTAATGCCAATATTTCACCATCCAGTGGCAAAACAGTTGACGCATCATGTAAATCAGACTGGGCATCGTCATAATCGCCAAACATGTAATAAATGTGCGCCCTGCTCTTTAAGAAAAATGCACGCCCAAGCTCATTCAAGTTTTCATCATCCAACGCCATATTAACAGTCCGCAATGCCGCACGGCGATTGCCATGCTGAATATTATACGCAATCAGTTTATTGACCGCCGGTACAAACAGCGGATTATTTTTAACAACATCGCGGACGGCATCAATATCATTATTCTTTTCCGCCATACGCAATGCCGCAAATGAATAAAATGGACTGTCCGAACTGATTTGACCAAAATACAGGGCATAATCACCGGTATTGTTATAAAAAAACTGTCCCAGGTAATAATTTACCGCATCAGAATCATTGCCAAAATTTGGTCCGGTTAATTCAGCAAATCGTAACAATAATATCGATAAATCAGAATACATCATTATCTGGGTATGCGATACAGTTTGAACCAAACTGAACGCTAATTCATTCTTTAACCCAGAATACACCGACCAATCAGGAATATTTTCAAATTCCAACATAAACATCCCGCCCGGTCGCGCAGTGAATTCATCATGTAATTTTTCGGCATTTTCTGTCATATCGTGCGCACGATAAAACGACATTAAATACAAATAATCATTTATATTTAAAAAATCAATTCCAACATCTGCGAATGATTCCGCCGCCTGGTCGATATCACCGGTTTCTGCATAAATTTGACCGCTGATAAAATTTTGCCACGACGCGTTTGTCGGTAAAGTTTTAATGAATTTTAATGCGTCTTTTGTGCGATCTGTTGCAACAGATGCCCATATGCGCAACGGCGCCGCCAACGCAGATTCATCTTTCTTGTGTCGTTTATATAATTCATCCCATTTGTCATTCTGAACCAAATATGCATCATATATTAATCGCGGTGCCGCGGTCTTTTCTTCTTCCAGAATAAAAACCTGGTCTGGCATGCGACCACTTAAAAAATCAGATAAAAATTTGGTCGTTTGAACGGTTGAATAATCAGTGTCTGTTAATTGCGCCGCAAATTTTGACGCATTGTCAAAATCATTAACATATATCGCATGCTGTGCCGCCAAGAATGCACCAAATTGACTGGTGGGATATTGATAACTTTGCGTTGCATAATTCCTGTGACAGGCATACCAAATCGCACCGCCCGTCACAATTATGACGGCAATTAACGCGGCGCCAATAAATAAAGTTTCTGTTTTTCTCATGTGAAAGTTATGCTACAATAATCTTTATGAATAATAAAGCGAAATTTGATTTATATGCGCAAATGTTGCGTCAATGGTCTGAAAAAATGAATCTGGTCGCCCCCAGCACACTGGATGATATTTATACGCGACACTTTGCCGATTCCGCACAACTGGCAGATATACTGCCAAAAAATGCAACTGTTATTGACATGGGAACAGGTGCGGGATTCCCGGGCGTAGTGTTGGCAATAATGGGATGGAATGTTATCGCAATCGAATCAATTGGCAAGAAAGTCGCATTTCTAAATGCGGTCAAAGAAAAATTAAAACTGGATAATTTGACAATATATCATGGGCGACTGGAAAATTTTGTTGCCACCCTGCCCCGTGATAAAACAGATATTGTATTTACTGCACGCGCATTTGCGCCGTTGATTAAAATAATGGATTATGTCGCAAAAACAAAATGTCAATTATTTTTACTAAAAGGCCGGGAAATACCGGCAGAAATTGAAACAGCAAAAAAGAAATATAAATTTAAATATAAACTAATCCCATCACAGACCGGCGATGGTTTTATAACAATCATTAAAAACGACCGGTAATTTCATATGAAACAAAAGTTATTATTTTGTTTTTAGTGCATTTTTGTGTTTACAAAAAAATATGCTTTTTTACCGGTAATTTTTTGCACAATCGAATCAACCGATCTTAATAATTGTTGTTTTTGGGCAATTGATGCCGCATTCCAAATATTAACATCGCCACGCAATGATTTAAATTGCCACAACGGCGCCCACATACCAATTTCTGGATGAAACATTATTGGCGCACAATCATCGCACATATTGTTTGTTATATAAACATCTTTTTTGTTGTTTAATTCCACTGCACGCGATAATGTTTTTTTATATAAACCACGATTTATTTCACTGAAAAATCTGAATGCAGCATATTTCATAACAATATCTGCAATTTGTGGATTATTAAAATCCAACGGCCACGATAAATTTTGACGCATTGCTAAATCCGTTATTTCACGGTCTGCATACAAAATAAAACTTTTATTTGTTGGATATGGATGACCCGTTTCATAATGGTAATCCAATGCCTCTATTATTTCAGATGCTGGCGCCATGATTTCATTTTGTGCCGCAATCGCTGCACGAACAGTTGGTGAAAAATGCACAGTATTTTTTGTTAAATTTGCCTTGCGTACATGTTCCAGCTCGTGCCGCCGAACTAACCTGATTTGGTCATTTGATTGACTGCAAAATCGTTGTGTTATTGGACGCCGACTGTCTGTTTTAAAATAAGATATATGTACACGACCACTGTATGGCATAAAAACACCCGCAGACATAACTTTAAAGTTATCAATCATGTCGTCCGTTACATATACAGTATCATATTGTAATGCGATATTTGGGCATATAACTTTGCCGGTTTTTTCCGGCTTTTTTTCATCTTTTTTTATATTATTTTCCGCCGGCGCATCAGAAAATAAAATACCACCGATGACAATTCCGGCAACAAAAGAAGCGGTTAATCGATAAATTTTACTAAACTTCATAACTTATTTAGTATTGTCTAAAAATAGATTTTTGTCAACATAAAAATTATTTCACATGAAACAAATTTTAATTCATTGTTATTAGCGTGTTTTTTAATATAAAAAATATATTATCTTGACCGAATCGATGGCTTTATTGTAATCTATTTTCAATAAAAGGAATGTATGAAAGATGGTTGAAATTATCGCATTTGCAAATCAAAAGGGCGGTGTTGGAAAAACAACAACTGCAATTAATTTGGGCGCGTCATTGGCGGCAATAAAAAAACGGGTATTATTAATAGACCTGGATTCCCAGGGAAATGCCGGAACAGGATTAGGATTTATTCGTTCGTCACACCCACAAAGTGTTTATGGCGTATTAATGGGTCAGGCGGGTGCCGCAGAAAATATACTAACAACCGCGGTGCCAGGGTTGCATTTAATGCCATCGTCCCAGGCATTAGCGGGCGCAGAAAATTATTTGCTGGACGATGAAAGCGGTGTTCATTTATTGCGAAATGCATTAATGCCAATATATGATCATTATGATTATATATTGTTGGATTGTCCACCTGCAATGGGGGCATTGACACTGAACGCATTAACCACCGCAAATAATGTGATAATCCCATTACAGCCAGAATTTTTTGCATTAGAGGGTATAACACACCTGGTAAACAATATACGCAGTATAAAAGAAAAATGGAATCCAGAACTGGAAATACTGGGCGTATTATTAACAATGTATGATCGACGCTATGGTCAAACACGTGAAGTCGAAGATCAGGTGCGTAAAACATTTGGTGATGCCGTTTTTAAAACAGTTATTCCACGAAATGTTCGCGTATCAGAGGCACCCAGTCATGGCAAGCCGGCATTATTTTATGATTTTAATTCACCGGGCGCCCAGGCGTATCTGCGCGTCGCAACAGAGGTTGTTGAAAAACTGCAACAGGGGGAATAATTATGTCAACAAAATTTGGTTTAGGTCGTGGTCTGGCAGAACTGCAACAGGGAATGGGAAATATCCCAGACATATCAACATTAACCGGCGCCGGGCGCGTTGTTGTAAAACAAATACCATTAATACAAATTGGCGCAAATCCAGATCAGCCGCGTAAAACTTTTTCTGATGCGGAACTGGATGAATTAGCGGCATCAATAAAGGAAAAAGGTGTTTTGCAACCAATATTGTTGCGTGCGGTATCTGGGCGTCCATATATGTATGAAATTGTTGCCGGTGAACGCAGATATCGTGCCAGTAAGCTGGCTGGACTATCTGAAATTCCGGCATTAATAAAAACATTGACGCCAGAAAGCGCAATGGAAATTGCACTGATTGAAAATGTCCAGCGTGAAAATTTAAACGCCATCGAAGAATCGGACGCATATAAAAATATAATGGAAAAATGTGGATATGAATTGTCTGATGTTGCACGATTAATTGGAAAATCGGAAAGTTATATCAGAAATATTATGCGATTGGATTCTTTGCCGAACGATGTCAAAGAAATGGTAAAACGCGGCGAATTATCTGCGTCACATGCGCGTGCAATTTCTGTTGCCGCAGACCCAACAAAATTAGCACACGAGATAATCAATAACAATATGTCTGTTGCCGATACGGAAAAAATGGTCAAGGGTTCTGGGCGGCGCGCGTCCAGTCGTGCATATGTATCGAAAACAATCGATTCGAATACAGTTCATGAAATAGAATCACGCATTTCAACCGTATTATCCGTACCGGTTAAATTGCAAGAAAAACGGGGCGGGGCAGGGCAGATTATATTGTCGTTTGCAACCCGTATGCAAATGTATGATTTGGTTGAAAAAATAACCGGGCAAAAAGTATAAAAAAGCCGGCAAATGCCGGCTTTTTTTATTACAAAATTATTTGTTTTTATTACGACGAAATTCGTCCAGTGATACAACACGACCAGAATCAGGAATAATTTCCGATTTGTCATCCAGTGGTAATTCCATATCATTATCTGCCGCGGGTCCACCCTGGGGATGAAAAGATAGCATAAAATCAACAGACGGATCCTTGAATTCAATTAATGCAGAAAATGGAACGCGTATGAAAAACGGACGCCCGTCAAATGTTAACTGTACACCAAATTCTTTATCCGATACATGCAAATTATTATATGAATATTGTAAAACAATTGTCATTATATCAGGATATCGTATACGCAAAAAATCTGGCAAAACAACCCCGGGGGCACGCGTTTTAAATGTTATAAAAAAATGTGTGCCATCCCCCAATCCATTAAACTGTGCATGAATCAGTGCGTCTTTGACCACAGACTTTAATGCGTTATCCAATAATGTTTGATAATCAATCTTGCTCATTTTTATTCCCTGGGACCAGTATATTATTTATATCACCATTCATGCAAGCAACAAATACAGCGTCTGGCACATCTGCAAAAACATTTGCATCCAGACCCGTTGCCCAAACCTGGGCATCTGTCATCCCCAAATCATTAAACAATCGCGCGCGCGCATTCGAATCCAGGTGGGCGGCGGCTTCATCCAATAAAATCAATGGACGGCGATGTGTTTTTGTATGTATTAATTTTGCATGCGCCAATATTAAATCCAGCAGTGTTGTTTTTTGTTGTCCAGTACTGGTTAATGATGATGGTAAATTCAATCGATGATTAAACACACCAAAATCTGACCGGTGCGGACCATCCAAAATCATTTTATCGCCCACCAATTCACGCACAGAATGTAAATAATCTAAATATTGTCGTTCAGCAGATGCGGCATTTTCATCAATCAGCATTTGTTCAACCATACCAGATACAGTTATTGCACAATCGGATAAAAAATAATTTAATTCACCCGCATATTGAATTCGCGCCGCCGCAATTGCCACCGCAATCCCCGCAATCTGGATATCCAGTGCATCAATCCATTTTTCATCACGACCATTTTTTAATGCAAACGCGCGTTCTGATAATAATTTAGACAATCGACCAACACGTCCGGCATGTGCGGCATCAAAACTGGATGCCAATCTGTCAAAAAACGCGCGGCGTTCAGATGCACCATCAACGAATAATCTGTCTTCACGTGGGGTCAGCCACACCATGCGCATACGCGCAGATAAATCCGACAGTGTTGCCGTGTTGCCATCAATACGCGCACGGCGATTGGAATCCCCCATATTGTAATAAACAGAAACCTGGGTTTCATCGTCCAATTCTGCAAAAACAGAAAAATTGCCATCGCCATTAAAACATGCAATGTCTGTCATTGATGCGCCACGCATACCGCGATCCCCCGACAGCATTGATACCGCTTCTAAGACAGCAGTTTTACCCGCCCCATTCGGACCAGTTATAATAACATTATGTCGTCCGAATGTTTTTATTCGGCACATTTTATGATTACGAAAATTTGTTAATGTTATTGTTTCAATCATGCCACGATAATATACACCGATAATCAATAAAAAACAAGGGCAGAGCAGGGCATAAAAAAAATAAAAAGATTGCGAACCGATGCCGGTTCGATGGCACCAATTTTCCAAAATTAAACACCCGCATTCGCGGGCGTTAAATTTTGGAGGCCTGGGTCGGAATCGAACCGGCATACAAGGATGCATAACCACTCTGCCACCAGGCCAATCTTTTTAATTGTGCAACTATACTAAGCAAAAAAAAATTGTAATTCAACTGAAAAATTGTAATATTTATGATATAATTTTGGAAATACGAGAGAATGTAAATGAAAAAGTTTTTAATTGCATTGTGCATGGTGCCAACAACTGTTTTAGCGGCATCAGATGACAATTGCAGAACAATGACATCCGTACCAGATGGTGAATTAACATTACAACAGGTTATTGAACTGGGGCTGTGTCGCAATCCTGAAACAGCATCGGCATATTTATCACTGGAATCCGCGCGTTTTAATAAAAATGCCGGATATGGTCAATATTTACCCAGTATCAGTGCATCTGCATCGGCATCATTGCCATACAGAAACAGCGAATGGGACGATTGGTCATATGGTGCGTCTTTATCAGCATCTTATTTAATATTTGATTTTGGCAAGCGTTTGTCTGATGTAAATCAATTAATCGATACATGGCGTGCAACCGGTTTTGATTACAGTGAATCTGTGCAAAACTATGTATACAGTGTTATTGGTGCGTATTACGCACTGTTAAACGCAGATGCAGATGTTATTACGGCAAATGCAGTTATGCAGGTTTCAAAAACAGCCAAAGAAACTGCGGATAAAAAATTTAATGCCGGTGCGGTTGCCAAGGCAGATGTTTTAAAAGCAGATGTTACATTGGCCAGCAGTGTATTAGATTTGGAACGCGCCAAAAATAATCGTGAAATTGCCAAGGGTAATTTATTGGCGAAATTGTCTTTTCCCGCCGACCAAGAAATAAAAATTGCAGATATGTCATCTGAATTCGGATCGGAATCAGAAAATAAAAACATAGATGAACTGATTGAAATTGCACGGGAAAAACGGCCAGATTTACTGCGCGCGACCGCAAATAAAGATGCGGCATGGCACCGCAGAAACAGCGCATTTTTATCAAATCTGCCGTCAATTTCTGCCAGTGGCAGTTTATCGTGGAACAATATCCCGTCTGATGTATTTAATGCCGGTCAAGATGAATGGAGTGGCAGCATCGGTATTCGTGCATCAATGCCAATATTTGCGGGATTTTCAAATATGTACAATGTTCGTGCCGCCCAGGCAAATTATGAACGCGCAAAAGAACAAGAAAGGCTGACAGTCGATAACGCAATGCTGGATGTATTTACCGCATATCAAAACTATAAAACAGCGCAAACTGTATTAAATCAAACGGAAACATTATTGAAATCTGCCAAAGAAACAGAAAATGTGACGGCCGGTATGTACAAGGTTGGCAAGGCAACAATGTTGGATTGGCAACAGGCATTGGCAGATTTAGCCGATGCACATAAGCAAAATAATGCGGCAAAATATGATTTATTTACAAAACGCGCCGCGTTGGCATTGGCAATCGGCGATATAAAAGAAGGTTTGATAGAGGAGGGAGTCGTAAATGAATAAAGATAAAAAGCCAAAAAAATTATGGGGCTGGGTTAAACGCCGCAAATGGTGGATTTTGTTATTCATTGTCGTTGCAGGCGTTGCGGTATATTTCATGAGTGGTAATTCAGGAAATCAAGGGACAGGATTTGCAACCGCATCAATTACACGCGGTGATTTGCGCCAGGTTGTAACCGCAACTGGTGAAATACAACCACTGAATACAATTAATGTCGGTTCCCAGGTCAGTGGCACGATAGAGGCAATATATGTCGACTATAATTCCAAAGTGAAAAAGGGTGATGTTTTATTGGAAATTGAACCATCTGTATTACAGGCATCTGTGGACGAAGCATATGCATCACTGGTCAGTGCAGAATCCCAGCGCAATTATGCAAAAAGTGAATATGAAAGAAATAAAACATTATATGAATCAAATTTTATTTCACGGGCTGAACTGGAACAATCCCAGACAACATATGAACAGGCGGAACAATCAGTTAATCGGATGAAATCGCAATATGATCGCGCGGTAACAAATCTGGGATACGCAACAATTACATCACCGGTGGATGGGACTGTTATTTCACGCCAGGTTGATGTTGGTCAAACTGTTGCGGCATCGTTCCAAACGCCTGATTTGTTTGAAATCGCCGAAGACCTGTCAAAAATGCAAATTGAAACCGCAGTATCAGAGGCAGACATTGGCATGATAGAAGAAGGTCAATCAGTTACATTTACTGTTGACGCATATCCAACCCAGACTTTCGATGGGACAGTTCGCCAGGTTCGCCTGTCGCCAACAATTACATCAAATGTTGTTGTGTATACCGTTGTAATTGATGTTGATAACAGTGATTTAAAATTGAAACCAGGTATGACCGCGTTTGTTACAATTTTAATTTCTGAAAAATTTGATGTTTGGAAAGTTCAAAATTCTGCATTAATACTGCGCAGTTTTGACGGAATCGTTGAAAATCCAGGTGATGCAACAACATCTGATCATTTGGCAATACAACGGGTAATTGATGGCGAGGCAACTGTTATATTGGTGCCATATCAAAAAGGATTGGTGACCGCCACAGAAACAGAAATTATATCTGACGAAATTCAAGAAGGCGATAGAATTATATTTGGGCGATATGGCATGACATCGGCGGGCTCATCAAATATGCGAATGGGACCACCAATGTAAAAAAAAACACCGGCAAATGCCGGTGTTTTTTTATTTTGTTGGCGCAATCACCATCGATTTTGTTCGTTCATCTGGTTTTGACCGTGATGCAACAGTGCCACGATCCCCGATAATTTCAATAATACGCGCAAATAATTCTGGAACCGCGTCTTTACCACGCGCCAATACTTTCTTTGAACCACGGGTCATGACAGCAATTTTAACCTTGTTACCTTCGTCCAAGAATTCAAAAACTTTTTTCATTTTTATGTTCAGGTCATTTTCTTCGATGAATGGTTTAACCCAAACTTCTTTCATTTCAATTGTTTTTTGGTTTTTTCGTGCCTCGGCTGCGCGTTTTTTCTGTTCATATTTATATTTACCAAAATCCATTATTTTGGTTATTGGTGTGTTTCCATTTGAACTGATTTCAACTAAATCCAGCCCTTCGTCCACAGCCATCTGCAACGCTTGCGCTGTTGGCATTATGCCCATATTTTGACCATTTGAACTGATTACCTGGACCGATTTTGCAAAAATTCGATTATTTATACGCGGGCCCGTATCCCGGCGATTATCACGGTTAAAAGACGGTTTAATGGTATGCTCCTTTTAATTAAACTATGCCAATTATTATCTATTTTTACGCCGTTTTCAACAATTTTTCAACTGTTTGCAATGCGTTCCATGCATCACGCTTTGCCGCCGGTTTTAACAGCAAATAATTTGGATGAAATATTGGCATCATCTGTGTACCATCTGGCAATTCATTTATTACACCATGCCCGCGTGGTAATGAAACACCGCCAATTTCAGACGCCGACAATGTTCCCAGTGTTAAGATTAACCGTGGTTTTAATAATTCTAGGGCACGATTTACAAATGGACGCGCCAAATCCAGTTCATCGCGCGATGGTGCGCGTCCACCCGGGGTGCGCCAAAATATCAATGGAACAATAGATACACTGTCGCGCGACATTTTTATTGCCGCCAACATTTTATCCAGCAATTCACCTGCCGCCCCCGATAAAATTTTCCCCGATGCATCGTCATCACCACTGGGGACATCTGTTATTATAACCATACCATTTGGATTTGGTGCAGCATGTGGTAATACAACCTTTGTTGCACCACTGCGCAATGGATGATTAAATTCTGCAATCATACGATTTAATGAATCCATGTCAATTGGACGCGCCGCCATTGCATTTGCCGTTGCAACGGACATTGATTGTGTTGGTGCAATCGGCGGAACAATAGATGTCTGGGTACGCGTGCGTATGTCAGAATGTATATTTATATTATTATCTGGTGTGGGTACATTTGTATTATTTGAACTGGATACAGACAATATAAATGGCACATCAGTCAATTCCCATTGTACGCCTGCCAATGTTAAATCACGCAAATCATATTCATTCATTTTTTTGTTTTTCCTTGATTTTTCATACCTTTTATTATAGACTAGAACACGAGCAACAGAAACTCAAGGGAGTATTTTCATGAAAATAAAAAACTTTGCTGTATTGGCTGGTGTTGCAGGTATGTTGGCTGCGTGTGGCGGATCAACAATTGTTGAACCAGCTGATTTGAATGATCAACGCGTATTCTTTGCGTTTAATTCATCTGAAATTTCTGATGAAGCGCGCGATAACCTGTTAGGACAGGCATTATATATGAAGAATCACGAAGATACAAAAATCCAAATTGCTGGTAATTGCGACGAACGCGGTTCAACAGAATACAATTTGGCACTGGGTGCGCGTCGTGCAAATGCCGCCAAAGAAGTTTTGGTCAATGACGGCATCGATGCATCACGCATTTCCACAATTTCATATGGTAAAGAACGTCCATTGGTTCAGGGTACCGGTGAAGAAGTATGGAAATGGAACCGTAATGCAACAACCACAGTTAAATAATTGTGATTTGTTTGTAAAAAAAAATACCGGCATTTGCCGGTATTTTTTTTTAGTTTTTTATTTTTATTCTGACACCTGTTCTTCTTTATCCGATTTTTTCTGTTTGGATTCAGATTTTTCATGTTCGGACTTTAAGAATGATTCCAGCCAATGATTATCAAAATTCAATGTTTTTACATCACGATTCCTTAACAATTTTTGTTGTAATGGAATCGTTGTTTTTACACCTTCGATAACGAATTCGTCCAATGCGCGACCCGCACGCATAATACATGCCGGTCTGTTTTGCGCATGAACAATTAATTTTGCAATCATCGAATCATATGTCGGTGGGATTGTGTATCCAGTGTACACCGCACTGTCAACACGCACACCCAAACCGCCAGATGGCGCATACAGTGTGATTTTTCCCGGATTTGGGGTAAAGTTTTCTGGATCTTCGGCGTTAATGCGAAATTCAATTGCATGCCCGTGCGGAATAACATTTGACTGGGTATAACCCAATTTTTCGCCCGCTGCAATGCGAATTTGTTCACGAACCAAATCAACACCATATACCATTTCGGTCACAGGGTGTTCCACCTGCAGGCGCGTATTCATTTCCAAAAAATAGAATTTGCCATCTTCGAACATGAATTCAAATGTACCAGCATTAACATATCCCATTTTCTTGGCGGCATTCTTGCATATTTCAATCATGTCATCGCGTTGCTTTTGGGTTAAAATTGCCGCGGGACATTCTTCCATAACCTTTTGATTTTTACGCTGTAATGAACAGTCGCGTTCACCAAAAATAACAACATTGCCATGTTTATCACCCAACACCTGGAATTCAATATGGCGCGGATGCATTAATAATTTTTCCATATATAATGTATCATCGCCGAATCCAGATTTTGCCTCGTTCTTGGTCATCTGGAACGCTTCTGCCATTTGGTCAGCCGACATCACCGGGCGAATACCACGACCACCACCACCGGCGGCCGCCTTTAACATAACAGGATATCCGATTTTTTCTGCCCAGCTAAGCGCATCTTCCAGTGTTTCGACCGCACCATCCGATCCCGGCACAACGGGCAGCCCACATTTTATCGCGGTTTGTTTGGCGTTAACCTTGTCCCCCATTTTTTCAATCATGGCAGCCGATGGTCCAATCCAAATTAAACCATGTTGTTCAACTTTTTGTGCGAAATCAGCACGTTCGGATAAAAATCCATATCCTGGATGAATCGCATCAGCATTTGTTAATAATGCCGCTGTTAAAATCGCAGATTCGTTTAAATATGAATCCTTGGACGGTCCGGGACCAATACATACAGATTCATCCGCCAATTGCACATGCATTGCATTTTTATCAACGGTTGAATAAACCGCAACCGTACGGATTCCCATATCGCGGCATGCACGAATTATTCGCAATGCAATTTCGCCGCGGTTGGCAATTAATACTTTCTTTATCTGTGACATGTCTGCAGCTTACTCAATAACAATAATCGGTTGATCAAATTCAACAGCCTGACCATCAGAAACTAATATTTCTTTGACCACGCCGTCTTTATCAGATTTTATCGGGTTAAAAGTTTTCATTGCTTCTATTAATGCAACAGTATCACCCGCCTTTATCTGGGCGCCAACAGATGTAAATGGTTTTGCACCTGGTTCTGGTGCCAAGTATGCAACACCAACCATTGGTGATTTTAATGCATATCCACTGACCTTTGGATTTTCGGCATCCGCAGGTTCACTGTTTGTATTTTTTGCATCCGCAGATACCGGGAAATTTGGCATTGCAACAGCAGATGCAACCTGTTGTTTTGATAAATGAATATGTTTACGATAAACACCAAACAAGAACTGGCGTTCCAATTCTAGTTCAGTAATTCCCATTTCATCCATAATTTTTGACATGGATTCTACGGTTGCACGAAATGACATCTTTTTATCCTTTTTATAATATAAAACTTGTTATAAATTTCATTAGTGCCTGGAATTTTACCACAATCAACGCGTATGTCAAGGGACGGGGTCATAACCAAACCCGCCACCGGGTCTGCATCGTGATATCCGCCGTATCCCCATGATTGCACCCCGAAATACGCCGTATTTTTCAATCGCCTGGGCGGTGTATTCACTGCACGATGGGGTAAATCGGCATGCCGCACGGGCACCAATAAATGGCGATATACATGATTGATACATACGAACAAAACCAATTGCTGTGCGGCGAAAAAAACTGTTATTCTTTGTTTGATTTTTTTTCATGTTGTTTTTTTATGTAATGTAATGCCTTGCGCATGGCAACGCGTCCATCTGTACGCGATGCCGCCAAAATTCTGTGTCGCGCCAAAAAGATATAATCCATATCTGCACACATATGTTTTTCATTATGTCGAATCCAGTCGCGCAGTAATCGCTTTGCCCGATTGCGATCAACCGCCAATTTAAATGTGCGTTTTGTCGCCATAATACCATAACGCGCGTCATCGGGGTACTTTGCCGGGCGGGCGCGTACAAAGAAAAATTCACTGCGCGCGTCTGTATCGGCATCTGATGGTAAAAAGTCAATATGTTTCTTTATTGTATTTCTCATGCATGCAATAATAGCAAATTATTAAAATATGCAAATAAAAATCCGTAATTTTTAATTCGCGCTGCTTGATTTTTTTATCCCCAGGCTTTATAGTGCAAAAAAATCACTACATTGGGGGCAAAAATGTATAACTGGCTGATGAAATTCTTTTCCGCCGATATGGCCATCGACCTGGGAACGGCAAATACACTGATTTATGTCAAGGGACGCGGAATCGTATTAAACGAACCATCTGTGGTGGCGGTGGCAGAAAATCGCCTGATGGGACGCAAAGAAATACTGGCGGTCGGGACCGAGGCAAAGCAAATGTTCGGTCGTACCCCCGGTACCATTACCGCAGTGCGCCCATTGCGTGATGGTGTTATTGCTGATTTCGAGGTTGCCGAAGAAATGATAAAATACTTCATTCGCAAGGTACACCACAGAAACCCATTGGCGGCGCCCTTAATTATTATATGTGTACCATCATGCGCAACCCAGGTGGAACGCCGCGCAATTCAAGAAGCCGCAGATGCCGCCGGCGCACGCAAGGTTTATATTGTCGAAGAATCAACCGCCGCCGCAATTGGGGCGGGGTTGCCAGTTGAAAAGCCAGTTGGGTCAATGGTGTTGGATATTGGTGGTGGCACGACCGAGGTTGCGGTTATGTCCCTGGGCGGGATTGTATATTCAAATGCTGTGCGTACTGCGGGCGATCAAATGGATTTAGATATTATCGATTTCGTACGCAAAAATAAAAATCTGTTAATTGGTGAAAATACCGCCGAAGAAATTAAAAAGCGCATTGGTACCGCAATTTCACCAAAGGACAAAGCAAATGAATTAACCATGAAAATCAAAGGGCGCGATTTGTTGTCGGGGACCCCACGCGAAACCGTTATCACAGAATCCCAGGTGGCATCCGCACTGGCACAAACAGTCAGCAAAATTGTCAACACTGTGCGCCAGGCATTGGAATTAACCCCACCGGAATTATCCGCCGATATTGCAGATTTGGGCATCGCGATGACGGGTGGTGGGTCGCTGTTGCGCGGGCTGGACGCGGCAATACGCGCGGCAACGGGACTGCCGGCATTCTTGGTGGATAACCCATTGGCATGCGTTGCGTGCGGGTCGGGAAAAATGTTATCCAGCCTGGATAAAAACAAACATATATTACAAACAATGTATTAAAAAATGCCGGCAAATGCCGGTATTTTTTGTATTATTTGTTATTACCGCAAACAGAAATATTATATTTTGAAATTTCTCCTCTATCTGTCATTCCCGCGCAGGCGGGAATATGGTCTATTAAATTTATATCGCAGATTTCAGATTAATGGAAAAAACATAGATATATACTAATTAATTAAATAATTATTTTAGTCCCTATTCCCGCCTGCGCGGGAATGACAAAACACGCATTATCACCCAATAAAAACATTAGTTTTTTGACCCACGGACGCGCGAATGACAAATAAGATAATATATATTAGAAAAACAATGTTTAAATTTTTACCATATTTTTTATATATTCTGTCAAACCAACAGCCAAATCATTCCATTCAGGATTCATTGTTTCTATTAATCTATACTTCCACGCACGATTCCATTTTTTTAATGCCTTTTCGCGTGCAATTGCATCGTGTATATATTGATAATGTTCAAAGTAAGCCAGTTTGTCAATATTGTGCTGTTTGGTGTACCCAGGTACCAGTCCCATTTTATGTTCAATTATTCTGCGTTCTAAATTATTTGTAACCCCGATATATGTTGCCTTGGCACGATTATTAAATAATATATATACCCAAAAGTTGTATTCTTTCATGTATTAAATACTATAAAATATAGTATGTGTATAACAACTGTTTTTATTCTATACACTTCATTGGGTGGTGGGTGGAATCAATAAACATTATCAGTTGATAAACAGTCGGTTTTTGACGACCAATTACAATTTGATGATAACCATTTTCATCGGTATCAAATATAGAATATGCGATAAATAATGGCATATTACATTCTTGTCGGATTTGTTCTATTTCATTACCAATTGTCATTTTACCCCCAATGATTTAAAATAAAACCACCGAAAAAAAATTCAGGTGGTTGGAGGTTCACAACAATTAGCAAGAATTGCGACTTTTATTCAATATATTCAAAGTCCCTCCAACCGTGGGTTGGAGTGTTTTTCGTCCCTGCGGACGCTTGCTAATGGGTTGTGAATCCCAGCGACAGAACACCTGCCACAGGAATTATTATAATCGGCATAAAATAATATTGCAATCTGATTTTTGTTTGATATAATTTGTGCGATTTTTGGGTGGTTAGCTCAGTTGGTTAGAGCGTTACGTTGACATCGTAAAGGTCGTTGGTTCGAGTCCAATACCAGCGTAAAAAATAAAGTTATAAAAAATGATGCGAATGTATAATTAATCTTGAATAAAAAATTCTGACGGGATTTATGGGCGCCCCGTTGGGCGCCCGTATATTTTTATAAAAGGGCATAAATCATGACAACCGATAATAAAAAGCAAAAATATTTAATTACATCCGCGTTGCCGTATGTGAATGGTGAATTACATTTGGGACATCTGGTCGGGTGCTGGTTACCGTCCGATATATACGCACGGTTTTGTCGGGCGCGTGGGCGCGATGTTTTGTATGTTTGTGGTGCCGATGAACATGGCACGCCCGCGGTTGTTGGCGCAATGAAAGAAAATATGCCAGTTATTGAATATAATAATAAATACTATCAAAAACATTTACAGGCAGTAAAAGATTTTTACTTATCATTTGATTTATATGGGCGCACACATACTGAATTGCAAGAAAAACTGATTCACGAATTATTTAATCGGTTGGATGCATTGGGACTGATTGAAGAACGCGAAACAATTCAACCGTTCTGTATCGATGACAACATGTTTCTGGCAGATCGGCAATTGGTTGGCACATGTCCAAAATGTGGTTATGACGCCGCACGCGGCGACCAGTGTGATAATTGCAGTGCAACATATGATGCATCTGAATTAATTAACCCGCGCAGCACAATTTCAGGCAGCACAAACATTGAAATGCGCAAAACAAAAAACTTGTTTTTCCTGGCATCAAAAGTGCAGGGCGTGTGGCGCGAATGGTTAAAATTACATGCACCAAAATGGTCGCGCACGGCGGCGGCAATTGCGCGCGGTTGGGCAAATGATGAACTGCACGACACATCAATTACGCGCGATTTGCCGTGGGGCATTCCCGTCAACAAGCCGGGTTATGAAGACAAAGTATTCTATGTTTGGTTTGATGCACCATGGGGATATGTTTCCATTTCCCAGGCTGCAAATAAAAACTGGGCAGATTGGTGGAAAAATGATGATACATATTATGCACAATTTATGGGCAAAGATAATGTTAAATTCCATGCGGTATTTTTCCCAGAACAACAGTTGGCAATGAATGATAACTGGAAAACTGTTGATATGTTAAAGTCAATGAATTTCCTGAATTTCGAAGGGGGAAAATTTTCTAAATCACAACACCGCGGCGTATTTTTAACAGATGCATTATCAATCGCACCAGCGGACGCATGGCGTTATGCGTTGATTGCATCTGCCCCAGAAACAGATGATACTGATTTTACATTTACGCGCTTTGCGGATACGGTGAATAAAGACCTGAACGGTATGTTGGGGAATTTTGTATCGCGCGTTTGCAAATTAACAAACAAAAACTTTGGCGGCACAATCCCAGTGGCGGGCGCGCGTGATGCGGCGTTGGAAAAACAAATAAACGAAAAGTTGCGCGAATTGACCGATGCGCTGGATGCGTGCGAATTCCGTAATGCAATTGTTGCGTTGCGCGGATTATATGCAATTGGCAATGAATATATGACCGTGCGTGAACCATGGACATTGGTGAAAAATGGCGATATGGACACGGCCGGCGCGGTATTAAATCAATGCTTTCAATTAATTGATTTGTATGCACGGGTATCGGCACCATTTATACCGGGGGCAGCCGACAAAATGCGCGATATCTTTGTGGATTCGGAATTGGATTTATCATGGCCAGATGAATATGCACCACGCGTTGCGGATGGTGCAAAATTCACTGTGCCAGAAAATCTGTTTACGCGGATTGATGATGAAACGGTTGAAAAACTGGCCGCGCAATACGCGCCCAAAACAGATGATACGCCACATCCAATTATTGCAAAAATTATTGATGTGCGCGAACATCCAACACGCGAAAATTTGCATATTTTAGTGGTTAATGATGGTACAAATCAAGATCTGCAAATTGTATGTGGTGCGCCGAATGTGCGCGTGGGGATGGTTGGTGTCTTGGCACCAATTGGTTGCATATTACCTGGGACAAAAAAGCCGATTGCCCAGCGCACTGTCGCCGGTGTTGAATCATATGGCATGATGTGCAGTGGCGCGGAAATTGGTGCGGGCGATGACACGGACAATATCATCGAACTGGCGGCGGATACAGAAATTGGAACTGTTTATAATATCAAATGAAACTGGTACTGATGTCTTGTTGTGCGCCATGCAGTGCGGGTGCAATAAAACAACTGGCTGATGGGGAAATCCCGGGGGTGGATGATTTTATCGTATTGTTTTTTAACCCAAATATATTCCCAGCCGCAGAATATGACAAAAGATTGGCAGAGCAAATAAAATACTGTGATGCACTGGGCGTAAAGTACGCAATTGGCGAATATGACCATGCGGCATGGCGTGATGCCATACGCGGCATGGAAGATGCCCCAGAACGCGGTGTGCGGTGCAGTGCATGCTTTAAATTCCGATTTGATTATGCGCGCCGGTGGGCATCCGAACACGGATATGATGCGGTATCGTCAGTCTTTGGTGTATCGCGCCATAAAGACCAATCCCAAGTAGATAGAGCAGGGTACGATGTATTTCCCCACCCCCCGTCATCGCCAGCGATAACACCCCCCGCCCCAAGTGCCTGGGGCGGTGGGCATTCTGACGCGACACAAGACAAAAGATATACCCAAAAAGCGTTATCATTATCACGATATTTGAAACGTAATATGACCGATGCAGAACGATTATTGTGGTATTATCTGCGTGGACGCCGTGATTATTCTTTCCGTAAACAGGCACCGATTGGCAACTATGTTGTTGAT
>CASDTC010000009.1 GCA_949283535.1 uncultured Pseudomonadota bacterium
CGGTTTATATTTTTGGTGGGGACACAGGGACTCGAACCCTGGACCCAATGATTAAAAGTCATTTGCTCTACCAACTGAGCTATGTCCCCAAAACTGAACCGGAAAACAGAACCAAATGGTTCTTTTTCCTTGGTCCAGGCGCAATTTTGACATATAAAAAACAAAAAATCAAGAAAAATCACAAATAACTTGCGTTTTTTGTTCATATTATCGCGTTGCGTGATTGATTTTTGATTCTATCACATCGAACAAAGCCCGGAAATGCGATTGTTTTATCATGTTCATATTGCGTTTGTCAATAAAAGTTCGTTAAAAAAACGCCCCTGTGAATTATGGGGCGTTTTTTGTCGTGGCGAATTACAAATCGTCAATCAGTGTTTCTGCCAATTCTGTGGCAACGCGACTGGTTAATTTGTTTATTGCGCTGTTGCAACTGACTGCGCCACTTTGGTTAATTGATGCTGATGCATCACCACTGGAAACGACTTCCATGGTGGCGGTTTCGATTAATTTATACGATGCGTCCAGATTTGCACTGCTGCTGGTCTTTTTTTCACCGGTCAGTTTGACTTCGGTTGTGCTGGTATGTGCATTGAAGTCGTTTGTTTCAATTATCAACAGATAATCTGCGACCGTGATTTGATGCAGTTTGTTTGCATTATCTGCATTCGCCAAATCTGTGTCCAACAGCGACAGTTCTTTTAATTGTTTGTTGATATTATCGCGATCAACCACAGATATTTTTTTGGATTTTGTCAGTGGTTTTTCAATGCCATCGATAATTTTTTCTTCGATTGTCTTGGATGACTTTTTCTGACCAACACACGACCATTTTGCATCACCATCCGCCGGCACGATGGCAACGGTATATTCTGCCTTTTTGATTAAATCAGGCGATTTATAATCATCCAGCACATTTACCTGGGCCGATATTTCAACCATATAAGAATCGTCTTTTTGTTTTTGTGTTTTAACGACCTGGTAACTTTTGATTGTGCCTTTGTATTTTGCGTTAATTTCGCGTTGGATTTCCATGCTGGAAACCTCTATGGTGCCACCCTTGTATTCATACGATGTGTCTTCGGATGCAGATGCCTGCTGTGACACCGATGATTCTGTGGATGCAGACGACTTTTCCCAGAATTTCAGTCGTGACCACCATGAGCCGCCTTTTTCTTCGCCATCGGCACTGGCGGAATGTTGGACAGATGCCGCGTGTTCTGCACTGGCCGAATATTCAGAATCAGCAGAATGTTCGTATTTTATTTCCCGGTCATCTGTCATCTTGAATTTCTTTTCAGACAGATTTGTCGGACCTGCATTTTCAATTGACACCGGTCCGGACTGCCGAATTGCATTATCGATTGCATCCATTGTTGCGGCATATGGACTGGGGCCATATCCTGTGGCGGTTATTGTTTCTATACGCGCATTTGCGGCGCATACCGTCATACACATCAGTGTTGTTATAAAAATTTTTTTCATGATGAAAAACCTCGTGGTTACAAATCAGAAACATTTACGGGCGTTGCCCATAAATGTTTACCATGTTTGTGTATCTTTATCGGTCAGTTTTGTGATAACTTTCTTGTCACTCCACAATTCTGTACCATCGCGCATATCAATCAGATTCAGCGAGAATATATATTCAATCATCTTTTTATTACCCACAGTGCTGTTTTTCTGGGATATGCGTCCTTCCAGTGTCAGGTCAAATGCCTTGACAGTATTGTTTTTTTGCACGGTGGATTGATCAACCAGGCTGGACCCCGCCAATTCACGGGACAGCGCGATGTTTTCACTGCGGTCGGCACCAAATGCACTGGTGGTTTTCACAGTACCACTGCGGCGCAGTTCTTTTTTGATATAGTCTGTCAGATCATCTGTATTGATACGCTGCATGGTATCGTTTTTAATATCGCTGATCATCATGACATATGGTTGCCCGTTTGGTTTCGGCGATGACAATTCGTATGCCAACATATCGTCCAGCATTTCTTTCGCGGCGAATTCAAAGTCATTATCAGACAATGTCGCGGTTACATATTCTGATGATTCATCGCGGCTGATTACTTGGGTTCCAGTGCTGCACGCGGTTGTTGTTAATGCAACAATTGCGCACATCATATATAAAGCGAAATTGTGTTTCATTTTTTGTGTCCTTTTTTATTTAAGCGTGTTTGTTATTGTTCAATTGGGCGATCGGCGACCAAGATTTTATATGTGTGCGCATTTGCGTTTGGCGCAACCGCCGTCCAATAGAACGGCATATCTTGGGTTAAATCGGCCCTGGTTGGTTTTGACAGTGTTGTATTTATCCGCATTCCGGCGTCATCAAACCAAACGATAGAGTAATACAGTGTCGTATCGCTGGTTGTTTCACCTGCCACCGTCAGACGCATAAAATCACGTGGGCCGCTGTTATCTTCGGATACAGAAATCGTACTTAATGGTACGCCTGATTGCAGAATAATTTTGTCAGGGTTTTTGTTCACGGTCGCACACGCGACCAGTGAACATGCAACCAACATCATCAAGATTTTTCTTGTCATGGTCAACCCCGTGATGTTAGTTTATTTTACCCACAAAAACGCCCAGTTCGGCGGTTGGTGTTGGCATACGCACAAACACCGCAGCGTTTTTGATGTCATCCGGAATTTCAACTGTTGTATTGTTTACTGTAATTTGGCGATTTTCCGGCATTTCGATTCTTGCCACTTGGACTTCGTGTGGCAACGATGTCCATGAACGCAAGTCCCAGTCTTTTTCCATGCTCATAATTGCGCCAACGGCCAATGTTCCGCCGATTGCCCACAGATCGGATGTTTCCTGGTTTTTATGTGCCATTACGCCCGCGCCAACACCGGCGCCTGCGGCGGCGGCAACTTTACCAACTTCGAATACAACCGAACTGATAATGTTTTGAGTTTTATATTTGTCCAGGTCTGTTTTCACCACAGAATCCATGTTTGCCAGGAACTGTGTTTCTGTTGTTTCGCCATTTGCGCCAACAAACAATGTTTTTGCCGCCGCGCTGCCTGGGAACACATCTGGGATTGTTAATTGGATGTTAAATGCCTGTAAAATTTCTGGGGCCAATGAACGCGGCTGAATTTCGCCAACACTGCCGTTTTCAAAGAACACCCAAACATATTGCTTGCCTGACTTAATCGCGCTGGCATCAGATTTTACAAATGTATTATCTGGGGCAAATTGTTTCACGCGACCCAGATAGTTTTCTGCATTTGTTGTATCGCCATTAACGCCGTCGTAAATCGCATTCAGATATGTTGTGTACGGGTTAACATAGTCCTTCATTGCCAACACGGCATTATCTGCGGCGGCCATTTCTTGGTTAACTGCTTTTACAATGCTGTCCAAGTCTGGCAATCCCGGAACCGCGGCGGACTTTTCATCAAATTCCTTGCGCAGGTCTTCGATTTCAGAACCGCTGGCCTGGACATTTTGTACCTGCAAATCGTATGCCTGTTTAAATTCTTGATTGGCGTATTCGGACTTGTCAGCCATCATCCCCATTGCAGAATAGGTTTTAAACATGATTTTTTCATAGTCTTTGACGGTATAGCCGGAATCTTCTTCGACCTGGTCTGTTATAACCGCCTCGGTTGCGGCAAAGCACATTTGGCGATTTTCTGTATCATTCGCCCACAGATACCCAGTGCCACATTGCAATCCACCCAAATAGATATTATCTGGTTCTGCTTTTTGAACAGTATTCTTTGCCATTGTTTCTGCGGCGGCGGCATATTGACCGGCGTCAAACTGTTGTTGGAATGTTTCGTTGGTTTTTGTGAAACTGCTGCTGCATGCGGCCAGCAATGCGGGCAGGACCAGGATAGCTTTTTTCATGTTTTTCCCTTTCTTTTTATTCCTGTTAAAAATAAAAACCGCCCAGCAAACAAGGCGGTCGGGGAGTTCACAAATCAGCTTATTATTGATTCTGCTGCTTTCGGGGTGTTGCGACCCCTGTTTTATGGCAGACAGCTCCCCGACCCGATTTCCCTCAGGCCAGGGATACATAACGACACAAATGCCATGAAACATCGGATTAACGATGTCTGTTATTTGCACCGAATAAGCCAGGCTTGTGACAGCCCCGAACCAACATCCCTGTTGATTCATGCGCATTATAGTGCGACACTAAATGTAAAGCAAATGATTTTTACTTGTTTTCTATATATGTATTTTCTTGTCAAATTCATATAATAGATTTATGATTTTCGTATGCATAAATATATTGACGCCCATTGTCATTTACAGCGTGCGGAAAATCCGTGTGCTGTTATGATTAATGCAGAAAAGTATGGAATTATTAGTGCGATATGTAATTCGGCAACGCCAAATGATTGGGACAATGTTTTGGCATTGTATAAAAAATGCAAAAATATTTATCCGTGTATTGGGGTGCATCCGTGGGAAATTAATAACATTAAATTTGATTGGCATTCGGCATTACATAATATATTGCAAAAGAATCCAGATGTGATGATTGGCGAATGCGGGCTGGATAAAAATTACCCCGATATGCAACAACAAGAACAGATTTTTATTGCGCATCTGGATGCCGGGCATAAATATGGTCGCACTGTGCATATTCATTGTGTTGGTGCATGGGATTGTATAATGCATATATTAAAATCGCGCGGCAAAAAAATACCGCCAATCATTGTTGCACATTCTTTTATGGGACCAGTAAATATAATTGAAAAATTGGCAAATGAATATAATACATACTTTTCGTATTCCCCAATGATTTTAGATGCGCGTCATCGGCGCGCAATTGATGCATTGCGTAATACGCCAATTAATCGAATATTAATCGAAAGCGACAGTATAAATCCATTAATTATTCCTGATATTGCAATTTCAGTGGCGAAAATAAAATCAATTGCGATTGATAAAATTGCCGATATAATTTATTCAAATACACAGACTGTTTTAAATTGATGGACAGATTACACAGAACGCGTTTATTGTTGGGTGATAATGCAATTGAAAAATTGCGCAATTCAACTGTATTAGTTGCCGGATGCGGTGCCGTTGGTTCTTTTGCTATCGAAGCATTGGCACGCATTGGCATTGGACATTTGATATTAATTGATTTTGATACGATCGAAGAATCAAATATAAATCGACAATTGTTTGCATTGGATTCTACCGTCGGCATGCCAAAGGTTGATGTTGCGGCCACGCGAATTCATGATATAAATCCAGACATTCATGTTGATACATTAAATTTATTTTTTGATGAAAGTACAGATTTAAAAATCCAACCAGATTTTGTAATTGATGCAATTGATTCTGTGCCATCAAAAATCGCATTGTATTTGTGGTGCAATGAAAACAACATTCCATTTATATCCAGTATGGGCGCCGCGCGTAAAACCCAAATCAGTGCAATAAAAATTGCACCAATTTCTAAAACCAGTGTATGCCCATTGGCGGCAAAAATACGCCGCATTGTTCGCGAAAAGCATATTCCTGAATTTGATGTTGTATATTCAAATGAATCCCCAGATAAAAATGTTTCCCCGGGTCGTGTGTTTGGTTCAATTATAACAATAACCGGGACATTTGGATTAATAATGGCGGATTATTGCATAAAACATATAATAAAATCATAATTGCGTGTACGGCAATATAAACCCGGTTTGTATTAAAAATCTGTTGATTTGCACGGCTCAGGAACCTTTTCCCAAATGCTGTATTACGATTGCATGCCTGCCAGAAAGCGTATATAATTATGTTGTCTTAATTACAAGACAACATAAACCTTTAAAAGGAGAAAAAGAGATGAGAGGACTGACAACTTTTGTTTTAATGCCATTGACCATCATCGGCGCCTTGAACTGGGGGCTGATTGGAATATTTGGCTTTGACTTGGTTGCGTTTATATTCGGACCGGCGACCATTGCCAGCAGTATCGTATACAGTATAATAGGTATTGCGGCATTGGTGTGGGTAATCTGGATGTTTATCGATCGCCCAGTACGCAACGAACGCTAGCAACACAATAAACTTCATGTCATCCGCCCCATCCAGGGGCGTTTTTTGTGCCAGGAATTTAAACATGTTGTGCATAGCGTCATATTTGTGATACTGTACCTATTGCGGAAAGCAAAGACGGAGAGAGAACACACACAATCGCCGGGCATAAAATACGCTTTCCGCAGAATCGAAATGTATTTTATGCCCGGCGATTTTTATAGTGTAAAGAAAGAATAAATAGGATTATAACAGCGTTTTTTATATTTGAATATTGTGTATTGTAATATTTTTATGCATTGTTTTAAACTGTGATGATTTTTCATGTTAAACGCAATCATTGATATGATATAAAAAAACCGCAGGGATATTCCCCCGCGGATTAAATCTTTGGCTCGGGCAACTGGACTCGAACCAGTGACATACGGATTAACAGTCCGTTGTTCTACCGACTGAACTATGCCCGAACAGCCCGCATATAATATAACACTTTTTATCCCATTTCAAGTGTTTTTTTATTTATTGCGGTTTTGCTTTTTTGGTGCTATATTTTTACCCGTCCAATAGGAATTAAATAGGGGATTTAAAATGTTATTAAAAGGAAAAAAGATTTTAATTACCGGTGTTGCAAATGATTGGTCTATGGCGTGGGCAATTGCCAAACGCGCCCATGACGAAGGGGCTGAAATCGCAATGCCGTATGCAATGCCAAATTTGGAAAAACGCGTTCGCCCATTGGCGGAATCAATCGGTGCCAAATTTGTCCAGGAATGCAATGTTCAAAATGATGAACAAATGGATGATTTGTTCAATAAAATTGAACAAGAATGGGGCAAACTGGACGGCATGCTGCACGCAATTGCGTTTTCTGATAAAAACGAATTGACGGGACGCTATGCCGATACAACGCGTGCAAATTTCAAAAACACCATGGATGTTTCTGTTTATTCATTGGTTGATTTAACACGCCGCGCATCAAAGTTAATGACAGACGGCGGCAGCATTGTAACCCTGACATACTATGGTGGTGAAAAATCTGTTCCAAATTATAATGTAATGGGTGTTGCAAAATCTGCACTGGACAGCAGTGTTCGTTATCTGGCATCTGACTTGGGGCGCGATAAAATCCGCATCAATGCAATCAGTGCCGGACCAATTATGACATTGGCATCATCTGGTGTTGGTGGAATGAAATCCATGTTGCGCCTGAATGCTGAACAAACACCATTGCGTCGTAATATGACACTGGACGATGTATCCGGCGCGGCAATTTATTTGTTCAGCGACCTGTCCAGCGCTGTCACAGGCGAAGTACATCATGTTGATTGTGGATATTCAACAACAGGCATGATTCCAAATGATTTAAAGGAAGTTTTGTTAAAGGGTTTAGATGAACAAAACAAATAAAATCGTTTGATACAAAAAATCCCATCATCTGGTGGGATTTTTTTGTATGAATATTTTCCTGAAAAAATTAATTGATTTTATATCGGAATACAATCATAATTAGAATATATTCTTAATTTATTACGGTATAGCGAGGGAGAATAAAATGCTGACCAATGCAATGTTTTGGCATGCAATTGACAGTTTGGCGGCGGCGCATAATATATCATGTTCGCGTCTGGCACAAATCAGTGGTATGGATATAACGGCATTGAATAAGAGTAAACGCATTGGTGCAGATGGCAAGCCACATTGGATGTCTGTGGGCAGTTTGGTGAAAATAATGGATGCAACAAATACGACATGGACAGAATTTGCGAATTATTTTCCCCCAGAATATCATCGCACCAGATGAAGATATTTCCATTGTATTAAATCAGCGAATTTTTTATAATCGGGGCATGAATACAACACCTGATTTATTAATACTGGCGGAACACGCCGAATTGATTAAAAAACTGGACGCATGGGATATTGCGTATCATCAAAACGATGCACCAATTGTTGACGATGCGACATATGACGCGGCAAAGCGGCGTGCCCTGGAAATAGAGGAAATGTATCCAGAATTGGCGAAAAATGGTGCGGGTACGCGTGTTGGTGCGGCGGTATCAAATAAATTTAAATCATATCCACACAGTGTTCCAATGCTGTCAATTTCTGATGTTTTTAACAGGACCGATGTTGCAGATTGGTTTAATAAATTATCAGACAAAGACATATTTATTGAATTAAAGGTTGATGGTGTATCATATTCTGCGCGATATGAACACGGGCGCTTGGTGCGGGGATTAACGCGGGGCAGTGGTGTCGCTGGTGAAGATATAACAGAAAATTTAAAAACAATTCCAGATATTCCACATCAATTGCACGGCGATTTTCCCGATATTATCGAGGTTCGTGGTGAAGTATACATGTCGCGCGCAGACTTTTTAGCATTAAATGCGGCGGCGGCACAAACAGGGGACAAGGTTTTTGCCAATCCGCGCAATGCGGCGGCGGGGTCATTGCGTCAATTAAACCCGGCGATAACGGCATCGCGCCGGCTGTCGGCATTTGCGTACACTTATGGTGAATTGTCTGCACGGACATGGGCGACCCAGTCTGAATATTTTGACCGGTTGGAATCATGGGGGTTTAAAACCACGCGGCGTTGGGCGCATCATGCACATACATTGGATGAAATCCAGCGTGTATATGATGATACAATGATGATACGCGCCGATATTCCATTTGATATAGATGGGTTGGTGTTAAAGGTAAATAATGTTGATATCCAAGAACGCATGGGCGCCCGTGCCAACAGCCCCCGATGGGAAGTGGCATATAAATTCCCGGCGGCGCGTGCAATAACCACATTGCGCGATATCACGGTCCAGGTTGGGCGCACCGGTGTTTTAACCCCGGTTGCGGAACTGGAACCAATAAATATTGGTGGTGTATTGGTATCGCGTGCAACATTGCATAATGCGGATGAAATCACGCGATTGGGCGTAAATGTTGGCGATAAAGTAATCGTTCAACGCGCCGGTGATGTTATCCCGCAAATTGTTGGTGTTGCCGAAGATTGTCCAAACGCAAAACAATTTGTATTTCCTGATAAATGCCCTGTATGCGGTGGCAATGTTGTCCAAGAATCGGGGCAGGTTGCACGCCGTTGTGTAAATACATTGGGGTGCCCCGCCCAGCGGATTGGGGAACTGGAACACTTTGTTTCACGCAAGGGATTTGATATTGATGGATTGGGCACCAAGCAATTGGAATTATTTATTTCGCGTGGCTGGATAAATAATGCCGCTGATATATTTACATTGATATCGCGTCATGGCGATGACATAAAAAAACTGGATGGGTTTGGTGAAAAATCAGTATCGAATTTAAACGCATCAATTGAAAATGCGCGCAATGTTGAATTACACAGATTTTTATTTGCAATTGGCATCCCAGATGTTGGCGAAGTAACCGCAAAAATTCTGGCGCGTGCATTTGGCACATTGGATGCATTGCGTGCGGCGCCATTATGGAAACTGACACAAATTGACGGAATTGGTGATGTAATGGCAAATGAAATCGTATCGTTCTTTGCCGATGAACATAATAAAACTGTTTTAGAAGATTTGTTGACCCAGGTAAATATAATATCGCCTGCGCCAATTGCGGCGGCGCCCACCGGACCATTGGCGGGCAAAAAAATTGTTTTAACTGGCACATTGACAAATTATACGCGTGATGCCGCGCGCGAAATTTTGGAACAAATGGGCGCGCGGGTCCAGGGCAGTGTATCTGCCAAAACAGATATTGTTCTGGCGGGCGCAGATGCGGGATCAAAATTAACCAAGGCAACAGAATTGGGCATAACAATATGGTCTGAATCCGATTTTGAAAATGTAATTGCGGGAAACGTCCAAAAATAATTGGCATTTGATAAATTCTAATTGTATAATATAATCGCAATGGTGTGTTGCCATTGCGGGGACTACAAACCCCTAACCAAGCGCTCAATTGAGTGAAATGCTCCAACCCGGGTTGGAGGGATGCTGAATATATTGAATAAGCACGCTATACTTGGTTATAGTTTGTAGCCTCCAACCACTTGAATTTTATTCTGGTGGTTTTTCTTTTATATAATTGGGGTGGGGCAAAATGTCAGACAGATTAACATTGGGACATGAAATAGAGCAAATTCGTTGTGAATGTGGAATACCGATTTTTATTATGTATGGCATATTTGATACAGATGAAATTGGATATCGCCAGATTATTACCGGACGAAAAAAGCCCAGTATATTTCATCTGATTATGTTTATCGACACAACACATCGCCCAATGGAATCGATTGTTAACCGGGATTTAGATACAGATTTTTATTAATTAAAAAAAAATCCCGCGTTGGCGGGATTTAGTTTTATAATCCAAACTTGTATGCACCACCGATATAAATTTCTGTGGCATCAATTTCTGTTGATATATGACCGCCATTTGCATTGTTCATATCAATATCGCCATAGTTTTGATATTTCAGCCCCAAATTTAAATCAATCCGTGCATTCAGCGCAAAATTCACGCCCACCATTGCCGACCATGACATGTCTGCGGTTGCGTCTGACGCGGACAGACCCCCACCATGCACATCACCCCATAATCCGGCGACGCCAATGCCCATACCGACATATGGTTCAACTGCGCCGCCAAACTGTTGATATACATATACATTCAACATATTTGACCAAATATCAAAATCGTATTCTGAACCATATTTTGTGTCTGAACCACCAGTATACGATGTTTCAAATTCTATCTTGACATGATCTGTTAATCTGTTGCCAACAATTAATCCAATACCAAAAGAATCATCGCGCGCCGTATGTGTGTCGCCATCTGATATTTCAGATGCAAATGCAATATTTTCATTTTTATGTATGCGCATTCCAACATATGTATCGCGTGATGTGCCGTAATCATATCCGAATGCCGGCACAGTGGCGATGATAAAGAATATTCCCGCAGTAAATGATTGTTTCATTATGAAATCCTTCCTTTATTAATGTGGTGTGAATTATACTTTTAAACTGTGGAAAAACGCAAGTCATTTGTGATATAATTCCATTATATAGTATAAACATAGATATGACACGACAAACACAAAATACAGATTTACAAAACAAGCAATCTAAACGACCATCGCGTGGTGTGCGATTGTTGGTATGGTGTATTGATTTATTTATGCTGGCAATGGTGGCGGTGGCAATTTATGTTGTGATTATATTTTTGCAAATGCCATCGTTGGATGCAATATTACATGAAACGCGCCCCGCGGCGGTTATATTTATGGATATGAATGGTAATGAAATACGCGCGTCAAATCGTATAATGGGGGCGCCAGTATCTGTTGAAACATTACCCCCACATGTATGGCAGGCAATTGTCGCAATCGAAGATAAACGATTTTTTGAACATGGTCCGATTGATATTCGTGGAATTGCACGCGCGATGCTGTCTAATTTGATTCATGGTCGATTGGCGGCGGGCGGGTCATCGATTACACAACAAACCGCGAAAAACATATTTTTATCCCGTGAAAAAAAGATTTCGCGCAAGGTTCAAGAACTGATTTTATCATATTGGCTGGAAAACCGTTTTACCAAGAACCAGGTACTGGATTTATATATGAATCGTGTGTCATTGGTTGGCGGAATGCGTGGAATTGATGCGGCGGCGCGTGTAATGTTTCAAACATCTGCAAATAATTTAAGTATTGCCCAGGCGGCACAAATCGCCGCAATGTTAAAGGCACCAACAACATACAGCCCATTGGTAAACCCCGATAAAAATATTGCCCGTGCACGAATTATATTACAAGAAATGGTACGCCAGGGATATATCACATTGAACCAGGCGCGTATTGCTGCGCGTGAATTGGCGCCCGCCACACCCGCGCAAAATACAAATATATATCGCTATTGGACGGATTTTGTTTTGGAAGAAGTCAAATCAACCATTGGTACATTTGATTCTGATATGTATGTGTACACCACGCTGGATATGAAATTGCAAGATAAAATTTCCGATATATTACCTGCGCGTGTTGAACCGTACCAGGGTGCCGTTGTCGCCATGACAACCGATGGTGCGGTGCGGGCAATGGTTGGCGGCACAGATTATCAAGAAAGTCAATTTAACCGCACATTGGCACTGCGTCAACCCGGCAGTTCGTTTAAGCCAGTGGTATATCTGGTTGCGCTGGAAAATGGAATGATGCCAGAATCATATGTAAATGATTCGCCATTTGCAATTGGTGATTATTCACCACAAAATTATAATAAACGCTATTATGGTGATATTACATTGGCAACTGCATTTGCAAAATCGGTTAATTCTGTGCCATTAAAGTTAACCGAAACATACGGGATTGATTCTGTGCTGGATATGGCGGCGCGTCTGGGGGTGGGAAATAAATTGCGCCGTGAATATTCAACTGTTCTGGGGGCGTCTGAATTATCATTGCTGGATTTAACCAAGATTTATGCAGTTATATGGAACGATGGTCAATCGGTGCGACCATATACAATTACAAAAATCACAGACCCGCGTGGTAATATAATATATGAACGCAATCCGTCTGAACCGATGCAAATTTTAATGCCCCAGACGATTGATTATATGACACAATTATTGTCCGATGTTGTCGCCGTTGGTGGAACTGGGCATCGTGCAATGGCGCCGAATGTCATGGGGGGCAAAACCGGTACCAGTAATGATAATCGCGATGCATGGTTTGTTGGTGCATGGCGCGATTTGGTAATTGGTGTTTGGATGGGTAATGATGATTTTACCCCGATGACATCCAAGATAACTGGCGGTACAATCCCTGCAACAATATTTCATGATATTGTGGAAAATAAATAGCAAATAAAATCTGTTTTTATTGATTGGTATTTTGTGTTATAATATACGATATGAAATGTAGGAAACTGCTTTTATTACCAATTTTTGCATGCATATCATGCATGAATGCGTACGCAAATTGGGAATACCCCGGTTATTATGTGGGCGAAGGGGCGTATACCGATGACGGCAGCCGCTTTACCGTATCTTTGCGGGGTGGGGCATCAATGTCAACTGCCACGATTAAGAACGAAGTTGGCACACTAACATCTGAATATTATATTGATACAGAAACCGGAATAATTATGTCGGCGGGTTATTGTGGCGAAGATTGCGGGCAATATACTTATGCCGGTATGGCGGATTTGGCGGCATTACCACCGCGTACGGATTTTTCGGCATTTTCATTTGCCGCGGGTGCCAGTTTGGGCTGGACAATTCCAAATAAACCACAATGGCGACTGGAATTGGGCTGGGATCATATTTCAGAAAGTGAATATAATTCATCCCCATTATATGAAGGTGATTTAGAATTAACCGGCGGTGATGTTTCTGGCATCGTTTTGCATTTAACCAGTGGGGCGGTGCAATCCAGTGTGACGACTGATATAATCAGTGTAATGGCGTTTTATGACTTTTATGATGGATTGCAAAAGCCATTGCGTACAGTAATTCCATATGTTGGTTTTGGTGTCGGATATGCAGATTCCAAGACAGTTTTAAATTTGGCAGATTTGTTTGGTGATTTATCTGAATCCATTGATATGGGCAATTTTGGTGAAATGGACGATTACGGTGTGGTTCAGTTTTATCGTTCTGAAACCAGTTCCGCAAATATTGCCGGCGTATTGGCATTGGGGCTGTCATATGGATTAACAGAATATATGTTTTTAGATTTAGGCGCGCGTGCGGCGTATGTTCCAAAAATAAAATGGAAATTAACAAATGTTGATAATACGCGTAATCGCGATTGGTTTAGTGCCGAAAATGTATTTTATGTAAATATAATGTTGGGACTGCGGTTCGAATTTTAAAAAAATCCGCAAATTGCGGATTTTTATTTTACGCCATATTTTCCGCGATTAATGGGTCGATACGATAATGCTTCGGCTAAATCAGGCATGTCTATATTTTCTGCACCACGCAGATCTGCGATTGTTCGTGCAATTCGCCGAATGCGATTATAACCGCGTGCCGACATTCCCATTTTTTCTGCGGCATTATTCAAGAATTCTGTTAAATTATCAGACAGTTTTGCAACCGCATCCAATGCCGCCCCGTCCAGTTGTGCATTTGGTACGCCCTGGCGTGATATTTGACGATTACGCGCCGCAACAACGCGTGCGCGTATTTGTGCGCTGGTTTCAACAGGCGCCGTATCGACTCGTGCCATTTCCCATGGATTAACAGGGTCTACATCGACATGTAAATCAATTCTGTCCAACAATGGTCCCGATATTTTATTCTGATACGCCTCTGCACATCTGGGCGCGCGTGAACAAGACAGCGCGGCATTCCCCAAATGTCCACATGGACACGGGTTCATCGCGGCAATTAATTGAAACCGCGCAGGATATGTTGCCGTACGCCGTGCGCGTGCAATCATGATTTTGCCTGCCTCCATCGGTTGGCGCAATATTTCCAATGTTGCGCGATTAAATTCTGGTAATTCATCCAAGAATAACACACCGTTATGTGCCAGTGATATTTCACCCGGTCGTGCATCTGCGCCGCCACCCGCCAGTGATACCGCACTGGCGGTATGATGAACACTGCGAAATGGACGATTGGTTATCAAAGAATTGCCATTTAATTGTCCAGCGATTGAATAAATAATTGATGTTTCCAGTATTTCATTCGGTGTCATTTCTGGCAGTATGGTTGGTAATCGTGATGCCAGCATTGTTTTCCCAGATCCTGGCGGACCAACCATCAACATTGCATGCCCGCCCGCCGCGGCGATTTCCAGTGCGCGTTTTGCCGCCGCCTGACCGTGTACCTCTGACATATCAATATTATTATTTGCGTTTGATGTTTGCTGTACCAATGGTGGCATTGGTAAAATTTGTGTGCCTTTGAAATGATTAATCAGTTCCAACACATGAAACGGTGCCAGTATGTTTGTGTTGCCACCCCATCTGGCTTCACCGCCCTGGTCCCCAGGACAAATTATACCCATGTTGTTTTGGTTTGCCCAAACACTGGCGGGCAAAACCCCGTCTGTTTTTAATATTGCGCCGTTCAGTCCAACTTCACCAATGATTATATAATTATCTAATTCATTTTCTGGCAACACACCGATTGCACACAGAATCCCACACAGTATCGGCAGGTCAAAATGCGAACCTGTTTTTTCAACATCTGCCGGGGACAGATTCACAGTTAATCGTTTTGGCGGCAAAGATAAATTTAATGCCGACATAACATTTCGAATTCGTTCTGCGGATTCTTTGACCGCGCGATCCGCCAGACCAATGATATTAAATTCCGGCTTTGCCAGTCCCGCCGACAGTTGTACTTGGACATTGATGCGTGTTGCATCCATTCCATTAAATATGATTGAATTCAAAGAAATCATGTTTGCATATTAAAACTTGCGCAACATCAATTCAAGTTATAAAATACCCGCGACAAGAAAGGACAAAAAACAATGCCGACAAAGAAAAAAACAAATATTGCGCGTGATTGGTTTAATACCATATTTTATGGCGCGTTAATTGCAATCGCATTTCGCAGTTTTTTACTGGAACCATTTAATATCCCATCTGGGTCAATGATACCAACATTGCATGTTGGCGATCATATATTTGTTGAAAAATGGCCATACGGATATTCGCGTTATTCATTTCCATTTGGTTCGTGGCATTTGTGGAATGGGCGTTTCTGGGGTGGGGAACCTGATGTTGGTGATGTAATTGTTTTCCGTAATCCTATTAATGAATCCCAGGATTATGTAAAGCGTCTGATTGGAAAACCAGGTGACACAATCCAGATGATTGACGGGCGCCTGTATATCAATGGTGAAATTGTCCCGCGTGATAATCCGCGTCCGTATATAATTGCAAATATACCAAAATCATTGCGCAGTGCCGGTTTCCACATCCCTGAAAAGAATATGATGATAAAGGGTAATAAAATCTGGGTGGATAATAAACCCGCAGAATTTAATTACACGATTGAATACAAAGACGACAAATTTTGTCGCATGAACCAATGGGCGTGTGGTGTATTCGAAGGAACAGAATACACAGAAACATTGCCAAACGGCGTTCAACATAGTATTGTTGAAATGACAGATGATGCGCCGTTGGATAATACGCCATTGTTCACGGTGCCTGAAAATCATTATTTCTTTATGGGCGATAATCGTGATAACAGTGGCGACAGCCGCGCTGATATTGGTTATGTCCCACGTGATAATGTTTTGGGACCAGTATGGTTTATATGGTATTCGCATAACTATTATTCACCAATGTTGGCATTTTGGAATTGGGGGAATAAAATGCGCTGGGACAGATTTGGCATGGGGATAGATTAAATTGAAAAAATTAAATTATACTTTTAAAAATCCAGAATTGCTGGAATTGGCATTAACCCAAAGTGGTGCCAATGCCCAGCATAATAATGAACGGTTGGAATTTGTTGGCGACCGCGTGTTGGGATTGTCGGTTGCGGCATTGCTGTACGAAATGTTTCCGGATGAACACGAAGGCGAACTGGCGCGCCGCCATGCCATGTTGGTATCAACAGAAACATTGGCGCGCGTTGCGACAAAACTGGGTGTTGATAAACATGTACGCCATGGGCATATGACGGCGGGACGCAATATGCATATTTATGCAGACGCGATGGAGGCTGTATTTGGCGCCATCTTTATCGATGGTGGATTTGATGTTGTCCAGAATATAATTGTGGACCTGTGGCGTGATTTGGCGGCGGCTGATATCACCGCCCCAAAAGATCCCAAAACCGCATTGCAAGAATTTGTTCAAAAGTCAACATCTGGCGCGTTGCCGGTATATGAATATCTGGACGCCACAGGCGCATCGCACCAACCGGTGTTTAATGTGCGCGTATCCGCAATGGGGCGCAGTGCCACAGGCAGTGGCGCAACAAAAAAAGCCGCCAGTGCCGCTGCTGCCGAAGAATTGTTGAAAATTCTTGCATTTTAGGCTTTTGACATATAGAATTAACCGCGAATATCAAAAGGATTATTTATAATGTTCACATTATTATTGGTTTTATTAATTATTGTCGCAGTGTTGATGATTTGCCTGATTTTATTACAAAAGTCCGAGGGCAGTGGAATGTCCGGTTCATCGGCGGCATCAATGTTTGGTGGTGCATTAACTGGCGCCGCCGCGGGGAATTTTTTGACGCGTGCAACAGCGTGGTTGGCAACGATATTTTTTATTTTATGTGCGTTGTTGGCATTGGTATCAGCAAAGTCAGATGTTGCATCGCAACAAAGCGATTTGCGTAATGAATTGATTCAGCAACAGGCAACTGATTCCGTTAATTCTGGTACACCAATTGTTGGCGAAACCCCAGATGGCGCATCCAGTGCAATAAATGATGTTCCATCTGTTCCAGAAACAAAATAAAAAAAATCCCGCGTTTGCGGGATTTTTTATAAGTAAATTTGATTTATTTTTTCGATGTTTTCTTTTTTGCAGGTGCTTTCTTTACCGTTGCTGAAACGGTTTTCTTGCCAAATTCAGATTTAAATGCGCGATACAGCCCCGCGCCGCAAATATATGCAACCAGTGCACTGAACGCGGTCAACAATCCAGGAATCAGTCCGTCTGAAAAATATGCAAAAAATATAACTGCAACAATCAGTACGATTGTATAACCCAGATTTTTACCGAAAACATTTAAAATTCTTTCAAAAGTGTTCATTTTTATCCCTTTGGTTTGGACGCAAATATTATATCATATTTTAAGTAAAAAATCCATAAAAAACGACCGCGCGCAATGTCGTGGTCGTTATATTTTGGTATTTGTTTGATTTTATATAATTACTTGTCCACCAATGCGGGCAGTGCCAGGAATTGGACCAAACGATGATGTTGGTGTTACATAAATGTTGCCTGTTACAGTAAATTCGCCCGCAAATTGTAATAATCCCATATCGCGCAGGAACAAGTTGCCTTCGACACGAACGCCGCGCGGCAATGTATATTTGCGCATGTTTTGCAGAAACAAATTTCCCCGCACAACATCGCCAGTTTTTAACATTGTTGCCGCACCACGACTGTCAATAATTACATCGCCATACATTACTTTGCCACAACGGGCGGTTTGCTGAATTGCGACCATATCTGGTTTAACCTGTGCAACATTAACAGGTTTGTCAATTAATGCACGCGTTTTTGCGTCATGACGCAATGGTAATGTCGCAGATTCCTGGCGAACACGCACTGACCGCGGGGCAGGCTGTTCAGAAACGCTGATTTGTGGTTTGATATTTGTTTCAATATCGTTTTTTGCGACAATAACAACAGGTGTCTTATTGCTGTTTATAATATCTATGATTAACATTGAAAACAGAACAATTATTGCACACAATAAAGTGCTGTTAACCAATCCAATTAAATCCAGACCACGAACCCATGTCCAAATTTTTTTGCATGCGTGTCCAATTGCACGAAATGGAACGCATATAATATTCCACATGCGCCACCAAAATGTTTTTTGGTTTTTACTTTTGCGGCTGCTGGTATTTTTACGGGCATTTGCCTTTTTTTCTACACGCCGTGCCGCGATTTTCATTTTTAATGACTTGAACATGAATCTCACCTTTTTTATTTCATATTATTTATACCCTAAAAATAATATTTGTCAAGTATTTTGTCAAGATATTTGTCAAATTATTTTTGTTTTGCGATTCAATTGACGGATTATGGTATTTTAGGCTAGGGTATAATCATAATGAAAATTATTCGGGTTTTTGCGCTGTTGTTATTATCTGGATGCGTTGGCACTGGCACATGGCGTGCGCCAAGTGATTTTTCATATGTTCCAATTGTCGCAGGGGATTTTGAAATTGCCACATGGCAAAAATTATCTGATAATACAGACCCAATTCATATTTATATCGAAGGTGATGGTCATGCATTTAACGGTCGCGGCATGCCAACGGCCAATCCAACGCCCCATGGAACATTGGTTCGTGATTTTGCCGTATCAGATACCGCGTCAAATGTTGTATATATGGCGCGCCCATGCCAGTATATAATGTCGCCCGCGTGTCGACAAACAGACTGGACAGATGGACGATTTTCATCGCGTGTAATTGATTCTGTGGCGGTGGCAATAAAATCAATTGCTGACACCAGACCGGTTATTTTAATTGGATATTCTGGTGGTGCAATGGTTTCTGGGTTAATAATCAACCAGCACCCAGAAATAAATGTTGTTCAATGGATAACAATTGCCGGTGTGTTGAATCATCATGATTGGACAAATTATTTTGGCGACAGCCCATTGAAAAATTCTGTGGATATGAATAATTTACCAGACATCCCACAAATACATTATGTCGGAACAAATGATGAAACAGTACCAATGGAATTAACATTTAAATGGGCAAAATCTGAAAACATCGAAATGGTACAGGGCGCAACACATAACGATTTCGATAATTTAAAAATAAATTTTATACATTAAACTATTACGATATTGACAAAATGATATTTTTGTATTACTTATAATAAGTATGAATACAAACATTAATATTTTGCCGATTTTTAACCAGTCTGCCCCCGGCGTCTGGGATGATTTTTTGCGTATTCAGGCGGCGGCGATGCGTCATGTTTATAATTATAAAATGGATAATACTGATTTTGAAGCCGCTAAATTGAGTCTAAAAAATGATTGGCGACATTATACATATAATTTTGCATTTGGCGCGAACGATAATGATTCCATGATTGGTTTTATCCAGGGAAATTGTATCCGGGGTATTACCACAATTCAGGGATTATATGTAATGCCGCAATATATGTCGCAACATGTTGGGGCGCGATTGCTGCGACGCGCGGAACAATATGCGTCAATGGTGTCAAAGTCAATAGAATTGGTTTCATTGCTGCGCGCCCAGGGATTTTATGAACATCATGGATATACCCAATCTGGTCCCGGCAATAACAGTTATACAAAGCGAATTTCGCGTACACCACATTGTGAAACAGTTCCCGTTTTCAGACCAACGCCACAAATCGTTCGTGCGTGCCAAAAAATTGCGGCGGGAAATGGATATGCATTTGATGCAAATGCAATATCTGGGGAACATAATCCGATGTTTGTGTATTTTGATGTAAATTCTGCTGTCTGTGGTTTTTCTGTGGCGGACCATAATGGCGATATTCGTGTATGCATTGCGCCACATCAACCGACCGATTTTATTCATAACAGATTAACACGCGAAATGAAAATGATTGTGCGTTCAAAAACGCGGTAATTTTTCAGAAATGAAATATTTTTCCCGCCAATTTCCACCATTATATTTATTATAACATAGTTTAAAATAAAAAATTATACAGTAAAACCAGGAATATCTTCTCCTGTAAATATGATTCCAAATATATCAAAATATTCATATTTATTTTGCATAATAAAAAGGAGAGAGATATGCAAAAACAATATGATGCAATGTGGAACAGCATCGAATACATTGCCAAATCAAAAAATTTATCTTGTTCTGGTTTGGCACAAAGCGGCGGTCTGGATCCTACAACATTTAATAAAAGCAAACGCCATTCTAAATACGGTCAACCCCGATGGTTGTCAATGGAAACAATATTCAAGATATTAAAATCCACCCATACCAGATTTTTAGATTATGCAGTTATATTACAAAGTTTTCTGGATCTGTATTGTGATATGCCTGAATACGATAAAATTAATAAAGCCGCAAAGCCAAATAAAAAATAAATTTATATTTTTTCTTGCAATTTGCATAAAAGTGTATAGAATAAAAGACCGTTGCGCCCATGGCTCAATTGGATAGAGCATCTGACTACGGATCAGAAGGTTGAGGGTTCGAATCCTTCTGGGCGCGCCAGAATAAAAACATCACCCAACGGGTGATTTTTTTATTATGATGCCCGCCCCAGGATTTGAACCCGAACAACAGGGTTCGACAATAAGTAGATTTGGCAAGCGTTGTGCAGCCAAATCGTCACGAATGCCCCGCAGCCGGCACATTTTGTGCCGTGCGAGGGAATCCTTCTGGGCGCGCCAAGTTTCTTTTATTATTATTAATAATACAAAAACAGCGGGCAATCCCCGCTGTTGTTTAATTAATTCTATTTAATATTTTCCATAATAATCACACCACCCGCCCAAACCGGCGATTCCCGTACCTGTTGCGCCCGTAATTTCATATGTACCAGTGGTATCGGTTACAACACTGTTATTGGTCAGATAGCATTGACCAATATTTTCGGCACCTGTTGGTCCACCGATTATTTTCGGCATTTTTGTTTTATAAAAAATCCCAGAAATCTATACTGTTTATAAAGTCAAATTGTCATATAAAATTTAGCAAATTAAATAAATAAAATATTATGGTAAAATGAAAAATATTCATCGACTGGTAATTAAAAGGAGACAATATGTCAAAAGCAAAAAAGTTAGCATTCACATTGGGGGTGGCGGGCATGTCAATGTTGCCGATGAAATCCATTGCCCAGGATCAGGATGCGGCACTGAAAGAATATAAAAAGCAGGCACAGACAGAACTGCGTGAATTTAAAAGCGCAATTGACTCTGCATTTGTTGAATTTAAAAATGCCCAAGAACAAAATTTTGCGGAATTTCGCGATGCAATGTTGCGGGCGTTAAATAATGAAAAATATGCCAATGCATTGGCGCAACCATGGCAAGAATATGAATTACAGTCTGATGAAGTAATCGTATCAAATACGGCAAAACGCAAAAGACAAAATACCAGATAAAAAATACAGCGCCAATACGGCGCCGTATTTTTATCGTTGTTTATCGTTGCCGTGATATAACAAATTAAAATGTTTGCGGCATACAGATTTATACATTCCGTCACCAACCGCAATTTGTGCGCCGGAACGAACAACATGACCATCTGAATCATATCGCAGATGATGTGTCGCCAAATGCATACAACCCGGTATTTGACATGTTGATTCCATGCGATGCAGTTTTGCGCCAACCTCTATTAACCGGCGCGATGCAGGAAATATGCATTCATTACTGTCAATCATTAATCCATAGCACATAATAATTATCGGTGAATTGTCGGCAATGTGTACCAGGTGGTCTATGTCAGATGGACTGAAAAACTGGATTTCATCAATTAAAACCATTTTTGTATCGAGCGCCGGCATCCATTGTGATAAATTATCCATTATTCGTGCTGGTGCCGATATACCAATGCGGGAATTAACCATATTTTCACTGAAACGGTTGTCAATTTTTGGCTTTATAATTTCCGTTTTATTGCCGTTTTTGTTTTGGTTATATGCGTTTATAATCAACTGGGCTGATTTTGAACAACCCATTGTCCCATAATGAAAATGCAAGTTTGCCATTTTTTATTTCCTTTATCCCTGTGCCATTGATTCCAATCGTTCAATGCGTTTTTCCACGGGTGGATGTGTTGCCATCAGTGAACTGATAAATTCGCGTGGACCACCCGGATTTGCAATACAAACCGCCGCCATTGATTTTACTTTATCCAAGCATTCAACGCGTGCGTCCGTTGTAATTTTACGCAGTGCCGATGCCAACGCCGCAGGATTACGGGTGATTTGTGCGCCTGTGGCATCGGCGGCATATTCGCGATTTCGTGAAATTGCCATACGCAAAATTGGGGTTATAATCAGGTTAAACACCATAAATGCCAGCCAAACCATTAACAATATTGCCCCAGAACTGTTTTTATTATCATCATTATTACCGCCGCTGACCATTGCCATACGCAAAATTATATCTGCGGCAAATACAGTAACGCCAACACCAGTTATCAACATCATATCCAGCCGAATATCACGATTGCCGATATGTGCCATTTCGTGCGCGATAACACCCTCTAATTCTAATCTGTCCAATTTTTTTATAATTCCGCGTGTCAATGCAACTGATGCATCGCGTGGACTGCGCCCTGTGGCAAATGCGTTCATAGAATCGTCATCAATAATATACACCCGGGGGCGTGGCAAACCGGCGGCAATTGCAACATTTTCAACAGCACGGAATATTTCCCGATTTTCTTTGTCTGTATCAAAAATTTCATGTGCGTGTGCCGAATGCAGCATCATTGAATCGCCAAATGCCCATGATATGACCAACCACACCGCACATGCAATGAATGTTGGAATTGCGACCTGAATCGCGGTTCGCATTGCCTGGTCAGCTGGGACGACAATCCATGTAAATAAAAACACCAATGCAATAAATATCAATGGAAAGCACGCAACTAATATAATTGTCTTTATATTATTGCTGCGAATATGATCATATACTGTTTTGACTTTCTTCATAGTAAATGGTTCCTGTTAAAATTTTATTATTTGCCACATATTATAAACAAAAAATAAGGCGCGTCATGAAAAATATTTTACGATTTGTCATGTTGCTGTTTTGTTTCGATGTTTATGCGGCAACGACACGATTTGATGTTTCAGCATCTGATTTTTCTGGAATGCCAGAATACCTGATTGATACGGCACATGCATGGTCTGGGATTTTTGAAAGTTTGGGCGCCAGTGGGGCAATTGCATCATATGTGCATGATATCCAGTCTGTGGATGTTGCAAAATATATAGATGCTATATCTGTCCTAGGATTTAATAATACGGCAATGGCAATATATGAAATAAATCATCATATTGACCAGGCTTTTTCTGTTGTCGACACCCCATTAATATCACGTCGCAGCCAATGCGAGAAAAATTTAGCAAATTGTGTTTCTGCGCGCCGTACATTGGTGGTTGATGGTCATGTATTTGGTAATTTTGCTGATTTTGATTCTGGGAAAAATGGTGATTTTAAAACAAAAAATACCGGTTTTTCTGTAAATGCCAAGGGTTATGTCGCAGATGGATGGTTGTTTGGTGTGCAATACACGCGTTCAATGACTGATACGCATGATACGCGTGTTTATTCTGATGCGACTGGCAACAGCATAACAATGTTTTCACAATATTTGTCTAAATCAGGCATTTTTATAAATTCTGGGTTAAATGCGGGTCATACCAGTTGGAATGCGGACAAGTCAATTGTTGGTATTCCGGATCCCAGTGCATATGAAACAGATTTTTACGCCGCCCAAATAAATGCCGGAATCCGAATGTTTCGAAATCGCATATCTGTTGCGCCACAAATCAGTGTCAGGTATCAATACATGTCAGCAGATAAATATGTTGATGCCGCGGCACAAACATTTGATGATTGGTGGTTTAATACATTGAATGCGTCTGCATCTGTGGATTTGGGCTTTGACTTTATCGGCACTGATTTTATTGTGCGACCAAATATGCGAATTGGTGGTGGGTATGATTTAATCAGTCATGGTACAGACGCAATGCATGTTCAATTAATAAATGGTGCGTTATACAATATCCCAATTGAAACGCCGCATCGTGCATCAATGAATGGCGCAATTGGGGTAAATTTTTATACACGCAATTTTGCCGCTGGATTAAACTATCAATTGGATATGCGGTCTGATTATGTATCACATACAATAATGGCAAAATTAAAGATAGGCTTTTAAATTAATTGCCAAAATGATATAATATTCGCGATATGAAAATTGCGAATATATATGTTGGACTTGTATTTTTATGCGTGTGCGGCATGTCACACGCCACCAGTTTATTAACCCCACAATCATTTCCAACAAACGCAAATAATTTAAATTTTATCCAGGATGTTCAATTACAGTCTGCGGCATATGAACCATGGGAATCAGAATACGATTCTGATGGGCGATGCATATCTGGGTGTCTGTACCCGGGAATAACAATCGCCAAAGAATTACAGTCGCTGGAACAAAATACAAACGCGGCAAATGCGGCAATCACGCCATCAGAATGGGCGTCGTTATATGCACAATACGCAAATTCTGTCGGTATTATGCAACC
Source organism: uncultured Pseudomonadota bacterium (assembly GCA_949283535.1). Classification (GTDB taxonomy): domain Bacteria; phylum Pseudomonadota; class Alphaproteobacteria; order Rs-D84; family Rs-D84; genus Enterousia. The sequence continues at coordinate 24,966 of CASDTC010000009.1, forward strand.
AAATGGACAGCAGCCCCAAAATCCTGTATCAATAATCGTGGATAATATTTCAAATATACCGATTATCCAGGATACCCAACCCACACATCCAACGCAACAATTATGCACCCCGCGTCAAAATGCAATCCCCGTATCACAGTCAAAGCCATTGGGTGAACCATTGCTGGGGCGTCCGCGTATAACATCACCATATGGCGAACGCATTCATCCGGTAACCGGTCGGCGTTCTGTTCATCGTGGTATTGATTTTGCCGCGACAACTGGAACCACAGTGTTTTCGCCTGCGTCTGGTACAGTTGCTGATGTTTGGACAGATGCAACATGTGGCAATGGTCTGCGTATTACGCATTCTGATGGATATGAAACTGTTTATTGCCATCTTAGCCAATCGTTGGTGAAACAGGGCGAACATGTTGATGCCGGATGCAGCGTTGCGAAAACCGGCAATTCTGGTCGTACAACCGGACCGCATTTGCATTATGGGATAAAATATAATGGTCAATATATCGATCCAACCAAAATGGTTGGTCGGGGCTAGTTCTTAATTCGTTTAAATTTTACTGCAAAACTGCCATTATTCAGTGGCAATGCAGATATCATATACGGACTTAATAAACTGTCGCGTGCCCATTGTTGAAATTTAATTTTTAATATACCGCTGGCACCGGTAATAATTGTTGCATTGCGTACACCAGATTTTGCCAATTGCATTATTTCATTCCATGCCTGTTCTTCGGTTTTATTGTGTAAATCCAAAACAGCATGTTTGGGTAATGGCGCGGGCGCCACAGGAATCAGTGTTGCCAGATGTAAATCTGTGCGTACACTGCGGCGTACCATATTTTCATCTGGTATAAAATCAGTGTTTAACATGCGTTCAATATCTGTATCAGATAACTGTTTCATAAAATTTATTCTTTTTTACCAGAATCAAAATCTGCGGGTGCTTTATCTAATTTTTTTGTCCATTCATTTTCTGGGAAATTCGTGCGCAACATTTCCGCATATCCGCGTGCCTGTTCTGGCAATCCAATTGCGGTATAGCATTCGGTTAATCTGTATAATGCCTCTGGCGTCATGACTGTTTCTTGGGCGGTTTGCACAATTGATTGCAGACGCGAAATTGCACTGGGCCAATTTTCGCGTGCCATATCCGCACGGGCAGAATACATGACCTTGCCCGCGATATAATTTTTTAAGATAATAATTTTATTTTCTGCATTTTTTGCATATTTTGAATTTGGAAATCTGTCGACCAATTGTTGAAATTGTTGTAATGCATATGCCGACATTCCTGGTTCACGGCGAACATCGCTGACCTGGCGATAATAGCACATTCCACGCAAATACAGAATATATGGAACATCTGGATGCCCAGGGTGAAAGCGCATAAATCTGTCTGCGGCTAAAATTGCACCGGCAAAATCACCGTCCATATAATATGAATATGCCGACATCACCAATGCATCTGCCGCCCATGGACTGGATGGATATTGATTTTCTGCCTTGGTAAATTCCTGGGCGGCTTCTTCATAATTTTCATCATTAAATTCATCATATGCATTTTTATATATTTCATTCAGCGGTTGCATAACCTCTATTTCATTATCTGTGCCGGCGCACGCCGTCAACATTGCGGTTAATCCAAATATAATGAACAGTTTTTTCATTGTCTTTATTCCTGTCTTGATTTTATTATTCAAAGGTGAGTATAATCGAAACTATGAAACTAGGCAAACATATTTTCGGTGTTGGCGTTATGACTGGAATCAGTCGCGTCTTTGGTTTTATTCGTGATTTGTTAATCGCGCATGTATTTGGGGCGGGTCGCCTGTCTGATATATTCTTGGCGGCGTTCAAATTACCGAATCTGTTTCGCGATTTGCTGGGCGAAGGTGCATTGTCGTCAATATTTATTCCGATGTACACGGATCGGAAAAAGGATGAAAATTTTGCCAAAAATGTATTTTCTTGGTTAATGGTAATATTGTTGGGGATAACAATATTATTTGAAATATTCATGCCATTGGTTGTATGGATTCTGGCGCCCGGATTTGCCGATGATCCCGGCAAAATGGGACAGACTGTCATTATATCCAGAATAATGTTCTGGTATGTAATCTTTATCTGTGCATCGGCGTTTTTGTCGGCAATTTTAAATGCTTTTTCGCGGTTTATGTTGGTCGCATTTATGCCGGTACTGTTGAACATAATGCTGATTGGTGCGTTATTACTGGCGGCATTTTTTGCCCCGACAACAGTATTGTATATAATGGCATTTACGGTCGTTTTGTCTGGGATTATACAATTTTCAATTTTATGGCATCGTATACGACAGCGGCATTTTGGTTTACGGTTAATTGTGCCGCGTTGGACGCCGGGTATAAAAAGCATGTTCAAGCGGCTGGGAATCAGCATTATTGGAAATGGTTTTTATCAGATAACAATAATTGTTGGCACATTGGTTGCCAGTTTTGAAAATGGTGCGGTTTCATGGCTGTATTATTCTGATCGTATGGTTCAATTGCCGTTTGCGTTAATTGGACTGGCGGTTGGTACGGTTTTAATGTCGTCTATATCAAATGCGCTGGCAGATAAAAATATGCGCAGTGTTTATATTCAACAAAATTCATCAATGCGCCGTTCAATGATGTTTATTGTGCCGTGCGTTGTCGGATTGTTTGTATTGGCAGAACCAATAATAAAATATTTGTTTGAATATGGCGCATGGACGCCAGAATCAACCCATGCGGTTGCATTGGCAATAATGATCCAGGTATTGGTTTTACCGGCAATGATGATCAGCCAGATTTACAGCAAAACATTATATGCATCCCAGGATGTTCGTACGCCAGTAAAAACCAGCATGATTTCATTGGCGGTTGCCGCTGTAATATATGTTGCGGCATTTCCTTTTGTTGGCTATCTGGCAATTCCTGTTGGTATTGTTATCAGCGGTTATTTAAAGAATTACTTGCTGGGGCGTGCATGCCGCCGTCGTGCATTGATTCATACAGAATTGCGTACAGTGCGTGCAATTGTGGCATTCTTTGTGTTGGCAATCGCGCTTGGGGCGGGGCTGTGGTTTATTCCAATAACCAGTATATGGATGTTGTTCATTGCGATTGGTGCATATGGAATTATATACCTGCCAATTGCATATATAATTGAACGAAAAATATAGTCAAAATAAAGTTGAAAGCGGACTTTTTATATGATAAAATCTGTATTAAGAATGTAAGGAGTCCCACAATGAAGAAAGTAATATCACTGGCTGTTCTGGCGGCGGTTGTTTCTGGCTGTACTGATTTAAGTACAACAGACACCAGTTCCATGAACGGATACGGCGCTGATGGTTTCGGCGAAGAAACACTGGTTACAACAGATACATCGGCGCAATCACTGAATAATACATACTTGCTGGCGCCGGCACCAAAATATTATGTTGGCAGTGCGTACAAGGTCGAAGATGTTCAATATATCCCGGTCGAAGATTTAACATATAATCAAACTGGTATCGCGGGCATTATTCCGGCGGAATTAAATGGCACAAAAACCAGCAATGGTGAAGTTTTTGATATGAATCAAATGGTCGCAACCAGTAAAACATTACCGTTGCCGACAATTGCGCGTGTAACAAATTTGGATAATGGTCAATCGGTTGTTGTTCGTGTTAATAATCGTGGGCCGTTTGTAAATACGCGTATTATGGATTTATCCCCAGCGGCGGCACAAAGAATTGGCATGAATGGTCAGACCAAGGTTCAAGTCCAGGTTATGGCAAATGAATCAATCGCAGTTAAAAATGCAACAATTGGCGCAACAACACCGGCGACAACGGTTCAACCACAACCTGTTGCACAACAACCGATGCAAACAGTTGAAACAACAACTGTTGTAACGACAACCCAGGCACCTGGCACAACAGCCGTTGCGCCGGCATCTGGTGGTGAATACAGTGTCCAGGTCGCTGCATTCTATGGTCAAGACAGTGCCGATGCATTGGCGGCGCGTATGCGTAAATATGGCAATGCCACAGTTATCTTGGATGGCGATTTATACAAGGTTCGTATCGTGAATCTGGATGCGTCCCAGGCGCGCAGTGTAATTGATGCGTTGCGTACAAACGAAGGCATGGCGCCCGGATTATTACGAAACGGTCGTTGGGTAAATGCCGACAGTATTTAAAAATCGCCCAAATGGGCGATTTTTTATTTATATATTTCATATAAAACAATAACTCTTTTTTATGGAAAGATGCCTGTAAAAAGTGATATAATGTAATTAACCCAGTGGAAATACTGGGCTGGGGCGTCGAAACCCTTATCTAACGTGTTCGGTATGAACAAAACACTCCAACATTGGTTGGAGGGTGGCTGAATATATTGAATAAGCACGCTATTTCGTTAGATGTAGTTTCGAACCTCCAACCGCTTGAATGTTTCAGCGGTTTTTTTCGGGGGATAATTTATGTTCGGTCGTACCATTTTTATTACAATTGCGATATTTATATTTTCGATTTCTGTTGCGTGCGCAATCACATGTGATTCCAATCAATATACGGACGGTGAATATTGTTATACATGTCCGGCGAATGCAACATGTGATGGAACAAATTTTACATGTGTTGATGGATGGTATAAAAACGGCGGAATATGTGAACATTGCGCGGTTGAAAATGCGTCTTGTACAGGACCAGATGATTATACTTGCTGGGCTGGGTATTATGATGAAAATGGCGTCTGTAATGCATGCCCAGAAAATGCAACATGCAATGGTGGCATTGAATATTTTCATTGTAATTCTGGTTATTATAAGTATCAAAGTACATGTTTGTCTTGTGCCGGGCATATATGTGATGGTGATATATTAATTAGTTGTGGGGACGGCTATCGTTTACATTATAATAAGTGTGAAAAATGCGCTACACATCATTATTGCCCGGCTGGAACAACCAGTGTCATATGCAATGGCGGATATTACAAGGACGGGAATGGAAATTGTCAGGAATGTCCAACTGGATATTACTGTCCATTGGGGGAATCAAACGGGGCAAATTTATATAATTATTGCGCCCCAGGATATTATCGTACTGGGAACAGTTGTTCTAAATGTGAAAATGATATTGTTTGTCCTGGGGGAAAAATAGATGACATTGTTTGTCCATCTGGGTTGTACAAGCATGACAATGGGCAATGTCTGGATTATGCGCCTGGCGATTGTGGCGATGCACCAAATTGCAACCCAGGTTGTTATAATAATGATGGTGAATGTATTGCATGCCATGTTGAAAATGCAACATGTACCAGTGCGAATAATTTTACATGCATGACGGGATATTATAATACTGGAACATCGTGTAATATATGCCCACAAAATTCCAGTTGTCCAATTGGCACCACACAAATTAATTGTTTGCCCGGATATTATCTGGATGGCGATGAATGTCCCCAGTGTGGGAATGAATCCGTATATTGCATTGATAATGTTCGATACGAATGCCCGCAATATGTCCCCGGCAGTTTAGATTCATTTTTACCCACTGGACACACCGTAATAAATGTTGATGTAATTAATGCATTGCGGCGCCCAATACAAAATACGATAAATGATTGCTCTTTAGAGGCCATCAGAATATCTGCCCCACAGGGAAATTATGAAATAAAATGGTCGCGTTGGCAGGATAATTCATACAATGCCAGTATTGTTAATGGCACTAAATATTGGTATTCCGCAAATCCAGGATATTATTTATCTGATGCATATGGTGTTAATGGAATATTATTTTATCTTAATATAAATCAATGCACAAATGGCGCGGCAAATTCATATTACACCGCCCCCGGTTCAATTGGTGGTAATGATTGCCCATGGATATGCAATGATGGATATTATCGTGATGGCGATGTTTGTTTGGTTTGCCCCGATGGTATGGAATGCGTTGGTGGCGGAATAATTTGCCCAGCGGGTATGTATGCAAATAAAAATCTGTGTTTACCATGCCCCACCGGATATGTTGATGCCCCAGACGGTGGCGCCCAATCTGTCAACAGTTGCCAGAAAAGGTGTGGCGGTGGTTATTATATTGCATCGGCGGGGGCTGATGCGTGTGAAAATGTTGGCGCCGGATATTGGATTGGTGAAAATTATACTAATTATGGGGCGATTGGTGTGCGAAATGCATGTGGCGGCGCAATGACAACAATTGGTTATGGCCCTGGTGCGGATGATGCGGGCGATTGTGGGCGTGTGCTGCATATTGGTGATGCGCAAGTATATTTACGCAGCAATCAAATCACCACGCCATCATTAATTGTTCAATATGCCGATAATCTGTTTTATGGGAATATGAGTACCACAGAACGCGGTAATTTGCGCATACAAATTGGCGATATTGTATATTCTGTGTACGATGATTCAATGCTGTAAGTTTTTTATGACGCGCCCAGAATGGTTTTTGTTATATTTTTCTTTACCTTTCTGACCATCTGTGGCGCGCCACCCGTTTTACCATATTTTGTAATATTGCATAATATTTTTATTCACTTTTACTTTTTGTATGCTATTGTTTGGGCATGACTGAAACACATTCTGGATTTATTGCAATCGTTGGACCAACGAATGCGGGTAAAAGCACACTGATTAACCAAATTATGGGGCGCAAGGTTTCAATTGTATCGCACAAGGTTCAAACCACGCGAACAAACCTGCGCGCGATAAAAATGGTGGGTAATCGACAATTGATATTTGTCGATACCCCGGGGATATTTCGCCCATCGCGCCGATTGGATCGGGCAATGGTTGGCGCGGCGTTTGATGCAACATCTGATGCAGACGCGATATTATTGGTAATTGATGCGCAAAAGGGTATCACCGATACTGTACGCAACCTGGTTGAAAAAATCCGTGGGCATAAAAATTTATTTGTTGCATTGAACAAGGTTGATGCTGTATCAAAACCGGAATTGTTGCCATTGACCGCGCAAATAAATGAATTGGCATCCCCGCGTGAAATATTTATGATATCCGCACTGAAAAATGACGGGATAAAACAAATGCTGGATTCGTTGGCTGCGGTTATGCCGGCGGGACCGTATTTGTTTGATGCGCATGATGCGTCCGATGTCCCAGATAATTTATATCTGGCGGAATTAACCCGGGAAAAGATTTATAAATATATTCACCAGGAATTACCATATCACATCAATGTTGTAACTGAACGCGTTGATGTTGATGACGATGGCGTGTTGGATATATATCAAAAAATCGTGGTGCAAAATGACGCACATAAAAAGATTGTGATTGGTCGGGGTGGCGCGCAATTAAAGAAAATTGGCACTGCTGCACGCCATGATATCCAAGATCAATGGGGGGTAAACGCGCGATTGCATTTATTTGTTCGCGTGGAACCAGATTGGGAAAATACGGCTGAAAACTATACAGACCAGGGATTGGAGTTTAAAAAATAACATTTACAATGTTGCATACATCAGATTTTGATTTTGAATTGCCACCTGAATTAATTGCATCACATCCATTACAGCAACGCGATGCATCGCGCATGTTGGTTGTAAATGGGGGCGATATTATGGATAAACATATCCGTGATTTTGTGGATTATCTGCGCCCTGGTGATGTTGTTGTGTTTAATAATTCACGCGTTATTCCGGCGCGCTTTAATGCATCGGGTCATGAAATAACACTGCACACGGCGGAAAATGACAAAGTATGGTGGGGATTGTGCAAGAAATTTAATAAAATCCCAATTGACGAAATACTGACATTGGACGATGGTACGCGTGCGCGCGTTTTAGACAAGAATGACGACAGTGGATTAAAACTGGAATTTTTATGTGATAATGTTTTCGATGTATTAAATAATGTTGGCAAAATGCCGTTGCCGCCATATATGAAACGCGATGCGGAAACCGCAGATCGTGAACGCTATCAAACCGTATACGCCGATCCCATTGGGTCGATGGCGGCGCCAACGGCAGGATTGCACTTTACACCTGAATTGATGGATGAAATCGAACGCCGCGGTGCAAAAATTGTAAAGATTACATTGCATGTCGGTGCAGGCACATGGATGCCGGTAAAAACAGAAAATTTAAATGAACATAAAATGCACAGTGAATGGTGCTGTATCACACCCGCCCAGGCAGACATAATAAACGCCGCCACGCGTGTAATTGCGGTTGGCACAACATCCATGCGCACACTGGAAAGTGCGGCAATGGACAACCGTTTGCGCCCTGCAAATGAACAATTCGCGCGGGTTGCACCAATTTGCCGCAGTACGGATATTTTTATCACACCGGGATATAAATTTGGTGCGGTTGATGTATTGCTGACAAACTTTCATCTGCCAAAATCTACATTGTTTATGTTGGTGTCGGCATTTGCCGGATTGGATGAAATGCGGTCTGCATACGCGCATGCCGTGGCAGAAAAATATAGATTTTTTTCGTACGGGGATTGCTGTCTGTTGTTTAAAAAGGGGAATTCTTAATGCAGTTTGAACCACAATTACATAAATTGTCAAATGGATTAACGGTTATTCTGGACCCGATGGATTTAGAAACAGTAAATGTCAAAGTATTATTCCGTACTGGTTATCGTGATGAAAAGCCGAACGAATATGGTCTGACACACTTTTGTGAACATATGCTGTGCAAAGGGACATCGCGTTTGCCCGACAAAAAATTAATAGATGACTATTTTGATTATTACAGTGGTACGCATAATGCCGTCACAGGTAATACATTTTTAGGTTTTTATGGTCGTATTTTAGCAGAAAATATCGAAAAATTAGTGGATTTTATTGGTGATCAGCTGGGAAATTCATTGTTTGACCCAAAAAAAATAGAAATAGAACATGGCGTTGTGTGTGATGAACTGCGGCGCGCATTGGATAACCCACTTCGGCAATATACCGATTTTATATCGCAAACATTATTTAATTATGCCACATCTTCGCTACGCGGTTTGGGAACATTTGAATTAATAAATTCATTTAATCGTGATCAAATAATTGAATTTTTATCGCGTCGTTTATCTGCGAAAAATTGCATAATTTGCGTATCTGGGAAAATATACGATACAGACAAACTGTTAAAATACATTGAAAAGACATTTGCATTTTTACCGTCAATTGATGTTCCTGAAAATGATGCAATTGAATATACTCCGGCAATTGCGCATAATTCTAAACCAGATAACAAAAATGTAAAAATTCGCATATTTTTTATGGACAAATGTGGCAACGATTATGATGCTTTATATCAAAATTATTGTGTCGGTAATTTTGAGAGGTATGTCATACACGAATTAATTCAGACAATTCGTTACAAAAATGGACTTGCATACGGATTTGCTGGTACCTATTGTGGTAATGAAAAATTAATGCTTAATGGATTTAGCACAGAAACATCAAGTATCAATATGGAAAAGTGTATTGCATTAATTGCAAAAACCGCTTATCGAGTATATACGGAAAACAAAATCAACACAGATGATTTGGATCGTATGTGTCGCAGCAGAAAATTATCGCGTGCAGATTTTCTGGAATCAGCGGGTGCACGTTGCGATAAATTGATTTCTTTTTACAGACGATATAACCGCTTGTATGATTTTTACACACTAAATAAAATGTTTGATTCTGCGACTGTGGATGATGTGATTAAATATTCGCGTGGATATTTCGATGGTCCAATATCAATCATAACCCAGGGGGCGGATTTTAATGCTGATTTAGGTACAGTTTGGCGCGAAAATTTTAAATAAAGCAGGGGAAAACAATGTCGTTAAAATTTACATTATTGGCAACGGACGGGAACGCACGCCGTGGCGCGGTGGAAACAGCACACGGGACTTTCCAGACGCCGGCATTTATGGCGGTGGGAACTGCCGCCACGGTCAAGGCATTAACCATGGATATGGTTGCCGCCACCGGAACCCAGGTTATTTTGGGTAATACTTATCATCTGATGATGCGTCCTGGTGGGGATTTGGTTGAAAAAATGGGCGGACTGCATAAATTCAGTGGTTGGCACGGTCCAATTTTAACCGACAGCGGTGGATTCCAGGTTATGTCATTGTCTAATTTGGTAAAAATGAACGAAGATGGCGTCGAATTCACATCGCATATTGATGGCGGAATAAAGCATTTCTTGCGTCCCGAAGATTCTGTGCATATTCAACATCAACTGGATTCAAATATAACGATGGCGTTGGATGAATGCCTGCACCTGCCGGCGCCACGCGACCGGGTTGAAAAAAATGTCGATATGGTTGCGCGTTGGGCACGCCGCAGTCGCGATGCATTTGTGGACAGACCCGGCTATGGTATCTTTGGCATTGTCCAGGGTGCAGATTTTGCCGACCTGCGCAAAAAGTCTGCAAAACAATTAACAGAAATTGGATTTGATGGATATGCGGTTGGTGGTTTGGCGGTGGGCGAACCCCAAGATGTTATGTTTGATATGATTGCGACCACAACACCGTTATTGCCGACTGACAAACCACGGTATTTAATGGGGGTTGGAACCCCACTGGATATATTGGGTGCGGTTGAACGCGGTATTGATATGTTTGATTGCGTTATGCCAACGCGTGCCGGTCGCACGGCCCAGGCTTTTACCAGACACGGCACAATGAATATGCGCAACGCGCGTTTTCGTGATGATGCCGCGCCATTGGATGACCATTGCGGATGCCCGGCATGTAAACTGTCGCGCGCATACATTCATCATCTGGTAAAGTGCAATGAAATTCTGGGGGCGATGTTATTAACCCAGCATAATTTGTGTTTTTACCAGGATTTAATGCGTGATATCCGCCAATCAATAGAGCAGGGATGCTTTGCACAATTCAAGGCAGATTTTATTGAAAAATATACAGGTGAAAAACAATGAATAATAAAGCACAAGATAAATACATAAACGGCGTACCAAAACTGGTGCTGAATATGACTGATAAAC
>CASDTC010000010.1 GCA_949283535.1 uncultured Pseudomonadota bacterium
AGCCGGCTGGGGTGACGAGTTCCAAGTCGGTATCCATTAACAGTAAGATGCGGAAAACAAAACGCCGATGTTCATAAAACATCGGCGTTCGGTTTTTTTATTTATATTCTGCAATTAATTGATCAATTTGCGCAGATAAAACCAAATCAGATTTCTTTAATTTTTCAATTTGATTAATCGCATATAATACTGTTGCATGATCACGATCACCACAAACGCGACCAATTTCTGTTAATGACATATTTGTTGCATTCTTTAATACCACCATCATCATTTGACGCGCCAGAACAACCGCGCGGCTGCGCCCTTTGCCACATACGGCATCATATGAAACCGCCAATTTTTCACACATCTGTTTTACCATTGCGATTGGTGTTTTTGCCTTTTGTAATGTATCTGCCAATAAATGTTGTGCAATATCCAATGTAACAACCTGACCCATTAAATCGGCATATGTTTTGATTTTTGTTGCAACCCCGCCAATCAAATGACCATCTGCTGCGGTGCGCGCTGCAATTGCATCGGCAACATCAGATGCAACACCCGCACGCATTAACATAACACGACGAACATTTGCATTTGGCGCCGCAACATCTGCAACCAAGCCAGACGCCAATAAAGATTGCATATGACGATCAAATCCATTTAAATTATTTGGCGCCGCATTTGCAGTTAAAACGATGTTCTTGCCCGCCGCGCGTAAATCAATAACCAACTGAGCAAATTCTTCGCATGTCGCGCGTTTTCCCGCCAATGTTTGAACATCATCCAAAATGAATGTATCACAATTACGACAAAAATCTTTGAATGCAAAAACTGTTCTGTCATGCAGGCTGCGCGTAAATTCTGCAACAAATTGACCGCCCGACATTTTTATTGTGCGCCCCGCTGCCGCGCGTTCAATGCAATCTGCCAATAATGATTTTCCACAACCCGCCGGTCCATAAATAAACAGCGGGGAAAAAGGAACCGCCGCTGTTGATAACTTTTTACATGCCGACAGCACAAACGCATTTTCATCACAACAAACAAATGAATCAAATGCGTCAATTTCAGATTCATGTGATGTTGCAACATTTGCCGCCGGCGCAAAGGATTGAACATTATTGTCATTTGCAACCGGTGCCGCTGCAACAGATGTACCGCGTACAACAATTTTTAAACCCAAACCAAATTCTGTGGCAACAGATGATAAAACATTTGCATGCACACTGCCGATAAAATCTGCTGAAAATTGATTCTGTGCGGTCAGAACCAAAACCCCATCACAAACATCAAATCCCAGTGGCGCAATCCAAGAAGTAAAACTGGCAGAATCCATTTTCGCGGCAACGGCCCCCTTGATTTGTTCCAAGTTTGCTATTATTTTTTTTGCCGCTGCCTGCATATGTTTCTCCTTTCCTTCCCATCCCTAAAAGAGTTTCCAACCGCGCCAGAGAGTATAAAAACCACCCACGCATAAACGCTAAATTTTTCTGAAACACACGATTTTTAATGCATCATAAAAATTTAGTGTTTATGTTATGTCCTACTTTTAACCCCTCTCGCTTTTGGTGATCGATGTGTCATCAATCGTTTTGGATACATCCGTTAAGTTATAAGATTAATTCCAGTTTGCAACCAATTGTTAACAAATTTTTCAACTTTTACTTTTTGACAACGATTCGTTTTTTTGCCAGTTTTCTGCGCCTTGTATATACATTGTATAGACATAAATTTGTCTATACACGAACATAGCCACCGTCAACTTTTCGCACCAAACCCTGTAATTCCATAACAACCAAAATGCTTTTTATTTCCGAAATTGATTTTTTGACAATATCTGACAATACAGATTCTGACACAGGAATTGTTCCAATGGCATCTAATAAAGAATTATCCGAATCGTAATTTTTTTTATTTTCGACATCATTTTTTTCTGTTTTAAAGAAATCAGACACACCATTGCATAATTTTGCGTTTCCACTTTGAATCAATGTATTCGGTCCAACCGCGCGGGAATCTGACGGATGCGATGGAATCGCCCATAATTGGCGCCCCATATTCAATGCGAATCGGGCTGTCTTCATACTACCTGAATTCATATCAGCCTCGCTAATAATCAGTTTTTCACTGATTCCAGCAATCCATCTATTTCGCTGAACAAAATTTGTTGCAACCGGGGTAAAACCAACTGGCATTTCACTGATAACCGCGCCACGTGCAACAATTTCCCAATACAGCGATTCGTTTTCCAAGGGCCATATATAATCCACCCCACCTGCAACAACTGCGATTGTCTGCCTGTTTCCATCCGCACGCAATGCCCCACGATGTGCGGCCGAATCTGTTCCCATTGCCAACCCAGACACAACCGCATACCCATTTGACGCAAACGCACATGCAATATCTGCAACAAAATTCATTCCCGCCGCGGTTGCATGACGCGTACCAACAATCCCAACCGCTGGCATTGATAACACATCAACATTGCCACGAACACACAATACCGGCGGATGATTTTTAACATTTCGTAATTGCGGCGGATATTCATTCATATCATCTGATATATAATGAATACCCAATTGTTGCGCCTGTTCAATTTCACGCGAAACCGAATCTGTAATTTCGGAATTTATAATCAAAGATTGCGCCGCAGATTCTGCATTACCGAATCGTGAAATCAGTTCATTATACCGCACTGGTCCAATACCTGGCGTACGCAGAACCAGTAATTTAAAAAACAAATCGTCTTTATACATACTATATACTATAAGAAATTATACATATATAATAAAAGCAGTATTTACCACACCAATAAAAAACGCCCCACGCGGGGCGATTTTTATTATTCGCGTTTCGCATTCAGCAAATATTCGTAATTATAGTCATCACAAACATCTGGTTTTTCTGCATTATCCCAAACACTGCTGGTACATTCACGCTGTAAAAGTTCTAATGAATCCATAATATCATTAAATTCACTGGGGCTGTCTTTCTTCAACACACGCAGTTGCGACAACAATAATTCATCCCCCGTCAGTGCATTTTGCCCTTCGACTGCGCCACCAATCAATTTATTACCAAACAGTTCCATTATTCCAACCCCCAATCCGGCACCGCCAAGTGCTCCACCAACAGTTGCCCATGTACGCGCAGTTTTCTTTGCGTCCAGAATGCGCTGGCGCAATGTTTCTTCATCCGCCCATGAACCACATGTTATATTATTTCCCATCACGAAATACTTACTGGGTATATCAGAAACATTTATTTTCGAATCACTGGATTTGACTTCAACCTTTACAAAGCAGACATTATTTTCTGGATTTTCTGTATCTTCAGTCATTGTGGCATAATTTGCAGTATTACTGTACCGGGACGCCCAAACAAAAGTATTTCCAATCCCAATATTATTACTGATACACGCCAAACGTTCTTTTTCACGATTATCTTCTGCGGGCTGTGATACAGAATTTTGGGTTGGTTCGACACGAATACTGGATTTATCAGTTGTTGCCACCCCCGTATTTGCCGCCGCAATTGCATTTATTTGTTTTACAGACGCCGTTGCGCGTGCATCTGAATCATCGGCAACATTTGATGCACTGGTATCTGTGGTTGCCACCGCACGTGGTGCCGACATAACCATCTGCCCACGCATAGAACGACGCGATTGTGCCGTTGGCGATGCCGCCAGAACGGGCACCGTAATCAAACAAATTGCAATTACAGAAACGAATTTTTTTATCATTCTCTTCCCCATTTTATTAACTGTATTATACCACAAAACACTGATAAAATAAAGAATAAATACTGGCGCCATTTTTTATGGCGCCAGACTTTTATTTTTTCCATTTCCAAACAATTTTCGATTCGGTTCCCCCGATTAATCGTTTTATATTTTCACGATGCCGCCACAAACACAGCAACGCAATTGCCAACATTGGCAACCCCATTTGCACACTGATTACAAATCCAAACACTGGCATCAGACAGAACGCAACCACCGCCCCCAGCGAAGAATACCCAGATGACAATGCAACAATCAACCATTCAATTCCACAGAACAAGAATGTTAACGGACTGGTTGCCAGTAACACCCCGAACATAGACGAAATCCCCTTGCCCCCGTGAAAACGCAACCATATTGGATAACAATGCCCCACAATTGCGACAAAACCACACCATGCACCAAACACATCACCACCAACTGCGCACCCAACAAATACCGCGGCAACCGCTTTTGCCATATCCAATACCCATGTCAGCGCCGCCATACGCAATCCACCGACCCGCATAACATTTGTTGCACCAATATTGCCACTGCCCACCTTGCGCAGGTCGCCCTTGCCCATCAACTTTGTTAAAATCAATCCCATCGGCATTGACCCCAACAGATAAGAAATAATAATTGCGCCCACCGCAATAACGCCAAAAGATACAGATATCATTGTATTTTTCCTTGATTTTATGTTTGTTTTTTATAAAATAGCAGAAAACATTGCTAAATAAAAGGAAAATAAAGTGGCAAATCATAAGTCATCTAAAAAAAGAGTTATCGTAACGGAAAAGAAAAATGCCGTTAATAACGCACGCCGCAGTGCTGTAAAAACAGCGGCAAAGAAAGTATTAGTTGCTGTTGAATCTGGGGACAAGGCAACTGCAACAACGGCTTTGCGTAATGCAGAAAGCAAAATCATGAAATCTGTCGGCAAGGTTATGCCGAAAAAACGTGCCGCACGCAAGGTTTCGCGTCTGACAAAGCGCGTTGCAAAAATGGCATAATTGCCCACGATGCGTATTATACAATTAAGCACCCTGCTATGCGGGGTGCTTTTTTGATGCTAATAATTAAAATATTGTCACCAAACATTTTGAAATACGCAGGGAATCACAAAATAATCCATCTATTATTTTGTATTATCTACCATTATCATGCACGACACAGCGCATAAATCCCCGCACCCAGCCATATTCAATAAATAACGAACACCCCCTTGTCATTGCGAGCGTAGCGAAGCAATCCAGTAAATAATGTCGTCGCATATGCAACACATCATTTGCACTCTAAACTTTGAACTCTGCACTCTGTAAAAACCGGGGCAAACGCCCCAGTTATTACATACTGTCGTCATATACTGAATATGTCGTACCACCAGAATTTATTCGTAATGCGCCACGCGTTGCTGTTGACATATTGCCATAGAACACATCGCCATTTATACTGATGTTTAACGACGGTGTGGTCTTTTTCGTACTGCGCAGATATATCTTTTCATCACCAACATTTAACACACGACCACAATCGCCTGCTTCATCCGCGCCGGCACCAGAACCAATCGTGGTTAATCCCGACGCACATTCATTACGCCCCAGGGTCGATGTTTGTGATACTGTGCCACCGGCACCCCAATATCCCGCGCCAACATTCACGCATCCATCACCAGCCGTTGGAACATATTCACCACCAGAACATGTGATTTTACAATCCGATGCAGAATCATGATTTGTTAATGCCGTGCCACTGATGGTGTAATCACGGTTGCACGATGTGCATGATGTCGCTGTGCCGCCCGCGCTGTATGTATTGCCCGCGCATATCGTACACATATTATTCAAGTCATACAGACCACTTTCAATATTCAATATACCATCCTGGAATTGTGAATCCAATATTGCACCAGGTTTTGCAACAACACCAACCGCAAGAACACTCCCACCCCAACTGGTTGCGCTGCCTGCGGTCTGTATAACTGCAACCTGACTGTCACCTGGATCCGCCATACAATTTGGATTTGCCGCACTGGGGTTCGTTGTTGCCTGCACGCATTCTGTATATGAAGACATGCCTGTTGCTCTATTATACATAAACCCTGGGGTTAATTCGGGGCATGCCGTACATTCTTTTACATTCCCACCCGCGCTGTATTCACCAACGCCACATTCTGTACATAAATTAGCAACATCGTATTCACCCGTAACTTGTAATCCGCCACTGCTGTTCACACGACTATCCAGTATTGCACCTGGAACAGCCGCAACACTTTGTACATTTGTTGATCCGTCCCAACTGTTTGGACCGCCAGCTGTTTGTGTTATCATTGAAAAGCGACCGATTTCCCCCGCTGCAACAGAACTAGTACAATATTGATTTACTGCGCTGACATCACTCGTCATTTGGGTACATTCTGTATACGATGACATGCCTTTTGTTGCACTATAACTAAACCCCGGGGTTAATTCTGGGCATGCTGTACATGCATGTATATCACCACCCGCGCTGTATTCACCTTCGCCACATTGCGTACATGTCATGTTTATACCACTGCCGGAAACATACGCCCCCGGATCCGCACGGAATGTGGTATATTCTGTTGCCGTTGATGACCATGCAGACGCGCTGCTGGCATATCGACGCAGTTGACCAGATGCGCAATATGAACTGATACTGGTTGCATTACGATATACATAACAATCAGTGTAACTATCCCAACCGGTACCGCTGCCTGACAGCCATTCAACAGGCAATGTTGTTGGGCATGCGGTACATGATGCTACCATACCGCCCGCACTGTATACGGGGCCGCTGCATGGGGTACACAAGTTATTAAAATCATATCCTGAATTGAATGTTCCAACCCCTGCGGCAGGCAAAGTTAGTGTCATTCCTTTTCCAATATAACCGCCCGGCTTTGCGTAAATGCCGAATGTTGTTCCACTGCCTTTCCAAGTTGTACTAGATATCGCGTTCATATATACCACCCCATTAGTACAATCACTATCTAAATTCTTCGCAGCTGCCATTTGTTGACAGGCTTCAACATTTTCTATGGCGGTTGCAGCAGAATTATACTCAAATCCCTCACTTGGCGTTGGGCATGATTGACATGCATCAATTGCATGCCATGAACTGTCCTTGTATGTACCCGCCGGACATTCTTCCCATACTGCATAATATGTATATGACCCCGGCGAAGAATACGACACGGTCCATGTCGCTGTTTCCGGATTACTGGGGGTCGTCGACCAACCAATTAAATAATAGCCCGCACGATTAATCCATAAATAATTATAACTATGGAAATATAAATCACATGTCTGTCCCACCGTGCATGTCAATGGGCTGGTATCGCCCGAACCGCCATTTAAATTAAATTGAATTTGATATGTGGCTGCTTGGGTTTTCTTTGGGCAAGCCAATCCCCCACTGCACGAATACCCCGATGGGCATGATTTACATGAATTACCCGTTGTCAATGAACTGGAACTGACTGTCTGCCCAGTCCAGCTGGATGATGATGTTGGACAATTCGATATATAATACCCGGAATTACATGATGTGTATTTACGATATGTAGGGCAACTATACCCCGCCCCATCCGCCGCAGTGGTCACAAACACCAGCAATAGTGTAAAAGAGAAAAAAAAGTGGTGGATTAGATTAGCAATATTCTTACCAAATAAAATCCCCGATTTCTGCCGCATTTGTACCCCCTGTTTTTGTCGAAATAAAACGACCCTTTGGATTAGGTAGGCTAAATCCGCCCTACATGCCATATATTATATGGATTTTTTACATATTTAACAAGTCAAAATTAAAAATTTATGCATACTATGCCCTGCCAAACTTATAAATACGGACCATACTGGTATCGCTGGAATTTATCGAACCACTGCCCCCATTGCCACCTTCAAGATTCACCTGGCTGAAACTTCTTGCCTCAACCGCGCCGCCACCGCCGCCACCATATGAATACAGCGTCTGCCCCGCACACGAAAAAGAAACTGTTGCGCCGCCCGCACCGCCGTCCTTGCTGTCAAATACACGATGGGCACCACCACCCGCGCCACCAGAATCCTGGGTGCCGGCATTTCCGGCATCACCACGATATGCACCGTTTACCGCATCTGTACCACCAACACCCCCAGGTGCACCGCCACCACCGGCACCACACATAAATAAATTATCTGTTAACACATAATTCACAAGTGCATTCGCACCATTTGCCATATCGCCGGCATTACCGCCACCACCGGCACCACACTGTTGTTCATCACCACCATATTTATGCGCAAATCCGCCACGACCACCATTGCCGCCATCGGACACAATTACAACATCGCTAATTGCGAATAAACTGGGGACACCCGACGCCCCACCACCGCCACCAGATGTTATATCACCATCAATATTAACTGTCCCGGGCGCCCCATCCGCCCCACGAAAAACAATCGCCGATGTGTTTTCCAATATTGTAAAACTGTATGTTTTTGTAATTGCATCTGCACCACTGCCCGAATTATTACCACCATCGCCACCGGTCCCACCACGAACCTCTACATAATAACAGCCCGGTTCCAGATTTATTGTTTCACACGAATTAAAATTCGATGTTTCATAATACAGTGTTTGCGCGCCAATGCTATAAACAATATTACCATCAGATACCTTGACCGCATCAGGACATGCGCCTGGCATTGTGTCGGCATAATAAATCGTTCCGGTTGAATCCATTATCTTTAATGACGGTACAGTTTGTTGAACCGTCTGCACAGGAATCTGAACATCTGCAATATTTATTACTGGCATATTTAATTAAACCATATAAAAACCTGACCTGTGGGTGGGGCGCCTGTTGGCTGGCTGGTTGGAATTGTATTAAACCGAATATCGTTCACATCTGCCTTGGATTTCAATGCATTATAAACCGCATGCGCCGATGGATATTGAACATCTGTTGAATTGCTGGAAATTTCATTTACCTTGTTTGCAGAATATTCAACAGAATCTGGTGATGGGATATCAGGCTTGTTTTTAATATAATCGGACTGTGTCGAATCTGTCTGATTCCAATCAGATTGAATATTTAACGCATTGACAATTTCGCGCACATATTCTGCACTGGCAACATCCGCAAATGCAGCATCTATTTTATACAAACATACTATAAAAACAGCATATAAAATACAGCGCATTTTCCCACAAACACCCCCCCCAAAAAGAAATAAAAGTATTGCATAAAATAAACGGAGGTTTTTTTTAGTATTCCTTATATACACAAATCCCCGATTTCATGCAATTTTATGATTCATAACTATGCCGAAAATAAACCTCCGTTTAAATTCGGCATATTATGCGACCCTATTCGCGTAATATATTATAATCAAAAATTAATAATATACACAAGTCTAAAATAATCGCGCAATAAAAAAATCCCGCATTTGCGGGACTTTTTTAATTTAATGGCGCACCCCAATGCTGCTGTATTGTACGTTCCGTATCCATTGGACTGATTAAAACCTGGGGCGTCAAGATAACAACCAATACATCGCGGGTTGCGGATGTTTCACGCGACCCCGACAGCGCCATAAAGTCCGGATCACCCAAACCATAACGCGTGTCATTGTTTTCTTGCTTTTCAAACCCAGATACAACCAACATTTGACCAGATTCCATAATAACTTCCTGCATGAAACTGCGTTCTTCAACTTCTGGCAATTGCAATGTAACTTCGCCAATTGTCTGGGTGGACATACGCAATAATTCGCGCACCGACATTCTGAACAGCAACAATATCTTGCCGTTTTCCAAAACATTCGGCAATAATTGCATTGAAAATCCTGTTTCCAAATCGTCTTGGTCAACCGTACTGGATTCAACCGTTGTAAAGTTGCGCGATTCAAACCGTTTAATATACCCCGTGGTACGCGTATTATTTACTGGTGCGACACGATTATTTCGTGTTGTAACACCAACATTTGTAACCAAAGAAACCTTGCCCTGCTTTGCCAGTGCCTGAATCAAAGCATCTGTTCCCGCCAACCCAGACAACGATCCATTTTGAATTTGATCTTGGGTGTACGCCCCAGCAACAGTATCACTGCCTTCTAAATGTGTTGCGCCAGTTATTGCCGACACTGTATTTGACAATACGGCAATATTCATTGAACTGGCCTCTGTATTCGTCAAATTATTCTTTGGATTTGCAACAATATTCAACCCAGACGCTGAATTTATCGCCGCCGCCAGATTCAATCCAAACGCCGAATCATTTGATATTGAAACCTGTAACACCTTAACATCAATTGTCACCAATTGCGACAGCCGCTTGTTCTGGCGTTCAATATAATCACCAACACGCGCCAATATTGATGGTGGTGCCGTTACGGTAATTGTCCCCAAACTGCGCGATACAGTGAATCCAGCACTATCGCTATCACCAATAATTGTTTCAATGGCGTTTTCAATTTCATCCCATTCTTTTAATGTCGATTCCAACGATACCGTGTTACCATCATCTGTTTCAACCGCTGTCTGGTACGAGACATCAGTCCCCAGCGCATATAAAGTAAATGTTCTGGTTTCAGTTTCATAAAAAACAATTGCGGATTTATCATAATACCACAGTAAATCTAAATCGGTTGCAATTTGTGATAATAATCCAGACAGACTGCCCGTATATGCAACATTTATTGTCTTTTTTAATTTTTCTGAATCAATCTGACTGTCTATTTTTACTGGGATATTAGTAATTGCAGTTATATTATTTGCGACTTGCTGTAAACTGACCGGTTCATTTAACAGTATTGTAATTCCCGTATCCGTTTCAAATTGCGATGGCAAATTATTTCTGTGTTCCAACAATGTTGATGACGCCCCCAACCAGACCCCTTCTGACATCGATACTGTATCACCACTGGCAACCTTGGCGCGTGGATTTTTTGCCATTTCAAACGCATCATATGCATTTATAAAATCTTGATCAACAGATGAAGCAACCTTTGCGGATTCTTCCTTGGCACACGCTGCCAAAACAGCGCACAGTCCACACATTACAAAAAATTTTATTGATTTGCTCATCTTTATATTCTCCTACGGCAAAATCAGACCCGCAAATTATTCTTCTGTTGTTGATATTACCAATACACGATTACCCTTGTAAAATTTTGCATATGGAATTGGTGTTGCACGTGCAAAATTACGAACCAGCGCAGACGCCACATCAACAAAGCGTCCCTTGAATACCGCACTGGCCTCGATCGGATATTCACGCGATGTTGCCCAAACCAAATCCCAACCTTCTTTATTGCACCAATCTTGCAAAACTTCGCGTAATGTTTGCCCGCTGGCGACAACCCATGACCGAACCTGATCCGTCAAGATTGGCGCTGGTTCTGCATCCGCAGATATATCAACTGCGATTTCTGCATCCAGTGATTCTTCTGCTTGATTTGCCGCAGCGATTTCTTCTTCACTCATACCGAATTTTGCCATAAATGCTTCATACCCATCGCGATATTGCGTGCAATCTGCACGTCCACTGCGCGACACTGTTAATACAGACGCCCCGTCATCTTCCAACATTTCATGATTCATCAATGGCATTTCTGCACCATTACAATCGTCATCAAAACCCGCCGGTATTTGTGTACCATGCAACATATTTGCGCCACCAGACCAGCCACCATAACCAGTACTATCACTGCCCAGATTAAAATTATTTTCAACAACTAAATCCGCACCAATTTTTGAAACAATGCGAATATTATCATCTTGTTTAGATTTAGAACACGCCCCACTTTCACATGCAATTTCAACATCCGCGTCTGACCCTGCGATTGGCCATACAGGGATTTCCTGGGGCATTGGTTGTGTCGCCATTTCATATTGCGATGCATCATATTGAACCGTTTGTTCTGTATATGGCACCGTTTCTTCGGTGTAATAAACCTCTGATGTGACCACCTGGGGCAAATTATCTGCAGCAAAGCAATAACCAGCCGCCGTGGCAAACATTGCGATAATAAGAATCTTGCGGAACATAAACGCGTCCTTTCCTGTATATTTTATCATATTATTATAATTATTATATCAACTTGACCGAATCTGTGCAAGATTAAAACGCATATTAAAACACCGCCCAAGATAAAATCGCACGAATCGATAAAAGATGCTATACTGAATTAAAATTTATCATCATGTATTATTAACAGCAGGAGCATTTAATGCAAAATATTTTGCTTTTTATCAGCATCGGCATAATCACAATACTGTGCGTATGTACATTGGTATTCATGTACAACATAAATGCACGCGTACGCGAAATGACGCGAACATTAACCCATCAATATAATTTGATTGTAAAAATACAATCTGTATTAAAAAATAAATCTGCAACAAATGCGGTTGCTGAAAACGCCGAAATGATATACCAAGATTTATTACAAAATCTGATACCAATAATGGCGGCAATTGATGTAATGCCACGCAACACCGCCGAACATCCATTGTGGCGCGCACTGGGCGGTATAATGGACGAATATGCAAAAAATCCATTTGCATTGGAAAAATTGCGCCGATGCATAAAACTGGATTCCGAAGTTGCACGCAGTATCGATAATTACATGAATCGCGCAGACAGTTTTCTGCACCACATAACAACAACGGACCCAGATGGAATTTTGGCGGCAACATTTACAGACGGTCTGTTGGGACAATCGCTGACATTTTTTGCCCAGGCAAAACAACTGGCGGCACAAACCAAGGAATAAAACGCACCATAATGCCAAAATTATCCACCAATCTTATACGCGAAATATCAGCCAAACGGCACGAACCAGGCTGGCTGCTGGAATGGCGTCTGGTGGCATTTGATGCATGGACAAAAATGCATGAACCCCATTGGGCAGAAATCGATTATCCAACGATAGATTATGATGATTTAAACTATTATAACGAATATCGCCAAATTGATAATTCTGACCTGAAATCAACATATGAAAAAATGGGTTTGCCAGAAAGTGAACAACGCGCATTAATGGGCATGGCAACCGATACCGTTATCGACAGTAAATCTGTACACACATCGTATACCGCCGAATTAAATAAACTGGGAATAATATTCATGCCATTTTCTGATGCGGTTGTGCAATACCCAGAACTGGTAAAAAAATATCTGGGAACCGTTGTGCCGGCAACAGATAATTTCTATGCGGCATTAAACGCCGCGGTATTTTCAGACGGCACATTTGTTTATGTACCGCCAAACACAAAATGTCCGATTGACTTGGCCAGTTATTTCAGAATAGAAACCGCAAAAATTGGACAATTTGAACGAACATTGATAATTGCAGATTGTGGCGCATCCTTATCGTATATGGAAGGATGCAGCGCCCCCCGCCGCCCCAACCATCAACTGCACAGTGGTGTTGTTGAAATAATCGTGCGCGATAACGCAACTGTAAAATACGCAACCGTACAAAATTGGTATGCCGGCGATTTTTCATCTGGGGGACCAGAATCTGGTGGAATATTAAATTTTGTAACCAAACGCGGCCGCTGTGATAAAAATGCGCGCCTGGATTGGACCCAGGTTGAAATTGGTTCTGCAATCACATGGAAATACCCATCAACCATTTTATCTGGTGATGGCGCAAAATCTGATTTTTATTCACTGGCAATAACGCGTGGCAATCAACAGGCAGACACTGGCACAAAAATGATACATATTGGAAACAGAACCGTATCAAACATTGTATCTTATGGTGTTGCACTGGATAATTCGCGTCAAACATTTCGCAGCCTGGTCAGCTTTACTGGCACAGACAGCAAAAACGCGTCAAAGTGCGACACGCGTTTAATCGGCAAAAACGCAATTGCGAACACATTGCCAACGATTATCAATGGCAACGGAACAAATCTGCAAAGCCATGAGGCAACCACCGGTGCCATCGACAAACATCAATTATTATTTTTAATGCAATCTGGCATCAGCGAAGATATGGCAACCGCATTAATAATCGGTGCCACAGCGGCACCAATTATATCCAGATTGCCAATGGAATTTTTGGTTGAATCAAAACAATTAATTCAAATGGCATTGGAACACAAATGACAAAACAGGAAATTTATATGCTGGAAATAAAAAATTTATCTGTATCGTTGGGCGACAAACAATTATTGACCGACATAAATATAACCATTGAAAATGGCGCGCGCCACTTATTGGCTGGTCATAATGGTTCTGGAAAATCAACACTGGCGGCGACAATTGCCGGCAACCCCGAATTCACAATCAATCATGGTGAAATTATTTTTGATGGTCATAATATAACAAATGAAAATACAACCACACGCGCATTACTGGGAATTTTTCTGGGCGCACAAAATGTTCCAGAAATTCCCGGATTAACAGTACTCAGTTTTCTGAAACATTCAATGGCGGCGCATCACCATTTTAATACAGGACACGATTTATCAATGGGTGAATTTTTATCAAAACTGGAATCCGTCCGTAATAAATTAAATATTCCCAAAGAATGGTTGAATCGCAGTATAAATGTTGGATTTTCTGGTGGTGAACGCAAACGATTAATGCTATTACGATTAATCATGACAGAACCCAAATTTGCAATTTTGGACGAACCGGATTCTGGGGCGGACGCAACCGTTCAACAGCAAATTGCCGATGCAATTAATGAAATGACAAACACAACATTTTTATTTATCAGCCACCAAAAGAATTTCACAGATCTGGTTAAACCGACTGACACAACCATTTTGTCAGATGGGAAAATTGTGATAAAATAACAAATGTTTTATATAAAAGGAAAACATATGAAAAAAACAACGACAAAACCAATGCTGTCATGGATATTGTGGCAACCATTGAAATTTGCGATTATATCATTTGTACTGATGGTTATTGCTGGCATAATATCTGCCCTGGTTGCAAACACCGAAGAATCAGCAAAGACAATTACAACAATACTGCTGCTAATATCATTTATATCTGCAATTGTAATAATGTTTTGGCGAATGCCGCGTGATAATATTGACAGACGCAGTTTTGTCGCATTAACAAACACCCAGATAATATTGGCGTCCATATTATTTTTCATATCAATAATTCTGGCAACAAAATATCATGACTGGATTATATTAAAAATGATGTGGCTGAATGCGCATTCAAATACATACTTTACAATAATAATGTCTATTGTTGGGTTGTATTTCATGTATATTTGCGGACTATTTTTATCCAGTCTGTATGCAAAATATCGCCGTTGCCGCGCAATGGGAATCAGCCCATGGAAAATAATTTGCACGATGCCATTTGGTTTTTCAATGCTGTGGGCGCCTGGTTATATAATGCCAGACAATCATACACCAGACTATATTGTTCCAATTCGCGCAAAATGGTATGAAAAATTCACAAACTGGATTACATCACATACCATAATAACATGCCTGTCATTTATAATAATGGTTTGTATTTCGCAATTCTTTTTCGGATATAAATCTGTACTGTTAACATTGATACTAACAACAATATTTGCAATATGGCTGGGGATTATTGGCGATAAAAATTTCCGTCGTAACATTGGTGGAAAATATGCAAACTTTGCAATAATTATAAACATTGTAATACTGGTCGGAATAATCATATACAGGATATTTACCCATACCGCAATTCCATTAATATAAAAACGCGCTGGATACATAAAATCAAAGCATAGGAGATTTTTATGAATGGTATTATTTTATTTGCAGGCTTAATATTATTCCTGTGGTTGGGTCGTTCCATTTTAATACCATTATTGGTTGCAACATTTCTGTGGTATTTAATAAATGCAACGGCAACATATGTACGCAAATTATTTCCATTTAATACGGCGCGCACGCGCGCAACCCGTCCTGGATTGGCGCGAACATTTGATTGGACATCAAATATTCTGTCCGTCATTGTCATGTGCGGATTGATATACTTTTTTGCAACACAAATTCAACCAATGTTCCGTGAATTAATGACAGCAATGCCAGTATTGCAACATAAATTGGTTATATTTGGAAATTATTTGTCCGATTCATTGGGACTGCGTTTTGATGCCAGTATGCTGCCAAACATCACGAACATCGCGGCAAACATTGGCGCATCTGTGGCGGGGCTTGTCACATCCACAGGAATGATATTCGTGTACATGTTGTTTTTGTTTATTGAACAAAGTACATTTAACAAGAAATTTTCCGCCCTGTTTCCAAATAAAACAAAATACAAAAAGATTCGCTATATCGTTGACAGCATTGATGAAAATATGAAGAAATATTTATTCATGAAAACATTGCTGTCCGGTATTACTGGTATTCTGTCATATTTTTGGCTGCAAATGATTGGTGTTGAATTCGCCGGCATATGGGCATTTATTGTATTTATAACCAGTTATATTCCAACAATTGGCGCAATTGTTGCATGTGCTTTACCAATATTATATTCATTAATAACGGCACCATCATTGCACCAACCTATATTAACAGCAATTGGATTAATTGGTCTGCAAATACTGTTTGGCAACATATTGGAACCAAAACTAACCGGCAAGACATTAAATCTATCCACATTGGCAATATTAATAAACCTGGTTTTCTGGGGTATGATTTGGGGTATTGCCGGCATGTTTTTCAGTGTACCATTATTGGTTGCAATATTTATCACAACCGCACAATTTGATTCAACGCGTTGGATTGCAATCCTGCTGTCTGCCGATGGAAACATCCCGGATAAACGCGAAGAATAATCATCCCAGAAACGGCGCTATATGCACTGTTTCTGGACTTTTTATTATTTTAATCGATTAATTACGGCAATTGCATTTTCTAAAATAATCCGCGCTGATTCAGAATCCAATTCGCGCTTTATATCAGAAATCCGCACTTTTCCCATTTCTTCCTGGGCAGACATACTGGTTAATGTTTCATCAATGAATACAATTGGCAAATCGGTGTATGTGCACAATTCCGCGGCACAGCGCCGAACAGCATTTGTTGTTTCAGAATCTGTTCCGTCAATATATCTTGGCAAACCAATTACAATTCCAACCGCTTTTTCTGCATCTGCCAAATCTGCAATTTGTTGCGCCACAGATTTACCACCGCGCGTTATAATAATTGCCGGTCTGGTAAATACGAAATGCCGTTCATTATCAGACACCGCAACACCTGTTCGATGTGCGCCCCAATCAATTCCAATAATGCGTCCAACACGCGGAAAATCGTTGAAATTTGATAAAATCATTGTATAATTTTCCCTGATATTATTTTCATATAAACAGAATAGGATGTGAAATGGCATTTAGCAAGCAACAATTGCACAAATTTGCTGATTTAATCAGGATTGATATTCCAGATGAAAAACTGGAACAAATGAATATAGATTCTGTAATCGATTGGCTGGATAAATTACAACAAATCGATACACGCGGTATTGAACCAATGCTGAACCCGGCGGAACATAAATTACCCCGCCGTGCGGATGTGGTCACCGATGGAAATATTCGTGATGCTGTTTTGGCAAACGATCCCGACACTGCGGGCGTATCACGTGGATATTTTGCTGTACCAAAAGTAATGGATGAATAACAATGATTGATTTAACGATAACCCAGGCACTGGAAAAATTAAAATCTGGCGAAATCAGCGCAACAGAATTAACCCGTGCATATATTAACAGAATTGAAAAATACGGTGCGGAATTAAATTGCTACATAACCCAAACACCAGAACGCGCATTATCTGACGCTGCGGCGGCTGACGCCCGATATGCGGCGGGTAATCCATTGCCATTGGACGGCATTCCAATCGCTATGAAGGATTTATTTGCAACCCGTGGAATTCGTACAACCGCGGCATCACATATGTTGGAAAACTTTGTTCCACAATATGAATCAACTGTTTCACAAAAATTTATAGACGCCGGGACAGTCCTGCTGGGCAAGGCAAACCTGGATGAATTTGCAATGGGCACATTCAGCAAGACCAGTTTCTTTGGCGCCCCCATAAATCCATGGCAAATATCACGCAAATTAACCGCCGGCGGCTCATCTGGTGGCACGACCAGTGCGGTGGCATCCGGCTTGGCAATTGCTGGCACCGGAACCGATACCGGTGGTTCGATTCGTTTCCCATCGGCAATTACTGGATTGGTTGGGATGAAGCCAACATATGGTCTGTGCAGTCGTTGGGGATGCGTTGCATTTGCATCCAGCCTGGATACCCCGGGACCAATTGCGCGCACGGTTGACGATGCGGCATTATTATTAAGCGCAATGGCGGGTCACGACCCAAAGGATTCAACCAGCGCGGATGTCGGATTTCATGCACATACACCATTGGAACCAGTATTGGGTGATGGTAAAAAATTGCGTATTGGAATAATAACGGAATTTAATGATGTTGAAATATCATCTGATATGAAACGCCTGTTTAACGCACGAATCGCTGACTTAAAATCCATTGGTGCCGAAATTGTCGATGTATCTATTCCGAACATCTTGGATGCATTGGCGGCATATTACATAATCGCCCCAGCAGAAGCATCATCAAACCTGGCACGATATGACGGCATGCGTTATGGTCTGCGCGTGGACGGCAATGATTTAATTGATACATATAAAAAGACGCGTGCCGCTGGGTTTGGGACCGAAGTCCAACGCCGCATGATTGTTGGCACAGCTGTTTTATCCAGTGAATCATACGAAGTATATTTTATGCAGGCTGCACGCGTACGCCGCATGATTGCCGACAGTTTTAATTCAGCATTTAACCAATGTGATTTAATATTATGCCCATCCAGTGCAGGAAGTGCAATGCCATTGGATTCGGATTTATCACCATTGGAATATTATGCATTGGATTTGTTTACCGTTGCGATGAACCTGGCCGGAATTCCAGCATGCAGCGTACCCGCTGGTCTGGCTGAAAATGGATTACCACTGGGGATTCAGGTTGTTGGACGCCGATTTGACGACATGCGCGTACTGCAACTGGCAAAACATATTGAACAATTTGCGGGCATAGATAATCGTCCAACAAAAATAATGGGGAAATAAAAAATGGTGGCTAGAAGTGGAATCGAACCACTGACACAGGGATTTTCAGTCCCTTGCTCTACCAACTGAGCTATCTAGCCAACGCGAAACGAATAATAAAATACCAAAATAAAAAAAGCAAGGAAAAATAAAAATGTTTACGATAAAGGGCAAAAAAACAGATTGGGAACTGGTTATTGGACTGGAAACACATATAGAAGTATTGTCCAACAGCAAACTGTTCAGCGGTGCATCCGCCGACTATAACCCGACCGTTGCCCCCAATACCCAGGTTTCTATGATTGATGTTGCAATGCCAGGAATGTTGCCGGTATTAAATGAATACTGTGTTGAGCAGGCGATAAAAATGGGACTGGGACTGAACGCGGAAATATCCCGCCACAGTAAATTTGCCCGTAAACAATATTTTTACCCTGACCTGCCCCAGGGATATCAAATTTCCCAACCTGCCGAAGAACCACCAATCGTTGGTCGCGGCTGGGTTGAAATTATGGGTGATGATGGACAACCTAAAAAGATTTTAATCGAACGCGCACATCTGGAACAAGACGCCGGAAAATTAAAACACGATGTACATCCAACAAAATCATTTGCAGATTATAATCGCACCGGGGTTGCACTGTTGGAAATCGTTACATTCCTGGATACAAAAAATCCAGAAAACAACTCATATATATCATCCCCAGATGAAGCCGAACGCTATCTGCGCGAAATCCGTGAAATTGCCCGCGCCCTGGGTGTATCCAAGGCAAATATGGAAGAAGGTTCCATGCGCGCGGATGTAAATGTTTCTGTGCGCCCGGTTGGCAGCAATGAATTCCGCACGCGTACCGAAACAAAAAATATGGTGTCGTTCAAATTTATTAAATCAGCGATTGAATACGAAGCCCGCCGTCAAATCGAAATATACGAAAACGGTGGCACTGTGTCCCAGGACACAATGCGCTATTCCCAGGCGGATGGCACAACATCTGTTATGCGCAGCAAAGAAGATGCACTGGATTACCGCTACTTCCCTGACCCAGACCTGCTGCCACTGGAAATCAGCGAAGAAACAATTGAACGCATTCGCAGCAATATGCCCGAATTACCGGCGGCAACCCGCGCGCGATATATCCGCGATTACGGTCTGACAGAATATGATGCCGCACGACTAACCGAAACAACTGATATTTCAAAATGGTTTGACACCGCGGTTGACAACAAACCAGCCCGCGCAAAGCCAATTGCAAATTGGATGATAAGTGAACTGTTTGCGCACCCAGAAAATTGGGATATGAAAAACGCTGTGGATACATCTGATCAAGGCACAGCGCGGATTATCACACCATCTGATTTGGCAGAATTGGTCGATATGATCGCCACAAATGAAATCAATGGAAAACAAGCCAAAGAAATATTTATCAAAATGCTGGACGGGGAATCTGGCACGCCACGAAATATTGCCGACAAATTTGGCATGAAACAAATAACAGACGCCGCCGCAATCGAATCGGTTGTAAATGACATCATTACCAAAAACGCCGCCCAGGTTGAACAATATAAATCTGGGAAAACAGGATTATTGGGATTCTTTGTCGGTGCTGTTATGAAGGCAACGGGTGGCAAGGCAAACCCAGCGGTTGTAAATGAAATATTACGCAAAAAATTATCATAATAAACCAACAGGAAAAATAATGAAAATCATAAAAATGACAGAAGATAATCCAATCACAGGCGTAAAATATGATATTGTTGAAATCCCAGATACAATGCATACAAAACGATATACCAACGCATATAATCGTATTCAAAAAATAAAAAATACATATATTACCCGCATACGAAAAAACAGACAAAAACATAAATAATATGAAACAATTTTATATACACACATTTGGTTGTCAGATGAATGTCTATGATGGCCAGCGTATTGCCGCGATGTTAACGGCACGCGGCATGACCCAAACAGATAATATTCCAGACGCCGATATAATCATATTAAACACATGCGCTGTACGCGCCAAGGCAACTGATAAAGTATTCAGCGCACTGGGGCGCATTCGCACAGAAAAAAAGCCAGATGCACTGATGGGGATTGTCGGATGCGTTGCACGCGAATCTGGCGCCGATGCATTCCGGCGCGTTCCAGAATTAAATTTTGTATTGGGACCACAAAGTTATCATAAATTACCAGAAATTTTAGAAAATCCAGATACCAGATTATTAAATATTGATTTAGGTGGTCTGGAAAAATTTGATTCAATGCCACAAATGGAAAAATCACCACGCGTTGCATACATTCCAATCCAAGAAGGCTGTAACCATTGTTGCACATACTGTATTGTGCCATATACACGTGGTCGTGAAATTTCGCGCCCATTTGACGATGTTATACACGACACAACACACGCGGCAAATACAGGCGCAATTGAAATATGTTTTTTAGGTCAAAATGTAAATGGATATAAATATACATCCCCTGCTGGCAAAATATATCGCCTGTCTGATTTAATTCATGCTGCGGCACATATGGACACAATAAAACGCATTCGATTTACATCCAGTTATCCAACAGAAATGACAGATGATTTAATAGACATGTTTCGCACAGAACCAAAATTACTGCCATTTCTAAACATGCCTATACAAAGTGGGTCGTCCAATGTATTGACAAAGATGAATCGTCCATACACTCTGGATCTATATATAGATATAGTTGACAAAATAAAACACGCACGTCCCGATGTTCAGATATCCAGTGATTTTATTGTTGGGTTCCCCGGCGAATCGGATGATGACTTTAACCAGACATTGGAAATCGCACGGCGCATAAAATATATCAATTCGTTTTCATTTAAATATTCGCCCCGCCCGCACACGGCGGCGGCACTGATGCCGAACCAAATCCCAGAAAAAATAAAATCAGAACGACTATATAAATTGGACGCATTATTAAATGAAATACAACGCGAATTTAACGAATCTTGCGTTGATAAAGTTATGCCCTGCTTACTCGAAGGTCCCGATAAAACAGGACGTCATCTGGTATATCGCACACCATACATGCAACAATGTATTGTTGATTCCGCAAATAATTCTGCCCCAGAAATGGCAGATATAAAAATAACCGCCGCGAACAAGGCATCACTGCGTGGTGAAATTCTGGGGGCATCAGAATTTTAAATTCGCCCCCATTCTGAAATTATAATTTAATCCGAATTCATCATCATAAATAATGCCGATACTGATATCACCACCTGCCCTGTCGGCAATTGACATAACATTCATACGAACAGCCGCACTGAACAAACCACGTGAATCTGCGCCAACACGCATACCATATTTGTAATCAATATCTGTACCGCCCGCATCATACATAAAATCACCACCAATACCGATAAAGCCATCTGTATCATTATCATCTAAAACCGCCGCATAATCAGCACCCACCCGAATAAACGGCGAAACAACAAATTTGTTATAAACACAATTTATTCCAACATCTGTTGCACCATATACAGACAATCCATTCGGATTATGAACAATTTCATCATTACTAAAAACAATACCAACATCCGAACGCATTTCTGTTGTTCCAACAACGCCGCGTACAAACAAAATTCCATACGAATAATCCAGGCGGATATTTGCACCATAAATTACGCCACCATATTCATTTATATCATCAATGAAATCAAATTCGCCAATATACGCCGCCAGCCCGACTTTCAAATTATCACCCAACACCACCGAACCATTAACATTAAATGCCATAAGATCCAGTCCAGACGAAGATAAATATATTGGCGATGCACTTATCCCCGTGCCAGATACAGAAATATTCGCCATTTCAAAATTATTAAAAATCCGAATCGGATTCATTAATAAAACTGGATTTAATTTTACCGACCGCGCCATAATGGAATACACAGAATCAAATGATGTTGCATTATCCAATGCATTTATAAAATCACTGTTTGGATTTTCTGTGCGCACCATATTTAAAAACGCACCCATTTTATTATTAAATATTTTCATATAATCCGTTTCACGAACCATTTCTGCATACAGCGAATCGTTTGAAACATATGAACGAATCGCATACAACGGATTAATATCTTTGACATGAAAATAAACGACACCGTTGCCATAAACATTTGACAATACTGGCACACCCAACAGTTCATCCACATTATCTGCATAAATTACAATTTTGCCCCGCAATTCTATATCGTTATCCAGTGCATTAAACACACCTGGGGACAATGCATCCAATTTCAATACGGAATTTTCCAATATAATTTTATCTGCCCCATTGGCAACATTGCGAATTGCATTCCAAGAAATAATTTCTGAATTATTAACCAATACATCAAATCCGCCATTCATACCCAGCGAATTTAAATCATCACCAGAATTTATAACCTGGACAATCGATGCATTTTCACCCAAATTAAATGTTGCATCTATAAATCCACTATTTTTAAATTCGACCCGGCAACTACTGCAAATATTGACACCTGCATGAAAGCTGCCATTATTTATAATTCTAACAGAACTGACTATATCCAGACTGTCTACATTAAAACTGATACCATCATCTATAAACAAATCCGAATCGATTGAATAATTTGGCAAATTAACATCAAATCCGATAAAATCCGCACTGGCGAATGAAACATTCGCCAAATACGAGAATATAAAAATAATAACGCCTCTTTTAATCTCCACAACATTCTATAGGATAACACATAAGATTTTTTTCTTAAAGGAAATTTATATAAAAACCCCCAGGGTATATCCTGGGGGGGTGTTTAGACTGCCCGGACGAATTAAATCATCATACCTTTTTCCAATGTACCCCACGCGGCTTTATATCCACCATCGCGTTCCAGATATATTTTGGCGTTATTCAATTGTTCCGCAGTTAACCCACGAATAATGAATGATTCTTTCAAGCGTCCCGCACTTTGTACACTTAATGTCGGCAGATTTACAGACATTGGTGTTTTATCACAGCACATGCTGTTATTATTACAGCTGCTGCATTGATGTATGCGAACCGTGTAAACCTTTCCTGGGCGTAAATCTTTCAGGTCAACTTCCATCTTTAAACCTGCATCTGTTTCATAGAATTTAATATACCCCATTCTGGATTCACCACCACGGCTGCTGTGCGTATACATTTTTGCATGAACATGACTTACATCTGCATCTTCATATGTCTGATAGAACACAACCGTACCTGTTTGTTGTGGCTGGGGTTTTGGTTGTGGTTTTGCATTTTTGTGTCCGCATCCCGCACACCCGGTCAGTAATACTACAACACCCAAAATGGATGACAAGGTTAACATTTTTTTGACTAAGTTTTTCATAAAGGTCTCCTTTTTTTCCTTATGGTTACGAAACAAATTGTATAATATTTTTTTTCAATTTTCGCCAGGTTTGAATCCCTAGGAATTCCAGCAAATCATGCACATACAGCGTTTTTGAAATTAATCCTGTAATCTTATTATTTAATAGATGATATCGTTATTTTTACATCAAGCATAAGGAGAAAAAAATGTACGAACTGATACAACATTTAATCGCGTTCAAATACGCATGTAAAATAAATCATTGGTCAACAAACGAATATTCCAAACATTTATTATACGACAGACTGGCAGAAGACATAGATGATTGGGTCGACCGCATTGCCGAAGGATATTTCATGGCATTGGATAATAAAACTGTTTTTAAACCTGATATTTTGAATTCTAAATATATAAATAAAAATTTAGTAAAAATGTGCGAATCAATTATATCACATCTTGAAGAATTACAAAATGACGATGAATTAAATGAAGGCATGTGTTCACTGCTCAGTGCCATCGAAGAAAGTATGTTGGGTAAAATAGCATTGGCACAGTTATCGTAATAAAAACGCCCAAATGGGCGTTTTTATTAATTTCTGACAACATTTGTTAATGTCCGCACCCGTCCCAATACAAATATAGCGAATCGAATCGCCACAAAGACTTGCAATATAAATGCCGCAATATAATTTAACAAAAATGCCACTAAATAATGTCCAATGCCCATTATATGCCTTGTTTGCAATAATGGCACCAAGAATGTCATAATTGCCGCCATAAATGCAACCCGAATAACAGCCATATATCGATACGCATTAAATTTTTTTGTTATCACATGTACAATTGGCGCAACAATTAATTCACTGACCAAAAATGCAGTTAAAAATATTGATCCCAAACCAGCAATAAAATTTAGTGGGGTTAAAACACCCGCCAAAAACATATTCAAAGACATCATTCCGCAAACCATAACTATACAATTTGCCATACCAAAAATAATTGATTCCTTTAAATTTTGCGGATACTGCGATTTCATTTTTTATGTCTTCTCCTTTTTTACAATAAAAAACAGTGCCAACAACTGGACTTATGTGTTATTGACACTGCGCGTTGTTCACTTTTTCAAAACCGCGGCATTGTAAAAATATTTTTTCAACCGGTCAAGCCAATTTTTGCTTAACTATGCAATTTTAAAAATGCCTTTAACATGGTGCGCGGCGAATACTGATGTCGATTAATCGGGGTTAAATCTTTATCAACACCCATTAAATAATACACTGCGCGTTGTGCGGCGCGTACAGAATATTCCATTGTAAATACGACATCATCTGGGACCTCTGCAAATTGACTGATAAATGCAAAATTTTCATATCCATCAGGAATAACATTTGGTCTGTCCCCTGGACGCCGTGGTTGGAACTGGGATGTTATATATGGCATAATTGATGTACGGCATATCACCCCACGCATCATTTCTGATTGTTCTTTCCGTGGTATATGCAAATGCCCCATCAATTCCGTCATAATTTCGCGCCCAGTACATTTATACATTGGCTTTTTAACATAATCACCATCAACGAACATATTCAAAGAATACCCCCAAAATATTTCTGTATCCATTGGTTGGTTTTTAAAATGCGGTTGGCGCGCAACAACAATAGACAACCGCCATGCCGAATCTTTAAATGTCATCAATCCGCCACCACCTGGATGATTTCGACTGAATCTTTGGATATAATTTATTAATCGCGGATTATTATTAATCGTTACAGTAAATGACATCCACATACTTTCGTCTGGTCGACCACAAAATACATCTGGATCACCGAATTCTGGTCGTCCATTTGCGATT
The DNA here is from genome assembly GCA_949283535.1 of uncultured Pseudomonadota bacterium. GTDB lineage: Bacteria > Pseudomonadota > Alphaproteobacteria > Rs-D84 > Rs-D84 > Enterousia. The sequence goes on from CASDTC010000010.1 coordinate 26,056, forward strand.
TTGCGCCACAGCTCAAAAGATGGTGCGGTATCATCTTTGATATACTTGGCGACCGTGTCTGTACCAGCTTCGTTTGAATTATCCGTCATACATCCATTTGTAAACAGAACAATATCTGTCGGCGCAACGCTTATATTGTGATTTTTGCCATTTTGTATGTATGTAATTTTATCCGCGACATATGCGCCATCACGCATTTGTGAAAAGTTTATATCCGCAACACGCGCATTAAAAACAATCTTGACCCCATGTTCACGCAGCCATTCAACCATTGGCTTTACAATAGAATCGTGCTGATTATACGCTGTACGCGCAACACCTGCCAATGTATGTATACGCGGGAATTCATGCATAAACCGAATCATATACCGACGCAGTTCCGCCGCACTGGACCATGGTTGAAATGCAAATGTTGTTTGCCACATATACCAAAAATTAGTTTTAAAAAAATGTTTCCCAAAGACCTGATCGATTCGTTTTGCCCCCAATGATTTTTCACTTTCCATCAATACCAGTTTTTCCATTTCCATTCTGTCATTTGGCGAAAACCCCATTTTTGTAACATCAACTTTATTTCCGTTTTTATCAACCAATCGTGCCCGTGAATGCGTTTTAAATTCTTGATTATATTCTAAAAATTCTTCTTCCAGGCTGATATTATCAAATTCAATTGACGGAATTTCTGACATTACATCTTGCAAACATTCGTATGTTGGAATATTCAACATTCGCCCACCACGAATCATGAAACCGCGTTTTGCATCACCGCTGCCGTCCAAACTGCCGCCATCAACATCCAATGTTTCTAATATTTGAATATTTTTTCCTGGCACATGTGCATCACGAATTAAATAAACCGCCGCCGCCAACGAACCTATTCCGGAACCAACCATATATACTTTTGTGTTTGCTGATTGCCTTTTAATTTTACTATTTCCTATTTTTGTCATAAAAATCCCCCTTTGGTTAATCCGCCAAATTTTACACAGTTATACATAAGTAAACACCCAAGATAAAAAACTTAAAAAATCCCAGATTTTATGCACATAGAAAAGTTTTTTACCACAAAAAATGCCGCCGCATTGAAACGCGACGGCATCCAGACATTTGATTTTAGAACATAAATCTGATGCCGATATCACCACCAAAGTTATGTAAACCTGACTGAATATCAACATAGTTATAACGTGCTGCGATATCAACCGCAAAGCGTTCCATATCAAATGTCACACCCAATGCCCCCATTGCGGAAAAGCGTGTTTTGCTTTCGCTGTGATCACCGATAACTGGAACATCGCGCTTAACATCTGCGAACGCGACACCGGCGCCCAATCCAATAAACGGACGAACGACATGATATCCACCAAACTCCCAATATGTATTCCATAACAATGTCTGCATTTTGGTATCAACTTTTACATCACCAACGGTTCCAAAATTTGCAGTATCTTTAGCTTTACTGAATATAGACCATTCGATTTCGCTTCGAACTGTATCACAAATTTCTAACCCTAATGCCGCCCGACCTTGGAAAACCATATCTGACATAGTTTCCTTGTGGTTGTTATAGTTATAATTCAGATTTGTATAACTGGCGCCACCACGCAATCCAATATATGGATCCAACCCAAATAATTGCCAGCTACTACCGCTGCCATAGTTTCCAGCAAAGGCTGGGCATGCAATCAACACCGCTAATGTTGATATAGCTATTTTTTTCATTTTCTCTCCTTTTTGGTTTTGTTATGCAAAACTTTCATGTCAACAATATTATTCTATCAAAGCAAATACAAAGTTTGCATAGGTATGGCTGCCTATCTAAATATTGCGCCACCCCAGACAAACAGCACAAAAATCTTGCATTTGACGAAAAAAAGTTTATAATCACGCACAGTTAATGACGCAGTATACCTGCTTAATAATTACGGACCCGGGTGCATAGCTCAGTTGGTAGAGCAACTGACTCTTAATCAGTGGGTCCAGGGTTCGAGTCCCTGTGCGCCCACCAAAAAATATAAACCGCATACGGCGGTTTTATTTTTTATCTGTGTGGCAAACAGGGACGAGAACCCGGGTTCGACAATGAGTTG
>CASDTC010000011.1 GCA_949283535.1 uncultured Pseudomonadota bacterium
ACCAAATAAAATTTATTACGTAAATAGTATGATATGATTGGCTTGCAATCATATGAACGCAGTGACATTATGTGTTCCTTTGTTGTCAAATTACCAAATTAACTGTAAATGTCTATAAAATATTGATTGCATAAATGTTCAAGATAATATATCATAACTGACATGAAACGATTTTTATCTTTTTACTGTTGTTGTCGCTGAATTGTTGTTTTGGCAAACGTTTTCGTTTGCAATATTTTTTCCATTTAACTATCATTTTTATATCAATCATCAAAGGACACGCACATGATAATCAGATTATTTAATACCATGACCCGCAAAATAGAAGAATTCAAACCACTGGTCGCCGGTAAAATGGGGTTTTATTCATGCGGTCCGACTGTCTATCACTATGCACACATTGGAAATTTGCGTACAATGATGCACAATGATATTTTAAAGCGTATGTTTATCGAAAACGGGTATGATGTTCATCATGTTATGAATATTACAGATGTTGGGCATTTAACCAGTGATGACGATGACAGTGGCGATGACAAAATGGAACGTGGCGCGGCGCGTGAAAACAAATCAGTATATGATATTGCAAAATTCTATACCGATGAATTTTTGCGGGATTATGATGATTTAAATATTATCCGCCCCACAGATATGCCGCGTGCAACTGATTATATTGCCGAACAAATTGATTTAGTAAAAAAACTGGAAGATTTAGGGTACACATATGAAATCCCAGGCGATGGAATTTATTACGATACCAGTAAATTTGCCGCATATGGTCAATTAACAGGCGGTTCTGTATCTGGGAATCGGGCGGGGGCGCGTGTTGAATATAACGACGCAAAGCGTAATCCGACAGATTTTGCATTATGGAAATTTTCACCAAAAAATGTAAAACGCCAAATGGAATGGGACAGCCCGTGGGGCGTTGGCTTCCCTGGGTGGCACGCAGAATGCAGCGCAATGAGCATGAAATTACTGGGCAATCATTTTGATATACACACTGGTGGCGAAGATTTGTCGCGCGTTCATCACACAAATGAAATTGCACAAAGTGAACCAATCACTGGCGCACCATGGGTGAATTATTGGGTGCATTTCAGTTTTTTGGTTGATAAATCCGGCGAAAAAATGAGTAAATCAAATGGCGAATTTTTGGGATTGGACGCCATTCGTACGCGTGGATATGATCCAATGGTATATCGTTATTTTATATTGCTGGGGCATTATCAAACACAATTGCGTTTTTCGTGGGATGCGATGGACGCCGCATCAAACGGATATAAAAATATTATTCGCCGTGTTGCAGAAATATTAACAGATACTGCACCAGGTGAACTGGATTCAAATGTGTACAATGTATGGCATGATAAAATATTGGCACCTGTTTCTGATAATATGAAAACCGCCGAAGCATTGGTTCGTGTCCAAGAATTATTGCGTGATACAAATGTAAATGCATCAACAAAAATCGCATTGCTGGAATTCATTGATCGACTGCTGGGGCTGCAATTCATTGACCGGGCGCGTCGTTTGAATGATATTGCATTGGAAACTGCTCCTGATGATATTTTAGCATTGGCAGATGCGCGCACTGCCGCCAAGGCTGCGCGTGATTGGACCCGTGCAGATGAAATTCGGGCGCAAATTGATGCCGCCGGTTGGAATATTATTGACACACCAAATGGTGCAAAACTGGTAAAAAAAATATAAAATTTATCTGGCGCATTTACGAAATACAAATTTGTATAAAAAAGTCTTGAATTCAGGGCGATTTTGGTGTATATTGCACCCCAGCAACAAGAGGAAACTTCATGAATTATCCGTACATGCCCAAATCCACCGCATTGTGGTTAATTGAAAATACTGCATTAACATTTGAACAAATCGCTGATTTCTGCGGGCTGCATGAATTAGAGGTTAAAAATATCGCTGATGCAGAAACAACCAAGGTCCAAGGATTAAACCCAATTTTAAACGGTCAATTAACACGCGAAGATATTGCCCGTTGTGAAGCAGATCCAAATGCGCGTCTGCAATTGCGTGAAGAAATCGTTATCGCGCAAAAGGCGCAAAACAAAAAAGGCGTTGGTTATACACCGAAATTGCATCGTCAAAACAGGTTGGGCGGAATATTATGGATTTTAAAAAACTATCCAGAATTATCAGATGGTCAAATTGCCCGTTTGATGCGCAGTACAAATCCAACGGTGGCATCTGTACGAAATAAAACACATAAATCATATTCATTGATTCAAATACAAAGTCCGATTGTTTTAGGGTTGGTATCTGAATCTGCATTGCATGATGCTGTCGCCAAGGCAAATAAAAATAAATAAACAAAATACATACAACCTATATTTATAATTCGGGGGTTTGTTAATGGCTAAAAAATTGGATTCTGCAACCAAGTTATTAATTGATTCTTTGCCAGAAAATTTACAAAAATTGGCGACAAACTCGGTAGAGGTGGGATATCTGTCAAAAATGGATTTTGATGCCGCCACCGAAGCAGACGAAGTCCCCGCCGATGAACAAGACGAAGTATTGGATTTCTTTCAACAGGATTTAGGTTTGGAAATTCTGGAAACAGATGATTACGCGCATGATATGGAAAAATATTATGACGATGATTCTGATGAACCGCGTGATAAAACGCGTAATTTATTAAATGCAGATGCCGAACAGGTTGATGTTAATGATGATGATTACGAACATTATGCCAAACAGCTGGAACGCAGCCAAACCGGCAGTTTGGTCTTGGGTGTTCAGGATTCTGTACAGTCATATTTGAAACAAATCGGCACAGTACAATTGTTAACCGCCGCGGGTGAAGTTGCCATCGCCCAACGAATCGAGGCTGCATCCCGATTAATGGTATATGGACTGTGCGAAAGTCCCATGACTATAAAAGCCATGTTGGATTGGTATCAACAATTATTGAATGAAGATATTCGTCTGCGTTATATCGTTAATCTGGAAGTTATGTATTCCAGTGATGCCGAACAAAAATCATTGGCGGCATTATCAGAAACATTAAAGTCCAAAGGCGTCGAACATGTTGATGAATTAGATGATGATGATCTGGACGATTTGGAAGAATCCGCCGCATCTGATGATGACGATGATGACGACGATGAAATAGATGATGATGGCATAAAAAAAGAAGATACACCGCGTGGGACATCTGGTGTTCCAATTCCTGTTATGGAAGAATCATTGATGCCAATGGTCATGGAATTATTCGGAAAAATAAAGCGCATATTTAACAATATGCAAAAATTACAGGCAAAACGCTTGGAAAATCTGTTGGTGTCATCAAAGCCAGACGAAGTATTGGAAAAGAAATATACAAAAATGCGTCTGGAATTATTTGAACATGTCAGCAAAATCCGCCTGAATGATGATAGAATTGCTGAAATCTTGGAACAATTGACCAAACGCGACCAATTGCTAATGGGACTGGAAGGTAAACTATTGCGTTTGGCAATGGCAAACAAAATCAAGCGCGAAGATTTCTTGGCAGAATATGTTGGTAATGAAATAAACCGCAACTGGGTTAAAAAGTTGATGAAACATAAAAATCCAGCATGGGTTGCGTTTGCAAAAAAACATGAAAAAGATATTTTAAAAATCCAAGAAGACATAACAGCCATCGCCCAAGAAACAGGACAACCAACAGGCGAATATAAAAAGGTTGTTGAATTGGTTCGCCGCGGCCAGGCAGAAGCCGCCCGTGCAAAGCGCGAAATGATAGAGGCAAACTTGCGCCTGGTTATCAAATTTGCCAAAAAATCCAGCAATCGCGGTCTGGGACTGGATTTTTCAGATTTGGTCCAAGATGGCAACATCGGATTGATGAAGGCAGTTGATAAATTCGATTATCGTCTGGGAAATAAATTTTCAACATATGCAACGAATTGGATTCAACAGGGCATATCACGCAGTATTGCGGACCAGGCGCGTACCATCAGAATTCCTGTACATATGATTGATAATATTCACAAGATTCAACGCGCAACGCGCCAATTTATGCATAAATATGGGCGCCAGCCAACCGCCGAAGAATTATCAAAGATTATATATCTGCCGGTGGACAAGATTCACAAGGCAATGAAGGTAAATTTAAAACCAATATCTTTAGAGGCACCAGTTGGTACCGAAGATGACAGCAGCCGCATCGAAATCATTGCAGATGAAACCGCAAAAAATCCATTCGTGTCGGCGGCACAAAAGAATTTGCGTAAAATTGTTACACAAATCTTATCAGAACTGGATCCAAAAGAAGAAACTGTTCTGCGCCAGCGTTTTGGTATGAGTACGAATAAAACAAGTACATTGGAAGAAGTTGGCGAGTACATCGGTGTTACCCGTGAACGCATTCGCCAGATTGAACAAAAGGCATTAAATAAATTAAAACATCCAACACGCGCGCGCAAATTACGCAGCTTTTTGGAAGATTAACAACCACGCAGCCCGCCATACGGCGGGTTTTGCAATTAATACCAGGATAAAATTATGCAAACAGGATACATGATTGCCGTCGAAGGCACTGATAAATCGGGTAAACACACCCAGGTTATGAATATTATTAATTATTTGCACGAACGCAGAATTGCCGCCGAAACATTGGATTTCCCACAATATAATGCATTCTTTGGACAAATGATAAAGAATTATTTAGGCGGAAAATTTGGTGGCACGCGTAATTTACCCGCCGAATATACAATGTTGCCATATGCATTGGACAGATTGCAATTCCAGCCACAAATACAACAATGGTTGCGCGATGGCAAATGGGTAATTCTGGACAGATATACATACAGCAATGCTTTTTCTGTCGCAAAATGTCCCCGCGAACAATGGAGTGAAAAAATTAAGTTTATGGAAGAACTGGAATTTAATCAAATGGGAATTACGCGCCCAGACCATAACATATATTTATACCTGGATCCGCGTGTCGCATATGGAATGCGATACCTGGGGCTGAAACCACATCAAAATGGCAAACCCGATATGCACGAAAGCGATTTTAAATTATTATATGATACATCAAATGTATATAAACAAATCGCCAGTGCAAATCCAAATAAATGGACGGTGATAGACGAAATGAAACCTGATGGCACGCGCATGACGATAAATGATGTTTTTGAACATATCCGCGCGGCAATAGACAGATTAATTCGCAGACAATTTGCCAGATAATATTCTAAAAATTTGATAAAATATATCCTGATATGATGTGTTATCATATCGGAGTATAGCAACCCGTAATTCGAGGGCATTGACATACAAAATTCATGTCGATGAAAAAAACTCCTGCTGTTATCAGGCAGGGGGGGGGATGGTGGAATATATAAATACACCATACTATTGTCTCTCGAATATAGTTGCTAACCTCCTGCCACCGCATAAATCCGGTGGTTTTGTTTTGTGGATGGGGGACAAAATGAAAATACAACAATTCGTAATTTACACATGTATTGCAACATTGGCACCAATGTCTAATCTGAATGCCACTGAATCAAACATCAATATACAAGAATTGGGAATGTTTGCGTCGTCAAATGAACTGAAAAGCCAATTCGCGCCAATAAAAGAACGCATTTATAATTATGACCCCACATTTGCGCAACAAATTGAATCAATGTCTGATGAAAATCAATTAATTGCTGTTCGTACATGGTTGGCAGAAAAATCATTTAATTTTTATTACGATGAATGTATGCGCATGATGCAAAATACGAAAAAATAAAAAACGCCCAAATGGGCGTTTTTTATACATGACCTTTTAATGCAATATATATTTGCCCCAAATCTGTTTTTAATATCGCCGCCGCCAGTTTATCTGAATTATCGGCTTGCTTTGTGCCAGATAAAACCTTGTCAAAACCGCGAACGAATTGCGTTGCCTGGGAACGAAATACTGAATCAGATTTTAACATTTCGCGCACCTGTTTCTTATCCGCTGCCGCCATCATTTTTGCCAACCATTTTGAAAATATTGTTTTATCCCCACCGTGATATTTTTTCCAAACAACATCTGGAATTTCTGCCCCAGTTGCACGGGTTAAATCCAATGTCTGTTCGTGCAGTTTTTCAAACAATCGTTCACTTTGCTTTAAAAAATCTTGACTGCTGATGCGTCCAAATGATTGTGTGGGTGTTGTACTAATTGCGTCCATTGGGGCAGTTGCGCGTGCGACCATCATTTGTTTGTTTAATGTCTGCATTGTGTTAACAGCCTTGGCATAATCCGCCATCAGATCAATCATTTGTTGGCGCGATTGACCCGCTAAATCTTCTAATTTTACCGCAGAATCAGAAATAGATGTTGTAGATTCTGCAACTGTATTTTTCATCAGTTCAATTTTTTCATTTAACGATGCAACAATCTTTTGCAGGTTATCGCCCGTTGAAACAGAATCACGCGCCAAATCGGGCAGGGCGGCAAAATACTTTTCTATCAATTCCGACAGTGGTTGTAATTGCGCGGTGGTTTCTGCCGACATTTTTATCAAGTTTGCCGATTGCCCCGACAATTGTGTATGTGCAGTATTCATTTCTATTAATGTTTCACGCACACCGGTTGCCATTGCCTTGACAGATTCTGAAAATGCGCCCGCAGCGGTTTTGGTGTTTTCCAGTGTGCTGTTGGCAACCCCAGAAACCGTTTTTAATTCAGATACGACCCCCGTGGCAAAATCTTTGATTTCGCCATTAAAGCGATTTGTTAATGTTGCTAATTCGCCGGATATATTTCTGATTGCGCCTTCGGTTGTGGTGGCAGATGTCATCAGTGTTTCCACCGCATCGGTTAATTTTTGCGTCTGTTTGTCGATTGATGATTCCGCCAAACGAACCTGGGCACCAACAACATTTGCCGTATTGGTCAGGGTATTCATTTGATTAGTTAATTGTTTTTTAGATTGCTTACTAAAACTGTCCATCTTTTCCAAATGTCCGTCCAAAATTTTATTATTACGCGCCATAACATCTTCATATGTTGATGCCGATGTTTTTATATTATCAAATCCGGTTGCGGTTGTGGTGGATAATTCTTCGATTTTTTGAATCATCGATTCATATGTCGTGGTTAAATTTCTCATTTGTTCCGTGTTTGAATCGAATTCAGATTTTAATTGTTGCCCCATATTTTCCCCAGACGCAATCCATGATTCTATACTGTGCTGAATTTGTGATGCGCGTTCCGTGGCGTCTTGTGTTGTTATATCGATTTTTGCCAATAAATCATTGACCGTTGTGCTGAAATTGTCTGTTATGACACCAACATCTGTCCAGCTGGCGGATTCTATTATGCTGCGCAAATCAGATACAGTATTATCCAACCGTTGGGACATTATTGCCAATTTCTTTGTTGCATCATCCGCAGTTGAAATTAATTTTTCATTTTGTTCACCAAGTGATTTTTGTAATTCGGTTGCCGTGGCAATTTGCGAATTTAATGCGTCGCGAATTGTATGAAAGTTTGATTCTATTTTTAACATTTCATCCGCCAAAATTGTGTTTAACACACGGACGGCATCTTGCACACGGGCGCGTTCGGGTCGTGTCATTAAATTCAATAATGATTGCATAACCTTTTGCGATTTTCTGGAAATAAAGAACAATACAAACAATGCAACAACCAACAATCCGCCAATTATTCCAGCCAAAATCCAAATCATTTGTTCCGACAGCATAAATCCCCCCATAAATTAATTTCCATAACCGCAAAATCTGCAATTTTATATATTCTTGCAGTTCTATGAAATTTATACTAAAATCTGAAAAATAAAGCAAGGGCAGAATGACACAAAAACGCACACTTTCGCCAGAACAAGACAACGCCGCCAATCCGGCGGAAAATGTATGGGTCCAGGCGAATGCCGGCACTGGAAAGACCAGCGTTTTGGTCCAGCGATTATTACGAATATTATTTCGCACACCGGATTTAAACAATTGCGGAATCTTATGCTTGACATATACAAATGCCGCCGCGGGTGAAATGCGCAACAGAATCTTAGCATCGCTGCGCAAATGGGCAATGGCATCAGATGATGATTTATCCAATTTGTTGATGGGTATAACCATAAATCGCACGCCCGATAAAAACGATATACTACACGCCAAACAGATTTTTTTCTTTTACATCGATAATCCAGATGTTTTAAAAATAAAAACAATACATGGATTTTGTGAAGAAATTTTACATCGTTTCCCACTGGAAGCGGGTATATCCCCCGCGTGGACATTGGTGTCTGGTGCGGCACAACGAACATTATTACAAGACGCATTTAATATATTGATAAATTCAGCAAGCAGTCCAATTGCTGTCAATGCATTTAACCATATTGTCGGTTGTGTTTCAGAATATTACCTGGACGACTTATTAAAAATTTTAAGCAGTCTGTATAAAGACTTCTTTCTGGTTGAAAGCATTTATAATTATCGCAAATATTTTATTGATACAACGCGTAATTTTTTAAATTTAAATTCTCCAAAATTGCCCGAACCAACCACTGAAACACTATATAAAGTAATAAAAAATGCATCTGATGAGCAAAATTCATCAAAAACACCGAAAAAGTTTTTAACAGAAATTATCAATTTAACAAAACAATATATTGATAAATCGATAGATTTTGAAAAATATAAATTGGCGTATTTGAATAAAACAGATGGGCAAAAAAACACAAATGTTGCCAGTCGTGATTATCTGGTCGCCGAACAAGAACGCGTATACCAGATCGATCAAAGAAACATGGCAGAAAAGTTGTTTGATGACACAATGGCGATATTTGATTTGGCGTCAGAATTTGCAAAAATATATGCTAATTTAAAACATGCGCGCAATTTGCTGGATTTTGAAGATTTGATTTTATACACCAGAAAGTTGTTTTCAAATCCAGAAACAATGGGTTGGGTGTTGTCGCAATTAAATACACACTTAACACATATACTGGTGGATGAAGCGCAAGATACCGGTCCGTTACAATGGGACATTTTACGCCTGTTGGTGGGGGATTTCTTTACAGATGGTGACACAAAGAAAACACCGCATTCGATATTTGTTGTTGGCGATACAAAGCAATCAATTTATGGATTCCAAGGCGCTGATCCGCGTGCATTTGCCGCCAGTCGCGATGAAATTGCCCGACAAATTCACGAAAATATGCGCACAATACACGAAGTGCCACTGGCACAAAGCTTTCGATCGTTGGCACCAATATTGCGCGCTGTTGATGATTTTTTTGGTGATGATGTTGTTGTAAAATTAACCGGTTTTTCTAATAATGCACACAAATGCTTTCGTCATGATAACGGCGGATTAGTCGAATTACATAAATTAATATCAAAAAAAACCGATGATATAGATTCTGTGAAATATATTTCTGTCATCGCCGACAAAATCCAAGAATTGCTAGACAGTGGTGATTTTCGTCCGAATGATATAATGATATTGGTACAAAACCGTATCCCGTTTGCACCGTTGATGGTTCGTGAGTTAAAGAAACGAAATATCCCTGTTGTCGGCAGCGACAGAATTATTTTGCCAAACTTTCCGGCAATTCGCGATCTGTTGAACCTGGCGCGTTTTTGTTTAAATCCATCCGATGATTACAGTTTATGTTGTGTGTTAAAAAGCCCGTTATTTCGATTGACTGAACGCGATATTTTTAATGTTTGCAAAATAAAAAACAGTGCAAGTTTTGCTGCGAAAACATCGGGGAAACAAACAACGGTTTATGATGTTTTGCACAATAAAATGCCGGATGTTTATGCGCGTTTAACCAAGATTATGGAATGGTCAAAACAATTGGCGCCGTATTCGTTTTTTACAAATGTTTTAAATGACAATAACTCGCGCGAAAGTATGGTTGCTGCCCTGGGCGATCAGATAATCGACCCGTTGGAAGAATTTATGACAATTTGCCTGTCATATGAACGTACACAAACCGGAACATTGTATCACTTTTTAAAATGGTTTATAACAGGCGACAGTGAAATAAAACGCGACATGGACGCGTCCGTGGGGGTTCGCGTTGTTACTGTTCATGGCAGCAAGGGATTAGAATCGCGTGTTGTATTCCTGATAGATACAACAAAAACCCCGGACACAGAAAACATATTGCCAATAACACCAGAAATTTTGCCGGGACAAAAAATGTTAAACAACACATATCCACCTGTATGGTTGTGGGCATCGCGCGCTGACAATGGCGAACGGCGCGAGTATGCTGCCAACGCTTTGCGCAAAGCGCAAATTGCAGAATATTACCGATTGTTATATGTTGCAATGACGCGCGCCCGCGACAGATTATATATTTATGGCTATTCGTCAAATATTCGTGCCCCAGAAGTTGCCTGGCACACACAGCTGTGGCGTGTGTTGGGCAAATCGTCAACGGATGATACAATCAGGATTACAGATGACAAATAACTTGCAGTTTTTGCTGGATAATTTAAAAAAAGAACGCGCTGCAACGGATGCAGGTAATCGATTGCATTCTTGCATGCGCCACATTGTCATAGACGGTGATAACACGACTGGCGATAGCGCTTTATTAAACAAAATATTTCAGTGCCCCAGTTTAATTGAATTCTTTATCCCAGCATCTCAGACCGAGGTCCCCATTGCAGGTCATATAAACGGCAAATTCGTCAGCCGTCGAATTGATAGATTAATTATAGATAATGATAAAAAAACAATAAAAATCCTGGATTATAAATCAGACACAGATAAACAAAAATTTTTGGCTAAATACACCGAGCAAATCACAGAATACAAGAATTTAATGCAAGATATTTATCCTGGTTATACAATTCGTGGATATATATTGTGGTTGCATGATTTCAGTTTAATTGAAATAAAATAAATCCCTGTATAAAAACCTTGAAATTTTGCGTACGATACGACTATAATTCATATCATGCTGACAGGTTTAACAATTTCTAATATTGTTTTAATTGAAAAACTGAATCTGGAATTCGGTGCGGGATTAAATATATTAACTGGCGAAACTGGTGCCGGGAAAAGTATTTTGATGGACGCATTGGCACTGGCATTGGGTGCCCGATCTGATGCAGGTCTGGTTCGGCACGGTTGTACAAATGCATCTGTTATTGCAGAATTTGATAATGCCAGTCCAAAATTACAATCATTATTGGTCGAAAACGGGATTGAATATGACGGCACTTTAATACTGCGCCGCACATTATCGTCTGATGGGAAAAGCCGCGCATGGGTGAACGACACACCTGTATCAATAAAAACATTAAAGCAAATTGGTGATGAACTGGTTGAAATTCATGGACAATTTGCCAATCATACGCTGTTAAATCCGTCATCGCATCGTGATGCATTGGATGTATTCGGTGCGGCATATAATCCAGAATATTCATCGTTGCTGTGCCGTGTGCGTGAAACATATAATGCATACCATGCGGCACAATACAGATTGAACGAATTACAAAAAATGCTGGAAAAATCTGCGAATGAACGCGACTTTTTGGAACACAATGTTAACGAATTACGATCTTTGAATGTTCTGGTTGGCGAAGAAGATGAATTAGCAGAAAAACGTACAAACATGATGAATGCGGAAAAGGATTCTGCAATTTTATCTGATGCCATTGCGGCACTGAATCCACGCGGCGAATCTGTATACGAAAATATTTATACCGCTGCAAATATTTTGTTGCGGATAAAGACGGACCCAAATCCATATGCGGAACAAATAGACGCGTTGTATAGTGCAGCACAAATTTTATCTGATGCCGAAGAAAAATTATCCCCAACAGAAATAGATACCATCAGTCTGGACGAAATAGAAGAACGGTTATTTGCAATTCGCGCGGCGGCACGCAAACATCGTGTTCCCGCAGATGAATTACCAAAAAAACTGGAACAAATGACCGAACAATTAAACGCAATTGAAAATTCTGATGTGGAATTAAAAAAACTGACCGCGGAAATGATTGAAACAGAAAAAGAGTTTCAATCTGCGGCAACAGAATTAACGGGTGCGCGCATATCGGCGGGCGAACAATTGCGGACAAAAATATTGGCGGAATTACCAGATTTAAAACTGGGCAATGCCGATTTTATGGTTGCGCGAACTGATACCGCAGCGTCTGCGAACGGATGTGATGATATTGTATTTATGATAAAAACAAATCCTGGAATGCCATTTGCGCCGTTGCATCGTGCGGCATCTGGTGGTGAATTGGCACGATTGATGTTGGCAATGCGCGTTGTTTTGGCAAATGGGGGCGGGGCGCATACATTTGTTTTTGACGAAATTGACACGGGTATCAGTGGTGCAACTGCATCCGCCGTGGGCCAGCGGTTAAATCGTCTGGCACGGTCGTCCCAGACATTGGTAATCACGCATTCTGCCCAGGTTGCTGGATTTGCCGATAAACATTTTAAAATCGCAAAGTATTCATCAAATTCAACGACGACGACAACTGTATCTGAAATAATCGGCGACGATCGAATAAACGAAATCGCGCGCATAATCAGTGGTGCGGAAATAACCCCAGAATCACTGGCAACTGCGCGCACATTAATAAAACACTAAAAAAATAAATCCGCCATTTGGCGGATTTATTTAATTCACATATGGGCATGGACCATTTAAAATAAATATTCCTGTATTATGTATTATCTTCATATGTTCTATATTGCTCTGGCACACCAGTACCAACCTGTTGATTGACTCATTAATTGCCGATTTCCATAATACTGTGCATTGCAAAAGCAATACAGATACATTATTGATTAAAAAAAATGCAAGAAGTGACTAAACTAAATATTAACAACGCCATCAACAAATTCGATTGTTGCCGGTGTCATATGGCTGTCTGCGCGACTGATAATCGCATTGTCTTTATCGCGCACAATCGCATATCCGCGCGCCAAAACACTTTTATAACTAAGCGAATTTAACATTTGTCCCAAATGTGCCACGGATTGCGCCAAAACCAGCATTTTATTTTGTAATATGTTTGGGAATGTTGCAATCATACTAATTTTCTGGCGCGCAGATTGTATTTTGTTTTCCATTAATATATTCATTGTACGCGTTAAATCATCCAAACGCTGCGTCTGTTCCATAACGAATTGTTTTGGATTTTTTATATTAATAGATTCAACACGCGATTTTGCATTTACCAACCGCGTGGTAAAATTGCTTGACAACCGGTGCCATAAATTATCCATTTCCTGAATCAATGATAATTTTGTCGGCACAACCATTTCGGCGGCACCAGTTGGGGTTGGTGCGCGAACATCAGCAGCATAGTCAATCAACATCCAATCGGGTTCATGACCAACGCCTGATATTAATGGAATCTTACTTGCCGCCGCCGCACGAACAACAATTTCTTCGGAAAACGGCAACAAATCTTCCAATGCCCCGCCACCGCGTGCGACAATGATAACATCGACATTTTTTGCACGATTAAAGTATTCGATGCCGGCGGCAACCTCTGCGGCGGCGGTTGTTCCCTGGACCGTTGCCGGATATAAAACAATATGAACAGGTAATCTTTCACGCAACCGATTTTGAATATCCTGAAATGCGGCACCCGTTGGGCTGGTAACAATTCCAATGCGCTGTGGGAACCGGGGCAGTGTTTTTTTTCTAGCGGTGTCAAACAAACCTTCGGCTGCCAGTTTGCGCTTGCGTTCTTCCAGCATTTTTAAAATTGCGCCAACACCCGCCATTTCAATTTCACTGACGATTATTTGATAATTGCTGCGTGCGGGATATGTCGTAAATCGACCGGTAATTATAACCTCCATCCCGTCTTCTAATTTAAACGGGACAGGCGTCCCGCGCCATATAATAACCGATATTGCCGCGCCAGCATCTTTTATTGTCATATACATATGACCAGATGTGGCGCGCGTGATTTGTGACAGTTCCCCACGCACACGCAACCGCGGAAATGCAGTTTCAACAACATTTTTTAATAATGCGGATGCATCAGAAACACTAAAAATCATATCTGGTTGAACGAATGGTTGTGGTTTTTCCATGACTATTTATCTCTATCTATATTTTTTACAGCGGTCGTAAAATCAAGACCAGCAGATTTTAAAAATCTGACGATAACATTTTTGCCATCATCATCGATTGTTGCCGGTTTTCCCAAATAATATGGGATCGGAACCCCGTCATACGCATATTGATCAAAAGTTAAATCAAACGGCGTTTTGGTTGGTAAATGCATAACATAAAAATGCGGACCATATGTCCACAAATCATCAATATACATTAATTGCCAATCCTTGTTGTTCATTAACGCAACAAACGAAAAACTGGACGCACGGCAAAATCCATAAGAATCATAAGGAAACGCCTTATAACTATATCCAACATCAATATAAAATGTTGCATGTTTAACAGTATCTAATTTAAAACTGTCCCGAAATAACAATGTTAAATTTTTTGCGCGCAACCGTTGCATCTGATCCAGATGCATATTATCTATCTTTTCCAACAGGCCCCTGGTTGCATTTTCATAAACATCTATATTTTTCTTCATCTTGCCCCAAATTTTACCATATCGCGATATTAATATCAATTCATATCACTGTCGTCCAGATAACGCCAGACGCAGCGTATTTTCAAATACGATATTTTTTAAGTCAATGCCCAGATGTTGGGCAAATTTATTTGCACGCGCAAATTCAAAATCAGCATCAGCATACTTACCTAAAAAGTATGGTATTTCTATAAAATTTCCAAATTCGTCAACCGACTGATCAAATGTTAGGTCCAATATACTGCCATCAAATTGGTTTTCCAACCATACATGATCTGTTAATCCGGGTATATAATAATTACCATCGTATACTTTTAATCTCCAAACCTCTGATCCATTTGGCATACGGAACAAATGCGACCAAGTATAACTGGCGATTCCACAAAATCCCGCTGAAAATCGTCCAGATTTACACCGTTCTGATTCAAACATTGGGCTTAATACATCATGCCGAACAATTGAATTACGAAATGCCGAACGAAAGCGATATACCATCGCCGGCATATTATATCGTGCATAAAAACCGCGGGGCAGTTCCATAAAACGCACCTGCTTTGCCAACATTCGTGTGGCATTGTTATACATATCTGTCTTGCTAAGATAGTTATTTTTCTTTGTCATATTTTACATTTCTGTCAGTGGCCAACGCGGACGTGGTGCAACAGGTGACTTTACAACACGTCCAATTTTATAATTTTCCAAACCTGCCCATGCAATCATTGCCCCATTGTCGGTACATAAATTCATTGGTGGGGCAGCAAACACCATATTGTGCACGGTTGCCAATTTTTCCAATGATGAACGAACGGCACTGTTTTTTGCAACCCCACCAGCAACCACCAATGTTTTTGGACATGTATCAATAACACGCATATCATTCATGGCGTTTGTCAGTCTGTTAACCATGCAATCAACAACTGCCGCCTGGAATGATGCGCAAAAATCGTTTATAAATTCATCAGAATATGGCGGATTTATCTTGTTTAAAAATGTTCGTGCGGCGGTTTTTATCCCGCTGAACGAAAAATCACAACCTGGTTTATCACATAATGGACGTGGAAATTTAAACGCATTCGGGTTCCCCATTGATGCCCGCCGGTCAACAACCGGACCACCGGGATATCCCAAACCCAACATCTTTGCAACTTTATCAAACGCTTCACCAGCACTGTCATCCAGCGTTTGTCCAATCATTTCATATTTTCCAACGCCACGCACCAACAATATTTGACAATGCCCCCCAGATGCCAGCATTAATAAATATGGGAAATCAACAGATGTTGTTCCATCACCACCATTTGCCGATGCGGCATGCAAACGTGGGACCAAGGCATGCCCTTCCAGATGATTAACCGCGACCAATGGTTTGTCTGTGGATTGTGCAATGCCAACCGCCGCCATCCAACCAACCAAAACGCCGCCAATTAATCCCGGACCCGCTGTTGCAGCAACAATATCAATATCACTTATTGACTTGCCCGCGGCATCCAGTGTGCGCCGAATAACATCATCAATTGCCAAAATATGCGCACGCGCCGCCAGTTCTGGGACAACACCACCATATTTTTGATGTTCTGGGATTTGCGAGTATATAATATGTGATAAAATATTACGATTTGAATCAACAATTGCCGCAGATGTTTCATCGCAAGATGATTCTATGCCTAAACATAATAATGGGCGTCCATCGCTGTTATTTGGCATAACAGAATTCAACTTTCCCATATCCATATGAATTATATTTTCTTCACTCATTTTATTTGTACCAACATTATCCCAATATTATTTACATTTTGTGCGCGTTGTTCGGCATATTCATAAAAATCGACATCCATAACATACCCGTATTGTGATGACGCATGTCGCAACATTCCATTTGGTAATAAAAAACCCATATGGCGCACAGCTAAATCTGTGCCTATTTTATCACTTTTTTCAGATTTTCCACTAATAAATAATACAATTAATGGGTCTGTTGTATATATATGGGGCAAATTTTTATATGGAATATAATCAAGCATAATTGTTTGTTTTGGAAAAGCAGCATCAATTCCATAAACCGTTTTTAACCAATTTTGTTTATCAATAACAACAACACGCTTAGACACAGGCGCATATTGCGCGCTGACATTTTCAACAATATCTGAATTATTTTGCAACCAATCAGATTCAATAAAATGATTGCGATTTAAAAAATCGATTTTACCGTCTTTATATCGGATTTGCGTTAATACATCAACATCGCCATTTGCCATTGCGGTTTCAACAAATGTTGTGCAATCAAATGCATCAGTGCGAAAAATTGGGTCTGAATCTGGCGGGGCATTTTCGCCCAATGGATTGGATAAATATTTTACACCCAAATATTCTTGCCCTATATAATATGATTTATTCGACTGAACACATCCCCCCAGAATTAATATAATGAATATCAGTCGCATCATTTTTTATGATTTATTATTTAATTATTAGAATTCATTACAATGCCCATATTGCACAAAACAACTGCATCCCGCACCGCCATATCTCCAGATTCGGGCAGGGTGGCAATTTTATCAACGCACTGTACCAATAATTCCAGATTTTCATCAGATGCCGCCAATATCTGTACCGCAGCTGTACGGCGATTTAAATCGGCGGCACGCCATTTGCGTAAATTCGAATTTTCTAGATTACTGGTTCGCATTGCGAAAAAAAACACGATAATTACAAACAGTAATACCGCAATTCCAATAATAAATTTTAAATATTTTTTTATAAACTTCATAATTAAACCGATTGTTATTCACACTTTACCAACCATACATCATAATCCGCATTTTGCAGTGGATTATCCCCAGGTTCATTTGCATTCATCCAATTGCTGAAAATTTTACCGTCATCAGATTTAGAAATTTCAATAAATGCGAAATAGTTTTCTGCATCAAACGGATCAGATTGTTTGCACGAACGAACCAACATAGTTAATTTTTCAAATTGAACATTGCGCCCAACAGGCATTGTTATTGTTTGCACTTTACCAGCTGCCTTGTTCATAACACGAACAATTGCATTTTCGCGTTCAACATATGCCACGGCACTATTGGAAAACCCCATAATCAGTCCAATTGACAACACAGAAAATATAAAATAATTTTTCATGAATGTAATGATACTGTTATGCACTCATGTTGTCAAACTATTAAAATCAAATAAAAATGGCTGGGATTTGTGCCAGCCATTTTTATTCATCATAATATCGAAAATTATTCTTTGTCTGCGTTTTTTGCCGCTTTTTCTGCGGATGCCGCTGACAAATCTTCGACAATGCGGGCTTTCTTGCCAGACAATCCACGCAAAAAGAACAACTTTGCACGGCGAACTTTACCGGTACGAACCTTTTCAATTTTTTCAATCGCTGGGCTGTACAGTGGGAATTTGCGTTCCACACCAACGCCATATGATTCGCGACGAACCGTAAACGATGCATTGTTGCCATTACCGCCATCGCGCGCGATAACAACACCTTCGAAAACCTGGATACGGAATTTATCACCATCCTTGATTTTTACATGCACTTTTACTGTATCACCCGCTTTAAATGCTGGGATTACTTTATCGCCTTTTAATTTTGCAACTTGTGCTTGTTCTATTTTTTTTATGATGCTCATTTTACTTTTTCCTTTATTAAGTCCGGACGACGCAATTTTGTTATTTCGTCCGATTGTTGTTTCCGCCATCTTTCTATATTGCCGTGATGACCGGACAGCAGGACTTCTGGGACATTTCGTCCACGCCATGCCGACGGGCGGGTGTATAACGGCCATTCCAACCCCCCGATTTCGAAACTTTCATTATTTGTGGCGTCCACACCGCCACCGACAACATTATCTATCACGCGAACCACACTGTCAATAAAAACTTGTGCGGCAATTTCACCCCCCGACAGGATATAGTCGCCCACAGATAATTCCATTATATCATATTCATCTATAATTCGTTGGTCTATACCCTCATAACGACCACAGAGCAGGGTATAAGTTGCATCTTTATCGCTTGCAAATTCGCGTACCATATGCTGATTAAGTGTTGGACCACGCGGTGAAAAATATATAATTTTACCGCGCGTTTTTATTGAATCAATCGCATCCCCCAGAACATCCGCGCGCATTACTTGTCCGGCGCCACCACCAAACTGTTCATCATCAACACTGCCATAATTATCATGGGCAAAATCGCGAATATTTATTGCATCATACGACCATATGCCATTGGACAACGCGCGTCCAACAACCCCGCCACCCAATGTGCCTGGAAACATTTCTGGAAAAATGGTCAATATATTAAAATGCATTTACCGCACCGTGATTATTTTTTTTATCAAATCCACATCCGCACCGCGAAATGACACCATTTCGCCATTATCTAATTCCAGTATGTCCCCCGCGCCATAGTTTTGAATATCATCAACAATGCCAATTTCAGTTCCATCACGAATAACATGCATTCCAATTAAATCAGCTTGGTAATATTCACCGTCCGCCAGGGCAGGTAATTCATCACGATTTATAAACAATTCTGTGCCACGCAATAATTCCGCATCATTACGATTATCTATACCATCAATCCGCGCCACAATGACACTGGATACCGGAATTGCACGCACAAAATGAAACGCCCCAGCACCAAAACGCGAACAAAACACAGACAAATCACGCAAGTCCGTCGGCACGGCGGTATATGTTTGCACACGAACTTCGCCCCGGATTCCCTGGGGTGCAACAATTTTTCCAACCAAGATTTGCTGTTTATCTGACATTATAATTTTTATATTTTTTTATATGTTTTATCAAATGTTGAATATATCGCGGACAAATTTCCGGATTGCAATTACACTCTGATTTTGGTCCAATATAAACATATGATTCTTTTTTGTCTTTGAATGCAATTGTTAATTGCCGATAAAATTCATCCAACCTATATACAACATCACATTTCAACGGAACAATCTGGGCATATGGACACCATTTTTTCTTTGTTTTATTTACCACATTCATTCCTGACACGCCTTTGGGTTAAAACTGCCCTAAATCGAACACAGGTATTAAATTGATTTAATGGACATTTATCAAACATTGATTCAGATGTAAAAAATGTTGCATTAATTCGATTTTTCGCCATATGTGTAATATGTCGCTGCCAATTTTCTAGATACTTTTGTTTTTCCATACAAAAGCTGTGGTCATATGGACACACATTTTCACGATTTGGAATTACATCATTATCAAAATGCACACTCATTAATAATCCTTGTATTGCATCCCGACATATTTTGCCGGGACACAATAATGCAAAATTATTCTGCAACCGCTTCGGTTGATGCTTCTTCTGTCGCCGGTGCATCGGCTGCCGCCTTGGCTGCGGCTTCTGCGGCGGCTTTTTCTTCGGCAATTTTTGCCAGTTTTTCCTGTTTGTCTTTAATCTTCATCTGTGTTTTTTCAGATTGCAGATGCTTCTTTGTCTGGTTTGGAACCTGACGTGCAGCAACCAATCCAGCATTTGCCAAGAAACGATAAACACGGTCAGACGGTTTCGCCCCTTTGCCCAACCAAGCCTTGATTTCATCAACTTTTAACACAACGCGTTTTTCGTTATCGCGTGCCAACATTGGATCATATTTACCAACAACCTCTAATATATTTCCAGAATTACGCGCATTGCGTGAATCTGTAACAACGATATGATAATACGGGCGTTTTTTCGCACCAAAACGCGCCAATCTGATAACAGTTGCCATAATTTTGCTCCTTAACTTTATTAAACTGTTCAATCACAAAGAAAACCCGCACCAAGGATAAAAACTTATCGGATGGTGTACCAATGCGTTCCGCATCTGGTTAATCAATAATGGCAATCTTTGGGATTTGCATGCAAAGTATGTACTAAAAATATAAAAAAGTCAAACATTTTATAATTTATTTTTAAATATTTATTGTTATAATAGCACTGTAAACACATAACAACAAAGGAGAAAACATGAAAAAACTGTCAATATTTGCATTAATTGCCGTTGCATTGGGCGCATGCAGCAATGAACCCGAAACACCGACGCCCGCGGATTTCGCAACAATCGAATCAGAAATTCAAGCCAGTGCGCAACAGGGGGTCGGCACAACCATAATTGCAATTGGTCAAAATGGCGATTATGTTATTCCAATCGTTGCAACAGATACAGTCAAAGAAATTGCGGCAAAGAAAAAAACAGTTGCATTTATGTCAATTCAGAACCCAGAACAATATATTGCAGACGGTCAATGCATGTTGAATATTATCCCACAAAATACAATGGTGCAAATGGGCACGCCTGAAAACAAATGTAATTTCCGTTTATTCTGCGGCACCGCCGAAGATATCACAAACAACCAATTTTATGCGGTTGAATTGTGTTCGGAATAATCATGCAAATATGGTTAATAAAAAATCCCCAATTTCGGGGATTTTTTTTATTTATGCATCAGCTTTTATTAATACCATCCGCGCAATTTCATGGCTGTTGCAACGCGTTTAATAGAATGCATATATGCGGCTTCACGCATAGAAACATTATATTCTTCTTTTATTTTATAAATCGCATCGAACGCCTTTTTCATTGCGTCTTTTTCTTTTTGTTCGACTTCTGCTTCACTCCAATAATATCCATAACGGTTTTGAACCCATTCAAAGTACGAAACAGTTACCCCACCGGCATTTGCCAGAATGTCCGGCACAACCGTTACACCATTCTTCAACAGAATCTCTTCGCCATCCAATGTTGTTGGACCATTCGCACCTTCGACAACCAACTTTGTCTTTATCAATGGCGCGGTTTCTTTATTGATTGTATTTTCCATTGCACATGGTGATAACACATCAACATCCAATCCCCAGAATTCTTCGGCACTGATTTCAGACGCCCCTGGGAATCCTTTTATACTGCCGTTATTTTCCGCCTTGAATTTCATCAATGCATCGATATCTAAACCATTGTCATTAAACAAGATTGTATTCCATTCCGCAATGGCAATAACTTTTGCGCCCATATCACTGCTGCATTTTGCGGTAAAGCTGCCAACATTACCAAAGCCTTGTATTGCGATACACGCACCGCGCATTTCTTTGCCTTGCTTTTTCAATGCTTCTGACATAATCATTGAAATTCCCAATCCTGTTGCAGCATTGCGTCCCAAAGACCCCGCCATTTCAACAGGCTTGCCAGTAAATGTGCCAAACGAAGATTCGCCAGACAATTTAACATATTCATCCAGCATCCATGCCATAATTTGCCCGTTGGTATTAACATCCGGTGCCGGGACATCTTTCTTTTCGCCCAAAATCGGATATATTGCATCAACATAACCGCGACACAAGCGTTCTAATTCGCCACTGGACAATTGTTTCGGGTCAACTATAATGCCACCTTTGCCGCCGCCATATGGGATGCCGGTCACAGAACATTTAAATGTCATCCATATTGACAACGCCGCCACTTCATCACGTGTTACATTTTGATGAAAACGAATACCACCCTTGGACGGACCGATTGCTGTATTATGCTGGGCGCGAAAACCTGTAAACACCCGGATTGAACCATCATCCATTTTGACTGGTATCGAAACCTCTATCATGCGTTGTGGATTTTTTAAAATTTCATAAACTTCCGCCGGCATACCCAATTTATCACATGCAACCTTTACGCGTTGCTGGGCTGCGATTAACGGATTCATATTTTCATTTGCCATAATTAAAACTCCCTTTATGTTATTTTAAGGCAAAATGAATCCTAGGACCGAAAATCATAAAAAGCAACATGAAAAAGCATGATGCTTTTTATACTGGACATTTAAGTTTTCAAGGTATAAAATCGTGCCATAAAATTGCGGGCGTGGTATAATGGCAGCACGTCAGCTTCCCAAGCTGAAGACGAGGGTTCGATTCCCTTCGCCCGCACCAAAAAATAAACCGACCCTGTGTCGGTTTTGTTTTTTGGATTGTCGGCGATGGAAGCGAACCCGATAAAGCCGCGCCAGCGGCGCAGGGTTCGGAACGCAGCGCGCCAGCGCGCAGTGAAAGGGACCCGCCGAAATCACCAAGAGCGCCAGCGATTGGATTGATTTCGGCAGGGAATTATACATTCCCTTCGCCCGCACCACCCTTCGCCTCGGCGAGGCTTCGGGTGGCTGCGCCACACGTCAGACGAGCCGCACAGGCAAAGGCGTGCCACACGAAGTCTTGACGAAGTGTGGCTAAATATAATAATATTTTCATATGTTTTATGTTTATCTTATACAATCTGAAAAATTTCCAAATCAAAGATATGTTGGCTATTCCACAGATTTGAAACAGCG
>CASDTC010000012.1 GCA_949283535.1 uncultured Pseudomonadota bacterium
AAGCCTAAGGAGAAAACTATGGCAAAAGAAAAGTATGTAAGAACCAAGCCGCATGTTAATATCGGTACAATTGGTCACGTTGACCACGGTAAAACAACATTGACGGCTGCAATCGTTCATTACTATGGTGTTGGTGCAGACCAAGCCAAGGGTGTCGATCAAATCGATAATGCACCAGAAGAACGCGCACGTGGTATTACAATTAATACAGCACACGTTGAATATGAAACAGAAAATCGTCATTATGCACACGTTGACTGCCCGGGACACGCGGACTATGTTAAAAACATGATTACTGGTGCGGCACAGATGGATGGTGCGATTTTGGTTGTTGCGGCAACTGATGGTCCAATGCCACAGACACGTGAACATATCTTGTTGGCACGCCAGGTTGGTATTCCAAAAATCGTTGTTTATCTGAATAAATGCGATTTGGCAAATGACCCAGAACTGTTGGAATTGGTTGAAATGGAAATTCGTGAATTGTTGTCTGCGAATGATTTCGATGGTGAAAATGTTCCAATTATTCGTGGTTCTGCGGTTTCTGCATTGGAAGGCAAAAACGACGGTTTGGGCAAAGAATCAATCGATGCATTGTTAAAAGCATGTGATGACTATATCCCATTACCGGAACGTCCAGTTGATAAACCGTTCTTGATGCCAATCGAAGACGTGTTCTCTATTACTGGTCGTGGTACCGTTGTTACAGGTCGTATCGAAGCAGGTACTGTAAAAGTTGGTGATGAATGCGAAATTGTTGGTTTGCGTCCAACACAGAAAACAACAGTTACAGGCGTTGAAATGTTCCGCAAATTGTTGGATCAGGGTGAAGCCGGTGATAATGTTGGATTGCTGTTGCGCGGTACCAAGAAAGAAGATGTTGAACGTGGTCAGATTATCTGCAAACCGGGTTCCATTACACCGCATACAGAATTTGAAGCAGAAGTTTATATCTTGACGAAAGAAGAAGGCGGACGCCATACAGCGTTCTTCAGCAACTATCGTCCACAGTTCTACTTCAGCACAACAGACGTAACAGGTACAATTACATTACCAGCAGATAAAGAAATGGTTCTGCCAGGTGATAATGTCCGTATCACAGTGCAACTGATTGCACCAATTGCTATGGACGAAGGTCGTCGCTTTGCTATCCGTGAAGGCGGACGCACAGTTGGCGCGGGCGTTGTATCAAAAATCATTAAATAATTAAAACAGTCGCGGGTCGGTGTATCTGGATAAAAAACGCCAGAGATTACCGGCCCGGAATAACGAATAAGGAAAACGAACAAATGGTACCAGCATCTAAAATTCGCATTAAATTGACGGCATTTGACCACAGAGTATTGATGGAGTCTGTGGATGAAATTGTCAAAACTGCAAAGCGCACAGGCGCAGAGGTAGTTGGACCTGTTCGCTTGCCGACATTGATTAAAAAATTTACAGTTAACCGTTCACCACATGTTGATAAAAAATCACGTGAACAATTCGAAATTCGCAATCATAAGGCAGTTGTCGATATTGTTAATCCAACCCCTCAGACAGTTGATGCGTTGATGAAGTTGGATTTGGC
The DNA here is from genome assembly GCA_949283535.1 of uncultured Pseudomonadota bacterium. Classification (GTDB taxonomy): domain Bacteria; phylum Pseudomonadota; class Alphaproteobacteria; order Rs-D84; family Rs-D84; genus Enterousia. The sequence goes on from CASDTC010000012.1 coordinate 1,571, forward strand.
GTCTGGTGTTGATGTAAAAATTAAATTGTAATAATGTTTGTGTTGGGCGGGCGTAAAAATGGTGTGTACAACTGTCCAACCTACTGACAGAATAAAAGGCAAAATAAAATGAAACGTAGCGGATTAATAACAACAAAAATAGGTATGACACGTTTATATGACGATGGTGGTGTCGCGCATCCTGTGACAGTTTTGTCTGTTGGGGACTGCGCTGTTATTGGAAATCGTACAATGGAAAAAAATGGTTATGTCGCAAATGTTTTGGGTATGCGTGAAGCAAAGGCAAAACATGTTGCAAAACCACAAGCGGTTGCCGCAGAAAAGGCTGGTGTAAAACCATATCGCAAGGTTGTTGAATTCCGTGTGTCTGATGATTGTATTATCCCAGTTGGTACACAATTATCTGCTGCGCATTTTGTTGCCGGTCAGTTTGTCGATGTCCAGGCGACCAGTAAAGGTAAAGGATTCCAAGGTGCAATGAAACGCCATAACTTTGGCGGCAAGGAAGCATCGCACGGTGTTTTAAAAGCCCATCGTTCCATTGGTGGTACGGGTATGCGTGAATGGCCAGGTCGTGTATTAAAAGGTAAAAAAATGGCTGGTCAGATGGGTAATGAAACCGTTACAGTTCAGAATCTGAAAGTCTTTGGTGTTGATGAAGCAGAAAATTTAATATTTGTAGAAGGCGCAGTTCCAGGCGCAAATGGCACTTTTGTTTTGGTTGCAGATGCAATCAAGAAAGAACAGGCTGATTTGCCGATGCCAACAAAAATGGCAACAGCGGACAATGCGGCCGAACCCGAAACAGAAACTGTTGCGGAATAATAATGGCGACAGAATAGCAAGGTGAAGAAAATGCAAATAGATGTTATAAATTTTGATGGCAAGTCAGTTGGTAAAATTGATTTGGCGGACCAGATATTCGGGATTGAACCGCGCGCAGATATTCTGCATCGTGTTGTTACATGGCAACGGGCGAAATCACGCGCAGGTACACATGCAGTGAAAACTGTTTCCGATGTCGCAGGCAGTGGTAAAAAAGCATTCAAACAAAAGAAAACAGGTAATGCGCGTCAGGGTGAAAGATATAATGTTCACATGCGTGGCGGTGGTGTTGTTCATGGACCTGTTGTTCGTGATCATTCAATCGATTTGCCAAAGAAAATTCGCGCATTGGGATTGAAAATGGCACTGTCTTCAAAGGTAAAAGATGGCAATTTAATTGTTATCGATTCCGAAAAATTAGCGTCTGCAAAAACAGGAACGTTTGCAAAACAACTGAAACAGTTGGATTTGAATTCGGTATTGTTTGTTGGTGCAGATGATTTAGATGAAAATTTCCGCAAATCTGCGGCAAATATCGCAAATGTTGACGCGTTGCCGACAATTGGTTTGAATGTTTTAGATATTCTGAAACATGATAAATTGGTCTTGACAGCAGATGCAGTCAAGGCAGTGGAAGCACGTTTGGCATAAATGTTTTGGCGCATGATGAAAAGGTAAAATAAAATGGCAGAAAAGAAAGTTAATTCAGAGAAAAAAATCGTTGCGACTGCTGGTATTTATGATATACTGCGTCGTCCGATAATCTCGGAAAAGGCAGCAAAACTGTCTGAAAGTAATGGTGTTGCATTCGAAGTTGCGGCAAACGCAACCAAGGAAGATGTTGCACGCGCAGTCCAAGCAATTTACAATGTAAAACCAACCAAGGTTAATATTGTTGTTGTCAAAGGTAAAGTTAAATCTTTCCGTGGACGTGGAACGGGCGTACAACGCACTGTTAAAAAAGCATATGTGTCTTTGCCGGCAGATGCAAAATTGGATTTATCGGCAAACATATAGTATAAACAGCCACAGCAGAGAACCCAATTCCCAGGATGTTAGTGTTGTGGTATAAATAAAAAGGTATAAAAAATGGCATTAAAGCATTATAAGCCGACAACAGCGGGAACACGCGGTTTGATATTGGTTGATCGCAGTGAATTGCACCGTGGCGCGCCAGAAAAGGCATTGACAGTCGGTTTAAAGTCCAAAGGTGGACGCAATAATTTTGGTCATGTGACCGTTATGCATCAGGGTGGCGGGCATAAACGCAAATATCGTTTAATTGATTTTGCGCGCAAGAAAAAGGGAATCCCTGCAAAGGTTTTGCGTTTGGAATATGACCCAAATCGTACGGCATTTATTGCATTAATTGAATATACAGATGGTGCGCGTTCATATATTTTGGCGCCGCGTGATTTAAAGGCGGGTGATGTTGTTATTTCTGGTGAACGTGAAGATATTAAGCCAGGTAATGCAATGCCATTGAAAAATATGCCAATTGGAACGATTGTTCATAATGTTGAATTAAAGCCGGGCGCTGGTGGTCAATTGGCACGCAGTGCAGGTTGCTATGCACAATTAATGGGTAAAGATGGTGTTTATGCCCAGATTAAAATGAACAGCGGTGAATTACGCAAGGTTCATTCTGATTGTTTGGCAACAGTTGGTACCGTATCCAATCAGGATCAGCGCAATGTTAGCCTGGGTAAAGCAGGACGGGCGCGTTGGTTAGGTATTCGTCCATCCGTTCGTGGTATGGCGATGAACCCGGTTGATCACCCAATGGGTGGCGGTAATGGTCATTCAAAGGGTCACGAACCTGTATCGCGTACGGGTATCCCAGCCAAGGGTTATCGCACACGCAGTAATAAACGCACTGCAAAGATGATTATCCGCAGCAGACATTTGGCAAAGAAAAAATAAAAAACGGAGTAATTGATGTCTCGTTCAGTATGGAAAGGTCCTTATGTTCATCCGTCTATCCTGAAAAAGGTTGCAGTGGCGAATGAAAAAAATGACCACAAGCCAATTAAAACTTGGTCGCGTGGCAGCACAATTGTGCCGCCAATGGTTGGTCTGACATTTGAAGTTCATAATGGTAACAAGTTTATCCCTGTGTCCATTGTCGAAGATATGATTGGGCATAAGTTGGGTGAATTTGCACCAACGCGTACATTCAAAGGTCATGCGGCAAATAAAAAAGCAACGGCTAAATAATTTTAGGTTATCGCTTAGTATTATAAATATAAGGTAAACAGTTATGGCAACGACAAGATATGGAATAAAAGATAATCAAGTTCGCGCGTTCAATAAATTGATTCGCGTCAGCCACCAGAAGTTAAATCTGGTATGTGATACTGTTCGCGGTTTACCGGTCGCGCGTGCAATTGATGTCTTGAAATTTTCAAAAAAGCGTGTCGCAGGCGAAGTTTTAAAAACTTTGATGTCTGCGGTGGCAAATGCGGAACATAACAAAAACTTGCCCGCGGACAGTTTGTTCGTCAAAGAAATTTGGTGTGGCAAGGCGTTGACAATGAAACGCATTATGCCGGGACCACGTGGCAGCGCACGTCCGATTTTAAAACCGTTTTCTAATTTGACAATCGTTTTGGAATCGGGTGTGGCACCAACAAAAAAGGCGGCAAAAGCCACAAAAAAAGACAAGGCAAAATAAAAACAGCGGCAAGTGGTATGGATTAAGTTCCTGAATAAAGCGAAATGCTTCAAGAACACTTGCCATAATATAGTTAAGGAAAAATAAAATGGGACAGAAAGTATCACCAATTTCTTTGCGTGAGTTTATTAATAAGGTTACAGATTCACGCTGGATTGCCGGCAAAAAAGATTATGCAAATTTGTTGGCAGAAGATATTAAAATTCGCAACTTTATTGAAAAAAAGTTGAAAAAGGCGGGGCTGGCAAAGGTCGTTATTGAACGCTTTGCAAAAAAAGTTGTTGTTACAATTCATACATCACGCCCAGGTATGATTATTGGTAAAAATGGTGCAGATATCGAAGCATTGCGCAATGATATTAAAAAATTGGTAAAAAATGATCAGGTCGTCGTAAATATTTATGAAGTTCGCCGTCCGGATTTAAACGCGCAATTAGTTGCACAAAACATTGCACAACAAATCGAAGGTCGTGTTTCATTTAAACGGGCAATGAAAAAAGCGGTTCAGAATGCAGTAAAAGCTGGCGCCCAGGGTATAAAAGTTATGTGTTCGGGTCGTTTGAATGGGGCAGAAATTGCACGCAGTGAACAAATTCGTGAAGGCCGCATTCCATTGCATACTTTGCGTGCCGATATTGACTATGCGTCAATTCAAGCAAAAACAACATACGGTGTTATCGGTGTAAAAGTTTGGATTTATACTGGTGATGTCGTTAATAAAGAAAAGCTGGCATCTGAAATGGCGCGACCAACAGAATATGCCGGCAGCAGCGAAAGAAAAGGTAAATAATTTTTGACGACTATCTATATGGTATCGGTAAAATCAAAAATTAAATGTAAAAATTAAAAGGTTGTTATTATGTTAATGCCAAATAAAACAAAATTTCGCAAACAGCACAAAGGCCGCATTCATGGTGTTGCCAAAGGTGGCAGCGAACTGGCATTCGGGTCGTTTGGTCTGAAAGCCATGTCGCCAGAACGCGTTACAGCGCGTCAAATCGAAGCAGCACGGCGTGCAATTACACGTCATATGCGCCGTATGGGAAAATTATGGATTCGTGTATTCCCAGATGTTCCTGTTACTAAAAAACCAGCAGAAGTTCGTATGGGTAAAGGTAAGGGGGCTGTTGAATACTGGATTTGTCGTGTAAAGCCAGGTCGTATCTTGTTCGAATTGGACGGGGTTAAGCCAGAGGTTGCATATGAAGCATTTGCATTAGCGGCGGCAAAATTACCGGTAAAAACAAAAGTTGTTGAACGCAAAGTCAACTAAAAAAAACAAAACTGAATGCGCACCGATATTTACGGGTATTTGCAAAAAGGTAAAAGAAATGGCAGAAAAAAAAGTTGAAAAAGAATCTTTGACGACAGAAGCGTTGCAAAGCAAACTGGAAAATCTGAAAAAAGAACAGATGAATCAGCGCTTTCAGCATGCTGCTGGTCAGATGCCTAAGACACATGTTATGCGTCAGACCCGTCGTGAAATCGCACGTGTTAAAACACAAATGAATGCGACAAAAAAATAAAAATTGTCGATTTTTGTTGAGATTTCTAAATTTTTAGATATCATATGCCGAAATCGATTAAAAAAGAGGCTGATTAATTTGTGCAATTTTTATAAAATGTGCAAGTTAATATAACAAATGTAAGGAATAATAGTTATGCCAAGACGTATACTGCAAGGAACGGTTAAAAGTACAGCAAATGACAAAACTGTTGTTGTCGAAGTTGAACGGCGTTTTCGTCATCCACTGTATGGTAAATTCGTAAAGCAGAACAAAAAATACAAGGCGCACGATGAAAACAACCAGTACAAAGTTGGCGACATCGTTGCAATTGAAGAACATCGTCCAATTTCCAAGACAAAATCTTGGGTTGTAAAGGGACGCGTCGGCGTGTCCAAGGACGAAAGTGTCGAAGTCGCAGACTAAGACAATTCACAACAGGTTCTTTGAGGTTCGCTTCGTTTAATCGGGGCAGGGCAGTCGGAACCTATAACAAAGCGGTGGGGGATTGCCCTGCATGCAGGAATTAAGGTGAAGGATTATGATACAAAATGAAACAGTTATGACAGTCGCAGATAACTCGGGTGCGCGTAAAGCAATGTGCATCAAGGTTTTGGGTGGTTCTCATCGGCGTTATGCGACAGTTGGTGATAAAATTGTTGTCGCAATTAAAGAAGCGATTCCACGCGGCAAGGTTCAAAAGGGAACAGTTCAACGGGCAATTATTGTTCGTACAAAATTCCCGGTAAAACGTCCAGACGGTTCAATTATCCGCTTTGATGATAATGCGGTTGTTTTGATTAATAAAAATAATTTTGAACCAATTGGTACGCGTATCTTTGGACCAATCGCGCGTGAAGTGCGCCGTAAGTACGATGTGCAGAAAATTGTTTCTTTGGCGCCAGAGGTTATATAATAATTTGGGCATATTTAAAAATATCAGTCCAAATTTAGAAAAAGGGTTATAAAAATGAAAATCAAGAAAGGCGATGAAGTCATAGTTATTTCGGGAAAGTACAAAGGCGTTAAAGGTAAAGTTCTGGAAGCGCGCCCGTCCGAATCCCGTGTCGTTGTCGAAGGTGTCAACCGTCGCAAATGGCATGTAAAACCAACCCAGGAACAGCCGGGGCATATCGTTGATCGTGAAGCGCCTGTTCATGTTTCTAATGTTGCGTTGGTTGATCCAAAAACAAAAAAGGCGACACGCGTTGGTTTTAAAATTAATGGTGATAAGAAAGTTCGTATCGCTAAAAAATCAGGTGCGGAAATATAAATTTAACAAATTCGTTCCCGCTGTTACGGGAATATAAAGTAAGGAATAAAAAATGCAAAGCAGATTGCGTGAAATTTATGAAAAGCAAATCGTTCCGGAATTGATAAAGGAATTTGGGTATACAAATCCATTGGCTGTTCCGAAATTGTCAAAGATTGTTTTAAATATGGGTGTTGGCGAAGCGGTTACAGATAAAAAGAAATTAGATGCCGCCGCTGCAGATTTAACTGCAATTGCGGCACAAAAATCTGTTATCACACGCGCAAAAAAATCAATTGCAACATATCGTTTGCGCGAAGGTCAGCCAATCGGAACAAAAGTTACATTGCGCGGTAAAAGAATGTATGATTTCTTGGATAAATTAATTACGGTCGCGTTGCCGCGTGTAAAAGATTTCCGGGGTTTGTCAAAATCTAAATTTGATGGTCGTGGCAATTATGCGTTCGGTATCAAAGAGCATTTGATTTTCCCGGAAATTTCTGTTGATAAAATCGAAGCAATTCGTGGTATGGATATTGTTATTGCAACAACAGCAAAAACAGATGAAGAAGCACGTGCTTTGCTGACAAAAATCGGATTGCCGTTGGTATTGAAATAATTAAAAAGGTAAATAAAAATGGCGAAATTAGCATTAATAAATAAGCAGAAAAAACGCGAAAAAATGGTCGCGCAATATGCAAAAAAGCGCGAAACAATCAAGGCGAAAATGTCTGTGAATGCAACACCAGAAGAACGTATGGAGGCAATGAAAAAATTAGCAAAATTGCCACGTAATGCAAATCCAACGCGTTTGCATAATCGTTGTTCTGTAACAGGGCGCGCACGCGGATATTTCCGTTTGTTTGGTTTGTGCCGTCAACAGGTTCGTACAATGGCATCTGAAGGTAAATTGCCAGGTGTACGCAAATCTAGTTGGTAAAATTTTAATCCCCAGTTGTGGACAATGCTGCTGGGTTAAAACGGATTATCCGTTGCTTACAAGGAGTAAAAGATGTCATTATCACACCCAATCGGAGATATGCTGACCCGTATTCGTAACGGTCAGAATGCCGGTAAAGAATTTGTAGTTGTTCCAAACAGCAAACTGCGTGCAGCAGTATTGGCTGTGTTAAAGGACGAAGGTTTTATTACAGATTTCCGCAAAGAACAAATTGACGAACATCGTGCCAATTTGATTATCGAATTGAAATATATTGGCGGGAATGGTGCAATTCAAGATATTGCTGTGGTTTCAAAACCGGGACGCCGTGTCTATTCTGGCAGTGCAAAAATGCCAAAGGTTCTGAATGGTTTGGGCATTGCGATTGTTTCGACGCCAAATGGTGTTATGACTGATCACAAAGCGCGTCTGATGAATGTTGGTGGCGAAGTGCTGTGCAAGGTTATATAATTTAGAAGTAAGGATTTAATGATGTCTCGTGCAGGAAAATATCCAGTAAAATTAAAGGACGGCGTATCGGCGGCAATTGCAAACGATACACTGACAGTAAAAGGACCAAAAGGCGAAATTAAAATCCCATTGGATACAAAGCATGCTGGTTTGGTTGATGTTGTTATTGACGCAAACCATATTGCTGTTACACCAAAAAACGCAGAAGACAAAACATCGCGTGCAATGTGGGGAACAATGGCTCGTAATGTTCGTGCCGCAGTTGAAGGCGTTTCTGATGGTTTCGCAAAAGAGATGTATATGAAAGGTGTTGGATATAAAGCATCAGTTAATGGTAATAAATTGGTTTTGGTTGCGGGTTATTCACACGATGTTATTATGAATATTCCAGATGGACTGACCGTTCAAATGGGGGAAACACCAACGGAATTTGTTATTCGCGGCATAGATAAATGTCTGGTAGGGCAATTCGCGGACAAGGTTCATAAAGTTCGCAAGGCTGATCCATATAAGGGCAAGGGCATTTTCTATAAGGGTGAAAGAATCCGCCGCAAAGAAGGTAAAAAGAAATAATTAAATAAATGTTGATTCCCGCTGTTACGGGGATAAGAAAAAAGGAAATAAAATGTTGAAACATTTGTCTGCAGAAGAAAGACGCAAACTGGCAAATCGTGGTGCGTTGAAAAGAAAAAATCCAGGTAAAATTCGTTTGTCGGTTTTTCGTTCTGGTCGTCATATTGAAATTCAAGCCATCGATGATGTAAAGGGGCATACTGTATGTTCCGCATCGTCAAAGGAAAAAACATTTAAGGGCAAAGGCTGGAATGTTGCAGGTGCGGAACTGGTTGGTAAAGAATTTGCCGCGCGCGCAGTCAAGGCAGGTATTGCCGATAACTGTTATTTTGATCGTGGCGGATATCGCTATCATGGTCGTATCAAGGCGCTGTGCGAAGCAATCCGCGCAGGTGGTGTTAGAATTTAATCAGATGTTTCTGAATATACGGAGTTTATAATGGCACGTTTTGATGATAAAAAATTACAAACGGATAATTTGGTAGACAAATTAGTTTCTATCAATCGCGTTTCTAAAACAGTAAAAGGTGGACGCAATATGTCTTTCTCGGCATTGGTTGTTGTCGGGGACAAAGCCGGTCGTGTTGGCTTTGGTAAGGGTAAAGCATTGGAAGTACAAAGTGCGGTTCAAAAAGCAACAAAAGCCGCCAAGGCTAAAATGATACGCGTTCCATTAAAAGAAGGACGTACCTTACATCATGACAGCGCCGCAAAATATGGCGCCAGCAAATTGGTCGTTCGTAGTGCTGTTCCTGGTACTGGTATTATTGCAGGTGGGGCATTGCGTGCGGTGTTTGAATGCCTGGGGGTACAGGATGTCGTTGTTAAATCACAGGGATCTAATAATCCAAATAATATGATTCGTGCAGCATTTTTGGCTTTTGCAAAAATGAATTCGCCAAAGACTGTTGCGGCGCGTCGTGGTAAATCTGTGGCAGAAATTATTGCCGGCCGTGACGGTAAAAAATTAGAAAATGCAAATGCAGCAGAGGCAAAATAATTAAAATTGTGCCAATAAAGACGGAGAATTATCATGGCAAAAATAGTTGTAAAACAGGTTAGAAGTGTTATCGGTCGTCCAGAAGCACAGCGCAAGGTTATCGCCGCATTGGGGTTGGGGCGTATTGGTAAAAAACGTGAAATAGAAGATTCACCAGCTGTTCGTGGTATGGTCGCTAAAGTTTCGCATCTGGTGGAAATCGTTGAAAAATAAATTTGTTAAACCGAGTACATCATTTGATGTGCGCAATAGAATCATTAATTTGATTCATAGGATAAAAGGAATATAAAAATGAAATTAAATGCATTGATGGATAATTTTGGTGCGCGTACAAATACAAAACGGGTTGGTCGTGGTATTGGTTCGGGCATGGGCAAGACATCAGGACGTGGTAACAAGGGGCAGAAATCACGCAGTGGATCACGCAAGCAAGCGACTTTCCAGGGTGGTCAGATGCCAATTTTGCGCCGTTTCCCGAAATTTGGTTTTAATAATCCGTTCGCAAAAGAATATGCCACAATTAATCTGGGTGATATTGAAAAATTTATTGCGTCTGGTAAAATTGATGCCAAATCACCAATTACAATTGATACATTAATGAATGCAAAAATTATCAATCGTACAAAAGATGGTCTGAAAGTATTGGCCAAGGGTAAAATAAAAACATCTGTTAATATTATTGCTGATAAATGGTCAAAAACCGCAGAGGCAGCAATTGTAAAAGCAGGTGGCACAATTAAAAATAAATAATTAACAATTTACATCCAATGTAGTAATACATTTGGATGTAAAAAAATTAGAAGTTCATTCGCATGAAATTTTTGAGAGAATTTTTTGGAAATATGTCCGATTTGCAAAAGCGCATATTGTTCACAATTGGCGCACTGGTTGTGTATAGAATCGGTTCGTTTATTCCATTACCGGGGGTTAATGCATCGGCGGTCTTGCATCTGTTTACTGGTGAAGGCAGCGGGATGATGGGAATGTTTGATATGTTTTCGGGTGGTTCATTGTCGCGTATGTCTGTGTTGGCATTGAATATTTTCCCGTACATTTCTGCATCGATTGTATTGCAATTGTTAACTGCGACCAGTAAATCGTTAAATGAACTGCGCAAAGAGGGTGAATCAGGACGTATCAAAATAAACCAATATACCCGTTATTTGGCGGTTTTGTTGGCGGTTGTGCAAGGTTGGGCGGTCGTTCGCGGATTGGAATCGATGGCGCCTGTAAATGGTGTCGCCGCGGTTGTAAATCCGGGCTTTGCGTTTGAATTATCCGCAATTATTGCGTTGGTTGGTGGTACTGTGTTTGTCATGTGGTTGGCAGAACAAATTACCGCGCGCGGAATTGGTCAGGGTGCTTCGCTGTTAATCTTTGCTGGTATTATTGCAGAGGTTCCAGGTGGTATTGCACAATTATTCTCGCTGGGGTCGGTTGGACAGATTTCACCGGCGATGATTGCGTTGGTTGTCGCATTTGTTATCGGTATTGTTGCGTTAATTGCTTTCTTTGAACAGGCGCAACGCCGTATTCAGATTTTATATCCGCGCCAGGTTATGGCAAACGGGGTTATGAATACAAATGCATCATATTTGCCGATAAAGGTTAATATGTCGGGTGTTATGGGGCCTGTATTTGCCGCCAGTATCATGATGTTACCAGCATTTATTCAGCGATTTGTTCAAAGTGAAAATCCGATTGTTCAATCAATAATGGGATTCTTTACATATGGGACATGGTCGTATATTATAACATATACTATATTGATCGCGTTCTTTGCGTATTTCCAGACAGCCGTTGTATTTAATTCAGAAGAAACAGCAAACAATTTGAAAAATGCGGGTGGTTATATTCCAGGGGTGCGTCCGGGTGAACAAACAATGCATTATCTGGATTCCGTGGTTTCGCGTACAACAGCGATTGGGGTATTGTATTTGGTTGTTGTGTGTGTGGTTCCAATTATACTGAATACACATGCGGGGATGCCGTTGGCGATTGGTGGAACCAGTGTGTTAATCGTTGCCGGTGTGGTTCTGGATACAATGAATCAAGTGCAATCTTATTTGGTTGCAAAGCAGTATAGAAGTGTTATTAAAAAGGCACAAAAGAAAGGGCGGTTCCGTTAAACTGTTTTGTAAACAGTTTATGGAATAAACAAAAATTTGACTTTTGCGGCATTTTTTATAAAATAATGCGGCAAAATAAAATGCGTTTCGGAATTTATTTTGATTCTGAGATGTTTGAATCGGTCGCGCATTGGCGCGCCGCAGTTAATAAAAAGGAAAATGAAAAATGGCACGTATAGCAGGTGTGAACATTCCGACAGACAAACGTATTGAAATTGCGTTGCAATATATTCATGGTATTGGACCAGCAAAATCAGCACAAATTTGCAAGGCGCTGAAATTGAAAGATGGTTTACGCGCAAAAGATTTGACTGACGAGGATGTTGTTAAAATTTCAAGTTATATTGAACAAAATTTTAAGGTCGAAGGTGATGTTCGTCGTGAAGTCGCGATGAATATTAAAAGATTGCAAGATTTAAAAACATATCGTGGCATTCGCCATCGTAATCGTTTGCCGGTTCGTGGTCAGCGTACACAAACAAACGCCCGTACACGCAAGGGTAAACGCGTTGTTGTTGCTGGATCCGCGGTAAAGGGTAAATAATATTAAACAGGTAGAGATTAACACCATAGTTAATTGAAGACATCTAAATCAAAGGTATAAAATAATGGCAGTTACAAAAGCTAAAAAGAAAGTCGTAAAGAAAGTATCACACGGTATTGCCCATGTGGTCGCGACAAATAACAATACACGTATTACAATCACCGATCAATCGGGTGCTGTATTAACATGGGCAACCGCGGGCGCAAATAATTTCAAGGGCGCAAAAAAATCAACACCATATGCCGCAACTGTTGTCGCAGATGCGGTTGGTAAAAAGGTTGCAGAAATGGGCATGAAAACAGTTGATGTTTTAATGCGTGGTATTGGTCAGGGTCGTGAATCTGCTGTCCGCGGGTTGGCAAATGCCGGGCTGATTGTACAGTCCATTACAGACACAACACGTATCCCGCATAATGGGTGCCGTCCAAAAAAAGTGCGTCGTGTTTAATAATAAAAATCCCGCAAATATGCGGGATTTTTATGTGCATGTAATAATAGGTTATAAAAGGTGAAGTTATGATTCCAGCCAACAGTTTTAAATTTTTATCCAGGTTATCAGATATTCGTGATGGGCATACAGATTCTTATAATGTTGGGTATGAATCTGGGGTATATACTGTGTTTGCACGTAATGTTTTATTAAATGAAATGTCTGGGATTGTGAATTTAATTAATTTAATGGCATGTCGTGATTTATTTATAAAAAATGCAAATGTTTTGCGGGCGCCATGTCTGGAATATGCAGAAAATATTGTTTTGCCGTCTGTGTGTGATGCGGATTTTTCATGTTTGAATTTTGGTGATATTTACGCATTGAACGCAAAAATAATTCGTGTTTGGAATCCGGGATATCGTGGTAAAATATATTGCGGTACAGATACAAAAATAAATGCAGGAAATGGTGCAATTATTCAACGATTTAATGATTTAGCAAAAGCGCGTAAGTTTTATGATAAATTTTATGCCAGATAAAAATCCCGCATATGCGGGATTTTTATCTTATCGGGCGCAGGTGCCAAATTTCGGATTTGGATTATCGATATAGCGGCGCGTTGTATATGTGCCGGCGGGTTTATATGTGATAACTGGCTGATATACTTGATAATGATCAATAACCTCGCTGTATGTTTTTATGCGTACCGGGTTTAATTTGCGCTGGACCGGTTGTTTGTTACAACCACAATTATTGCGGGCAACATCAATTGATGATGCAGCGCGGCATGGCGTGGCAACACGTGCCGGTTGTGTCGTGCGAACAGGCACCGTATATACTGTGTCAACATATGTAACGGTATCAACGGATATCGTTTCATATGTGTTGATGGTTTCTGTTTCTGTGTACATATCAGACGCATATGCGCATGTGCAAATAATAGATGCAAATATGCCAGATAAAATAATTTTTTTCATTTTATACCCTTTGTAAATTCTGTTTGTGTATAGATTTAGACTAGGACAATATTCGTTAGTTGTCAACTTTTTTATGCCATATATTTTGTGATAATCGCGGATTTAATAATAGTTTGACTTTTGCATATTTGTGATATAGAATTTCACGGCGTGTTGGAATGATTCCATGCGCAGCCAATTGGCGAAAATGATAAACTAAGCCGAAGGGGTTTTTTATGATTGAAAAAAACTGGGTTACTTTGATTAAACCCAAAAAATTAAATATCAAAATTGATGAACATAATCCAAATCAAGCAACACTGGTTGCGGAACCATTAGAAAAAGGTTTCGGTTTAACACTGGGGACAGCATTGCGTCGTGTATTGTTGTCGTCTTTACAGGGGTGTGCGCCGATTTATATCAAAATTGACGGCGTTCAGCATGAATTTTCCAGTATTTCTGGTGTGCGCGAGGATGTAACAGATATCATTCTGAATTTAAAGGGTGTTTATTTCAAAGCGTTGACCGAAGGGCAACACAAGGCAACATTAAAAGTAAAAGGTCCAGCCGTTGTTACTGCGGGTATGATTGAAACAACTGGTGGCGTCGAAGTTATGAATAAAGATGCCGAAATTTGCACATTGGATAAAGGTGCAGAATTAGATATGGAAATTACACTGGCGTCTGGTCGTGGTTATGTGCCTGCCTCTGCACATGCAGATGGTTTGCCGTTGGGTGTTATCCCTGTTGATTCAATCTTTTCGCCGATTTTAAATGTTGCAACCGCCGTGTCAGAAACTCGCGTTGGGCAGAGTACGGATTACGACAAATTGGAAATGACGGTTAAAACGAATGGAACTGTTTCACCCGAAGATGCAATCGCATTGGCGGCGCGTATTTTAACAGACCAGTTGGTTGTATTTATTAACTTTGAAGATCCAGCACAAATCAATGCACCGACCGAAGAAGAAAAAGCAAAAGATGCATTGCCGTTCGATCCGAAATTGTTAAAGCATGTTGATGAACTGGAATTATCTGTTCGTGCAAATAACTGCTTAAAGAATGACAAGATTAACTGGCTGGGTGAACTGGTTCAAAAGACAGAAGCAGATATGTTAAAAACACCAAACTTTGGTCGCAAGTCTTTGAATGAAATCAAGGTTCAATTAGAAGCCATGGGTTTGAGTCTGGGAATGGAAGTTCCAGGTTGGCCACCGGAAAATATTGCGGAGTTGGCAAAAAAATACGAAGACCCATACAAATAAATTAAATTTTATGGACGCTTGTCGCGATTGTCGGTTCTTATGTAGGTCTACTACACTGCGAACCGTCAATCGCTTCCAATCGTCTGATAAAATTTAATTTTTGGTCTATATGGGTGGGGTAATTTTATTACTTTACAAATGCGCTGGATATGTTAGAATGCGTGGCGCAGGTTAATAAATCCGCGGTGCTGAAATTTGATTTTGGGCGCGGTGTCTCAAATAATCCCCGGGTTTCTGGGGCAGAAGCATAAAGGAGTAATCAATGAGACATATGAGAGCAGGTCGCACATTTAATCGCGATACAAATGCACGCAAGGCCTTGTTTATTGGTCTGGCAAAAAATTTGATTGAAAAAGAACAAATAAAAACAACATTACCAAAAGCAAAAGATTTACGCACTGTGGTCGAAAAATTGATTACCCGTGCAAAAGTTGACACCGTGGCAAATCGCAGATTGGTCGCCAGTGAACTGGGGAATAATTCCAGTACTGCGGTGAAAAAGTTGTTTACTGTTTTGGGACCGCGTTATGCAAAGCGTCCAGGTGGTTATACCCGCGTATTAAAGGCTGGGTTCCGCTATGGCGATGCGGCACCAATGGCAATTATTGAATTGGTTGACCGTGATGAAAATGCCAAGAAAGTGGTTAAACCAACCGCAGAAAAAGAAAACAAGGCAACAGAAAAAGCGGCAGAATCAGCGGATAAAAAAGAAAAAACATCAAAATCCGTTGAAAAATCAGATGACACTGCAACAGAAAAAAAGCCGGCAAAACGCCGCGCGGCATCAAAAAAATAATTGATGCTGGATTAAAAAATGCCCCAATTGGGGCATTTTTTATTTATCGTGTGCGTTGGAATATTATCATTTTCGCAGTATGTGGTAATCTTTCGGTTGCTGTGAGTTCTAGGCGTTCACCAGATTTTAATTCTATGTATTTATCATAGTTCTGATTTTTATTTTGTGGCAGATATATTAAGCGCCCACCAATACGAATATGTGGTAATAATGATGCTAATGTTTTTGTGATATTGACTGCGCCATAATCGAAAATGTTTGATGTGTCGATTAAATCGTATTTTTCAGTTAACTGTGTATGCAGAGTGTCTATTGACCCCAGGTAGAATTTAAATGGTGATTTTATTATTGATTTTAATTGCATGTATTCTGCATTTGTAAATTGATTTTCTGGGCGGGCATTAATTGGCGCGCCATTGAAAAATCTTATTTTATCTTTGTTCTTGTTAATTTCTGCAACAGATTGCGGCGGCAAATACGGCATAATAGGTTCCATTACTGGTAATTCAAACGGGAAACCAAAATAATGTATTTCTTGGATTAAATTTTTGTATTCAGTTAATGACAGAATTTGAATTGCCGTTGTTTTTATATCTTGGATTATTTGTGCGCATCTGGTTATGTCGTATGTATCGATATGGGTTGCGCCAGACAAAGCGTATGTTAATGCCTGGTCGCCACTGCCGGCAACGGTCAGAACGCGTTTTGCGCCCATGGTAATATTGCGCGCCCATCGCCAATTTTCGTTGGTTGATGTATACGCTGGTAAAAATTCTGGTGAAAATGCCATTATAACCTCTTTGTTAAATCTAACATAATACAAAAATATTAATTGTCAATATATTGATAAGTTTTTGTTGTTTATTTAAAAAAATGCTTTTATTAAATTCCTTAAATATGTTAAAATTAGATGAATGTTGAAGGGATTATTATGAAGAGAATATCGTTATTATGTATTCTGTTAATGGGTGTATTTGCGTTAAACGCGGATGCGGCGACCCCTGTGCAGCGTCGCGGTCAATCGGCCGCCAGTACAACTGCCGCGGCAACATCAACTTCGCGCGGCGGGACGGTTTCGGCGCGCAGTGCAACAACCGCGCGCAGTGGTGTCAGTGCCAGATCCGCCACCCCGACAACATCAAATGTAACCGCGCGCAGTGCGACAGCGGGGCGCACAACGGTAAACCGTGGTGCGGCAACAACAACGACAGGAACAACATCAACAGCGGCGCGCAGTGCAACGGTTACCGCCCGTGCAGCTGCAACACAAAAGGTTATTGGCACTGGAACCAAGGTTGCCGCCGCAGCGGATAATGTTATTGTCAGTGAAGAATGCCGCCAGAAATACATGGGCTGTATGGATTCTTTTTGCATGTTGGATAACGACAGTGGCGGCAGGTGTATTTGCAGCGATAGAAATGCGGAACTGGATGAGGTTTTGGCACAAATAGAAGAACTGGATCAACGCAGTTATCAAATGGCAACATATGGTGTTGAAAGAATTGAAATGGGGGATTCGGCGGATACGGTTATTGCAAATGCAAATGCGGTTGCGCAATCTATTATTGATGAGGCAGAGGAAGAAGATCGTAGTCTGGATTTATCATTGTGGAATAACCCCGGCTATTTGTATGATACAGATGATGATGTTTTTTCAGATACAGAATTTGTTGACCCAATAGAGGGGAAAGAGGGTGATGCACTGTATTCCGCGGCGGTGGATATTTGTGTTGCGCAGATTCCGGAATGTTCAAATGAAATATCTATGTTGCAATTAATGTATTCTCAGCAGATAAAGTCTGATTGTACGGCATATGAAAACAGTTTGAAACAACAAAAGAATTCTAGCCAGCAAAAATTGTATGCGGCAGAAACCGCCTTGCGTGATGCCGCGTTGGAACAATATCAAACAGCAAATCGTTATGATTTGGGACAGTGTACAGTCGAATTTAAAAATTGTATGATTAATACTGGTGGTTGTGGCGAGGATTTTTCGGGCTGTGCATCTATTGCGGCATTTGACGCAACAAATACACGCGGCAATCGTGCTGATGATAATACATATGAAATTCAGGGGACTGTTACCAGTATTGCAATTCAAAAATCAACATATGATATATTGCTGTCAAAAAAGCCATTGTGTGAAAGCGTAACAAAACAATGTGTTGCGGTTGCGGACCAGGTTTGGGATACATTTCTGCGAGAAGTAGCGCCGCAGGTAAAGAGTGCGGAACTGATCGCTGAAGACAATGCCAGACAAAACTGTATCGGTAATATCTCGGCCTGTTTCCAACAGGCTTGTAAAGATAATATGGATCCGAATGACCCAGATGGCTCTTATGATATGTGTCTGACCAGACCAGAAACCATGTTAAACCTGTGCCAGGTGCCGCTGAATGCTTGTGGAATTGATACAGAAGACCCAGAGAACTCACCAGATGATGCTAGTAAGCAAATCTGGGATTTCGTCATCGCTAGACTCCAATCTATGCGTGTCAATTCCTGTACTACTCAAGTCAAGGAATGTCTGCAATCCGAAGACCGTTGTGGCTCTGATTACACTCAATGCATCGGGACTGATACTATTATCAGATTGTGCCCATATGATGCATTGGTCGGTTGCCAAGAAGTCTATGCAGATCAAGACATTCGTGGTGATGCCGTTTATGAAGAACTGTATGATATGGTCCAAGGTATCATGTTAAATATTGATAACAATATGTTAACAGAATGCCAAAATGCCGCAAATGAAGCTATGATTAAAGTTTGTGGAGACACAGAAAATTGTGAAAATTTAACCGTTGATGAAAACCTGGGCGCTAGATCGCTGGAATATAAGATTTGTGAATATACAAATTATGAAGATAGTTTGCAAATTGATTAT
Organism: uncultured Pseudomonadota bacterium; assembly: GCA_949283535.1. Lineage (GTDB taxonomy): Bacteria > Pseudomonadota > Alphaproteobacteria > Rs-D84 > Rs-D84 > Enterousia. The sequence continues at coordinate 19,818 of CASDTC010000012.1, forward strand.
GGTAAATGCAGAACAGACGTATCACAGATTCTGGATACAGAACTGGGACGGGTTGTTGGTGCAACCAGTTCTGGATTAGGAACTGTAAAACCATTCTCTGGAGTTATTGACGGGCTGATATATTGGGAAAGCGTTAAAGTTGGTGAAGATGGACGTTTAATTAGTGTCGATCAATATTTGATCAATACAGGTGAAACAGATTTATCCAGCACACAAAAAGATAAAATATCATCTGAACTGGCTGTATTACAAAGTAATATAGATACCGCCATTAATGCAATAGAAGCGGACCAGCGTGTACAATGGTGTAAGAACGGTCGAAAAGTTGATGGTGTACGCAATATTGTTGATCGCAGTGGAACTGAAAGTGATACCACCGCTGGCAGATTCCCACAATTAACGAAACAAATGCGTATGATTATTGCAAATGCGGCATTAAAAATAGCCAAGGATAATTATTATAAAAAATACGATGAACTGTCAGATAAAATGGAACAAGATTATGTTACCATCGGTGAACGTATGGCAGAAATACAGGGCGAAAATGCATTGGATGCACGACGTGAAATTGCACGCCAGGCATGCGTAAATTTTGCAGAATTATCCAGCCTGCCAAAATCACCAGAACCACCGAAAAATGCATTTGGCAAAGTTTTGTCAGGATTAGCAATTGTTGCCGGTGCAATAGCAGCACCATTTACAGGTGGAGCTAGTTTTTTGGCTCTTAATGCTGTTGGAATAGCCGGTCTGTCAACAGGAAACAATGCAAATGGGGACGACGCGTCGGCACAACGTGAACTGGTTGGTTCAAAACAGTTGAATCAATGGAATTACAAGGAAACCATTACTTCAACATTTGAATGGGATACACTGGTTTGTCATAAATGCACACGCACCCAGCAATGTAATAAAACCAAGAATCCGCTGTTTGGCAGTAAATATTGCAAGGAATGGGCAGATCCAGTGGAAACATGTAATGATACCCAATTCTGAATAAAAATCCCCCATTTGGGGGATTTTTAAAACTGAATATCTTCACATGTTTCAACCGCGTCATTCCATTTGGCGCAATATTTACTGCAGAACCATGGTTTTCTGACATGGGCACAATCTGATAATAGTATCAGTATCTAGCCCGATGCATTGAGTGTAATCAGAGCCACAACGGTCTTCGGATTGCAGACATTCCTTGACTTGAGGATTGGAGTCTGGCGATGACGAAATCCCAGACCTGAGATTCAGCAGCTTCTTCTGCACTGTCTGTTGAAATTCCACAAGCATTCAGCGGCGCTACTTCTCGCAGAAATGTTAGTCAAGTTCGGATGGTGATGTTATAACGGTTATGCCGTCATGGCGCCATTGCGCGCGGCGTGCGTCAAGATCCATTATGTTGGTTTGTTCTAAATATAGCACGGGACGCACGCCGCGCGTTGCGGATATTGATAAAACCGTGTCTGCAGGTGATGGTTTCTGGCGACCGGCGGCAAACCATGTTTCATTATCGGCAATCCAGAAATCTGGGTCGTCATGTGTGGCGATTGCATCGTGGTCTGTTATTACAATGCCGTTTTCAATTGTAAATTTTGTGTTGTGCGATTCCAGATAATTTATAATTGTCTGATTTTCATTGCTGGTTTGTTCGTTTGGTATGCTGATATCAGGGGCGGGTAATGCTTCGTTTGTTGTATCTGGTTCATCAAAGTCGATGTCTTGGAAAACAGGTGCAAAGTTTATCGTGTTCATATCTGTATCAAAATTGTCAGATGGGATATCAAAATCATTTGGCAGCGGCAATTCGTTCGCGGGTTGCGTGACTGGGGTTGTGGCAGCCGGTATATCAGATGTTTTGTTTGTGGCTGTTATGCGGGATGTATCGAAAACAGAATGTTGTATGGGTCCCATATTATTATGGGCGCGCATAAATGGAATGCGTAATTCATCTGGTATTTTGTGCGGCAATTCGTTCGTGTTTATATCGTTGGGTGTTTTGGATTCTGGGGCAGGTTGTATTGTATCTGTGGCGGTGGATGGTGCGGGTGCCGGTTCTGCTGGTACTGGTTCCATAATTTTTGGTAATGGTATAGTGAACAGTGGGGCTTTCTTGCGAATTATAATTGTGGTTGTTGCAATGTATAATGGTATAGCGGATAGTATTAATAACCCGAATACAAAACCAGGGAACCCGCGCAATTTTGCGTGTGCCAATCGTGTCCAGTCGGTGCCAGAAAACATATCAAAATTAAACATAAAATGCAGAATCGCCCACATTGCAAAAATATAACATGCGGTCCATATAAATGCATATCTGTGCGTTTTAAGAAAATTTAGTAATGCTTTCATTTAATTTAAGTATAGACAATTATTGTAATTTGTCAATATTTTATTGCTTTTTTGTTTGTTCGTTCATTGATGAAAAAGTGCTTTTTTTTCATGTGAATTTAGGATATAATTAAAAAGATAATTTAAGGGGGAGTTTTTATGCCAGGCATGCTGAAAAAGTTTGGTGCATCATTTATTGCTTTGGGAATGTGTGTGTTTGGGTACGATGCGAATTCTGCCAATGCAACGGGACGGGCGGCGTATAATGTAACGCAATTAAATCGCGCTGGCACAACCCAGGGTGCGTCACAGCGTATGCCGACAATGCCGACATTGCCGGGAAATAGTGTTGGAAATTTATCACCGAATTTGCCCAGTGGAAATTCAGGCAATGGCGGTGGTGGTGGCGATGAACCAGACAATCCGGATAATCCAGATCCACAACCAGAACCAGAATGCCCAGATGGTGGTGTAAAAGATTCTGAATACACAATTGAAAATTGTATGAATGATTTATTAATGTGTATTAATAATGGTGCATTGCCGGGTGGATTGAATGATATGTTTGATGAAGATGTACGAAATTCAATCATTAATGGTATGGGGCTGTGCCAGATTCAGGTTGAAAAATGTATAACTGATGTTCGGCGCGATTGTAAAAATGTTTATCGGTCGTCGTCTGATGTGTGGATTGACTTTAATGCCCGCCGGGTTCAGCCAGAATATTATAATTTTGTATTACGCAAAACGGGGTTGACACCAAATCAGGCGGAAAATACATGTCTGTTATTGGACAGAAACACATATGGTTCATCGTTTAATGCTGTGTCGGGCAGTGGCGGTGTGACCGCAGAATACAACCAGGTTGTTGGTGCGTACAATAATCAAAATGGAAATATGTTAATCAAGACCAAGCCCCAGGGGGTAGAGGTTAATACAAATGGATTAACAGATGCTGCGCGTGGTCATTATGCGCGCTGGGATCCAAAGACGGCGGAATGCTGGCTGCGGGTTGCGGCATATAATAAAGATACGCATATTAAAAACAGTTGGCTGTTTGGTGCCGCCGGTGATGACCAGCCGGCAGAGGTATGGCGTGTTGCCGGGGATACATTTACATGTAATCGCGATTTGTTTGGGTTTTCATTAATGAATCAAACGAGGTCTGCCGCGGTTGTTGGTATTGGTGGTGGTACGGTTTTGGGTGCCGGAATTGGGGCAATTGCCGGTCATGGCGCGCGTGCATTTGATTGCAGCCGTGAAAATCACCGTGAAATGCTGACCGAAGAATTACGGACAGATGGGCAGTTTGGCACAATCAGCGAATATTTAGAAAACAGAATACCAGCAACAGTTGATATTATGTCGCAATCACAGTGTGAAGAAGTTGTCGAATTATATAATAAATATGTGCAATTGGAATCAGCATTGGAAATGTGCAATTCTGTGGATGTGGCAACAGAGACAACAATAATTACAGATGTAAATGTTGATTGTTCTAATTATAATATAGTGGAAGATTGTTTTCGCGCGTTACCTATTGCGGCGCCATGTATTGGGAAAAATTTTGCGACAGCACAACAGTGCGCAGATTATTTAGCAAGTTTGCAAGCAGGTCAAGCATCGCAATCGACAGATTCAGAAACAGATGATGCGCTGTGTTCGTTTGAACCGCTGAATTTAGCGCGGGCGCGTGGTGAAAGTATTTATTGCGCAAGTACGGGTGATGAGTCTTGTAAAACCGCGGTTGAGATAGAGGCCGATATGGACAGACTGGATGATGTTTTCACCGCCGAAATTCAGGATCTGTTGCAAAATGGCGAAGCGTCAAATATGTGGAAAAGTGTCGGTATTGGTGCCGGTGTTGGTGCCGGGGCTGGTGGTTTGGCAACGGCAATAACCGCATTCGTTGAACGCAGTAATATTAATTGTCGTGTGGGTGATGATTTGGCGCAAATTGGATATGGCAAATCTTATACAATTGGTTCGCTGCGTGATTTCTATGTAAAATGGAATTTGAATTTGCCAGATACGATATATCCAACGGGCACGGCGGTTGATTGTGATTCATGGCGGCGCGCATGTGGTACATTGACGAATTTAAATCAATGTGAAAATGCCAAATTGAATTACAAGCCAGCAGATGCCACATCAACAACACTGATAAATTCGGCATGTGTTGTTTCGGGCAGTGCGTGTATAGAAAACTATCCGGTGGCGCGTTCATATGGTGCGTGTGAATAAGTTTATTCGTACAAGGTGTAAAAAATCCCGCATTTCGCGGGATTTTTTATTTGATAATAATTCTTGTATTATTCATCAATTGCAATTATGAAAATCCCCAGTTTGTTTGCCTGGTTTATAACAGCGGGTTTATCAACAACAAAGCATGTTTTTGTGTTAACAACAATCCCACGCAATTTTGCCGCCGCAACCGCATTTACCGTATCAACACCAATTGCCGGGATATCTATGCGTAAATCTTGTCCGGGTTTTGTCATTTTTGCAAAAACACCGCTGGATTTTTTCTTTGATTTACGCATATCAACAACGCGTTCCAACATTTTGGCGGTGCCTTCGGCTGCCTCAACCGCGATAACCTGTTTATCAACAACGACAGATGCGCCAATATCGGCGGCGCCAATTGTGTGCGATACATCAATTGCGCGTTCAATGTCGCGTTTATCGCGGGCGGTTGGCTTGGTCTTGGTTTGAACACCCGGTGTCTGGAATGTCAGGTCGGGTGCCACATCTTGGGCGGCAACAATTTCAAAACCGCGTTTTTCCAGTGCCTTGTTTAATGCAACAGCCATAGAATCATACCCCCGTTGATGTTTTAATATACTAAATAGTAATCCAATTGACCATAAATCTGGGCGCATATCGCCCAGGTTTGGGTGCCCCAGTGCACCGACAAATGTTAATTTTTTTATCCCACGCCGGCGAAATTCCCGAACCGCTGGCCATCCACCCGCCGGACGCACCACAATGTCGGGTTTCAGTCGCGGGTCATAAAAGTTTTTAAGTCCAACAACATATACATCCCAACCCGCACGGCGTAATGCATCGCGCGTAAAAAATGGCAAATCCAGTGCGCCGGCAATCAGGGCAATTTTTTTATCTGTATCTTTCTTCATTTTATTCATATGGTACGAATAAATCGGGCTGGAATCAAGTTGCAATTTGTGTTATCATTTTATAAGTAATAATTATTGGACGGATAAATTATGAAAAAAATATCTTTGTTAGGGATTCTTGCAGTTTTGGCTGTATCGCCAGCAATGGCGCAATACAGTGATGAGATGTTCCGCGATGAAATTACCGAAGGTTTGGATTTGGTTGCAGCGCGTGCAAATGTTGATGTGCCTGATCCGGCGCCGGGTGAATTGGGACTGGATGTATATCAATCGGTTGGTGTGGCAGATAATGATGATATCCAGATGTTTATCCCAACATCAATGTATTTGCGCGCGGGTGCCGGATTGAATTTAGGCTTTGCCACAGATTATGCGCATGTTGGGGACAGGGGATATGAAAGCTCTGGCAGCTGGACCACACAAATTGGTTTGGGGTGGAATTTGTCATCGTATGTTCGTACGGAAATCGATTTCCAAGAATCAACATTTAATTTTTCTGATCTGGATGATGCCCAGGCGACATATCAAACGGTTGGCGGAATGCTGTATTTTGATTTTGCACGGCGATATGTTCAAACGGGGGATATAACATATCGGCGGCGCTTTGTCCCATTTATGGGCGTTGGTGCGGCGGCGGGTGTTTATAAATTTGATGGTGCCGGTGGGGCCGATGGTTTTGTTATTGCGGCACCGCGGGCAACAGTTGGGTTTAATATAATGCTGACCGATTTGATTGGTATTGATATTATGTATCAATATCAAATGATGATTGGCAATGGATTTGGGTGGAATGTTCGCGCCGGTGGTGTTGATAATATCAGTAATGTTATGGCATCATTCCGTGTGAATTTCTAACAGATAAATATAGGAAATAAAAATGAATGCGAAAATTTTATTTGGTTTGCTGTGTATAACGCCAATTGCGGCAAATGCGGCAATACCATATCGCGTGGAACAGGTTAATATGCCCGCCCAGGAATCTGTCAGTGGACATGATGACCAGGCATTTGCCCGTGTGCGCCGGTTTTATATTGGTGGGGCATATGATTTTTCAATGTGGTCAAATGGTGCGGATGATACAGTGCATGTTGATGGGAAAAATACATCATCTTTTGAGGTTGTTGCCGGTGTTCGTCCGTTTGATGTTTTCCGGATAGAGGCAAACTATATTCGTACATCTGCGAAATGGAATGCATTTGATTTGACTGGTGATACAGCGATGTTGAATTTTATACTGGATGCGCGTATCGATAATATTTATCGTCTGTTTTATAACCAGCGATTGGTTCCGTATGTTGGCATTGGCGGTGGTGTATCGTGGAACAGTGTTGATGGTACAACAATAGAAAATAAAATCAGTCCGGTTGCATCCGCAATGGCGGGATTGGCGGTTGAATTAGGCGACAGATTTACGCTGGATTTTGGGTACAGATATATGTATATGTTTTCACCAAAGTTTGAATATATTGCTGATTTTGCACCAACCGCGCATCAATTCCGCGTTGGGGCGCGTGTGAATTTTTAATTAGTTAAATATGAATACTTGTCCGTTCTTTGGGATTTGTGGTGGGTGTAAATATGATTTTACATCGCTGGATTATCATGCGCAGAAAATGTCAGAATTGGATGGTTTGCCGATAACGGGTGATGCAATTTGGATTGATGCCGGTACGCGCCGGCGTGCAGATTTTGCATTTGCCGATGGGGTGTTTGGTTTCTATCGACATCGGTCCAAGAATATTGTCCCGGTACGGCATTGTTCGCTGTGTTGTGCGGCGATAAATGATATATTGCCGGCGGTGGCATCGTTGCCGTGGGGTGGGGCGGGTGCCGTATTAATAACCGCGTGCGATAATGGCATTGATATTGCGGTGTCATCGGCGGTGCCGTATTTCAGTTCTGAATTTAAAAATGCGGTGATGCATTTGGATGTGTTGCGTGTGACATGGAATGGGCGCATTGTGATTCAAAATGCAACGCCAATTGTTAAATTTGGCGATGTCAGTGTGGAATATCCGTCGGGCGCGTTTTTACAGCCAACAATTGTTGGTGCGGATATATTGCGTAATATGGTTGTTGCCGCGGCGGCGGGGATGCGCCGATGTGCGGATTTATTTTGTGGATTGGGAAATTTTACATATGCATTGAATGCAGATGGGTTTGATATTGCCGGCGCAGGGGTGCGGCGTGATTTATTTCATAATCCATTGACGGTTGGGATGTTGAATAAATACGATTGCGTTGTAATGGATCCACCGCGCGCCGGGGCAATTGCGCAATGTACGGAATTGGTAAAATCAAATGTTGGGCGCGTTATATATATTTCATGTAATCCGCAAACATGGGCGCGCGATGCGGAAATTTTAAAACAGAAATACAATTTAGTATCGCTGGTTCCGGTTGATCAATTCGTGGGCAGTGCGCATTGGGAACTGTTTTCTGTGTTTGAAAAAATTAAATAGATTAAAAATGCCCCTGTTCAGGGCATTTTTTATTTACATGTACTGGCAGTGAAACTGATTTCGACCTTTCTGCAACTTTGGTCGGGTTCGTTACCTGGTGTATTACATTCTCGTGATCCAACACCGGATGTTTTTATGTTTTCCGATGGGATATTTTTGCTAATTAAATATTCACCAACAGCCTGTGCGCGGCGTTTTGATAGTGGTTCGTTTATATTATCATTGCCTGTTTTATCCGTATGCCCTGTTATAGTTATGCAATAGTTTGGCTGGTTTGATTGTGCGGCAATAACATTTTGTGCGAATGTATCTAATGCCGTTTTTGCCTCTGCTTTTAAGTCGGATTTATTTAAATCGAACAAGCTGTCTGCGGGCAAATCAATTGTTTCTGGAACAGCGGGTGTTGTTGGTTTTGTTCCAAAAACACATTGTCCGCTATCGTTAATATAATAAATTGCAGGCGGACATATACATTGATTACCAATCTTTTGATAGCCATCTGTACATGTGCATGTTCCGTCATCGGCAATTTGGGTGTGTTCTGTGGTGACACATTCTGGTTCGTTTGTTGGGGTGACGCACGCATTGTCTATGCCCGGGACTGTACCCGCCGGACATTCGCATTTTGTGCCGTTGGCATCGGCAACCAAGTCGCCGGGACATGTGTCGCATGCGTTTGTGTTTCCATTATAAATTTGTTTTGTATTTGTACATGTGCAATTTGGATATGTACCTGTTGTGCCAGATGGACATTGGGCGCCAACGCTGTTATCTGATAATTTTTCTGTATCATCGCGTAATTTCTTTAATGGTTCGTATTTCAGGTTTATTTCATCAGATTTTTCATCTGGTGCATCACGATTTATCAGCAAATTACCAACCACACCACCAACAATGCCCACGCCCGCCATAACCGCACCTGTTGTTAATTGTGATTTTGTGTCCGAACGCTGCTGTGCCCATTCGGCGGCATCGGCGCCGTCGGGGTCTGATAATGCGCGTGCCAGTGATGTATATGCACCATCTGTTATGCCCAATGATTCATCGTCATACAGTCCCATGTTTGCGCTGTCTAAAATAACCTCTGACTCAATGCCGGGGGTCATTTCCAGTGCCTCTTTACGAACCTTTAAATCCGCCGCCAGGGTGGTAAATTCTGTATATAATGGTAATAACTGATTCCCGCCGGGCAATTGAACATCTGTTTCACCGCCCATAATATTGCGACCCTGGCCATAATCACAGCGGAATGTTGCCAGATATGCCGCCATATCGCGTTCAGCGGCGTCATCAGCACGATTTTCAGCAATTGCCGATGCCAATTGCATTCCACCAATACCCGTCGCCGCAATTGATGCACCACCCAATAATTTATTTGCGGTGGATTGTTCTGTCTTTTTCATTTCGTCTGCATTCTTTTGCAGTTCTTCTATCTTTTTCTGGGATTCTTCTTCGGTTAATGTGGGTCGGATACAGCTGCGCCGGTCATTGCTGGGGCGATATTCACCACCACAGCTGTCAATTATGCAAATTTCAGTATTTGTTGTTGCATCCCATTCGCGATGTGCCGCGGTGGCGTGTTCCGGCATTGGATCGCAATTGCCAGAAATTGCAACTCTGTCGCATGCGGTGCCATTGTCGTTTGGTAAATAGCCATCCACGCATTTTTGTATAACGCAAACCAGTTGTGCATTTATCCAATCATATTCAGATTCTGTTGCGTTTGTGTCATTGGATTGACATTCTTTGCCAACCTGATCTGCGCATTCATCGCCAATTGTTAGTGTTGTACAATTGCCGTCTTCACAGAATTCTTCACAGGGGCCATCTTCGTCAGCGGAACCAATGCATATTTGCTGACCGGCTTTTCTGGATTGAACAGAACGCTGATTTGTTAATTTATATCTGTCGGATTGGCATTCATATGGATAACATTTTTTACTGATAATATCGTATGACGCTTTTGTTGCATTGGGTATCGTACTCGGGCAACCAGTAACTATAACATTGTCAAGTAGTTGAGAATCTTCTGCTAGTTGAATATTCCCCATATTTGCGTTTGCATCCAGTATTTGTGTTTCATATCCAATATATGATATTTTAATTTGTGTTGTTGTGTCTGGTACTGCCAGTGTAAAATTTCCATTAATGTCAGATATTGTCCCAATGTTGGGATTGTCATTTGCCATGATAGTTGCGCCAATTAGTGCTTCTTGTGATTCCGCATCAATAACATGCCCCGTAATTGTTTTTTCAGCCAATGCGGGCAGGGTGAATAAAACGGCAAAGATTGTTATAAATATTTTCTTCATGTTATTTATATCCTATGAATTACCGTGCGGGATTCTGTACCGGATGATTCATCGCCCGACTGATCATCTGGCTTTTTGCCTGAGTTTTCGTCTGCTTCATCGTCTGATTCTGTTTCTGTATCGGCGGCGGATTTATCGCCAAAGTTTTCGTTGTGTTCTTTCTTGGCGTCTTTCAGGGCATTTTCAGCCTGTTGCCGATCGATTGCACGATCAATTGCGCCCGATGCAATTGCGCCCGCCGCAACACCAACGCCCGACCCCAGCAATGATGCAGATGCGGATGTCTGGCTGCGTGTTAAACGATATGCATTTTCCATAAATGTTGTTATATCAATGCCAAACCAATTCGGTGTACAGTCAAATACACCACCGGCGTATGCCTTTTTCGATGCGTATAATGTTGAATCATCGCCCGCATAGAATTCAACCGTAAATACGCAATCCAGACTGCGTTCATCCAATGTTGCACCCAACAGACGGCATTGTTCGCGCATCTGATCGCGCAGATCGTACAGACGCTGTTCGTCGCGTTGGACCTGAACCTCAGCATCCTGGCGCAGGGCGCCAAATACAGACATTACGCGTGATGCCAGACCACTGTCTTGCTGTACACAGTTATTGGCAATTTTTTCACATTTTGCAATTGCGGCGTCCCCGGCAGATTTGCCCAGGCATTTACTGAATGTCGTGCCACATTCGGTTATAATACAATCGTTATACTGATTCCCACAATCAATAACCGCGTTGTATGATGCCAGGCGGGCATTCATATCACGATCTGCCTTGATTTCAGCCGCAAACAGGCGGTATTCTTCGCCCGTGCATGTGGCATCAATATCGTTGCGGCATGCGTCCATTTTATTGCCCCATGTGGTATCGGTATCGCCACGGCAATCATAAAAATTTTGACCACATTTTTGCGCCATGCATTGACGCAGACCAATATCGCATGCATTTTGACCACTGGCAATCGATGCGGTTGCCGTTGTTATCGCGTTTTGTGCGTCCAGTGCATCGCGTTGTGCCTGGATCATTTGTGCCAATGAATTGGTGGACGCGTCAGTTGTTTGGTTTGTGCTGGCGGTTGATAAAACCGAATCAAATTGTGATGATTTATTTTCAATTTCATAATCGTCATCAGATGTATCATCGGATTCATTCGTTGTGGTGGATTCTGATGTTGATGAACTGGTTGTGCCAGATGTGCTGGTGCTGGGTGCCGTCATTGTTGGCATGCGTCCTGTTATATTTGTCCGGGTTGCCGTTGTTGGACGTGCAGATACAGTTGCAGTCCCGCGTGAAACAACCGCGGCATTGGCGCCACTGATTAATGTTGCCAGTATGGCGGCGCATGTTGCGATGCCCGCCGGGCGGGATAATGGAATTTTATGGCAAAGATTTTCAAATGTATGTTTCATATGCGTTTGTATACATCCGGTTAATCAAGTAATGCGCATGCGGTGTCATAGAATTCGCACAATTGTGTCGCACTGGCGCGTTCGGATTCATAACCATCACCACATTTATTTGGCATATTATTTTCGCAAACAGTTTCAATGCATGCATCGCGCGCAGAATTATCAGTACACCCATTTTGCGCACTGGTTAATTTTTGTTCGCGTGCGCTTTGATAGTTTGCGACAATTGATGCCAACACTTTATCCGCATTTTCAATCGCAGAATCGCGCGCGGCAATCAATTCACTGCGAATGTCGGATATATAGTCATCACAACCGGATGCCTGGACACTGCATGCGGCAAAAAAGTTATCAAAATCAGCATTTGTTTCACATGCGCTGTAATCCGGACCACATCTGTTTGCCGCGACCAAGCATGCACGGATGTTGGTTTCGCATGTTGATTTGCTGACCGTTTTTTCACGTTCAGATAATGTGGATGCGTATTGCGCACTGACCCCCGCGGCGCGGCATGATTGTTCAATTAATTTATCATAATTATCAGATACATCGTCCGGGGTACAGCCGTCAACCTTTTTAATACATTGTACGGTTGCCCATGCATAACGCTGACCCGGGTCGTTTGGGGCATCGTCAAGTTCATCTTCACTGAGTGTATAACGGGCGGATGCACCCAGGGACAAACTGCGCATGCCAGAATTGGTTGGTGGGGTGCCGGCACTGGATGTGCCGCAATACTGGCACCGTGCCGCCGGATTCGATGACACATTTATCGCACATGCAGAATCCAGGCATCGTGTTAAATTTGCCACAGAACATGACGCCGCATGGGCAATAGCAGGGCATAATGATATTACAAGTAAAAAAAGTAATTTGCGTGGTTTCATTTCTCTCTTGTGCAAAATTATATCAAAAAAGGCGTATACATAAAAGAAAAAAAATAATTTGTTATTTTATACTTGACAAATCTTTTTAATTTGTCTATATTTTGGGTACAAGATAATTTAAAGGGGATAAAAATGACTGAAGAAAGAGATGATGTTATCATTGACGATCCAGAAGATGGTGATGCGCGTGATACGGATGACAAGAAATCTAAGAAAAATAGATTTTTTTGGCCTGTTATGTGCGGTATGAGTGCGCTGTTGGCGGCGGCACTGGTCTTTGGTGCATCGCAATGCAGTCGTGCAGATAGGGCAGAAGAACAAAATGACGATGCATTGAATAATATTAATCGTAATACAGAACAGATAATCAGTATTGTTGATTCAACAAATCGTGATGTTCGCGATGTTCGTGGTACAGTTGGTGCAATACGGGATACACTGGAAATCGTACATGATGATATTCGTGATGTGCGTGCGAATACAGATACTATAAAAGATATTGTTCGGCAAAATGGGGAAAAATTGGATAGTATAAAAGACTGTGCATGTGATGGTCAGAATGCCGGCGGGCGTCCGCCGCGTCCAAATCCGGTGCCACAGCCACAGCCGCAACCACAACCACAACCACCGGTAAAAGATACGGTCGTTGTTTATGTGTCTGATGATAAACCGGTGCAAAATAACACTGTTATTAATATTGGTGATAATTCCGATAATAATAATATAACTGTTATTAATGGCGATGTCTATTATGGCAACCGTGCGCCGGCTGATACTGTGCGCGTCGCGGCAAATAAATCGTATGGCGCCAGTACGGTTATTATCAGAAAGGTAAAAACTTATCGTCGTACCCGTTAATATTTTGTTAATGTGGTGTTGTTGAACAGTCTGTCGTGTGGCAGGCTGTTTTTTTTCTAGACATATATTTTAATTGTGTGTTAAGATTAATCGTACAGAGAGAATTTTTCATGAAATATATCAGAATTTTTTTGTTTGCTTTATTTTTTATCCCTGGTGCAATTACAGTGGCGCGGGCAGCAACAGTAAATAATGAATTTATGATTGCGGCACAATTATTGTCGGCGGCAAAAAATGCCGATATTCAACAAGTCCAGGCATTGATTAACAATGGTGCAAATGTTAATTATGTGGACAGCACTGGTTTGTCATTGGTTTGTACGGCATTGATGAATAATGACTTGCGGGCGGCGCAAATTTTACAGATGTATGGGGCAGATGCGTCAAATTGCGATCGCCAGATAAAGCAATATGAATCCAGAAACAAACCAGATACAGACAGTGGGGGATTGTTTAGTGGGCTATCGTCCGCCCAAAATATTGCATTGGCGGCGGCGGGTGCCGCCGTTGTTGTAGGGGGGCTGTTTTTATTAACAGACTGGCTGGATCCAGGTAATGAAAATTCAAACAGCAGCAGTGGCGGCGGGAATCGCCCAGGTCAGGGTGGTAATGATGGTGGTGATGGAACAACCAGTTCAACGGAATCTATACCAATTGGTCCGGCGTATTTTACATCTGATGGTGAAATTGCATACAGCACTGCGGCGTATCTGGCAAACTTGCAACAATGGAATCCATCAGCTGGTGGAATTCGTGAACTGGATTATAATTATTTCAGACCAACAGAGCAGCCGGAAAACAATTACATTGTTGATGGGTTGCCATCAACAATGCAGAATTATCTGTTATTAATGCATGGTTATTCATCGTTTGCAAATGGGTATATGGGGCAATATACTTTTCGTGACAGTTCTAGAAATCCTGTAAAGATTGAAAATTTAACTGGTGGTGGGCAACCAATTCGGACGGCGTTAATTACTGCAAATGGTGTTAATCCGTCTGGTTCAGCAGGACGCACCGCAGAAGGTATTTTATGGGCAACATCAACATCTGTAAGTGCGGACCCCAGTTCGGCGGATAAATATGCAAATTATAATAAGCCATCGGGTGGTAATTTAGGCACGGAAATTGCTGGATTTGATTTGTCTGGCAGTGGTACGGCGATGAATCCATTTGCAACAGCGTCTGATTCGGCATTGGCAAAAATTGTTGCTGGTTGGGAAGCGGGTGAACGCGCATATGGGGATTTGTTTGGATTCGCGCCAAACAGTCAATTGGCAATTTACAGAACAGGTAATGGCAAGGGTTGGGTTGATATCGAAAACCCTACCCAGGGCGCGGTTGTTGGTACGGTATCTGATGACAGTGTCGCGGGAACCGCAAATTCGATAGATTCGGGTGATACAATTACAATAAATGGAAAAAAATATTTGATTTCATCTGCGCTGGATAATGCGGGTGTTACAAATCCGACAATCGAAATAAATGGTACAACATATAAACTGGGCGCGGGCAGTACTTTATTAAAGGGAACATGCACCAGTGATACGCCGGCGGATTGCGAAGATGTTTCTGATATTGCAATATACAAGGGAACAGATGGTTTTTACTATTTTAATACAAAGGGTGGAAATACGATTGATGCGGTATATGTTTTAAGTGATAATAATTTATATGCGCAAAAAGAATTAAAAGATATTGATATAAAAACATTTGAAACATTATATAAAATGCCAAAAAATTATGAAATTGGCACCAGTGGCAGTCTGGTGAATGGATTGTCATCAATTGCAATTACTGCTTTAAACCCGGAATCGCGTAAGATTTCATATGTAAATACTGGTGGGGTGGAATCATATATATCATTGGCGGGAAATGAATTAACGGCGTTTATTAATCTGGTAAATAATTATTATGAAAAAGATGACACAGATCCGAAAACACAGGGGCAGTATGCAAATGCCGTCCTGGGAAATTATGTGTCTGGAATGCCGATTTTAATCATGCCGGCGGGGGATTTTGAATATGGTTTGGGGGACGGAAAATCACTGACGGTGTTGGATGCGACATTCGAAAACTATGCACCGGCAATATATAACAATTTAGAACACTTATTCATGACTGTTGTTGCCGTTCAGCATGCGTCCAGTAATCCATTAAAAGATGGACCGGTTAATGCGGATACAATCGAAGATTATGGAAATGGTACAGAATATGGACCGCTGTATTTATCAATGTGGGTTGATAATAATGGTACCCCAGAAGATGATTCAGATGATATTCAATATTCATCACGTAAATGTGGTATCGCGGGGTTGGGTATAAATGGTGTTGACCCATGGTGTTTTTCGGCGGCGGGTCCAAATGCAGAAATGGCAACAGCGTCCGCCGCGGGTGCGGTTGCCGCATTAAAGGGCGCATTCCCGTATATGAGTAATCAAACAATATTTACATTGATGGCATTGACTGCCGATGGTCCATATTTGGGTACAGACAGTGCGGGAAATGCGTTCACTGTTGATGGGTTGGTTGCGTATTTGAAAGAAATGTTTTCTTTGCCGCCTGATTATCATGCAGACCAGTTGTTGGGGCAAGATTATTTAGACGCGTTTGCCGAAGTATATGGATATGGCTTGATTAATTTGGAACGCGCAATGACGCCAGGCAAAAAGATTTACTATTATGATGGAACCAATATTGTATCTGGCAATGGTAATGCATATTGGCGCGCCGCCAGTAATACTGTATTTCGTCCATCGGCGGTATTTGGGGGCGGAACATCAAAAATCAGTGCGCCATTCTTTGATGTTTTGGAAAGTATTGACGGGGAAATGAGTATGCCGCGTGTTTGGAAAAATGAATTTGCGTTGGGCGCCACAGGTAAACGCGGGTTGTACATGGGTGATGTGTTGGGTGAATTTAAAACCCGCAATGTTGAACCACAACGCGTTAAATTTGGTAATTTTGGTTTTTCAATGGCGGTATCAGAAAAACCGTATGCAGATAATTTAAATGGTTTGGATAATATGCGGTTGGATTATGCGCGCGGTAATTGGAATTTTGCCGCGGAATATCAGCGCCGCTTTACTGATGGAAATTCGCGGTTTGATGGTATGTCTAATCCGATTTTGGGATTGACGTCAAATGCAATTACATCGGATATAGAATATAATATGGGACGCTGGTCTTTTGGTGCGCGGGCATTTTCTGGCGCAATTACGGATGAAACAATGTTGGACAGCGACCCGACATTATCAGCGCAATATTTGCCGGCGCGTTTGGGGTTGGTTCGGGGTGTGCAATCTGATATTGCGTGGAATGGAAATAATTTTGGTTTTTCTGCATCTGTTGGTACAATGCGCGAAACAGATACTTTATTGGGTGCGATGTCGGGTGGATTGCTGGATATGGGCAATGGCGACACGATGTATGTTGATACGGAATTGCGCTGGGCGCCGATGGATGTGCTGGTATTTAAATTACGGTCGACATTTGCGCGTACAACGGCGGATGCATCGGGGCAATTTATATTGGGGATGACCGATATTGATTCAAATGCCTTTGCGTTTGGGATGGATGCTGGTAATTTCAGTTTTGCTGTTGCGGCACCGTTGGCAATCAGCAGCGGTTCAATACAATATCCATATGCAAATTATGAAATTATTGAAACAGATGACGGTAAATATGATTTGAATATTACAGATATGTATGTCGCGGATTTGAATCTGCGTCCTGATACGCGTGAGGTTCGTTTTTCCGGCACATATCGGCATAATTTTGGTGAATTTACCGATGGGGCGATTGGGTTTATATATCGGGTAAATCCAAACAATACATCTGAATTTGGCAATGAGTCTATATTTATGATGAAAATGACGCATCGATTGGGAATATAGTATTTTTAGTGTTTTGTCCGGCAATGCGCCCCATGATAATATTATTGTGGGGCGTGTTTATATGCTTGCCAAATTATTTTTTTAGTATATTATATGGTGGCTAAACAAAAGGTTTTTTAAGATGGCTTTGTATGAAAGTATAGAAATTATAAAGAATTTTCTTACACCGCGTATGAAAAATACAGAATCAACACCAGAATTAGATGCCCAGTTGTTGTCATCAATGGTGTCAGAGGCGGTATTTTTAAAGGCGCGTAATAATGTTTCGTATTTTTATTTTTTCCCATTAAATGAAGATTATTTAGATGTTGCCCAACATTTGTTCACAAGAAATGGGATAAAAGTAAGCATGCATAAATCACGTTATTACTATTCGCCGCGTATGTCGTTGCGTGCATTGCGTCGGGATATTGAACGGGATTCGGACCGGCGTGAATTTGTTCGTTCAATACAACCAATGGATAATGAGCAAATCAGACAGACATTTGATGAAAAAGTTGAATTTATAAAAAGTCAAATATGTTCAAAACCAGGAAAGCAGCGTTAATAAAAAATCCACCATTTGGTGGATTTTTTATTTATACACACTGACCATCGCAGTGCGCAGAACTGTGTCGCCAAACATGTACCCGGTTTGCATTTCTGTGGCAATTGTATTTGGTTCAGGTTTTGGATTCGCATCTGCGGGGATTGGAACGACCTGGACCGCGTTATGAAACATTGGGTTTAATGGCTGACCAATTGATTCTATTTTTGTAATCCCGATTTGGGCAAATGCGCCATCCATTGCCAGTGCCATGGATTTTATTCCCGCATCATCAGGATTGTGTTTTTTTGCCGTTTCGATTGCATCCATCACTGGCAGAAATTTTTTCGTAATTGATATCGCACGGTTCCGCGCCGCAGATTCAATATCCAATGCCGCACGACGACGCGTGTTTTCCAGTTCAGCGGCGGTACGCAGATATTTATCTGTTAATTCAGATACTTGGGCGGTCAGTTTTTCAATTTGTTCGCTTGTATCTGGATTGGTATCAGTTAAGTCTTGTTGTGTTGATATATCGTCAGTATTTGTATCATTGATTGAAACTTCGTCTATTTTTACTTCTTTTTTATCTGCCATATCAAAATACCTATTGTTTTACAGTTTGGGGGTGGCGGATATTCACCCCCGTTTAAACTATATATTTATTTCACACTGGTTATTATAGGTATGAAATCGTCTGGTTTCAAGGATGCGCCACCAACCAGTACACCATCAACATTTGGAATGGACATTATTTGTGCGGCGTTTGTGCCTTTGACACTGGCGCCATATAATATCGGTGTGCCGCCCATGCCCATTGATTCCAGTGTGTTGGCAATTAATTTGTGGGCGTCGGCGATTTCGGTGTCTGTCGGGGTCAGTCCCGCACCAATTGCCCAACGCGGTTCGTATGCAACAATTACATTTCGGGCATCTGTTGGAATTGATTCGCGAGGCGGACAATATCATTTGTTTCACCATGATATTGGCGGCGTTCGCTGTGACCGACAATTACATATTTTGCGCCAGTTGCTGCAATCATTTGGGCAGAAACTTCGCCAGTGTATGCGCCATGGTCATGTTGGCTGACATCTTGGGCGCCCATTGATACGCGCCCCCCGTCCAGCCCCAGCATTGTGTATGGAACGCATAATATAATTGTATTTTCCGAATCGATGTCTTGCAGTGCGTTAATCATGTTTTTTAATGCATCGCGACTGCCGTTCATTTTCCAATTTCCTGCGATAATTTTCATGTATTTTCCCCTTTTTTTCGTTGATTTTTCTGATATCGTTTTGCTATGGTATCGCAAAAGGGGATTAAATGCTAGAATATTTACGAAATGCGGCGGATAAACCGGTTGCAAAAATTTTAATTGCTTTATTGGCATTTTCGTTTGTTGGCTGGGGTGTTGCAGAATGGATTTTTGGTGGCACCGCCAGTGATACAACATTGGTGCATGTTGGTGATGCTGAAATTACAATCCAGGATTTCAGTCTGGAAAAATCGCGTGAATTGGCAAATATGACACGTGAACAGCAGCGCGCAACATATGCAGATGCGGCTTTGTCAGATGCATTAAATCGCAATGTGCTGTCAACATTAACAACCCAGGCAATGGCGGAAAATCGTGCCAATGATTTGGGGTTCGTTGTAACAGATGCACAAATTGCGCGTGAAATTCGTGATTTTCCAGAATTTCAGATGAATGGGCAATTTTCGACTTATTTATTCGATACTGTTTTGGCAAACAGCGGATATAGCGAGGCAGCATTCGCAGATGTTCTGCGGCGCCAGGTGTTGCGTGGTTATGTATTGGGGGGGATTTCGGTGCCATTGCCTGTCCCAGAATTTGCAGTACGCGCGGCGTATGACGCACGGTATGCACAGCGTCAGATTGATTATACCACGGTGGATTTTGATGATTTCACAGTTGGTACGCCAACACAAGAAGATTTGCGTGCGTATTATGAACAAAATCCGCATACGGTCCCAGAACAGCGCACGGTTTCTTATGTATTGGTACCGGCAGATATGGACAAGCCAGATGAATATGACGCGGCGTATCAAAATGCAATCTTGGTCGAAGACGATATTATCGGTGGCGAAACAATGGCAGATGCAGCAAAAAATCATGATGCAAAATTTGTTGCGCTGGGGACATTTGATGCAGACAGCCGTCCAGTCGATGTGATTTTGACAGATGCCATGATGAAAAATATTTTTGACATGGAAGAGGGACTGGAAAGCGAACTGATTGAAACAAAACATGGTTTTGTTATTGTTCGGGTTGATAAAATTATTCCAGCGCATAATGCGGAATTTGATGATGTCAAAGATAATTTAGTTGATGCATGGCGGCGCGCAGAACAACGCAAGCAAGCATATGTTCGTGCAAATGAATTGTTGGTTGATTTGAATCAAAATGGAACATTGGACGGCAAACAGACAAAAACTGTTTCGCGGGCATCGGGTGCGCCGGTGGATGTTTTAAATGCGGCATTTAATTCAGAAATTGGGTCTAATTCAATCGTATCAGGGGGCGATGCATTTTATGTATTGCATGTTGAAAAAGAAATTGCCCCAGATGTGGACGATAAAAAAATGGCAAATATTCGTACAGAATTGGAAAAAATGTCCGCCCAGGAAATAATGGATGATTATAATGCGTTTTTAATTCGGGAATATCCGGTGAAAATAAACGAAAAAGTTTATAATCGATTCTTTGCGAAATAAAGAATACGGGGCAAATGCCCCGTTTTTTCAAAGTGCAAAGTTCAATTGTTGTCCGCGCCAACGGCGCGGACTGCTTTTGTGTGCCATTCCGTGGCTTTTTTTTGTCATCGCGAGGGAGCGTCGCGACCGTGGCGATCCAGTGGATAATAAAGTCGCACGCATTCGCGTGCGTGCATAATTGACTGGATTGCTTCGCTGCGCCGCGCATGACAAATATGATGAAATACATATTACCTGGACCCCGTGGTCAAAAAGCACCCCACAAAAACATTCGTTTTTGCGGGGACCCCGCGCCACGGGGTGACAAAAAAGAAAGCAACGGGATAACCCAAAACATCCATATATGATTTTTCTCTTGCAAGATTTTGTGCAAACCAATAGAATTAACACAAAACATATGCCGAAAATAAACCACCGTTTAAATTCGG
>CASDTC010000013.1 GCA_949283535.1 uncultured Pseudomonadota bacterium
AGCCGGCTGGGGTGACGAGTTCCAAGTCGGTATCCATTAACAGTAAGATGCGGAAAACAAAACGCCGATGTTCATAAAACATCGGCGTTCGGTTTTTTTTATTTCTTTCTTTGTTTGCGTAATTTTGCAATTTTTGCAATCAGTTGTCTGCGCAAGCGCATTTGATAATCCATATCATGACGGGTTGCACGATTTAGGCTTCTGTTTAATTCTTCTATGGTACTTATGTCTGATCGCGCCATTAATTCATTTGTCGGCAGCAATATTGCAGCCATTAAACCAAATTTATCGTTGTATTCAATAATTGTTGTTGCCAGTTTTAATTCGTGTTCATTCATAAATTCTTTATTAATTGTATAGAAACGAAGCATTTTTTTAATTGCAGAAACAGGCAGATAAATTAATTCATCATCTTTGTTTTCAATGGGCATGCCATTTAAAGTAACAATTGGCAGTGATGTAATCAAATCGAATGCTGGCGCAATTGTCAGATTTTCTGTTATTTTTATGCCATATGTTGTTTTCTTTTTCTTGGTTTGTTTTGGCATATTTTGTGCCGGTTTATTTTTATCAGATTTATTCATAATAAATTTCCTTTGATTTGTGCTAAATATATATAGCACAAAAAACAATGTTGTCAAGATGTTGGTACAAGGATAATATGCCTGTGTGGGTATATTTGTTAAACAAATAAATCTTTAACAAATTGGGCGTGTTCAGTTATGAATTTAAACCGGAATTCTGGTTTTTTACCCATTAATTCAGATACAATTGTTCGGGTTTTTTCGGTGTCTTCGGCGCCATCATCGGTGCGCGGCGGCAGGTCGACCCGTATCAAACGCCGTGTTTTTGGCGACATGGTTGTTTCTTTTAATTGATTTGGCATCATTTCGCCCAAGCCCTTGAATCGTGAAATTTCAATTTTTTTATTTTTGTATTTAGTGTTTTTCAATTGTTCCAATTCCGCGTCCGTATCGACATAAACCGATTCGGTCCCGCATGTCAGTTTATACAGTGGTGGGCATGATAAATATAAATGACCGCCATATATTAATTGGGGCATTACCTGGTAAAAAAACGCCATTAGTAATGATGCAATATGGCTGCCGTCGACATCGGCATCGGTCATTACAATTATTTTTTCATAGCGCAGTTTACTGTCATCCCAATTCTTGGCGGTACCCGCGCCAATAATATCGATTAATTCATTTAATTCTTTGTTGGCACTGAACCGTTCATCAGAATTTGATATAACATTTAATACCTTGCCACGCAGGGGCATTATTGCCTGGGTGGCGCGGTCGCGTGCTTGTTTCGCGGTGCCGCCGGCGGATTCACCCTCTACAATAAATAATTCCGTGCCATCAATGCCGTGTTTTGAACAATCCGCTAATTTTGCCGGCATGCGCACACGTTTTGTCGGTGTTTTGCGCGCGATTTCTTTGACCTGTTTGGTCTTTATGCGCGCATTTGCCAGATTTATGACAAAGTCCAGTACGGCATTCGCGGTTTTGGGATCGGATGCCAAAAATATTTCCCATGGATCGCGTAATGCATTTTCGGTATATCTGGCGATTTCTGGATTGGATAATTTTTCTTTTGTTTGACCCAAAAATTGTGGGGTTTTATAAAATACGGATACAATTGCCGCAACAGAATCAAATACATCATCGCTGATTATTGATGATGCAGATTTATTATTTATTTTTTCGCCGTATGCCTTTATACCCTTGGTTATTGCGGATTTGAAACCGTTTTCATGTGTGCCGCCATCGATTGTCGCAATTGTATTGCAGTATGATGCAAAGAATCCATCATCCGATGCCGCACCATTTTCATCGGTTAAAAATGTTAATGCCCATTCAACACGACCAGAATTATCGGGGAAATCAACCGTGCCGCTGAATATCTTTGGTAAAATACGCGGTTTATCCTTGGTCTTTTCTTCCAGAAAGTCGGCAACCCCATTTGGATAATAAAATTCTGTTTGTGCCGGGATATTCATATCATCGGTAATTAATTCCGGATTGCATATCCATTCAACGCGAACACCACGTGACAAGAATGATTTTGCCCGTGCCATGCGATAAATCTTGACCGGTTTGAATACCGCATTTGCACCAAATATTTCATCATCAATTGTAAATCTGATTTTTGTGCCATGATTTTTTGTTGGATTGCCGCGGGTCATTTGACTGGTGGGTTTGCCGCGTGAAAATGTTTGACGCCATTCATATCCATCGCGCGAAATAACAACAATCATTTCAGATGACAGGGCGTTAACAACAGAGCTGCCAACACCATGCAAGCCACCACTGGTTTTATACACATTATTATTAAACTTTCCGCCAGAATGCAGGGTTGTTAATATAACCTCTAATGCAGATTTCCCAGGATATTTTGGATGTTCGTCCACCGGAATACCACGACCATCATCGGTTATTTCAATTGTTTTTGAATCAATTAAATTTACAATAATTTTTTTTGCGAATCCGGCGACAGCCTCGTCAATAGAGTTATCCATTATTTCCACAGGCAGGTGGTGCCATGCCTTTTCATCTGTGCCACCAATATACATCCCAGGACGCAGACGAACAGGTTCCAAACCTTCTAGAACCTGGATATCTGATGCATCATATGTGTGTGTATTTTGTTCAATCATAGCATAATATTATTAGTACATTTCTGGGGCGCTTGCAAGCGAAAGAATTTTTACATATATATACTTGTGTGTATATTTTTTAGGAAAAGGTTTTTAATAATCTTGATTTTTTTAGTAATATACTTATATATCTGTGGGAAATAATTTAAGATGGATAGATAGAAAATGAATAAAAATCCTTATGAAGTTTTGGGTGTCGCGCGGGATGCGTCTGATGCAGATATTAAAAAGGCATATCATGCGTTGGTTATGAAATATCATCCGGACAGAAATCCGGGTAATAAAGACGCCGAAGAAAAATTCAAGGAAATAAATAACGCGTTTGATATTTTAAAAGACCCGCAAAAACGTGCGGCATATGATCGATTCGGTGATGCGGCGTTTGCCGGTGGTAATGCATCGGGGGCAAATCCCTTTGGCGCAGGTGGAAACCCGTTTGGTAATGGTGCATTCCACTTTAATATGGGGGGCGGTGCCGGAATGGAAGATATTTTACGCGAAGCAATGCGCGGTTTTGGCTTTGATGGATTTGGTGATGCACGTGGTGGTGCGTCAACACGGGCGGGGCGCGATTTACTGGACGAGGTTGTAATAGATTTGCGTGATGCATATTTTGGTACAACGCATACTGTAAAATTTTCCAGCAATGTTGAATGTGATAAGTGTCATGGATATGGTACCGCAGATGGTAAACCGGCACCCGTATGTTCCCGTTGTCACGGTACGGGGTATGTACAGACCAGTCGCGGGTTTTTTGCAATGCAAACACCGTGTCCAGAATGTAATGGATTGGGGCATAAAATTGATAAAAAGTGTACGCAATGTGATGGGGCGGGTACTGTACGGAAAAGCAGAACACTGGATGTAAAAATTCCCGCCGGGATAGAAGATGGTGCGCGTCTGCGTTTGGCAGGTCAGGGTGAAGCAGGTCAAAATGGTGCGCCCGCGGGGGATTTTTATCTGGATGTACATATTCGTCCAGATAAACGATTCGAACGCGATGGCGCGGATTTAATCACGCATGCAGATGTTCCGTTTACAACATTGGCATTGGGCGGTGAAATAGAGGTTGAAACAATTGATGATAAAACATTGTCTGTAAAGGTTCCCGCTGGGACCCAGGTTGGTGAAAAATTGCGTGTACGCGGTCATGGTATGCCAGGACGCCGTGCGGGCAGTTTTGGTGATTTGTATATTGAAATTAAAATGCCGGTGCCAACGAAATTAACAGAAAAGCAAAAGAAATTATTAAATGAATTTGCTGGCACAAAAAGTGCAAAAAAAGGTTGGTTTTAATTATTGATAAAAATGCGCTGTGTGCAGGAAATCATGTATATAGCGCGTTTTTTCAATTAAAAAAATCCCACAATTATGTGGGATTTTTTTATTGGTAATTTTACTTTTTTATTTGTTTTAATTTTTGTGCAAATGTAAATGTATATTGTGTCGCCGACCATACCGATGCCAGTAAAGATAACCACATTCCCCATATGCCAATATATGGCAAGATTGTAACCAGCCACATTACCAAGCGACTGTCTGTGCCAACAACCATTGTGCTGATGGCGAATAACAGCAAGAACGCAGTTATTGTAATCATTTGCAGTGTTGTTTTTATTTTGCCCATGGAAAAGCGTGCCTTTGGTACAGGCATTTCGATTTTCTGGGTCCCCAGAAATTCACGCAGACCACTGATATATAATTCGCGGGCAATCATTAATATAACAGGAACAACAATAAACCATACCGGTGTCATAACGGTTAACATAATCAATGTATTAACAACTAATAATTTATCACCGATATGATCCATAACACCGCCCAGTTTTGTGCAGACATTATATTTGCGTGCCAAAAATCCATCAAACCAATCGGATAATGCACCCAACAAGAACAAAATAAATGTTGTCCAATACAGTCCAAACATTAATGTTGGTATTATTGCAAATGCCGCAGCAATGCGAAACACAGATAAAAAGTTAACGAAAAATTTCATATTTTTACTCCTTTATATAATGCGATTATATCACTTCTGTATGAAAATGGGCATAAATTTTTTCAGCTGCGGCATTGCCCAGACCCGGGACATGGCGCAATGCGTCCAGGCTGGCATCGGCAATTGCGCGTACAGAACCAAAATGTGTTAATAATGCCCGCTTGCGCGTGGGACCAATGCCATCAATTTCATCCAATACAGATGATGTCATTTGTTTTGCGCGAACCGTGCGATGAAATGTTATGACAAATCGATGTGCTTCATCACGGACAGCGCGCAATAATAAAAACAAACGCGAATCTTTTGGTATATCACGGCAAACAGTGCCATCGGGCATAATAAAGTGTTCATCGCCATTACGAACAACACCCTTGGTTACGCCCAAGATTGGTATATTTGGTGCCGTTTGGTGTGCAATATTCCATTGCGCGGGACCGCCATCAACGATTATTAAATCCAGTTTTGGACCACGCATGGTTGCCCGTTGTACAAATTCAGCCATCATCGCAATATCATTGCCGGCGCGTGCGGCGTCGCGTAATTTAAAATGTCTGTATCCGGTCTTTATAAATCCATTTGGACCAAATGTTATCATTGCGCCAACAGGACTTTTGCCGAACAGATGTGAATTATCAAATACGCCGGTGCATTCAATTTTTAATCCCAGCCATTTTTCCATGTCGTCAAATGCGCCGGTCCAATCAAAATTCGCGCTGGATGCATGATTTCGCCGCATGCCGCGATTTGATGTTTGTGTTAATGTTGCGATTTTATCACGAATAATTGCCGCAGATTCAAAGTCCATTGCATCAGAATATTTTTTCATTTGTTTTGTTAAATCGGCAATTATTGGTTCGCTGTCGCCGGTTAAAATTCGGCGCGCCAATGCAACATTTTCTGTATAATGTGTTTGCGGTATTGTGCATGGCGCACTGCATCGACCAATTTGGTACAGCAGGCATGGACGCGTGCGGTTGCGCATAAAAGTATCTGTGCATGTGCGCAGTTGGCACACCTTTTGAATCGTTTTTATTGTTTCATTTAATGCATTTACCGATGGGTATGGACCGTATACATCACGGCGCTGGGATATTTTGCCGCGGAATTTCATCAGACGGGGATATTCTGATTTTGTTAATGCAATCATTGGGTACATTTTCCCATCTGTCAGCATTATGTTATATTTTGGTTTCAGCGTCTTGATTAAATGCTGTTCCAATATTAATGCGTCTGATTCTGTTGGTGTTGTTTCCCAATCAATGCGTGCAACCATTGTCCGCATTACCTGTTTGTGCGGTTCCAGTTTGGATATATCTGTATATTGTTTTAACCGGTTGGACAGATTTTTTGCCTTGCCAACATATAACAGGTTCCCATCGGTGTCATACATTTTGTACACGCCAGGGGCGTTGGGACTATTTTCAATTAAATCAGAAAATTGAATATTCATACCAATTATGATAAAATATTAAAAACTAAATAGCAAATAGAGGATATAAAATGATTCAAGAATCTGGTCGTTCGATGATTGAAATGATGGGGGTTTTGGCGATTATGGGGGTGATTACTGTTGGGGCAATCGCCGCGATTTCCAGTGCGATGAATATGCAAAAGCGCAATGAAGTTAATGACGAGGTTTTGCAAATGGTAACCCAGGTTCGTCAAATGTTCAGCGAATTTGATGACTATTCAAATATTAATAATTCAACAATATTTGGTGCAATCGGTATGACGAACAAAAATCCATATGGTGGATCGTATGAAATTTCTGTTAATCCATCAAATACGCGTCAGTTTATAATTTCTATTAATGGTTTGTCGCAATCTGACTGTGAATATTTTATAACCAAGGGATGGGAAGGTTCGGTTGGATACGAAATGTCAAATCGCACAGAAAGCGGTGCGGTTGGTGACTGTGATAATACAAATGGTGAAAATGTTGTTCAAATAACATATGGCGAATAAATCGTGAATTATATCGCATGGCGGAATTAGTTAAAATTTCACAGGTTGAAGATGGAATGCGTTTGTTGCGCTGGTTCTTGCGCCGGTTCCCTGCAATGCCGCAACGCGAATTTTATAAATTGTGTCGTGGGGGGCAAATTCGTGTAAATTCATCGCGCGCGCGTGGTCAGGAAATTTTGCGTGCAGGTGATGTTGTGCGCGTGCCACCAACGCTGACCAGTTTTATAAAGCCGACAGAACATAAAACAGAAACGGGCAGTCATTTTTCTTTGGCAGATTTGGAAAATTTGCGTCAGTGTATTATTCATAATGACGATGACATTGTTGTATTTAACAAGCCGGCTGGATTGGCGGTTCAGGGCGGAACAGGTATTCGCAAATCTGTGGATAAAATGGCGGCGGCATTGTTTCCGTATGATAAAGTTGCGCTGGTTCATCGGTTGGATCGTGAAACCAGTGGTATTCTGGTTGTGGCAAAAAATCAACGCGCAGCCCAAGCGTTGTCCAAAGAGTTCCAAGAAAAAACAGCGCATAAAGAATATTTGGCATTATTAAATGGTGATGTGACACCGCCACATGGTGTTATTGATAACTATATGGTCAAGGGTCAGGTTTTTGACAGTCCCGCCCGAATTAATGATGGAACAGGGCAACGACCACAACGGGCAATTACAGAATATCATGTTCTGTCCCAGGCAGGTGGACATTTGTCATGGGTTTTGTTTTCACCAAAAACGGGGCGCACGCATCAGTTGCGCATACACAGTGCATTGTGTCTGAATGCGCCAATTGTTGGTGATATGCTGTACGGGGCGGATAAACATCTGGATTCAACATTGCGTTCGATGTTGGCGACAAATAATTTATTTTTATTGGCGTATAAGTTAACATTTCGGCATCCAACAACAGGCAAGACAATAACTTTACGGGCGTCAGTTCCTGAATTTATGCGCCCAGTGATAAAATTTTTAGAATTTCAGTTGCCTTGATACACAGGAGGTATAAAATAAACCCGCAATGGTGAAAAAGAAAAGAAGTATTTTTTTTGCGATTATGCGTGTTATGGCCTTGTTTATTATGGGGTTGGTGGTGGCGGTTATAATTGCATTATCCCAGATAAATCTGGAAACATTGCGTGGAAATGTATTGGCGGTATTGCGTGATGCAACAGGGTTGCCGGTGGAAATTGATGGGGCGGTGTCATGGAAATTGTCTTTGCGTCCCGTAATCGAATTAAACCAGGTACGAATCCCAAATGCAGAATGGGCATCGCATGATGATGCGTTCAGTGCAAAAAAAATTGATGTTAAGTTAGATTTAATTTCTTTATTCCAGGACAGACCAACAATTCAAGATATAAAAGTATATGACGCAACAGTGTGTATAGAGCAAAATGACCAGGGTGAATTGTCCGTGTTGCCAAATATATTAAAGGCAGCCAGTGAAAATACAGGTAAGGCAACAGAAAGTGTACAATCGGATTATCCATTTGTTGAACCGGGGTTGGGCGGAATTGAAATTCAGAATATAAATCTGGATTTGTTGGGTGCGCAATATTCAATCGCAGGATTTCAATTAAGATTTATTCCGCGTGATGACAGTCGTGAATACAGTGGGTGGGTAAAATCTGATACAGATGTATTTCCATTTATTATATCGTTTTCAAAATACAATGCTGAACGCAAGGTTTATCCAATGAAAATTGCATTTGCCACCGGCGGTGATGCATTGATTGCAAATGTTGCATTGGAAGGAACCAGCAAGGCGCCAATTGATTTTATTATTAAAGGTGATATTCCAGACATTGCCGCAGTTGGTGAAATATTTAACTGGGATTTGGCATCAATGCCAAACATGAATGTTAATATATCCGGTGGATTTGATTGGCAAAAATTGACATTCAGAAATTCTTCAATCACGGTGCGTGGAACGCAAATTGGTTTTTCTGGTGGTATTGATTGGTCTGGGGCAAAGCCAATTTTGAATGTGAATCTGGAATCAAAATCTGTAAACTTGATGGAATTGTTCCCAGATTTATATGATAATAATTGGCGGCGACCAGACAGGGAATTAAATGTTTTTCAAAATATTCCATTATTTGGGTCTGAATTTTTAAAATTTAATTTAAATCTGCATGCAATGATTGATAGTTTGGTTGTATATCGTGATATTGATATCAAGGATATTGATTTAACGATAAAATTGACAGATGGTGTTGCGCGGGTCGATACAGCGGCGGTGTTTGCAGATGGCGATGTTAATGTGGGGGCAAATGTTAATATCGGACCAGATGGCTGTATGTATCTAAAAATGGGTGGTTCGGGGCGTAATGTGGTTATGGGTACGCTGTTAAATCAAATTAATATCAGTGATTTTATTTCTGAATTACCAATGAACTTTGATACATATGTGGAAGCCAGCGGATCAACATTGGCAGAATGGATGCAAACAATAACTGGACCCGTTCAGGTATATTCTGTGGCGCCGGGGTATGCGCATTCGGCATTAGTTGCAAATATGTATGGAACGGATTTCTTGACAACATTGCGGCATAGCATCCAAGATTTGTTCAGCTCAGAAAAAAAGTATAACCAGATAAAAATATCGTGCGCAGTTGTTAATACAAAATTACGCGAAGGTTTGGCAGAAACGCAAAATGGCGTTGCCGCAGAAACAAATGCAATTAATATCAGGTTAGCGGGCAGTTTGGATTTAGGCAAAGAAGATATTCAATTGGCGTTGACAACAGTGCCAGTGCGTGGATTAAAATTATCATTGACTGGTAATGTTGTAAATTCTATTGAAATAACTGGTAATTTGGCAGAACCCAGTATTCGTATCAGTGGGGCGGCGGTTGCGGGCAAGGTTGCGTCTGCAACCGGAATTGGTTTATTGTTGGCGCCATTTACCGGGGGAATTGGTTTGGTCGCGGGTGCTGGGGTTGGATTGTTGGCTGGTGATTTACTGGAAAATTGGCTGGCGGATGATAATCCATGTGAAACAGCGCTGGAACGCGGCGCGCCCGTACGGCGTGGTGATCCAGAATGGATGAGTATGCCTGTTGCAGATTTGGCATCGGAAATAATAAATAATAAAAATAGCGAGGAAATATAAAAATGTTTAATTGGATTGCATTAATTCAAATATTAATAATTGTTGTTCTGTTGTGGTTGTTTTATAGAAGTTTTATTCAAAATACTTCATCAGAACGATTGGTGCGCGGACTGTTGGGATTGGCATTGTTATGGGGCGGCAGTTTTGTATTAACATGGGCGCATCTGGATTTATTGGGGACTTTTTTACATTGGACAGCGTTATTCTTGTCTATCAGTTTGATTGTTGTATTTCAACCGGAATTGCGTAAGTTTATGGCGTTAATGGGGAATATTGATGAATGGCGGCATTTGTTTAGACGCGGTGGTATCGAAAATAAAGATACTAAATCACTGGATGCGATTGTGTCGGCGGTTGAATATATGTCTGCGAAACATACGGGGGCGTTGATTGTTTTCCCAAGTACTTTGGATGAAAGTGCAATTGAAAAGCCAGGTGTTGCGATTGATGCGATTATTTCCAGTGAATTGCTGTTGACGATATTTTTTAATAAAACACCACTGCATGATGGGGCGGTTATAATTGAAAAAAATCGTATCGCGTATGCAGGTGGTATATTGCCATTATCCAAGAATAATTTAAATTGGAAATATGGAACGCGTCATCGTGCGGCATTGGGATTATCAGAGGTATCCAGTGCAACTGTTTTGGTTGTGTCTGAAGAAAGTGGGGATATTTCTATTGCAGAAAAAGGTAAGTTCACAAAATATGATGATATGAAAAAGTTGCGCGCGAAATTAGAAAAAGTTATGGCAAAATAAGTATTATATTTTAATGAAAGGTACCATCTTGTTTGATGGTACTTTTTTGTACATAATTTATTTTTGTCGTGTGAATTTGGTTTGTTTTGTCCTTGCGCCGAATCGACATTTTTTGATAAACTGAATTGGAAAGAATAAAGAATGTAGCAGGGACGAAAATATTTATACAGGAGCATATAATGGAATTTTCAGTATTTCGTCAGGTTTTAATTCGTGCGCTGGGGCATATGCAATCTATTGTTGAAAAACGCGCGACATTGCCGATTTTAATGAATGTGAAACTGGAAGTGGCGGACGATTTGGTTTTGTCGGCAACAAATGTTGATTTGGAATTGGTTGAACATGTCGCCGCAGATATAACATTGGGTGGAAAAACAACTGTCCCAGTCCAGATGTTGTATGATATTGTGCGTAAATTGCCTGATGATGCGGAAATCAGTTTTAAACAATCTGGTGATCAATTGGTTGTATCCAGTGGACGTGCGGTATTTCGTTTGCCAACATTGCCGGCGGAAAATTTCCCGGCAATGGCAGGTAGCAACTTAACCACAAAATTCCAAATGACAACTGGGGATTTGGCGCATTTAATTAATCAGACTAAATTTGCAATTCCAACAGATGATGTACGCTATCACTTGGGCGGTATTTATTTCCATATATCGGATGAAAGTAAAGAAAAAATGTTAACTGCGGTTGCCACAGATGCCCAGCGTATGGCATTGTGTGCAATGCCGGCGCCGGCGGGCAGTGTGGAAATGCCGTCTGTAATTTTACCGCGCCGCGTTATTGGTGAACTGTCAAAATTGTTGGAAGATGCAACCGTTGATGATGTTATGGTTGAATTGTCGGATACCAAGGCGCGTTTTGTTATTGGCGCGGCGACATTGACCAGTAAGTTGGTTGATGCGCAGTATCCAAATTATCGTGTCGTTATTCCAAAGGGAAATGATAAAATCGCGGTGTTGGACAGAAAGCAATTTTTAAATGCCGTGGACTTGGTTTCTGTTGCCAGTGTTGATAAAACAAAATCTGTTCAATTGACATTTTCAATGAATAAGTTGGTTGTTAATGCATCCAGTCCAGATGCCGGAACAGCAACCCAGGAATTAGATATTGAATATAATGGGGATAGTTCTTTTACAATTGTGTTTAATGTAAAATTCTTGATGGATGTTGCCAGCCAGGTCGAAGGTGAAAAGTTCCAAATGGAAATGCAAGATCCGCTGTCGCCAACAATTATTAAATCAACGGATAAAAATACAGATGCCTTGTTTGTGTTAATGCCAATGCGTATGTAATCTGAAATCTGTGTTTTAATGATTAAATCCCGCAATCGCGGGATTTTTTACATTTTTTAAAACAATATTGAATTTTATATTTTTTATGATAAGATTTGCGCCGGAAAATTATAGATTAAGGATAAAGATTATGACAACACTAGAAGAAATTGCACCAGGCAAGGAACCACCAAAAAAGATGAATGCAATTATAGAGGTTCCAGAAAATGGTTATGTAAAATATGAAATAAATAAAGAAACGGGTCTGTTACGGGTTGACAGAATTTTGCATACACCAATGGCGTATCCGGCAAACTATGGATATTTTCCGGGAACATTGGGGGATGATGGTGATCCGCTGGACTGCGTGGTTGTGTGTAATGCGCCGTTGCGACCGGGTGTTTTGATTGAAGTGCGCCCAATCGGTGCATTGTTAATGGAAGATCAAGCCGGCGGTGATGAAAAAATTATTTGTGTGCCGCGTGATAATATTGATCCGTTTTATACAAAAACAGAATATATTGAACAGTTGCCGGCGATTTTGCGGTCTAAAATCGAATACTTTTTTCAGCATTACAAGGATTTACAGCCGAATTCATGGTCCAAGGTTACGGGTTGGGCAGATCGTGCAACAGCGGATAAATTGATTATGGAAAGTATTGATCGTTATTGGGCGCACAAGCGTGCAGGGCAATAAATGCCTTGCACATATGCGTTTATAACTTTATAATCTGAACAAATTACAAGGGGGTATATAATGGCGTCATATATTGCAAATGATATGCGTGTGGGTTGGGTTATTTCACACAATGGTAAACGCTATTCCGTTATGTCTATTACCAAGGTTAAACCAGGCAAGGGTGGTGCGTTTGTTCAGGCGGACCTGCGCGATATTGATTCTGGGAACAAGGGTAATGATCGTTGGCGTGCCGAAGATAAGGTTGAAAAATTAATGGTCGAAGATATTGATTGTCAATATCTGTATTCTGATGGCACAGATGCATATTTCATGAATTTGACCAATTATGAACAGTTTACTGTATCTGTTGATTCATTGGGTGAACAAATGAAATTTTTGGCACCGGAAATGATGGTCAAAGTGAATTTTGTCGAAGGGCAACCAGTATCTGTTTCGTTGCCAAAGACGGTTGTTGCGACTGTTGAAGAAACAGAGCCGGCATTAAAGGGGCAAACCGTATCCAGCAGTGGTGGCAAGCCAGCAATCTTGGATAATGGTGTTCGTGTTCAAGTGCCGCTGTTTATCGAACAGGGCGAAAAGATAGTGGTAAATACTGAAACCCTAGAATATGTCGAACGCGCAAAATAAATAAAAATAAATTATAATAACATATCTGCCGACAAAAAATTTGCTCATGTATGTTTAATACACTACGCAAATTTTTTGTCGACATCTATATCATTCTAATTTATTTTGATAGTGTGTTACGCTTCGCGCCCGCCAATCTTTGCATCTACACCGTTCTAATTTATTTTATTTTTTATATTAAATCTGATTATTTGATCCCATGATATTTTTTATTTCATCAACGCAATTGTCGTAAATGTTTTGTTTGCCGGCGCCCAGGTAATCGCGCGGGTTGAATCCAGATGGCGTGTCAAATAGTGTCTTGCGCACGCCCGCGGTAAATGCCAGGCGGGAATCACTGTCGACATTTATTTTACATATATTCATTTCAACCGCACGGCGTAATTGTTGTGCTGGGATTCCGCGGGCGTTGGACATTTTTCCGCCGTATTCATTAATTGTTTTTACATATTTTTCAGGAATACTGGATGCGCCATGTTATGCGCCATGACTGGTGCCGATTGCAATTGCCAGCGAATCAATATTTGTTGCATTTACAAAATTTACAACATCATCTGGATTTGTATAACTGGATTCGGTGCCGTGTGTATTTTCGTCTTCGATTCCCGACAGGGTACCCAGTTCTGCTTCGACAGAAGCATTATATTTATGTGCATATTCGGCAACAGTACGTGCCAGGTCAACATTTGCATCAAATGGTAATTTTGAACCATCAATCATCACACTGGAAAAGCCCAGTTTTATTGCATTTACGCATGCGTCAAATGATGCGCCATGATCCAGGTGCAGTGCAACGCCATGTTCTGGTTTTAAATTTAATCCCCAAATCATTCCCATCAGTAATTCTGGTCCCATATATTTTAATGCAGATTCAGATACCGCCAGTATTACGGGGCTGTGCATGTCGCGCGCGGCGGAAATAATTGCCGACAATGTTTCCATGTTATAAAAATTAAATGCCGGCACTGCATAGTGATTTGCCGATGCGTGTGCAAACATTTGCTTTGTGTTGACCAATCCAAAATCTTTGTAATCCATTTCCAATCCTTTTTATTAATATCATGGTAAATTATATCACAAGAATTACTGTGCCGAATGATAATTTTATCGGAATGTTTTCATGATAAAAAGTTGTTGACAAACGGCGTGTTTGTCGTATAAGATTTAAATAAATGGCAAAAAACAATGTGTTTTTTTGCGGTGGGGTATAAAATGAATTGTGTGAAAATGATTTTTCTGAATTCCCCGGGTGGCGTACATCATGCGCCGCCGTGTGGTGGCGCGGGGGGAACGGGGAATGCGTTTTCGTGCGATTTTGATGTAAAACAGGCTGAACAAAGTCCGGAATTTTTCCGGGCTTTTTTCGTTTGATACAGGAAATAAATCATATTTTCTGAACAATGGGGGCAGCAAATGAAATTTATAAAAACATTACCATATAAATTACAGCGGACATTGCCAATATTGGGAATTGCGGGTGCATCATTATTGGCGGGGTGTAACAAGGATGATGAACCAACGCCGCCCGGATTACATGATACGGTGTACACATGGACTGTTAGCGATTTGTCCAGAATTTTACCGCCAACAGATATTTGTATGTCGGCAGATTCCGCAAATGTAAATCGTGTAATTTTGCAGAATACAGATAAAAGTGGTCGGGGGTATACAGTCAATGAATTGCGGGATATTTTTGAACATCAAATATTGGAATATGTTTCGCCAGAAAATCGGCACAAAGTACGCGGTCGGGGCGAGATAAGTGGGTATATACGGGATCTGGTACGGGATAATTATGGGGTGAACTCGTCGGATAGTGCATGGTTAGTGAAATTTGGTTTTGTCTTAAAAAATCCTGTTTATATCAATACGAATTCGAAACAACGATAATAAATAAAAAAGGGGGCAGTAAATGAAATTTATAAAAACATTACCATATAAATTACAGCGGACATTGCCAATATTGGGAATTGCGGGCGCATCGTTGTTGGCGGGATGTAATAAAGATGATGAACCAACGCCACCCGGATTACATGATACGGTGTACACATGGACAATGGATGAACTGCTTCATATACCAGTAGTGGATATTTGCATGTCGGCAGATTCTGCAAATGTAAATCGTGTTATTTTGAGATATGTTGGTGATGGTGCATGGCTTAAAGTTTCAACTTTAAAAAATTTTTTACAAAATACGATAATATCAGAAGTTACATTGCAAAATCAGTATAAAATTCGTGGTGATGGTGAAATTCCAGAAATGGTTATGGAGGCTTATACAGATGCTGATTTAGCTAAATCCAAGGAAGATAGTGTATGGTTGACAAATTTTGGTTTTAAGTTAACAAAACCAATATATCGTTATCTTGATCATACAGTGTATGGAAGTAAGCAGCGTTAAAAAAATCTGGCATTTGCCAGATTTTTTTATTAGCATATGTTACATGAAAATTTATAGTTATTTGTTCTCTTTTATTATTTCTTGTTTTTTTGTCTCTGGTTCATTTGCGGAAAGGTTTTATGGACCTGGTAATATTTATACAGCGCATTTTAATCAATCATTGGCAGTGTGTACAAGTCAAGGTAGTGGTGAGTGTTTAAATGGTGAAATCTGTGGGTATGGTGGTTCTAATACAACATGTATTGGAGCAATTTGCGAGCAATGTTCTGAACGCCCAGGGGATGGTTATGATTATTCTGATCCAGGGGCGCACAATAGAGAGGGGTGCTTTAAATATTGTGTGCCAGAAGATGTGATAGTTGATGGCGAAAAAGCAGGGCAGAAAGAGCCGAGTGTTTTGTCTGTTTGTTATCCATCCTCTTGTCCAGCGAATGATTTAATATACTGTAAAAATGAGTCTGATGAATGTAATGGTTATCATGCAGAAAATGGTACTTGTGTACCAAATAAGCAAGAATGTACAGGCGATCATGGTACGGGGTATAAATTCTGGGAATGTGATGAAGATGGTAATAATTGCAAATGGTCTGAATGCCGTTTAACGCAATGTGATAATAATTATCATTTGGAACCAATGGAAATAGATCCAGATGGTAATAAAGAATATGGTTTTATATGTAATACGGATACGATATATGGAAAATGTGTAAGTAATACAGTAGAATGTGCAAGCATGTTGGGCGATTGTAAAAATGCAAATGGGGATGGTGGCAGCATAAAAGGTGATGCAGTTTGGACGACAGAGGGGCATGAAATAGACTATGCCCCAGGTAAATGGGATTTTTCGAAATGTTCGTGTACAACATCTAATGAATCTATTGGTGGTGGAATAGGTGGTAAAGAATGTTTTTATACCAGCAGTGGTGCGTGGGGAAATTCCCCTGTTGTCTGGAATACAAATTGTGAGGTAACAGAGGTCGCTTCGTGTGATGTTGGATATTGTCAGCCAAATGAGACAACGGGATGTACCAAAGCACCGGCGGGATATTATCATGATAATAGTTCGAGTTTTGCATGCCAGCCGTGTCCAATTGGGGCAACCAGTGCTGTTGGGGCAACGGGAATAGATCGATGCTTTATGCAGACTGGTAATACAGAATTTTGTGATAGCGTTGGGTGTTTTAAATTACCAAGTAATGTTCCATATTAATTAAAAATGTTTATATCTCTATAAAACTTGACAATCAATATTTTTGTGCAACAATTTAAGTACGAATCGGGGAGCGGGTCAGAGAACGGATAGAGTTTTATAAAGGATGATAACATGAAAAAAGTTCTGGTTTCTGTAATCGCATTAACTGGTTTGGCGGGGTGCGGTGCATATTATGACTATTACAAGGGTGGTGTCAGATATACCCAAGATGGTCAGGATTGTATTTATTACGCCGGTGAATATGGTCGTAATTTTTCACAATATGTCAGTGGTATTGATAATGGTAAAAAGATTGTTTATCGCAATACACGCTGTGAAGATTTATATGCGCGCGATACATTCGGTTTGCCACAGCGCAATGAACGCCAGGTTTTGGCGCCGGCTGCCCAGGAAGTGTCTGCATGCAATTCTTGCAATGCACCCGTAGAAGTTGTATCCACATGTAATTCATGTGCCAAGGCGCAACCAGTTCTGAAACGCAGATATGTTATCGTTCCGGCCATGTAATTAATTTTTGCATGGAATTTATATCCGGCATTGCAACCAGCAATGCCGGTTTTTTATGTTCCGATGATGCTTGAACGGGTTGTTTTTTTATGATAGAATTACAGAAAAGGACAAAAGGGGATTTCTATGAAGGGATTATTAAAAAAGATTGGTTTTGCAGGTGCGGTCATTATGGCGGGCGCATCAATGCCGGCATTGGCAGCCGCGGCGGCGGGAATTAATGCCAATGGTATATGTGGGTTGATTGGTCAAATGTATGGTGTGTTTAAAATATTGCGTACATTGGCGTTCGTTGGTGCCGCGTTTATTATTGCCGGATGGGCATGGGGATATATTTCCAAAGGTGAAGTGAAATTAGATGACTTGCAAAAGAAGGGTACTGGTATGCTGGTTGGATTTGTATTATTGTTCGGTATTGGTATTGTGTTACAGGTATTCTTGTTTACAAATAACGGGTTGGCATTAATTGGTTGTCAAGATTTAATCACGAACTGGTAAACGGATAACGGACAAAAAGACGGCAATTTATGCCGTCTTTTTTATTGTTATATATCAGTCTGTCTGGATTTTATTATTATTTAATTGTTCCCGGAATTATTTGTTTTCTTCGATATTTGCCAATGAAAATAATACTGATGATATCAGCAGTTGGTATGGGACGTGTTGCTGGTCTGCCAGTTCTTTGATGCGTTCCAGTATTTGATGCGGAATGCGCATATTTATAACGCGGTCGGATTTGTTAAACGCGCGATATGCCGCGTATTCTTTTAATAACGATTCCATGTTCATTACGAACAATTGCTGCGACTATATCATTGTATTGATGTTTGTCAATACAAATGTATTTGTGGTCGTAAACACCGGTGTAATCACGGGTGTGTTGTATATTGTGATGGCGTTTGTGTTGTTTGTGGCTTTTGCGGATTTTTGTGGTGTTTTGGTTGGTTTTTTATGATTTTTTTCGGTGGTGGCTGGCTTGCATTTTTAATAATATGCATATAGAATTACTGGATATAATTGGAAAGGAATTTTTAATGCTGAAAAAAATATTATCATTATTCATTGTATTTGTGGCGCTTGTTTTGCCGGCGCATGCGGAATTGCGTGTTGATATAGTTGCCG
Organism: uncultured Pseudomonadota bacterium; assembly: GCA_949283535.1. Taxonomy (GTDB): domain Bacteria; phylum Pseudomonadota; class Alphaproteobacteria; order Rs-D84; family Rs-D84; genus Enterousia. The sequence goes on from CASDTC010000013.1 coordinate 18,346, forward strand.
GTGCAACCGAACCAATATCGATTGCAATTCAAAAATTGGAAACTGTTGGTAATGTGTCCAGTAAAGATGCCGAAATGATACGCGATGTGGTTGAATCTGACTTGAAATCAACAGGATTGTTCAGAATCGTTTCACGCGATGCGTTGCCTGAATTTGTCGAAATGGGTAAAATGCCAGACTTTCAATTGTGGTCGGCAATAAAAGCCCAAGTTTTAGTTCAGGCAAAATTATCGGCGCAATCCAGTGGGCGGTACAGTCTGGAATTCTATGTATGGGATGTTGCAGGTAAAGAACAGATAGAGGCACAAAGTCTGGTTGCGTCAAAAAAATCTGCGCGGCGTATGGCGCATATTATGGCAGATGCGATATATGAACGCTTGACAGGCGAGATTGGATATTTCGATACGCAAATTGTATTTATTGCAGAAACAGGACCGGTACATAATCGCACTAAGCGCATGGCAATTATGGACCAGGACGGGTATGGATTCAGATATTTGTCTGACAAGGATACTTTTGTTATGTCGCCGCATTTTTCGCCAAATATGCAGACGATTGTGTTCTTGTCATATTATGATGACGATCCGTCTGTCTGGACATTGGATTTGGATACTGGGGAACAGCGCCGTTTGGGGCAGTTTGGCGGGATGAATTTTGCGCCACGGTTTTCGCCCGATGGGACAAAAATTGCACTATCATTGGTGAAAAATGGTATTACGCATATTTATGAATATGATATTGAAACAAAAAAATTGCGTCAATTGACATTTGGTTATTCGCTGAATACCAGTCCGTCTTATTCCCCAGATGGTAAAAAAATGGCGTTTAATTCAGATCGCAGTGGTAATCAGCAAATATATGTTTTGGATCTGGAAACGGGTGAGGTTGAACGCATTACATATGGGGCAGGGCGCTATGCAACGCCAGCATGGTCACCAGATGGTCAATTTATCGCATTTACTAAAATTGCCGATGATACATTTTATATCGGTATAATGGATCCGCGCGGGAAACATGAAAAAATTTTGGCAGGAGGCTGGTATATGGAGGCCCCATCTTGGGCGCCGGGTTCGCGTCGTGTCGTTTATTATGAAACAGAAAAGGCAATTGATGGTATCGAACGCATCAGTCATATTCGCAGTGTTGATATTACCGGGCAAAATATTTATGAAATAGAATTACCAGATGGTATAAATGGGGTTGAACCAACATGGTCGCCCAGATTGCCATAAACAAAAATGTGGCGGATAATAATCGCGATTTGTGGAATCTTTGTCGCTGGTGCCGCAATTGCGGTACCGGCAACGGTTGATTATATTATCGATGGCGATACATTTGCCGCACGCGTGAATTTAGATGATGATATAAAAATTACGGTACGCGTGCGCATATCGAATGTTGATACGCCCGAACTGCATGGAATGTGTGATTATGAAATTCGTATGGCAAATATTGCACGCGACAGGTTGGCACAATTAATTCCGATTGGCAGCACGGTTGAATTAACAGATATTCGTGATGATAAATATCTGGGGCGGATTGATGCGCGTGTATCCGATTCAGATGGCAATGATGTTGGGAAAATATTAATCACAGAAAATTTAGGGCGCGCATATAATGGCGGGCGGCGTCTGCGTTGGTGTGAATAAAAAAACGGGCATTTTTTTGCCCGTTTTGTCATTATGCACTGTGGCGATTTATTGCATTACTGATTTCATCCAATGATGCATTGCATGGCAATAATGGTTCAAACCATAAATTTGCCGTGCCACTGCGAATTTTGCCGTGTTTGGGCCAATATAATCCAGTATCTGTGCCAACGGGCAATATTGGTAATTTTAATTGGTGTGCCAAGAATAATAATCCGCGGCGCAATTTTATGTGTTGACCAGGTTTAGCACGCGTTCCTTCGGGAAAAATGATTAATGTTTTGCCATCGCGTATTTTCTTTTCAACCGCATGGGTTAATTTTTGCATGTTTGTTGCACCACGGGCGCGATTTACCGGTTGCAATCCCATACGCCAAAATGCCCATCCATAAATCGGAATCCATAATAATTCACGCTTTATTATAAAAAACGAATCGGGAATATGGGTTGTTAGAATAGCCACTTCTAGAATAGACATGTGTTTCGCGGCAATTATTGATTTACCATCAACGCGTACATTTTCATTCGGGGCGGCAGGGATTCCGTTTTCTTCGACCAAGGGATAATGAATTATGTACTTTATCCCGCCAAATGTGCGCGCAACCCACAATACACCACGGGCGCATGTTATAATTATAAAACGGTTTACACGGTTGGATATTATGAATCCCAACAGTATCAACGGAGTCCATAATATAAAATGTGTTGCCAGCATAAATTTAAAAATTATTGTTTTGAACATTTTGTTTTTCATCCTTTGTTTAACTTTCATTAATTCCAATCATTGTGGCGATATATTTTATATATTCCACCACCCATCGTTCAAGTCTTTTTGCGGGGGGCATTCCAGTCAATGGAACAGGGCATGCAATGATTTCTGTGTCTGGTAATTCGCGTGATATCAGGTATTTAGCACGGTTCATATGGTCTTCGGTTGTAATAATGACAATTCTGTCCAGACCAGCGCGTTGGGCAATATCACGAATTGCCAATGCGTTTTGGTATGTTGATTTCGAATCGGATTCTATCTTTACACGATTTGCAATTTCATAATTTGACGCACCAGCGCCAATAATATATAAATCTGTATCTGGGTATGCGTGCATTTGACGCATTGCGAACGGAATTCTGCGCATGTCGCCAGTTAAAACAAATATGCTGTCATCATGTTGTATTCCATTGCATTGGCGGGGGACTGTAAATTTAAAAACCATACCGCCAATTACAAAGCATAATATTATAAATAAAGGTGTTGTTATAATTTTCATTAACTATTTTGTAATATTTTTAATGTTGTGCGGCGTGTTATCCATATCGCAAATATTATTATTGCAATTGGTAATATTATCAGTAATAACCAGCCGCCACCAGATATATCCAGCATTGCCATTAATCCAACGCGTGCGCTGTGTGCCGCCCCAAGAATTAATAATAATACAGGTGCGGCAACAATAAAACCGGCACCAGATGCAATTGTACAGATTTTGGCGACAATAACCTGCATCTGGTGGGCAACATATGAATCGCGCGCGCCAATTTGATTTAATATTTCCAGTTCGCGTCTGTGCAACATTGCCGTATTGCGGGCAATATATGAAATACAAACACCAATTGTGCCCAGTACTAAAACCAAAACAAATGCAGATATTAATATCATTTTCCAGCCCGCAGATGTTGGATTTTCCAGTGCCTGGGCATGTGTCAGAAAACGGGCGTGTGGTGATATCTGGACGCCAACAGATTTTAAATCATCAACTGTTTTGAATTCCAATTCATACATTTTTGGTAAATAGTTTTCCAGTGCGCCCCCGCCAGATATCCATGGACGCATTAAATCGTGCATTTGTTGGGTTGTTATTTCATTTACAGTTGTTATTTTATCAGTATTATTATCAATTATTTCTGTAACGGTATTTGTATTTTTTGGATTTGTTATTTGAACCGTTGCAAATAAATCCCATTGTGTATTCCAACGCATTACGCCCGTGCCAATTGCCAGCGCAATACCCAATGCCAATACCGACAGAAATGTCAGTAATGACATAATTGCTGTCATAAATATAGATTGTTCGCGCACCAATGAAAATACAATCGGTTTTTTTGTCATTTATGCATTTCCAATATCGTCAAATTGTTTTGATAATTCTGTAAAATAACTTTGTGGTTTGGGACCGCGCCATATTTTTTTGTTATCTGTGTTTGAATTTTGTGTCGTTTGACCACCAATAAAATTGACACGATGATTTTCAACGCGTATCACAGGAAATTTATATGTTTCCATTAATTTAGTACTGTGCGTTGCCAGAATAATTGTTGTACCAAATGTCTTATTCATTTGTACAAACAATTCCATTAAACGCGATGCGTTTTCATCATCTAAATTTCCTGTGGGTTCGTCAGCTAATAATATCGCCGGTTGGATTATAATCGCGCGTGCCACAGATACGCGTTGCTGTTGCCCCCCAGACAATGTTTTTGGATTTGCATCGGCGTATTTTGCCAATCCAACCCATTCCAGAACCTTTATTACTAATTTTTTTATTTTTGATTCTGACAGACCGCGTACACGCAATGGTAATGCAACATTATCAAATACAGACATATGTGACAGTAATGAATATTCTTGGAATACGATTGCCATTTTGTGTCGCAGTGTGGCAATTTCATCACGGGTCATATCATTTGTTATTCGACCAAATAATTTTATTTGACCACGACACGGCTTGTGCAATTGATATATTAAACGCAATAATGTTGTTTTCCCCGCGCCTGATGCCCCCGACAGAAAATAAAAACCGCCCGCACTGATATTAAATGAAACATCAGATAAAACTTCGCGTGCATTATCGTATCGCGCGCCAACATTTGCAAAAGATATTGCGGTGTTATCGTCCATGTAAAAAATAGTATAAAAAAAACCAATAATGGTCAAGCATACATAAAAATAAAAAATGCGCCATTGGCGCACTTTTTTTTATTCGGCATCAACAACCTTGGTCGTTGAATTTCTGTTTAAAGCCCATACTTCTTCCCCAGTGCCAGGATATTGTGGGCGTTCTTTGCCATATGAAATTGTTTTTATTCTTTCTGGTTCAATCCCATCGGCGATTAATACATGTGCAGCATTCCCAGCGCGTAATGCACCCAATGCCAGATTGTATTCTGTGGATCCGCGTTCGTCACAATGTCCTTCGAGTATAACATTTATATCTGGATTTTTTTTCATATATAATGATTGGCTTTCCAGTTCTGTGCGTGAATCATCAGAAATTGCCGCAGAATCAAATGCAAAGAAAACCTTGTTATCGTCAATATGATTTGGACCCGCGCATGCGACCATGCCTAATGCAATAACCATTAGTAAAAATTTGTTCATGTTTCTTCCTTTCTTTTTTACTTTACATTTTAAATTTAGCAAATTTTATAAAAAGTTGTCAATATGTGATTTTTATGCTTTTCGTGCATGGGTATTTTATGATATAATAATTTCGAAATAATAAAGGAAGGAATATATGAAAAAAGTTTTATCTTTGATTGTTTTAGCAGGATTGACCACCCCGGTGGTTGCTGCGCCAAGTTATTTGACACGAACTGGTGATGGCGGATATCGCGTAACATATGATTACACGGACAAGGCAAAAACAGGTTGGTATGTCGGGGGACGTGCAGAACTAGGTTTCTGGAATTGGGAAAATAAATATTCATCTGATGATGATTTGCTGGTAAATTCAGATTATAGTTCTGATAAATATTCTTTTGAACCGGTATTCGGTGGCAGTATATTTGGTGGACGGCGTTTTTCATACTTTTGGCGTGCAGAATTAGAGGCGGGCTATCTGGGGTATTTTGAAGATGCCGATGCGGCAGCAAAATTTACAATGCAGATTCCATATTTAATGGCGAATTTGTATTATGATTTTTCAAATGGTTTGTATGTTGGGGCTGGTGTTGGTGCGGCAATGCCAATAACAACAATTGACATGGTTTATTCTGATGGTGGCGATCGTCGTGAATATGGTATTGCGGCGATGGGCGGCATTATGTTGGGATATTCATATGAACTGGATTATAACCTGGTGCTGGATTTGCGTTATCGTTTATCTGCAATGACTGGGTTAGATCAGCGTATCGGAATGCTGGATGATGCGGGCGCATCGCATTGGTTCCAGAATGATATCGATTTCATTATGGATAATTCTATATCGATTGGTATCAGATATGAATTTTAACATAAAATGCTGTTGACCCGATTCGGGTAAATATGGTATTATTGGTTAAGGAAGAGAGAGTACTGTGAAAAAAGACCTGAAAATTTCAACATTGGCAATTATTTGTGTTTTGTGTACGGCTGTATCTGGTGCGTACGCGGCGTCATCTGTTCGCAGTTTGGGGGGCAGTGGTACATATTCCAGTGTGTCCAGTGCTGCATCTGCGGGCGATGGCGGAAGTGCGTCTGTGCGTGGTGGTTCGTTGCGTGTAACACCGTCTGCGGGGCAGTCGGGGGCCAGTACAACAATTGATGCAGGAACGACAACAACGGGGCGTGTTGCGACATCGCCGCGTTTGTCAATTGGGCATTATTTGGGTGGTGCAACATCTGTCAGTGGGGGCAGTTCGTTGCGTCCGCAAACACCAGGCAGTGGTTCTTCGTCGGGCGGTTCGTCTGGTGGCGGTATCAGTGATGGCGATTTGACGGGCTTGCGTGATCAGATTGATCAGTTGGGGCGTGATGTTGAAGATTTGCGTACTGCGGATGATAATATTAATGATGCGTTGTCGGACAAACAGGATACGCTGTACCCGGGTGAAGATGGTTTTATTATAATTGATGACAATACGAATGAAATCTTTGTTGATGTCGATGCGCTGGAACAAGAATTAGAAATGATTGCGGGCAAGGATGGTCGCGAAGTTGAATTGGGTTCTGATGATACGGATTTGTTGTGGCGCTATGTCGGCGAAAATGATTGGAATATTTTGATTTCCAAGGCGGAAATTACCGGACCCCAGGGACCCCAAGGTGAAAAGGGTGAGCCGGGTGATGCGGCAAATCTGGATGCGTATTCCACGACCGAGCAAATGAATCAGGCGATTGGAAATGCAATTGCTGCGCTGGCGGATGTTTATGCGACCAAGGATGATTTAACCCGTGGTTTGGCAGCCAAGGCAAATGCAGCCGATGTTTACACCAAGGCAGAGGTTTATAACAAGACAGAAGTTGATGAAAAAGTTGCCGATATTGTTGCAGGCGATATGGACGAAGCGCTGGCGAACAAGGCAGATAAAACATATGTTGATGAACAATTGGCGACCAAGGCTGACAAGACAGAATTGGCGAACAAGGCAGACGCCAGTGCTGTTTCAGCATTAGAGACCGAAGTTGGTGAAATTAATGATTTGGCAAGTGATGCTGCATTGGCGGCGGCAAATGCAATCAGTGGTCTGGATGCCAAAGAAAATATTTCAAATAAAACGCAAACTGTAACAAACAGCGCAACGGAATATCCGTCTGGTGCGGCGGTGACAACGGCATTGGCGGATAAAGCGGATAAATCCGAATTGGCGAATTATGCAACGAATGATTCTGTTGATACAAAATTAGAAAATTACTATACGATTTCAGAAGTTGATGACAAGGTTGCAGATGTTGTTGCCGGTGATATGGGCGAAGCGTTGATTGGTAAAGAAGATAAATCGAATAAAATACAGACGATTGACGCATCTTCAACAGCGGATCAGTATCCGTCGGCAGCTGCTGTTTATGGTGCTTTGGAACAAAAGGCAGATACCACGACTGTTGAGCAGATTGAACAAAATGTTACCAATGTAACGGAACAGGTTACAAATTTAGGTGATACGATTAATAATGCGGATACCGGTCTGAAAAAGCAAGTCGAAGATGCTGTAAATACTGCAAATGCTGCGCAACAGGCGGTCGCCGGCAAGCAAGATGCATTGGGTTTCACACCAGAAGATGCGGCGAACAAGAGTCAGACGGTTGTTGATGACGAAACAAAATATCCATCGTCTGCGGCGGTTTATGGTGAATTAGAAACCAAGGCAAATGTATCTGATTTGGCGAATTATGCGACGACGGAAACGGTAAATCAGATTGAACAAAATGTTACCAATGTAACGGAACAGGTTACAAATTTAGGCGATACAATTAATAACGAAGACACCGGTCTGAAAAAGCAGGTTGAAGATGCGGTTTCTGCTGCTGAAGAAGCCAAGACCAATGCGGATGCGGCAAAGACAACCGCGGATGAAGCCAAGGCAGGTTTGGATGCCAAAGAAGATAAATCGAACAAGGCGACATCCATTACTGCTGAAAATCAATCATCTGGAACGGCGTATCCAACAGTTGGTGCAATTACGCAATGGACAAACACAAAAATAAATGAATTGTCTGAAACAGGATTACCGGTTAATCCAGATAATATTGGTGCCGGTTCAATTGATACAGAAAAATTGGCTGATGGTGCGGTGACAACGCCGAAAATTGCAGACAATGCGGTTACCGAAGATAAACTGAGTGATGAATTAAATGCGGAAATTGATGGCAAAGAAGATAAAGCAAATCTGAAAGCGTTGGCATATAAAGATCAAATCACAAATGCTGATGTTGCAGATGATGCGGCGATTGAAAAATCAAAACTGGCGTTGGATGTACAAACAGCGTTGGATAATGCGGCGGATGCGGTCAGTATGTCTGGGGCAACACCGAACAGTGTGCTGGGGGCGGATGATACAGGTAACCCAGTGTGGTATGAAATTGCAATGTAAAGGAATATAACAAATGAAAAAAAGAAATATTGTTTTTTCTGGGTTTATGGCAGCAATTTTGTTCAGTGCGGGTGCTGCGAATGCGGCAACGGCGCGTATCGCCAGCCAGCAGTATGTTGATAACAAAGAAACATCAATTCTGGAAACAGTCAGCAATACATATGAAACCAAAGAAAATGTTCAAAATCTGACGACCCAGGTTACGCAGTTGGGTGATACGATTAATAATGCTGAAACAGGATTGGCAACAACGGTTGACAGTTTGACCGAAACGGTTGGGCAATTGGATTCAGAAATGGATTCTAAATTGGACAGCGCGACCGCAGATGGCAAGTATGAGGTTTTAACCAACAAGGCAACAGAAATTAATGCTGGAAATCAGTCTTCGGCAACGGTGTATCCATCGGTTGGTGCAATTACCCAGTGGACTAATACAAAGATAAGTGAATTGTCCGAAACGGGATTGCCGGTAAATCCGGATAACATTGGCGCCGGTTCAATTAACACAGAAAAATTGGCTGATGGTGCGGTATCCACGGATAAAATCGCAAATGATGCCGTAACATCGGATAAAATTGCGGATGATGCGGTTGGTTCTGAACATATCCAGACGGGCGCGGTTGGAACCGATGAAATTGCCGATGGCGCGGTTGGTAATGCAGATTTGGCGGCAGATTCCGTAACAACAGATAAAATCAAAGATGGTACAATTTCATCGGCTGATTTGGATACGGCATTAAATGCCGAAATTGATGGCAAGGAAGATAAAACAAATAAAGTAACCGCCATTACGGGCAGTGAAGGCGAAGAAGCAAATAGGGTATATCCAACTGTTGGTGCGGTTACTGCATGGACGCAACAGCAAATTGAAAATGTTGAATTTGATCCGTCTGAATTGGCACCGGGGTCAATAAATGGTGATGCAATCCAAGATGGCACAATTACATCAGACCAGATTGCCGATGGTACGGTTGGCACGGGTGATATCGCCGATGGTGCAATCACGGGCGATAAATTGGATGAAACATTGGCGGGGCAAATTGCCGATATCGATGGGAAACAAGACATTGCAATGGGTGTCGGTCACGAAAATCATATCGTGACAACTGATGCGTCTGGTAATATTACATCCGCTGCGACAATTGGTCAGGACAAGGTTACAGGTTTGACCACAGCGTTGGAGGGCAAGGCGTCAATTGAGGATATTCCAACAACTGTTGCGGAATTAACCGATGCATCAAATTATGCAACAACGACGGCATTGACGTCTGGATTGGCGGGCAAAGAAGATGCAGGGAATAAAACAAATGTTATTAATGATGGCAATGAAGCATCTGATACGCAGTTCCCGACCGTTGGTGCGATGACATCATGGGTATCGTCAGAAATATCGAATTTAAGTGAATTGCCTGTTAACCCTGGGTTGATTGAAGATGGTACATTGGCGGGGTCTAAATTGCAAAACGGTGCGGTAACCAGTGAAAAAATTGCTGATGGTGCGGTGACAACGCCGAAAATTGCAGACAATGCGGTTACCGAAGATAAACTGAGTGACGAATTAAATGCGGAAATTGATGGCAAGGCAAATGCCGCAGATGTTTATACCAAATTGGAAACAGACGGCAAAATTGTTGAATTGGCGGTACCGCAGCCAGACGCAGATTGTCAGGCAGAATCAGGATTGTGTGTATTGTCGGTTACAACAGGCGGTGATTTAGCATGGGTAAATGTTACTGCCCCGGCAGAATAAGATAATAATCGGAATTTTAGAAAAAAATAAAAAAAAGAAAGAAAGGAAGGAAAAATGAAAAAATTAACAGCAGGTATTTTTGCAACATTATTGGCGGTTGTATCAACAGGCGCCGCAAACGCGAAAATTGCATCACAAGCATATGTTGATGAGAAAGATGCGGAAAGGGTTGCTGTTCAACAAGAGACCAATAATGGAATCTTGACGACAAGTGCAACAGGTGCCGTTCAGGTTTCTAGTTCAATCCCACAAGCCCGTGTTGATGGCTTGGATACTGCATTAGCGGGCAAGGCAGATAAAGCAACTACATTGGAGGGATATGGTATTACAGATGGCGCCACAAAAACGGATTTGACATCTGGCTTGGCTGGTAAAGTTGATAATGAAGATATTGCAGATATGCAGGTAACGACAAATTTAACAACAACATCAGGATGGGGAACAGATAAAGCATCAGAAACCAAATATCCATCAAATGCGGCGGTTGATGCAGCAATTAAAACGGCAACATCTGGATTACCCACAAGTGGTAAAATCACAGAAATAGAAGGCGATATTACAACCATTGAAGGTAATATCACAGATATCCAAGGTGATGTAACACAATTGCAAACGAATGTTTCGGCGAAACAAGATAAAAATATGGGGGCAGGGGCAGCAAACCATATCGTAACAACGGATGACAGTGGTAATATTACATCCAGTGCGACAATTACGCAAGCGCAGGTTTCTGGTTTGGGTTCTGCATTGGCGGGCAAGGCAGATGCAGCGGATTTGGATGCGAAATTAGATGCAAATGAGGCAATTACTGCGGGGACAGGTACAAAAATTACATACGATGCCAAAGGTTTGGTAACGGGCAGCTCTAATTTAACAGCAGCGGATATCCCAGCGTTGACAACAGATAAAATTACTGGATTGGATACAGAATTGGATTCAAAGGCATCACAAACGGATTTAACCGCATTAACAGATCGTGTTACAACCGCAGAAGGGGATATTGACGCATTACAGGCACCAAAAGCCCAGGTTGCCGAGGGTGTAACGGGTCCTGTTTCTGGTGGTACAGTATATACTGCAATTGAAAATGTTACAGGTAATGTAGGTACTGTAACCGGTCGTGTAGATACATTAGAAGGTGAAATGGATACGGCACAATCTGATATTGCAGAATTACAGACAGGTAAGCAGAATAAATTAACAGGTCCAGTTGGTAGTGCAACCCAGCCAGTGTATGTTAATGCAGAAGGTAATGTAGTTGCAGGAACCGCATATGGTTCATTGGCGACCAAAAATCAGGTTGCAAATGCGGATGTTGCAGATAATGCCGCAATCGCGCAAAGCAAGATTGCAAACTTGGTAACTGATTTGGCGGCAAAAATTACGGCGCCAGCAACATCTGAAACCGGTGACACTGGTACATGGGTTTTGACATATGACGGAACCAATTTCCAATGGGAAGATATTGCCCGTGCAGGTGAATAATCTGTGATAAAATAATATGTGCGGTGTTAAAATGTGCACCGCACACAGGTAAAAAAAAACAGATTGCGATAAACGGACAGTGGAACGAAACAGTTTTTTTTAGGTAGAATACGGATATGATAAAGTCAAAGGGCATTTTCGCAGTTTCATTTATAGCTATGATGGTGGTGGGGGGCGCATATGCAAATATTGCATCCCAGGAAATGCCAGCACCGCCGTAAAAGTTGCCACCGCCGGGACCGCGGTGGGGGATGCGACGCATCCGGTCTATGTTAATTCCAGTGGCGTTGCAACAAGAATAGACAAGGTTGCCGCCGCAGCAAGCGCGGATACTGCAACCAGTGCAACCAAGGCAACGCAAGATGGCAATGGGGCAAATATTGCCAATACATATGCCAAAAAGACCGAATTGCCAACGGTGAATAATGCCACGCTGACCATTCAGAAAAATGGCGCAACAGTTGATACATTTACGGCAAATGCGTCAGCAAACAAGACGATTAATATTACTGTGCCGACCACAACCAGTGGATTAACAAATGACAGTGGTTTTATTACCGCTGATGATTTGCCAAAAGATTATACTTTGCCGGTTGCAACGACATCTGCGTTGGGTGGTGTGAAATCCGGTGGTAATATTACGGTCAGTTCAACTGGTGCCGTTACCGTGAACAGTGCCACCAAGGCGACCCAGGACGCGTCAGGAAATGTGATTACAACCACATATGCGACAAAATCTGAATTAACGAACGGTTTGTCCGGGAAACAGGCGACTTTGTCGGGTGCGCAATTGAATGCGGTGAATTCTGGGATTACGTCGACCAAGGTATCAACCTATGACGGATACAATGCGAAAATAACCGCCGCACAAACAGCGGCAGAATCAGCACAAAGTGCCGCGACAGCTGCACAGAATGCTGCGAATGCCAAGGTTGCCACCGCGCAGGGTTCCGCTGCCGCGAACAAGGCCGTGATTACCAATTCGTCTGGTAATATCACAACGGGGACAATTGCATCAGGGATGATTGCGAATGATGCGGTTACCAGTGCGAAAATTGCAACAGGCGCGGTTGATGCGACTGCGTTGGCGTCGGGTGCGGTGACGTCTGCGAAAATTGCAGATGGCACGATTGTAAATGCAGATATTGCATCTAATGCGGCGATTGCTGCGTCAAAAATTTCGGGATTGGCGACGGTTGCGACATCGGGATCTTATGATGATTTAACGGACAAGCCGACAATTCCAGCGGCGATAACGGTTGATTCTGCGTTAAGTTCAACTAGTACAAATCCAGTTCAGAACAAGGTTGTTAATGCCGCATTGGCAGGTAAGTTAAGCACAACTGGGACAGCAGCCAAGGCAACAGCAGATGCAAAAGGTAATAATATCGCCAATACTTATGCGACCAAGGCACAATTAACGGCGTTGGACAGCACATCGTCTGGTACGGGGGCAGTGGTTACAAATGTGTCCCAGACGGGTGGTAAAGTATCCGTGACCAAGGGAAATGTTAAAATCCCAGTGGGCAGTGCAAATGCAACAACATATGCCACAATTTGGGTTCAATAAAGAGTGCAGATGTTGTTACAGTGCAGGAGAGAGAACGAATTTCGCGGGTCTTTGCCCGCGTTTTTGTTTCTTGTCATTCTGGTGTGTGGGGGCAGGGCGACCGTGGCGATCCAGTCATAATAGAGTCGCGCATACGCGCGTGCATTATTTACTGGATTGCTTCGCTATGCTCGCAATGACAAGTTAGTGATGTGGGGTATAATTGACTGGATTGCTTCGCTATGCTCGCAATGACAAGTTAGTGATGTGGGGCATAATTTACTGGATTGCTTCGCTGCGCCGCGCATGACAAGAGAGTGTGTGGGCGTGGTAATATTTTCTTGAATTCTCTGACCACCCCGCCGCTGCGCGGCACCCCTCCAACGGAGGGGAACTGGGTGTGGTGCTTTTTATCATCGCGGGGGAACGCAGTGACCGTGGCGATTCAGTGAATGCGATATGTGTCGCGTTCGCGACGACATTATTTACTGGATTGTTTCGCTGCGCCGCGCATGACAAGTGTGTGGATTTTATGCCGCGGTCCGCAATGACAGATTGTGGATTGCGCCACGCATGACAATGGGAAATGGGCAAATTATAATATACGAATTACCAATCTCAATTAAAGACCTATTAAAACAGCGATATTAACCCAACACCCAGACCAGCGGCGATGATTGCACCGATTGTTAATGGCCAAAAGTATTTCTTGACAATCGCATTTGCGCGTTCTTGGAAAAAATACAGCAATGTTGCGATTATTGCAAAGCGACCCGTGCGGAATATCGCCGATACGGCAACAAATATCCACAATGGATATCCGATAAAGCCCAACCATATTGCCAATAATTTATATGGAATTGGTGTCACAGCCGTCAGAACAATTATCAGTATCCCATATTTGCTGAACATCGGCTTTATCGCGGTTTCAATTAATTCAGGGTTTGTAAATGTGTTTATTATCCATTGGCCCAATGAATCCCACAGCCATGCGCCAATCATATATGCCAATATGCCGCCGACAATCGAACCCAATGATGCGGCAATCGTTATTGGTACCGCGCGCTTTTTATTCGCAATAATTGGGGGGGTCATGAATACTTCGGGTGGAATAAATAAAAATATCGATTCGCAGATTGTTAATATGAATACTATCCAAGAATACGCGCGACTTTCTGATTTGCTGAGTATATATTCTGCGAATTTCATGTATTTCTTCCTTTCATTATCAAAAAATTTACTTGATTCTAAATTAATATCTTATAATTTACAATATATAATGATGAAACGACAAAATAATTCTAATCGGGGTGCGCGGGTCGCCAGCAAAGTTCAAACACTGGTGGCGGAAATTTTGCGCGATAATTATTCGGATGATAAATTGGTTTCTGGGGTATCGCTGGTCGGGGCGGTGGCACATGGGGGACTGCAATTCGTGCGGTTGTTCTATTATTCGCGTAATACAGATATTGTCGCCGTCCAGCGCCGATTAGGTGAAATTACAAAATCTGTACGATATGAACTGGGGGCGCGTATGAATCAAAAGTATGTCCCGGATATCCGTTTCGAATATGATGATACTTTGGACAGGGCAGAGAGAATAGATAAACTGCTGAATAAATTGGATGAAAAATGAAAACAGGAATACAACAAATTTTTAATGTATCAGATGAATTGCTGAAAGATTGTTATATGATTACTGATCAAACCAGACCGGGTGAAGCAGTGGCGTTGTATCACACGCTGCGCGATGATGTGGAAAAGCGCGGGAATATTATGTTTGTGTTTAATGGCGCAGCATTTCCGTTGGGTTTTATAAAGGGGAAAATCTTGCAAACCCCAGATTTTAAACTGTATACACCATATGGCATCCAGGCAAAAATTGAAAATCTGTATGTCGATAAAAAATATCAGCGGGCAGGTATCGGATATGAACTGTTGCGGGCGTATGAAGATTATTGCCGTGATAACAATGTATCAGAAATTATTCTGTATGGGGCGCCAACGGTTCAGGCATCTAGTTTTTATGCGAAAAATGGTTTTCATAAGGTAAATGCAAATTTGCTGATGGTGAAGTCATTAAATATCAAATCGCGTTAATTTTTAATAAAAAACTGATTGCAAGTTCTGATATACTGGTGTATTATTGCCGCATAGTGTTGGGGTTTATATGAATCAGAAGAATATCAGAAACTTTGCAATTGTTGCCCACATTGATCATGGTAAGTCAACGCTGTCAGACAGGTTGATTGAATATACTGGTGGACTGCAATCGCGCGAGATGAAAGCCCAAGTTCTGGATTCTATGGATATTGAACGCGAACGCGGAATTACTATCAAGGCACAAACTGTGCGTTTGAATTATACTGCCAAAGATGGTCAGGTATATCAGTTGAACTTGATGGATACGCCGGGGCATGTTGATTTTTCGTACGAAGTGTCGCGGTCGCTGGCGGCGTGTGAAGGGGCGCTGATTTTAGTCGATGCAACCCAGGGGGTTCAAGCGCAAACACTGGCAAATGCATATCTGGCGTTGGATAATGATTTGGAAATGTTGCCAGTGTTAAACAAAATTGATTTACCGTCCAGTGATGTTGATGGCGCGCGCGCCCAAATCGCGGATGTTATTGGTTTGGATGCAAAAGGGGCATTGTGTGTGTCTGGTAAAACAGGGGCAGGGGTGCCGGAACTGTTGGAAGAAATTGTTCATAAATTACCAGCCCCAGATGGTGATGAAAATGCCCCGGCGCGCGCGCTGTTGGTTGATTCGTGGTATGATTCTTATTTAGGGGTGGTTATTTTAGTTCGCGTTGTTGATGGGTGTTTGTCGCGTGGGCAGAAAATCAGGTTTATGGCAACAACCGCAGAGTATACAATTGAGAAAATTGGATATTTTACACCAAAAATGGTTGATGCGGATTCACTGAATACTGGTGAAATCGGATTCATTATTACTGGTATGAAAACAATTCATGATTGCAAGGTTGGTGATACAATTGTGGATAGCCGCGGTGGCGCAAATTGTGAACCGTTGCCGGGGTTTAAGCCATCGGTGCCGGTGGTGTTTTCGTCATTCTTTCCGGTGGTGGCAGATGATTATCCAAATCTGCGCGATGGGGCAGAAAAGTTGGCGTTAAATGATGCGTCTTTTATGTTTACGGTTGAAAAATCATCGGCGTTGGGGTTTGGCTTGCGATGCGGATTCTTGGGTTTGTTGCATATGGAAATTATCAGTGAACGGTTGCGGCGCGAATTTAATTTGAATTTAATTAATACAATTCCCAGTGTGTTATACAAGGTATATTTACGTGATGGCAGTGTTATCGATTTAGAAAATCCCGCAGATATGCCAGATGTTACAAAAATTGCATCAATCGAAGAACCGTGGGTACGTGCAACAATTATGATGCCAGATAAATATATTGGCGGTATTATGAATTTATGTTCAGAACGGCGTGGTATCCAAGAAAATATTTCTTATGTTGGTAATCGCGCGGTATTGGTCTATCAATTACCACTGGCGGAAATTGTATTTGATTTTTATGATAGGGTTAAATCATTGTCGTCTG
Source organism: uncultured Pseudomonadota bacterium (assembly GCA_949283535.1). Lineage (GTDB taxonomy): Bacteria > Pseudomonadota > Alphaproteobacteria > Rs-D84 > Rs-D84 > Enterousia. The sequence goes on from CASDTC010000013.1 coordinate 35,134, forward strand.
GGTATGCATCGTTTGATTATGTTGTCCAGGGCTATCAACAGTCTGATTTGGTAAAAGTATCGATACTGGTTAATGAAGAAAATGTAGAACCATTATCGTTTATGTGTCATCGCAGTGCGGCTGAAAAACGCGGGCGACAAATTGTTGAAAAATTGAAAGATTTAATCCCGCGACATCAATTTAAAATACCATTACAGGCGGCAATCGGTGGCAAGATTATTGCCCGTGAAACAATCGCAGCGTATCGCAAGGATGTAACCGCAAAATGCTATGGCGGGGATATAACGCGTAAACGCAAGTTATTGGAGAAGCAGAAAGAGGGAAAAAAACGAATGCGGACATTTGGAAATGTTGAAATTCCGCAATCCGCGTTTATAAATGCACTGAAGGTGTCGAATTAGAAATGAACACAATAAAAACAGGAGTTGCCAATGTTTGATGTTATACAATATTTATTAAATAACAATATCAATTCAATTCGCAGTGATTTTGCAGAATATAAAGCACTGCAGCAAAAGTATAAATCTTTAAAAGCGCGAAAGAAAACCGCGTATGCAAAATTGAAAGAATTTGGTGCCTGTGTGTCGAATTACAAAACGTGTCAAAAATATGATTTGGTTATAGATAATGGTTGTCCACCCGTCATAGAAAACGAAGTTATTGAAGCTTACACGGAAACATTACATGCATGCGATAATTGGTCTGAAACACCATGTCTTGACGAGAGTTGTCCGCATTTTGCTGAAAATAAAAATTATATTCACATATTACAGGATTATAAAGAAGTATGTGATATGAAAAAGCGCTTTTGGCGCGAGAAGTTTAACCGTACCAAATAAAAACGGATTGTGTATTTATGCGTTTGGATGCTGTTTGTTGTGTTCTGAAAACACGCCTTTGTCAATTTTGGCAGAATTTATAAATGCACGGAATTTATCTGATTAAAGGAAGTAAAAATGTTTAAAAAAATTATAAAGTATATTTTTTTAAATCCATTAACAAAAATTAGCAAGGATATGGAAGAATATGATGTAGTTAAACAAAAATATACAGATATTGAATACAAATTAAGTGATGCGCGGCGGGTATTGATACGACCATATGTTTCAAATGCAAAAGAAATAACATCTTGTATTAGAAGAGAAATTAATTTCCCGTCAATAAATATGGATTTGCAAAATAATCAACCTGTTGTTATAGAGCATTTTTGCAGTAATTTTAACGAGAATTCGTTAATGTATGGTGATACATGTTTTTGTGAAACATGCCCATCATATCAGAAATACAAAAAGTATGCGGAATTGTTACGGCGACACGCTGAATTGGCAAATGAAAAGAAAGTGTTTTGGAAAAATGCATTGTTGGCGCATCAGAAATAAAAGAGTGTTTTATGATAATATTAAAATATTTTATTAAAACTCCAATCGTGGATATGAAACGAGATTTTAATGAATATATATCTTTGCGTAAGAATGAAAGAAATGCATATAATAGATATCAGGATGCTTATGAGGGGTTGGTCGTTGATCTAGGCGAGCAAAATTATGATGCAACTGTTTCAACCGAAGGCTGTATTGTAGAATGTGTACAAGTATACAATGATATGTGGTGTGATAGTTGTCCTGATGTGCGTTTTTGTCGTTCAGAATGCGCGCAATTTAATGTTAATACGCCATGTAATAATTCTGAATGTCCGTATGAATTGTGTAATAGCAGATTTTTTATGTTAAAAGAAAAATATGATATTATTAAAAATAAAAGAAAAAATTTTTGGAAAAACAAGTTTAATGAAAAGCAGAGATAGCATATGTTGGTTGCCGCAATAAAATATTTTTTGAACAGTCGTGTATGTGATGTTTATGCGGATTTCGCAGAATACAAGTCTTTGTTTGCAGAATGTCGACAAAGAAAGAATGTATGCAAATATTATAAAAAATTAATGGATAATGGGGCGGGGTGTATTTGTAAAAACAGGGTGTTAAAAAATACTTCATATTATAATATTGCTGATGCATGGGTATACAGGATTGTACAGCCATGTAAAACGGTATTAAATGGTGGTAATTGCATTGGTGTTGGGTGTGATGGATATGCGATAAACCAAAAGTATATAACAGCATGTGAAGATTACAGATGTATTCGTATACAAAGAAATAAATTTTGGGTATCTAAATTTCAGGATGCAAAATAGAAATACAAAAAAGGAGTGTGTAAATGGCACACCAGTTCTTTTTTAATCCATTTATACTGGACAATTTGCCAGCCCCTGCGATTGGATTCGATGTTGTCCAAGATTTATCAGAACCGCGTTTGCGGATGTATATAACCAGTCGTGGTGTTAAAACATTTTTTGTTCGAAAACGGGTTCATGGTCGTGATCGGCGCATTATTATTGGCAATTATCCAGACGTTGATATAGAAACTGCGCGTGGCATGGTGCCAGAAATTCTGGCACGCGCAATGCAAAAGCCACCACAGCATCGTCGTAAAATAACATTTCAAAAATTTTTAAATATATATATGGCAAATCGCGTGCGGCGCAGTGGTTATTCGCGCGATAAATTGGAACGCGCTGTACAGCGTCATTTATCACCATTGTTTGACAAGAATTTATCAGATATAAAATCTGAAGATATCGTTGCGGTGATTGCACAAATAAATGGTCATGCAATTGCTGCCCGTATGCAAGAATTTTTACAAAGTGTTTTTAAGTATGCAATTGAAACAGGGTATATAAAATCTAATCCTGTTGCGGGGCTGCCTAAAATACAACAGATGCGGCGTGTTCGACCATTAAATAAATCAGGATTTCAACGACTGATTCGTGCAATCAAATGTGATACATCACCAGTATTGCAGGCGGCGTTTTTAATGTTGGTGTACGGTTTTGCACCAAAATCCCAAGTGTTTTCAATGCAATGGCGGGATTTGGATTTCAACCATTATACATGGTGCGACAGGCCTTTGTCTGATGCGGCAGTGGTATTATTGCAAGATTTACCGCAAAACGGTCGTTGGGTCTTTCCTGGCCGTGGCCGTGGACATTTGGCAGACCCGCGTGTCGCATGGCGGCGCGTGGCGGCAGCAGCAGGTATTCCAAATCTGACGATGGACGATGTGTATAAATTCTTGATGCGCCAAGTTGTCTGGACATCAGACAGGGAAGAATTCCGCACAAATATGAATAATTTGTTGATAGAGATGATGTCATAAACATATATTTTTGCATTTGTCAAGTGTTTGTTATTGTTTGTTATAATTCCTTGACACTGTTGGCATAAAATGATAGTTTAAAATAATGACGCCCATGGTTGGGCCACAAATTTAACTGAAACAAAGGATAAAAAATGACAACTTTTGAAAAAGTAAGAAAAATCGTAGCCGACAAATTGGGTGTTCAGGAAGCGAAAGTCGAAGAAACATCTTCGTTTGTGAACGATTTGGGTGCAGATTCTTTGGATGTTGTTGAATTCGTTATGGAAGTTGAAAAAGAATTCGATATCACAATCCCAGATGAAGAAGCAGCAAAATTAACAACGGTTGGTGATGCTGTTAAATATATCGAAGCGCATAAAAAATAATTCTGGGACAGAATGATTTAATTAATTAAATCCGTTGCAGTGATTTGTTTGGCTGTGACGGATTTTTTTCTGTACCCGCGGTAAAAAACAGGGTATCATGTCAATGTTGTGTTAAACACTTATAAAGGGTATAAGGTATGAAAAGAGTTGTTATTACCGGTATGGGAATCGTATCGCCGGTTGGAACAGGTATTGAATATGCATGGAAAAATATTGTAAACGGTGTTTCAGGGGTGCGCAAGATTGACACTTTTGATGCGTCTGATTTAACATCACAAATTGCAGGATTGCCAATCATTGGTACGGAACCCGGACAATATAATCCAGATGCGGTTGTTGATGTGCGTGAACAGCGTAAAATGGATAAATCAATTGTATATGGTGTCGTTGCCGCAGATGAAGCGATTCGTGATGCTGGATTAATTGATTATGATGGGGATAAAAATCGTATGGGGGTATCAATTGGTGCCGGTATTGGTGGATTAAATACAATTTATGATAATTGTGTTGAATTGTATGCAAATGGTCCACGGCATATCAGTCCGTTTTTTATCCCAAAGGTTATTATTAATATGACCGCGGGGCATGTTTCGATTCGTTATGGGTTAAAGGGGCCAAATATTTCTGTGGTGACAGCATGTGCATCAGCAGCGCATTCCATTGGCGAAGCGGTGCGGTTAATTCAGCATGGGGATGCCGATATTATGGTTGCCGGTGGTGCCGAAGGTGCGGTTGGAAAAATCGGTGTTGCAGGCTTTTGTGCAATGAAGGCATTAAGTACACGTAATGATGCGCCGGAAAAAGCATCACGGCCATGGGATAAAGACCGCGATGGTTTTGTTATGGCCGAAGGTGCGGGTATTCTGGTTTTGGAAGAATATGAACATGCGGTTGCGCGCGGTGCAAAAATTTATGCCGAGGTTGCTGGATATGGTCTGTCGGGTGATGCATATCATATTACTGCCCCGGCACCGGGTGGCGAAGGTGGCATGCGTGCGATGCAGGCGGCGTTAAAAGATGCCGGTATGCAACCGGGTGATGTTGATTATATTAATGCACATGGTACATCAACCGGATTGGGTGATTTGGGCGAATTAAGTGCAGTTCAAACATTGTTCGCGGGTACAAATGTTTCGATGTCATCAACAAAATCGATGACAGGGCATTTGTTGGGTGCCGCCGGTGGGGTAGAGGCAATATTCTGTGTCATGGCGATCCGTGATGGTATTGTTCCACCGACAATCAATCTGGAAAATCCCGAAGATGCAGTTGGTGATTTCGACCTGGTGCCGAATGTTGCAAAACAGCGTCCGGTAAATGTCGCGTTAAGCAATTCTTTTGGATTTGGTGGTACAAACGCCAGTTTAGTTATCAAGCGATTTGAAAAATAAAAAACACGGGGCGAATGCCCCGTGTTTTATTTCCAATTATCTGGTATTTGATCATAGTCATCTAAATGCCTTGAACTCGCATATGTATTCATATCATTGATAACATCGGGCCATATTTCATACAGATATTGTCCATTTATTCGTGCCGACGGCCCGGTTAATGAATAGCAAAAAGCAAATGTTTGGTTAAACATATCGTCTGCTGCCGGTCCCGATATGCCGGCAAACAGGTTTTCCGGAATACTTTGTAATTGGTCGCACATTCTAAATGTGCTGTCAAACATCCTTTCTGCTGGGGCGCCCTGTACCCCCGCGAATAAATCGGCGGGGATTTCTGTTAGTGCCGTGTTGTTAAATGTATAGCTAAACATCCTCTCTGCCGGGGTACCTTCTATCGTGGTCAGGTTGGCACAATTGTTAAATGTACTACTAAACATGCCCATCGCGCCATCACCGTTTAATTCACCAAACAAATTTGCGGGGACACTGGTTATATCGGTATTGCTAAATGTACTGCTAAACATATAATCTGCCGGCGCACCACGGATGCCGGCAAATAAATTCGCAGGAACACTGCTTATTGCGGTATTGCTAAATGTACTGCTAAACATATAATCTGCCGGCGCACCACGGATGCCGGCAAATAAATTCGCAGGAACACTGCTTATTGCGGTATTGTAAAATGTACTGCTAAACATCCTCTCTGCTGGGGCGCCTTGTATCCCTGCAAATAAATCGGCTGGAATTTCTGTTAGTTTGGTGCTGTAAAATGTATAGTCAAACATACTCTCTGCTGGGGCGCCACGGATTCCCGCGAATAAATCTGCGGGGATTTCTGTTAATGACGAGTCGAAAAATGTACGGTAAAACATATTATATGCCGGGGTTATTGTACCGCTGAACAATGGTCCATCAGCCGTGGTCAGGTTTTTGCAATTATAAAATGTCCGCTCAAACATACTCGGTGCGCCATCACCGTTTAATGTACCAAACAAAGTCAATGTTCCACTGAACAATGGACCTTCTATCGTGGTCAGGTTTGCACAATCGCTAAATGTACTGCTAAACATACCCATCGCGCCATCACCGGTCAGATTGCCAAACAAATATGCTGGTACTTCTGTTATTTGGGTACTCATAAAAGTACCGATAAACATATACTCTGCTGGTGCGCCATGTATACCATCAAATAAATCCGCGGGGATTTCCGTTATTGGCGCAAGTGCAAATGCGCCATAAAAATTCGGGTTGGATCCGTCATCCATTGTTGGGAACACACGACCCAGCCCACCAGATATCTTGGCAACATTGGTCGCCATAAAAGACCCACTAATCATATCAGTCAATGCAAATGCTGGTACCAAACCAGCACCGGTATCTGGATCTATGACTGCATCGCTGTAATCTGTTGCGCGACCGGTCAGGTTTATTTCGTATTCACCGGATGCAGTATATTTATGGGAATATGTTGTTGCGCCAACCGGTTTGTCTGCAATAACATCACGCTTGCCATCGCCCCAATCAATTATAAAATTACCCGCTGCACCAATTATCATACTAAAACTGGATGTATCCGGTGTTGTCGTTATTGTAAATGTTGGCGCTTTGACCAATGTATCAATCGCCGTATTTGTGGCAATTGTATCCGCCGCCGCCAGTGTCGCGTATTCGCCATTACCATAATCTGTGGTCTGTTCATCATTTAAAAATTCATTTGCGATATCAACAACGGTCAGCAGGTATTTCATATTCGCCGCAACGCGCGGGTTGGTTAATTCTGGGCTGTATGGTAAATCAATGCCCCAGCGGGTGTTCAGATATTGGTGAATATATTCCACATTTACCATTTCTGCACCGCGTGCCATTGGTAAAAACATAAACATTACAAATAAAACTGATAATATTTTACGAAACATCTGTCCCCCCATGATGATAATAAACCACCGTTTAAATTCGGCAAAAAACCAGATTAAAAATTCGCGGGAATTGGGGATTTTTATAAATAAAAATTGCCGAATTTAAACGGTGGTTTATTTTCGGCATATGTTTTATATTAATTCTATTGGTTTGCACAAAATCTTGCAAGAGAAAAATCATATATGG
>CASDTC010000014.1 GCA_949283535.1 uncultured Pseudomonadota bacterium
CATACAGTGGCATGATTATAAAATTAACATCGTTGACACACCGGGACACGCTGACTTTGGTGGCGAAGTCGAACGAATATTATCAATGGTTGACGGCGTCGTTCTGTTGGTTGATGCCGCCGAAGGACCATTGCCACAAACAAAATTTGTATTATCCAAGGCGTTAAAACTGGGGCTGCGTCCAATTGTATGCATAAACAAGGTTGACCGCGGCGACGCCCGCCCGGACGAAGTATTAACCGAAACATTCGATTTGTTTGATAAATTGGGCGCAACAGATTCACAACTGGATTTTCCATATCTGTATGCATGTGGTCGCGATGGTTGGGCGGTACGCGACCTGAATGACGAACACAAAGATCTGACCCCGCTGTTTCAATTAATTATTGACCATGTTCCTGCACCCGACTGTAATGGAACACGTTGCCAAATTGATGCGCCATTTTCTATGTTGGCAACCACACTAGAAGCCGACCCATATGTTGGCAGAATCTTAACTGGAAAAATCGAATCGGGTACTGTACGCGTTGGTCAATCAGTAAAGGCCATTAATATGAATGGCGAATTTGTTGAAAATGCAAAAATCACAAAAATCATTGAACCGTATCAGATACATTATGCGATCCATCTGTAAACGAACCAATTCCTGCAATGCCAATTGATCCACCAACCCTGACGATGACATTTTTTGTTAATACATCACCATTGGCGGGGCGTTCTGGGAAAAAATTAACATCACGCATGATCGGCGAACGTTTATTTAAAGAAGCTGAAACCAACATCGCCCTGCGCGTTACACAAAGTGCAAATAATGAAGCATTCGAAGTATCTGGTCGTGGCGAATTACAATTGGGTATATTGATTGAAACAATGCGGCGTGAAGGTTTCGAACTTAGCGTTTCGCGCCCGCGTGTTGTTATGCATGATGGCCCAAATGGCGAAAAAATGGAACCCGTTGAAGAAGTTGTAATTGATGTTGATGACGAATTTTCTGGTGTTGTTATTGAAAAAATGACCAAACGCAAGGCAACCATCACAGAAATGAAAGCATCCGGCAACGGTAAAACGCGTATTGTATTTTCTGCGCCATCGCGCGGATTAATCGGATATTTATCAGAATTTCGTACTGATACACGTGGCACTGGCGTAATGAATCGCGTATTTTCTGGATATGAACCATATCGCGGACCAATATTGCAATATCGACCGGGTGTATTGGTATCAATGGAAAACGGGGTTACAACAACATTCGCCCTGCATAACTTGGAACCACGCGGCATATTATTTGTTGGTCCCCAGACCGAGGTTTATTCTGGCATGATTATCGGCGAACACAGCAAAGAAAATGATTTAGAGGTAAATCCAGTCCGTGGCAAAGAATTAACTAATATTCGTTCTGTTACATCTGATGAAAAGCTATTCTTGGCACCACCACGAAAAATGTCGTTGGAAGAATCATTATCATATATCCAAGATGATGAACTGGTTGAAATAACACCTGCAACGATTCGTCTGCGTAAAAAAGAACTGGACAGCAACATCAGAAAAAAGACACGAAAGAACAGTGAAATCTAAACGATTATTTTTAATCGCTGGATACAGTGCGCACAATATTATTGACGCATCGCTGGAATACATGGTGCGCACTTTTTCACGCTTGGGCAATGTTATATTAATTATGGACAGCGATGTTCCAGAAAATAATCTGTCTACAATAAAACCATATGTTTTATATGCCAATGCAAATCGTCATAATGAATACGATTTTGGTTCATACAAACGCGCATACATGTATGCGCGCAACGCGCGCATTTTGTCGCATTATGATTTCGTATATATGATAAACGATTCAGTATACGGTCCGTTAAAGCCAATTGAAAAAATATTATCCGATATGGAATCATCAAATAATGATGCATTTGGTTTGGTAAAAAATCCGCATCGCAACCATCCGCATATTCAATCATGGTTTATTGGCATGCGTCCAAATGTATTTATGTCAAAATGGTTTGACGAATTTATGAATTCAATAACCCGCCAATCAGACAAAGGTCAAATCACTAAATTATATGAACAGGGATTTTCAAACCAATTATCAACGAACAATATAAAATGGGATTGTATATGCACGATTTCTGGGCGTGGCGTATATAATAATGTAAAAAAATTATATAAATTGAACATTCCATTTATCAAGAAAGCATCATTTACCCGACATAATGGATGTCTGGGGCGGCAAATATTATATGTACTAAATAAATCTGATGTCGATGCCCGCAATGCAATTTTACGCGGTGCGCGACAAACATTTGGTGATAAATATATCGACTGGCTTTTAACAAAAAATCCGTTTAAAATAATGTTCAGATGTATGAAATATTTCATACACAAAATCAGTACTGAAAAAATATGAAACAAAAATTAAAAAAAATTGCTGCCATAACAATGGCACGAAATGACGAATTTTTTTTGACGCGTTGGATAAAATATTACGGCAACGAAATCGGATATGAAAATTTATACATATATCTGGATGGGACCGACCAAAAAATTCCCAAAAATGCCGGTGCGGCACATATACAGAAATTACCCCACACCGATATGCCACGCACAACTGGTGATAAATACCGAATCGGATTAATGAATGATTTGGCACGCAAATTATTAAAAACATATGATATTATTATTGGATGTGATTGCGATGAATTTTTAATTGTTGACCCCGCAACAAATCAAACATTGGCAGAATACTTATCAAAAATAAAAATTAAAAATTCTGTATCTGGATTGGGTCTGGACATCGGTCAAAACATGAATACAGAACATAAATTAAATCCCAATGCCACAATACTATCACAACGCGAATATGCGCTGTTATCCACACGATATACAAAACCCGTGGTAAAAAATGCGCCATTGGATTGGGGGCGCGGTTTTCACAGCATTGACGGACATAATTTTCATATCGACAAGAATTTATATTTATTACATTTTGGTGCGGTTGATATGAAAATGCTGGAACAAAAGGCATCTGCTCGTGGACCAGACTGGTTAAACCACCTGCACAGGCGTGGCAACGGTACAATTAACGCGACCAGCACCCTGCCTGCACACGGCGAAAAAATGCTGCATATTGCCCGCATTATTCAAACATATGTTCGTCCAATATATGCACTGGATAAACCCGCAATGCTGGGGTTGCGGCGTGTTGTAAAAATTCCATCACGATTTAAATTGTCTGGTATATAAAAATTATCTAATAAAATCCTGTATACGCCGCAAATACCGGCGCGCACGCAAATTTGGTGGATTATCCATAACCCCATGCGTGTATAATTTTTTAATAATTTTCTTTGCCATATTAATATCTTTTAAATTGTCTAATTCACGAACCTTGCGCATAACAATAATAATAAAAGGCCATAAAAATTCGCGTTTATAATATTCAAATTCTATTTGTGAAGCCTGTTTAGAATATAAATCATAAACATATTCCAACCCGACCGCCAAAGATTCAATCACACGCAACGCCTTGGAACTGTTCAATACCGATGATGTATTCGGCATATAAAAATACAATGGTAATTTTGTAATAACAGTACGCGGTCTGCGTAATAAAATTGCTGACCACCATGGAAAATCTTCCATTATAATACCACGAATAAACGGCATATTTATAACCAATTCACGCCGATACAATCCCAATACAACAAAGCAATGCCGCCGCACAGGTCGCCGTACACCAAAACCACGATTTCGTTCCGTACAATGCATTAAAATATTACCAGTTTCCCAAAATCGAACACGCATTTTGTTATATACAATATTACGTTTTGGCGGCAACAGATGCGAAATATCATGCCCAGAACGCATAATTTTTCGCGCAAATTTATGGAATGTTTCATCAAATCGAAACAACGCCATTTCTGCACTTTCATGTCCAACAACATAATGCATTATTTCCAATGCTTGCGGGTGAATAAAATCATCACTGTCCAGATACATGATATAATCACCCATTGCATACCCAACACCAACATTGCGCGCATCAGAAATTCCACCATTTTTCTTGTTTACGACTGTAAAGCGCGAATCACGCGCGCCATATTCCGCCAAAATATCCGCTGAATTATCGATACTGCCATCATTTACACAAATTGCTTCCCAGTCTTTAAATGTTTGATTCAACAAACTGTCTAAACACCTGGGCAGAAACTGCGCAACATTATACACTGGGATAATAATTGAAATAACCGGCTTATTTTTTTGCATGATTACATTTTCCCTTGATAAAGTCCCGAATATTTCCACGCAGCCGTCGCGCCCAGCGATATGGCGGCATATCCAGCGCACCAATTTTTTCCAATTCACAAAATCTTTGCCGTGCGTTTTCTATATCCGCCTTGTTATCCAGATATTGAACCTTGCGAAATGCCCATTTTATAAAATACCATTTAAACTTTTTTGACCATTGTTGCATTTGATAATCGGTGGCATATTTTTTATACCGCAAATATGCATCTGTTATTCCATCACACAAACTGTGCAGAATTCGCAATTGCTTTGCAGACAAAACAATTCCGCCAAAATTTGGCACATAAAAATACAGTGGCAACGGCGCAATTGTTACACGCGGATTTTTCAACATTATTGCCGACCACCATGGAAAATCTTCGAATAAAATTCCCTTGATAAAATCAGTATCTGCAATTAATTCACGCCGATACATATTTTTCCAAACCTGGCAGTGTTTTATCAACCACCGGCGTTTTGGATTAAATGCATTATGCGCGCGTTCTGTTGCATATGCATAGACTTCATCGGTTATCAATGTTTTTATTCCCGCCAAATTATAGTGTTTATGCATTCTGGCTGGGACAACATCATCTGTTGACAAACCCAACTTGTGCCGCACCATTAATTGCGGACGATAAATTCTGTCATAAGTAAATGAAACGATATCCGTTTTATCACGCGTTGCCAAAAAGTGTGCAATTTCCATTGTCTGGGGATGAATAAAATCATCACTGTCCAAATACATTACATAATCGCCTGTTGCATGCCGCATACCCGCGTTTCGCGCATCAGACAAACCACCATTTTCTTTGGTTATAATTTTAAATCGCGCGTCACGCGCACTATATTCAGATAAAATCGCCACTGAATTATCGGGACTGCCATCATTTACACAAATTGCTTCCCAATCTTTAAATGTCTGATTTAAAACACTGTCCAAACATCTGCGCAAATATTTTTCAACATTATATACAGGGATTATTATTGATATTGCCGGCATCGTTTCTGTCCCCCCTAAACTTACTATTTATCTTTATACATCTTGTTAATCATTACATCTGCGAAACTGCCCGGAATTGGATTATCAGAACCGCGATATGTTAACTTTTGAAAAAACGCACCACTGGTTACTTTGTCAAAAGTTTTTTGATTAAATGGTTTATTTTGATACGACCACCACAACATATGCGTTGGATCTTGATCAACATGCGGCATTTTTGCAAAGTATTTTTTTGCGCGTGGATCATTCATAACCAGTGTCTTGAACAATAATTGATGCATAAAGTAATCAAAACTGTGGTTTTCATGCATCCAATAATCCAAAATCATTGCCCGCCACGCCGCCAATAAATACGCGCCGCGCCGCGCACGAATAAAACAGTTCTGCATAAAACTGTACGGACTACCTACATTTTTTCCTGCCATATAAACAAAGAAATCTTCTTTTACAATCCAGTCTGGAATTGGTGCGGTTGCGAATCCGGTTGAATCCAACCAAAAACCACCATAATTATATAATAATTCGACACGGCAAATATCTGCGAAATGAGCATTTTTAATTTTACCCTGGCGTCTTTTTTCCAATATAACATCTGGCAACTTTATATATTTCGGCAAAGTCTTTTCATCCAATACAACTAATTCTTGCCGACAATTTTTTCGTACACTGCGATAACACGCCTGAACCAACGCTGGGGCATTTTCTTCGCCCTGTAACCAGATTGTAAAGATTTTTTCATTTTTATCATCTTTTACAACAGGTTGTTCAACCACCGCCGCCGCCGCGGGCAAATATCTTTTAAAATATCGGGGGATTATACGCGAAATAACATCACTGCGAACTGCACGCCGCGTTACCCGATCACGCCAAAACCAATTCAATATATGCCCGCGCAGTATAACATCGGACATTGCCACAATTCGCGCCAGATTCATAAATCCCCCTTTTTTTATATTTATTCCATATCTAAACCACCTTGCGGCGTATCCACATCGTCATCTGCGGGACCTGTTGTCATTTCTTCGGCGATTCCGTTGGCACGCGCCATAATTTTATCCAGCAATTCTTTTTGAACATCTTCGTGTTCTTTTAACCACTGGCGCGCGTTATTTTCGCCCTGGCCCATTCGTTCATTATTATATGAATAGAAACTGCCCGCCTTTTCGATTAAATCGTATTTCACACCCATATCCAGAATTTCACTGATGCGCGAAATACCTTCGCCATACATGATTTTAAAGTCAACAGTACGGAACGGCGGCGCAACCTTGTTTTTCACCACCTTGACCCGGGTTTCATTACCAATAATATTTTCTTTATCTTTAATTTGCCCCGTGCGACGAATATCCAAACGCACCGATGCATAGAATTTTAATGCATTCCCGCCCGATGTTGTTTCTGGATTACCAAACATAACACCAATCTTCATACGAATTTGGTTAATGAATATCAACAGCGTATTACTGCGCGATACAGAACCCGCCAATTTTTTCAAACTCTGCGACATCAGACGCGCGGTTGTCCCAACGAACGAATCGCCAATATTTCCTTCTAATTCTGCCTTGGGTACCAATGCCGCAACCGAATCGATAACAACGACATCCACCGCCCCAGATTTAATCAATGTATCGGCAATTTCCAATGCTTGTTCACCTGAATCAGGTTGGGATATAATCAGGTTTGCAACATCCACGCCCAATTTTTTTGCATAACTGGGGTCCAATGCATTTTCTGCATCGATATATGCACATGTACCACCTTTTTTTTGCGCTTCAGCCACGGCATGCAACGCCAGTGTTGTTTTACCACTGCTTTCTGGGCCAAAAATTTCGACAATGCGCCCACGCGGATACCCACCAATCCCCAGCGCAATATCCAACCCCAACGAACCGGACGAAATCGCCTCTATATTCTGTTGGGAACCATCACCCATTTTCATAATGGCTTCTTTGCCGAATTGTTTTTGAATTTGTGCCAACGCAGATTCCAACGCCGGATTTTTTGCCGCGGCGCCTGTATCTTTAACAGCCTCTTTCTTTGCCATAAAAATCCCCTTTACTTTTCAGGAAAATAATACAATTTATTTACCCGCCGCGCAATGAAAATAAAGTTATTAGCATCCACACAAAAAAATTACTTTTTTGCGACAACAATCATTGCAGACAGCGCCCCAATCACCGCGGTTACCACCCACACCGCCGATGTTCCACCAAATATCGCAATGCATGCCGCCCCCAACATTGGTGCAATAATATTTGGCAAATTTACGCTGGTTCTGAATACACCATAAAAACGCGCCTGTTCTGATTTTTTTGTTCCATCAAAGAATAACAAGTCATGCACAGATTCCATTAATGCACCCGATATTTGCCACATAACAAAAATTGCCAACAACGGATACCCTGTTACAAATGTTGCCAATGCAGAAAACGCCGCAAATGACGCAAATCCCCACAGCAACCATTTTTTCTTGCCATATTTGCGAACCAATCGCGCCATCATTTCCGACAATATTAAATATGGAATAATCCCCAGTGTTAAAACCCATCCCAGTGCATCTTTTGAAAATCCGTTTTCGACAACAACAATCGGCACATACAAATACCGCATTGCCCGCAATGAATAATACCCAAAATTTACCGCATACGCGCGTGGCATTCCTGGATGCCGAAAGAACGCAATTGCATTTTTAAATAATGCCCGTATTGTTTTTCGTGGATTTGCCGGTTTTATATTTTTACTTTCCTGAACAATTCGAAAATATTTAAACACACCCCAACCTGCGAAATAAATTAGTGCCGATGCAAAGAACGCCGCGCGATTATCATATTGATTTGCAATTGCCACCGCAATCATTGGTGCGAACAATGCCCCAACATTCATCCACAAATGATAACGCGAATTTAAACGCGCCATTCCAATTTTTCCGGAAAAGTCAGACATAAACAATGGTATTAAAACCCCAACCAGCGTTATTGCGATTCCGGTTGTATAATCCAATATAATAAATGTACTGGGGCGTATAGAAAAACTCATCATTGCATAGCAAATTGCCAACATCAGCATTGCAAAATAAAATACCCGAACCTTGGTAAATTGGCGAAACAGTTCATTTGCAAACAATCCGACAATCATACAAAACGCAGCATAAATTCCGACATACACGCCAACAACTGCCGAATTCATAAATATTTCCATTAAAACCAGCGAATACACTGCATTATAAATACCATCTGCGAATCCAGTAAACAACCCCAGATTTGCAAACGAAAATCCGCTGACGCCACTTTTAACAGAAATATATTTTTCCCGTGCCATTGCGGGCGTATTATACCATAAAAACGACAAAAATAAAAATCCTGCAAATTGGTTGCAGGATTTTTACATACATATTATATGTATTATTTGTTATTTGCCGGCGCGGCGGTTTGATTTTGCTGTTGTCTGTCTTCATACAGTTTTGCAAAATCGACTGGCTGCATAACAAATGCTGGGAAACCTGATTCTGCGGTCATGCGTGTAATCAGTGCGCGTACCGCCGGGAATAACAATGTTGGAACATCAATCAACAATGCGCGTTTTTTTGCTTCTTCATCTTTTTCTTCGCCCATTTGAACCAACCCCGAATATGTTGATTCAATCAAGAATATAGATTTATCACCATTATTTAATTTTGAATGAACCTTGGTAATCAAATCAACCATGAATAAATTGTTTTCCGCGCCCTTGATTTGAATATCAATATTTATTTCTAATTTTGCCTGACCATTATCATTTTTAAAGAACAATTCTGGGACATTTGGGCTTTCAAAAGAGAAATCTTTTAAAAATTGTGAAATGATGTTAAATTTTGCCATTGCGTTTACTCCTTTTTTTCCGCATCATTTTATGGTAATATAGCATTATCAATATAGATTTACAAGTGGGGGGATAAATAAAATGTTATCTGGGATAAAAAGCATGCTGTTGCGCGTACTGACGGTTATATCATGTGTTGCGGCGTTAACATCATGCGATTTGTCGACACCAACCCACCACGGGGATAATTCTGTAATACCATCAAATTTAAAACGGGTATCATACAATGACCTGCCTGGGTGGCGTGATGACGATGTCAGATACGCATTACAGGCATTCCGTAATTCATGCCGCGCCCAGATTCAGTACACTGGTCGCGTTGTCCCAGACCGCGAATTATTTGCTGAAAAATGCCGCATGCTGCCATCTGCATCGGCAGATGTCGCAACCGTACGCGCATGGTTTGAATCAAACTTTCAACCATACCAGGTATTTGACAATTCTGGCAACGACCGCGGATTATACACCGGATATTATTCACCGGTAATCCCGGGTTGCCGCACAAAAACGGCGCAATGCAACGAACCATTAATGGGTGTGCCGACCGATGGTCGTAATTACAAGGGCATACCAAAGAAAACCATTGTTGAACAACAAATCGGGCGTCCATTATATTGGGCAAACATTGTTGATGTGCAAAACATCCAGATTCAGGGCAGCGGCATGGTCCAACTGGATGATGGGACAATGGTAAAATTAAACTTTGCGGCGGTAAATGATATGCCATTTAAATCAATTGGCGAACAATTGCGCGCACGCGGCATACGCCCACCAAACGGATATTCCGCGGACGCCGTATGGCAATATTTAAAGCAAAACCCAACATTGGCCCGGGAAGTAATTTATAACAATCCGCGCTATGTGTATTTTTATGAATCCGTCCCGCCGGATGTAATTGGCAAATTGGGAACACCATTGTCCAAGATTCGTTCAATTGCAATGGATGACGATATTTATACATTGGGCATGCCGGTATATATTGACACCAATCTGTCTGACGGTCGCCGCTTTAATCGCCTGATGATTGCCCAAGACACCGGCAGTGCAATCCGCGGATGGATTCGTGCAGACATCTTTCAATCCGCGGATGGATTCGTGCAGACATCTTTTTCGGCAAAGGTGATGAAGCATATCAATTTGCCCACGGTCAACATGCCCAGGGTCGCATGTATATCCTGATGCCAAAAGAATATTCATATGTCAAACCAACAGAATAAGAAAATATTCACCCGCACTGCCCGCCCCCAAACAATTGCCGGGGCGATGGGCGGACTGTTGCGAATATTTGGCGTGCGCGCATCTGATTCTGATTTGGTTGCGCGTTGGGCGGAAATCATGGGACACGAAATCGCGAACATTGCAAACATTGCCGCAATAAAAAAAATGCGTGATGGACGATTTAATATAACACTGCGCCCAACAAATCCGGCATTTACATTGCAATTATCATATATGTCGGATGAAATAAAAAATAAAATAAATAAATACTTTGCACGCGATGCGGTCGCAAAAATCAGTTTTCGAAAATAATCACTGGAAAAATATAACACCGCATGCCATAATAAATACGCATTGGATGATTACCAGTGCGGGGACTCAAAACCTCTCCAAGTTTTTATTCTCCAACCACGGTTGGAGGGTTGCGAATATATCGAATAAGCACACTATTCTTGGATAGTTTTGAGCCTCCAACCGCCCATCATCACGGCGGTGTTTTTATTAACCAACAATAAAAAACAGTGGAGAGAAAAAATGATACTGGTCGATAATTCATACATTGGGCGCCGAATAAGCAGTGCGCGCAAAAGTAAGACGAAACGATGCGGCAAAGATGCTGCGCATAACCCCAAAGAAATTATTAAGGTACGAATGTGGCAAAGAATTAATCCCTGAATTCGTATTGGAACGATTGTTCTATAACGCATGGGCAATGATGGCGGTACGAAATGCCCCATATCGTGAAACGCCCCGCCGCCCACAGTGTGAAAAATAAGCGCAATATCTATATTCACATTTTGTCATCGCGCGGGGAGCATCGCTATGACAAGGAAAGAGCATGCTTTTTCCCCTGTCCGTGCGGGTTATCACAGATGGCATGGCAATACATTTAATAAAAAATCGCCCAAACGGGCGATTTTTTATTTCATCATTTTTCTTTCCCACCATATGGCAATTGCCGGTACCAAAAATAAAACAATACCGGTCAATCCCCATATCGCCAATGTACCAATTGCCGACAAATAAAACATTGGCGCCGACAAGCCTGTTAACACAACGCCCAAGAAAATAAATCCCGGAATAAATGTCAGCAACCAAACAATAATTGCCAAAATTGTATTAACCGCAAAGGCGCGCATCAATGTACGCTGTATCGACAACATTTTCATTTCATGCATTTCAATATATTCTTTTTTCATTTTTGCCCCCTTTACTGGTCATAATAATTATATCATAAAAACAGCATTCATCAAAATTTGAATCTGGTCATATTGGCATGTGTCAGCGCAATTGCAATCGCATCACTTTCATCGGCAGTTTTCGGATTTGCCGCCGGTAATAACATACGCACCATTTTATATACTTGCTCTTTATCCGCATGCCCCGCCGATGTCAGTGCTTTTTTTATAACATTTGGTTCATATTCAAAAATCGGAATATCACGATTTGCCACGGCAACAATTGATGCCGCACGCGCATGCCCCAACGCCAGCGTTGTTTGTGGATTTTTATTTACGAATGTAATTTCAATGCTGCACGCGTCTGGCGAAAATTTATCACACAATTCATCCACCCCACGAAAGATAATTGCCAATCGCGCCGGCAATGGTAATGCCGTCTTTGGTAAAATTACACCACTGGCAACATAACGATATTGCGCACCATTTACATCAATCACTGCCCACCCTGTATGCAACAGCCCCGGATCAATTCCCAAAATTCGCATTTATATCACCATATATTTATATACATATATAATATATAAAAAGTGCCGCATATGCGACACCTTTATTTTTTTCCAAATGACCAAAATTACGCGGCTGCGGTAAAGACCCGCTGCACATCGTCATTATCGTCCAACGCATCAACCAATTTTTCAACCTTGGCATATGTTTCATCATCCAAATCCATTGGCATATTTGGAATCCATGTTAATTCTGCTTTTTCTGGTTCGCCCAGTTTATCTGCCAACGCCTTTTGCACGGTGATAAAATCATCTGGCTTGGTCGTGATAATAAAACCTTCTTCATCTGATTCCAGATTATCGGCATTTGCGTCCATAATGATTTCCATCATTTCATCTTCTGTTTTGCCAATTGATGCCGGATAGAAAATCTGACCCGCACGCGTGAACATGAAAACAACACTGCCCTCTTCCCCCATATTGCCGCCATTTTTGGCAAAGATATTACGAACCTCTGGCACAGTGCGACGTGGATTATCGGTCAATGCTTCAACAATAACTGGCACCGCACCTGGTCCATAACCTTCGTACCGAACGGCAACATAGTTTTCTGTATTTGCGCCCGATGCCTTGTCAATTGCGCGTTTAATATTATCATTCGGCATTGAATTTTTACGGGCATTCAGAATCGCCAGTCGCAAGCGCGGGTTATTATCCGGATTTTTATCACCCAACTTTGCCGCCATTGTTATTTCACGCGCCAGTTTAGTAAACAAACCACTGCGCGCGGCATCCACTGCACCCTTTTTGTGCTGAATATTATGCCATTTGCTGTGTCCACTCATAATTTGACCTTTTATATATCTTGGATTAAAATTACTGGCAAAAGGATACCAAATGATTGGAAAATTGCAAGGAATTGTTGATTACATCGGCGATGGATATATTATTTTAATGGTACACGATATCGGGTACAAGGTTTTCACCCCCGAATTTTTAACACCAAAATCAACAGTCGCCCTGTGGATTGAAACCGTTGTTCGTGATGATTCAATTCGATTATTTGGATTTTCCAGTCTGCAATCACAAAACCTGTTTGTGCAATTAACCGGCGTATCCGGCGTTGGGCCAAAGGTTGCGATGGCAATTATGAGTACGATAAAATCAGACACATTAATGTCTGCAATTGCAACCGGGGACGCAAAAACAATTGCAACTGCCCCAGGGGTTGGTAAAAAAGTTGCCGAAAAAATCATTGTCGAATTAAAATCTAAAATCGGTGGCACCACATTTGATTTCAGTGCGGGCGCAACCGCGACTGGCGCCCTGCCGGATTTATTGGCGGCGTTGGAATCATTGGGATACCGCAGATTGGATATAATCGATATGGCACAAAAACTGGTTTCCCAAAATCCAGATGCCGATGTATCAAAACTGGTACCAATGGCATTAAAACAAATCAGTGGGAATAAATAATATGAATAATACTGAAACTATTTTTGCACTGTCATCCGGGCATGGAAAATCAGGCGTGGCGGTTATACGCATATCTGGTGATAAATTATACGATTTATTTTTACGCATAACAAACCGTAAATCTGCGGATGCGCGTCATGCATATTTTGCAAATATGCATGATAATACGGGTGATATAATTGACCAAATTGTTGGAATATATTTTATTGCGCCACGCTCTTTTACTGGGACCGATGTAATTGAAATATATTCACATGGTGCGCCGGCGGTGATTGATAAAATATTTGAATATTTGCGCGACAACGGCGCCCGCATGGCACAGCCAGGCGAATTTTCCCGCCGCGCGTTTTATAATAATAAAATGGATTTGGCGGACATCGATGGTCTGGCGGCATTGCTGGATGCCCAAACAGATATGCAAAGACGCAGTGCATTGCAATCCATGATGGGCGGCGACAGCCATACATATGACGCATGGCGCACACAAATGATTGAAATTTCTGCATATGCCGCCGCAATGTTGGATTATGCCGATGATGAATTACCGGCAAATATCGGAAACACAATCCGCGAAAAAACACAAAAATTATACGATGAAATCGAAAACGCATTATCGCGCTATACGGCGGTTCGCGCCATACGCAGCGGATTTAATGTCGCACTGGTTGGAAAAACGAATGTCGGAAAATCATCATTATTCAATGCAATATTGGGTGCAAACCGCGCAATTGTATCTGACATTCCCGGCACAACCCGCGATGTCGTATCGGCAACACTGGACATTGGCGGATATATGGTAAATTTATCTGATACGGCGGGACTGCGTGAAACAGACGATACGATTGAAAAAATCGGAATCCAGCGCACACAATCAGAAATTGAAAATGCCGATATTATAATAAATGTGCAAAGCACAGAAAACAGTCCGCATATTCCACAAACAATCAAATCAAATGAAATTTATGTAATAAATAAAATGGATTTATCCACAGATAAAAAAATTCCAAATGCAATTTATGTATCTGCAAAATCTGGCGCGGGTATTGCCGAACTGACAAAAATAATCGGAACCAAAATATCTGCAATTGCAAAAACTGCGGAAAATAGCGTTGCAGTCAATGCCCGCACCCGCGGATTATTAATTGGTGCGGCACGCGAATTAAAAAATGCCCTGGATTGCGAACATGAAAATTATGATATATTTTCAGAACACACCCGCCGCGCGGCGGATGCAATTGGGAAAATACTGGGAACAATTACCGCAAATGATGTTCTGGACGCAACATTTTCACAATTGTGTTTAGGAAAGTAAATTATTAAACAAACAAAATAACTATATAAAATTACACAACAATTTATAAAGTTATAAAAACACTTTAACTTTATATTATAAATAAAAAACGGGGCGTTGCGCCCCGCTGTTTATTCATGCTTTATTGGATATTTGCCATCAATCAAGTTTTGACGCACGACATGATGCTTTACCTTTTGTGTACTGGTCATTGGCAAATCATCTGTTGTCATTGCATAATGCGTCACCCATTTATACGATGCA
The DNA here is from genome assembly GCA_949283535.1 of uncultured Pseudomonadota bacterium. GTDB lineage: Bacteria > Pseudomonadota > Alphaproteobacteria > Rs-D84 > Rs-D84 > Enterousia. The sequence goes on from CASDTC010000014.1 coordinate 15,088, forward strand.
ACTTTCTTATTTGCCTGGGCAATCGCATCCCCCAATTTTTCCAGTGTCATATCTGGTTCAACACTGAACACCCCATATGTAACAGTTTTATTTTTAACCCGATGTTCAAATACTGCGACATTTTTTACACCCGGGATTTCCATGAATAATGCTTCCAGTTCATCAGGATAAACATTTTTACCAGAATCCAGAACGATAACCTGCTTTTTACGACCGGCAAAATGTAATTCCCCATTTTTATCCATCGATACCATATCCCCAGTATTAAAGAATCCGCGTTCATCAAACACGACATCATTGGCGTTTTTATTATTCAAATATCCACCAAATACTTGATGTCCGCGCACCCATAACACCCCAATGCCATCTTCATTTTTATCACGAATTTCGCATTCATTGTTTGTTGTGGGCCCCCCAAACGCAAACGGGAATCTTTTCTTGGTCGGTTTTGATATACAGATTGGACCAACCGTTTCCGTCAGACCATATCCTTGAATAAATGTTAATCCCAACCGTTCATAGAATGTTTCAACCTCTGGCTTAGTTGCGGCACCGCCCGCAATCAATAACTTAGCACGTCCACCAAACACCGCCAATACTGGTTCTTGCACCTTTTTTACCAATTTGCCCAAACCGATTTTTTGCAGCATCTTGCCATACTTTAAAACCAATGACGCCAGCCACCATTTATGCTGTGCCTTGATTGTTTCAATAATGCGATTACGCAAAACCTCCCACAATCTGGGAACAGCCGGAATAACATGTGGGCGATATTGCTTAAAGTCTGCCATAATTTCTTTTGGATTAATACTGGGCTGTAATAAAACGCCGGCGCCATAATGCAATGTTGCCAGCACTTCAACCGCAAATCCGAAAATATGATACATCGGCAAGAATCCATACATGATAAATCCAGGCTTAATCCATTCATGCATATCTTCCAATGAATTTGCGCATTCAATCAAATTAAAGTGTGTTAATGGCACAACCTTTGGCGTACCGGTCGACCCCGATGTAAATGACATCGTTGCCACATCCAGTGATTCCACCTTGGCTGGTTTCAATTTTGGATCAATTTTACCATCTTTTTTAGTTATATCATAAAACTTGAACTTTTTTGTTTTATAAAAGAACGACGGTTCTGCACACACAATATGACAATCTGTTGTTTCTGTCATATTATCATATTCAAATGGTGTTAAATTTGTATCCAACAATAACGCCGTTCCGCCCAGATACCAAATTGCGAACAATGTAATTGGAAATTCTGGGATATTGTGCGCCAATACACCGACAACATCCCCCTGTTTAACACCCGCGGCATGCAAAGACGCTGCGCGTGCCTTTACCAAATCGACAAAACCGGTGTATGTAACATTTTCACGCACCAGAAACAAATTGTCTGGATGTTCGGCAGTTGTCCGTTCCAGCAATTGATACATATTCATAATAAAAATTCCTTGTTTTTTTTATATTGGACAGTCTATATTATATCCACCAAGGAAAAGATTGCAAACATGAAAATACTGACACTAAATATCAACTCTATCCGCGCACACGCGGAAAGTTTTATAGACATATTGCGCGCGGGCGAATATGACACAATTTTGGTCCAAGAATTAAAGGTTGAAACTGCCGGTTTTCCGCATAATCTGTTTGATGAATACGGATATAATGTAAAGGTTTTTGGTCAAAAATCTTGGAATGGGGTTGCAACATTTTCAAAGTATTCTATCGAAGACACAACCATTGGTATGCCGAATTATTCTGACCCAAACGCGCGATTTATTGAATGCGTTATTGATGGACGCGTGCGTGTTATAAATGTTTATATGCCAAATGGCGACACGGTTGATTCACCAAAATTCCCGTACAAACTGGAATGGATGCACGCATTTACAAATTATATTTCGCAATATATAAATTCTCCAGAACCAGTGATTATCGGTGGGGATTATAATGTTGCCCTGACCGATGCCGATGTATGGAAACCATCAAACTATGTTGGCATTGCCATTGCGGCACCGGCGGCGCGCGAAATCATGCAATCATGGTTGTCTGCCGGCTGGACTGATGTATGGCGCAAAATGCACCCCGACACAATTGATTACACATGGTACGGATATCGTGGCCGTGATACAATTGGGAACAAGCAAGGATTGCGCCTGGATTACTTTCTGGCAAATCCGGCGGCAATGAAACTGGTAAAATCATGCGAAATTGATATAAATCCGCGCATAGCAACAAAACCAACCGACCATTGTGGATTGGTATTGGAACTGGATTAATCATCAACGCGTGCCAGATCATCGTATATTTTATATTTTCTGTCGCCGGTGGGGCGGTATTCATACCCCGCCCCACCTGCAGAATACATGTTTATCATCTCTGTTGTCTTTGCAATTGCCGCGCGTATCATTTCGGCGGTTGTATCCACATCATATTTTATTGGCTTTACATCACCACTTTTTAATTGCAAAAATAACATAACTGGTGTTTGCGATTTTTCAGATGTTCGTATCGGGAAACCGCCAGATTGCAACATATACGCTTCCAACGGTAATTGTGGCATCGTGCCATCCAATAATTGTTTCTTTGTTGGCGTTTTTCCTGTTTTTATATCCAATACACCACCATCCCACACACGATCGGCACGCGCACGAATATTTCGTCCGGCAATATTTACCATGCCGCCAATTTCTGGAACAGAATTTTCCAATGCTGTTATTTCATTCGCAACCAATGGGGCAATTTCTAAAAAACGCCGATGCCAAAAATGAAATAATACACTGTCTGCGCCCAATATTTTTTTTGCCGCTTTATCCATATCGCGCACCAATGCATCCGGCGACCAGTTGTTCGCATTTTCAATTACAGAATGCACAATATTCCCAAAATCCCGTGCATCTGGCATTGTCCAATAATCATCCAACACGCGCAAACGCAATATATGCTGTACATAGAACACATACGGATTATGAATCAAATTTTCCAATTCTGTTACATAAACATCTGACCAATCTGCCGGCGGCGTTGGCACCGAATAATCCAATGGTCTGGACGCGACAACATCACGCGCGCGCACTGCATTTAAAATATCTGTTCCCGCATATGTATCATATTTACCACCATACACCGCGACACGGGATAAAAACCGCGATTCTGTTGTTTGTACCCCACCAGAGGCACGACTGCGCGTCCAATACACATCCGCACCACATGACAGATTCATAAAATCCAACGCCTGTAAAGATACCTTTCTGTCGGGCGATGGCAATCCTATTTTTTCAGATAAATCACGGGGCAGCCATGCATTTTCATACCCACGCGCCGGGAACATTCCGTCATTTAACCCGGTCAGTATAACAACATCCGCCGTTTGCATACGCGATTCAATTGTTCCCAAAACAATTATTTTTGCATCCGTATTCATTTCACCGCGCACGCCAACTGCACTAATTGCATCTGATAAAAATGCACGCGCATCTGATAAATTCAGTCGCACACCCGCACCATTCAATGAATCTGATAATTCATCAATTGCACGCCAAATCTGAACAGACGCCGCATTATCAATATCAAAACTGGGTAAGAATTCAATACCGGCATCATCCACCATATGAACAATTGTCCGCATTAAATCATATCCAGATTTTTCATACAAAATATCAAACTGTTTTTCATTATCACGCGCCAACCAATCATCAAACACATTTAATATCGCCCGCCCAGCCGGTGTCATTGTTCCCGGCACGGCACCAGAAAAATCCGCCACCAACCCGCGTACCATAAACGCCGCCGCAATACGCTGATTTCCCGCCGCATCGGGCGTAATTACCAAAACAGATTTATTATCATTAACCGCACGCGCGGCAATTTCTGCAACAACATTTGCTTCTTCGCTTTCGCGTTCACATTCAATTAAATGACAATGCGCAACCGATGACACATCTGCATTTTGCACACCAGAATTACCAAACGCCACATTCATAAAATCAATTGCACTGCGCCCAACATCAATTGGTATTAAATCTGTTGGCGCCACCCCGATACGCGATAAAAATTTATATTCTGAATTATATGGATTTGTATTTAATTTAAAATCATCATCTGTGCCACAAATATGCCCAGATAAAATAATCCGCCCATTTGGTGATGCCGCAACCGCCGCCATTAAATCCGCTGTTGCCGGCACACTGGCGGTTGAACCACAAACAATTACGCACCCATATTTATCAATTTTATTAATCCATGCACGAATATCACGATTACGCACCTGGGTTTGTGTCAGTTTATCATCCGCAAATTCACGCCGGGCGTCAGATAAAATATCCAGAATTTTTGCCTTGTGCTGGAAATGCCCAGCATATTTTTCATCAACCAATGCCGCCCAATTTATTGTGGTTGCATCAATTCCTTCGTTTTCCAGATAATCTTGCATCCGCACCAAATCATGCGCAACTGGCAATGCGGTTGCAATATTTCCAATACTGGCATCTGCCGACAATAATTTTGCCAGCATAACCACCCGCATCATATTTGAAATTACATCTGGCGCGTCATCTGAATATACATCTTCATCATCACCTTCGCCCAGCGCAACCAATCGTGGCAATATTATTCCATGCCCCGCGCGCGCAACCAGATATTTTTCAACCGTTCGCACGGCACGTCTGCTGGGCAGAAAAATCAACATATCAGATAACGCAACATCTGACACATCAATAACATAACCCAACGCATCCAACATACGCGCTGGATTTGTTGCATAAAATATATTTTTATTTGATTCCAATTGTCGCCCTTAATGAATCCAGTCCCGTTTTCTTTTCTGCCGATGTTTCCAAAATTTCTGGCACCATTGCAGGATGTGCCATATGATTTATTTCATACTGTACCTGTTCGCGCACGCGTTTATCTTTCTTGGTATAAACAACCTGATACGATATCCCATTTTTATCACAAAAATCCATTAAATCTAAATCAGCCGGTCGCGCACCAATTCGCGAATCAATCAGTATAAACAGTCGCCGCAATTGCCGGCGCGTCATTAAATATTCTTCCAACCGATGCAGCCATCGCAATGCATCCGCCCGCGACACCCGCGCATACCCATATCCCGGCAAATCAACAATCATAACCCTGTCATCAATATTAAACAAATTCAATGTTTGTGTGCGCCCCGGCGTATTTGATGTACGGGCAACATTCATACCAACAACCGCATTTATCAATGATGATTTTCCGACATTACTGCGCCCAACAAACGCATATTCTGGGGATTGAGTTTGTGGCAAATCAGCAACCCTATCAAATCCGCCAATAAATTTAATCATCCGCGCCCCCTTTGTCCAACATACGCCGATATGCTTCTTTTTTTGATATACCCGCGCGACGCGCTAAATCCGCCGCCGCCGCCTTGGTTGATGTGGCGGCAATATCATTTACAATGCCGGCAATTTCATCATCTGTCATTTTTTTATCTGGTGCGGGTGCAACAACAATAACAATTTCCCCACGCGGCGCATCTATATGCATTAAATCTGCGGGATATCCAATAATCGCATCTTCATGAATTTTTGTAATTTCACGAACAATTGCGATTTGCCGTTCTGGCATAACCCGCGCCAATGCCGCAATTGTATTCATAACGCGATTTGGACTTTCGTAATAAATAATCGTATGACGAATTTTATTATCATCGCGCAATTTCTTTTCGTCAAAAAAACCACAAAATGTAAATCGGTCTGTCGGGAACCCGGACAGCACCAGCGCAGAAATCGCCGCCACCGGTCCCGGCACAACATATACCGGAATTCCCGCCGCACGCGCCGCGCGCACCAATCGAAATCCCGGATCACTGATTCCCGGCATCCCGGCATCAGACACCGCCGCCACAGACATTCCCGATTGCAATTTTTCAATCAATTCTGGGACAACATCGCGTTCATTATGTTCATGGCATGAAATACGCGGCGTTTTTATATCAAAATGCGATGCCAGTTTACCAAAAACCCGTGTATCTTCGGCGGCAATTAAGCCAACATTTTTTAAAACATCAATCGCACGTGGCGACATATCAGACAAATTTCCAATTGGTGTGCCAACAATATAAAGCCCAGATTGCATTCGTATTCCTTTTATAGTAAAATGATACAGAATAAAATGGATTTTTCAATGCATATGAATAAAATTTTTGGATTTTTAGCGCTGTTATTTATTGCTGGATGCACAGGCGATGCATCACACCAGGCAGACTGGTTCAGTGAATATGGCACACTGGAAACAGGCACCCCGATACAAATGCAATATGGCTCGCCAGATATGCAACCTGGCACCCCATCTGATAACCTGGTTGGCGCCCCAACACGCAGAATGGCGGTTTTATTACCACTGACCGGCGACAATGCAACAACTGGAAACACAATTCGTACATCTATTGAAACGGCTATTTTACAAAATGCACCACAAAACCTGTCGGTGGCATTTTATGATATTGCCGCAGATGGCGCATCTGCAATAAATGATGCATTAATGGGAAATCCCGAAATCGTTGTTGGTCCAATATTTTCGAATGACGCACGCACATTACGAAATATAAAGCCCGAAACATTACCCGTATTATCATTTACATCTGATGCAACCGCGGTTGGCGATGGTGTTATGTCAATGGCACTACTGCCCACCAACAGTACAGAGGCAATTGTCCGTGAAATGCAGACAGACGACATAACAAATTTTATAATTCTGGCGCCGGATACATCATCTGGTCGTTTAATGGCGGGAACCGCGCTTAGTGCGGCTGAAATATATGGAATAAATGTAAATGGAATATTTTATTATACCGAAAATGATACAGAATCAATCAAGAACACGGCAATATCTGCATCAATGAACGTGGCACGCACCGCGGCAAACACGCGTGCCAAGACGGTATTATCCGACATACTGACATCTGAACGATTAACCGCGATTGAAAAATCATCACTTACAATACAATTGGATAAAATATCAAAATCAGAAACCCTGGGCAATTTACCATATAACGCAATATTATTCCTGGGCAACGGCAATGATACAGAAACATTGGCATCATTCCTGCGCTATTACGGCGTTACCGCGCGTGATGCCCGCTTTTACGGCACCCCATTATGGGAAGGTTCTGACATAACAACAGACATAACAATGTCTGGGGCAAAATACGCCACATTACCGGAAATGCCACAGTCTTTTTCTGCATTATATGAACGCATGTCTGGGACAATGCCAAATCGTATGGCGGGATTTGGATATGACGCCGCAAACATGGCAATTGGAATGATATATTCACCAAAATCAGACGCGGCATATTTACTGGACCCCAGTGGATATATCGGGGTCAATGGTTTGGTCCGATTAAAGCCAACCGGTGAAAACGAACGCGGATTGCGCATCGTTCAATTAACGGGACGCGGCGACATACAAACCGTACGAAATGCACCAACAAATTTTATGATTCCAATATATAATCTGGAACAGCGCAAAATAAAACCTGCCGATGCAATGGAACTAGAAACCGCCGGTATTGATCCAGACGATTATATAAACATCCCCCAGCGTTTGCGTGATAAATATGCATCTGAAACATATGGGGCACATATAACAATGCCGGTGCCAACACCAATTCCAGAAAACACAATAACAATCCTGCCCGAAGATGACAGTGATGTTATAATATCACCCGACTTTGAACCCGTTGCACTGGAATCAGTCAACCGAACATATATCGACAGCGTGGAAATAGAAGAATAAAAACATGCGACCAATTGACCCGACAAAAACATCACTGCGACGCAAAGCCGATTATGCCAAAACCGGCAGATGTAAAAATCTAATTGCTGTGCTGGAATCCCCACGCAATCTGGAAAATATCGGTACAGTTATACGAAACATAAACGCATTGGGGGTTGAAAAATTATACATTGTTGACACATTCAATGTTTTGCCGAATGATTGGTCCTCTATGCGTAATAAAAAGAAATTACTGGATGTTTCTGTATCGGCGGTAAAATGGACATTTATAAAAAAATTTAACACAACCACCGAATGCATGGATCATTTGGAAAAGAATGGTTTTGTATCGATTGTCACATCCCCACATATCAAGGGCAAAACAAATGTCATATTACAAAATGGTGATTTTACCCAAGGTAAACTGGCTGTATGGTTTGGTAATGAAGCACGCGGCATCAGTGATATTGCCGTATCGCGCAGTACAGCATGTGTTCAAATT
>CASDTC010000015.1 GCA_949283535.1 uncultured Pseudomonadota bacterium
AAAAATTGCCGAATTTAAACGGTGGTTTATTTTCGGCATATGTTTTATATTAATTCTATTGGTTTGCACAAAATCTTGCAAGAGAAAAATCATATATGGATGTTTTGTGCATATCACAATGTGTCATCCTGGGGCTTTCTTCTTTGTCACCCCGTGGCGCGGGGTCCCCGCAAAAACGAATGTTTTTGTGGGGTGCTTTTTGACCACGGGGTACAGGTAATATGTATTTCATCATATTTGTCATGCGCAGCGCAGCGAAGCAATCCAGTAAGTAATGCACGCACGCGAATGCGTGCGACTTTATTATGACTGGATCGCCACGGTCGCAATGCTCCCTCGCGATGACAAAAAGAAAGGCACGGGATGACAGAGGAAAAGCAGTCCGCGCCGTTGGCGCGGACAACAATTGCACTTTGCACTCTGAACTTTGCACTTTGAAAAAACGGGGCATTTGCCCCGTTTTTTACATCATGCCTGGCATACCGCCGCCCATTTGTGGGGCGGGTTTTTCTTCGGGTATTTCTGACATCACCGCACCTGTTGTCAATAATACACCGGCGGTGCTGGCAGCTGCCTGGATTGCGGTTTTTACAACCTTGGCCGGGTCGATAATCCCAGACTTCATCATGTCGACATATTCGCCCGTTTGCGCATTGTACCCAAAATTATAGTCTTTGGATTCCATAACCTTGCCGACAACGATTTCACCAGACACGCCCGCGTTTTCAGCAATCTGGGCGCATGGTGCAACCAATGCGCGGCGCACAATATCAATACCGACATTTTGATCTGTATTTGCGCCGGTCAGTTTATCCAACGCCGCCGCCGCGCGTACTAACGCAATTCCACCACCGGCGACAATACCATCGGCAACGGCGGCGCGTGTTGCCGCCAATGCGTCATCAACACGGTCTTTCTTTTCTTTGACTTCGACCTCTGTCATGCCGCCGACTTTGATAACGGCAACGCCACCAACCAATTTTGCCAACCGTTCAGCCAGTTTTTCTTTATCATAGTCACTGGTTGATGTTGCCATCAGTTTGCGGATTTCATCGGCGCGCGCATTGATTGCCGCCTTGTCACCAGCGCCCTGGGCAATCAGGGTTGAATCTTTGCTGACAACAACTTTTTTCGCGCTGCCCAGAACATCCGTGGTGATGTTTTCAAATGTCATACCCATATCATCTGATATAACTGTTGCGCCACAAACCGCCGCGATGTCTTTCAGCATTTCTTTGCGTCTGTCGCCAAATCCTGGGGCTTTGACCGCACAAACCTTTAACCCGCCGCGCAGTTTATTCAGCACCAATGTCGCCAACGCTTCGGATTCAACATCTTCGGCAATAATCAATAATGGGCGACCCGATTGTGCCACTGGTTCCAAAATTGGCAATAATGCTTGCAGACCGGTGATTTTCTTTTCCGAAACCAGAATCTGGGCGCCATCCAATTCAGCCAGCATTTTTTCGCTGTTGGTCACGAAATAGGGCGACATAAAACCTTGGTCGAATTGCATACCTTCGACAACATCAATTTCTGTTTCCAATCCCTTGGCTTCTTCGACTGTGATAACGCCTTCTTTGCCAACCTTTTCCATTGCGCCGGCAATTTTTTCGCCAATTTCAGCATCCGAATTAGCCGAGATTGTTGCAACCTGGGCAATTTCCGCGCTGTCTTTGACGGGGCGCGCATGCTTTTCAATATCTGCCACAACGGCTGCGGTTGCCATATCGATACCACGTTTGATATCCATTGGATTCATTCCCGCCGCGATGACGCGCCGTCCTTCGCGGATAATTTTTTGCGCCAATACAGTTGCTGTTGTGGTGCCGTCCCCGGCGTCATCGCCGGCTTTCTTGGCAACTTCTTGGACCATGCGTGCGCCGATATTTTCTTGGGGGTCTTTTAATGATACCGCCTTGGCCACGGTAACACCGTCTTTGGTTGCGACCGGTGCGCCGTATGATTTATCGATTACGACCGTGCGACCCTTTGGTCCCATGGTGATTTTTACAGCGTTCGCCAACTTATCAACGCCCGCCGCCATTTTATCCGTATCAAAAACAATTTCTTTTGCCATGATTTATATCCTTATTCTAAGATGCCTAAAATATCTGTTTCTTTGATTAATACATAATCTTTGCCGTCAATTTTAACCTCGTTCGCAGATGACGCCCATTTCGCAAACAGCACGACATCACCAACCGCAACCGACATCGGCACGCGATCATCACCGTCAAATGCGCCATCGCCCACCGCGATTACACGTCCGCGTGATGGTTTTTCTTTTGCGTTGTCTGGGATTATAATTCCGCCGGCGGTTTTATTTTCTTCTTCGACCCGTTCCAGCAGGACATAGTTATGTAACGGTTTAAACATATGCATTTCTCCTTTGTTAAACCCATGTAATCTTGCTTCTGCGTGTGAATATAGTGCGTCAGTTTCGGATTTCAAGACTTGATTTTATACATTCACTATAATATGCTGTATGCATCGGCGCAATGGGAACAAAAGGGGATATATATGTACGATAAAAACAATGTATTTGCAAAAATAATTCGTGGTGAAATTCCATCCCGCGTGGTGTACAGCGATGATTATGTGTTGGCATTTCATGATAATGCACCGCGTGCAAAAACGCATGTTTTGGTGGTGCCGCGTGGGGAATATACAGATATATATGACTTTACCGCCAACGCCCCCACGGAATTACAGATGGGCTTTTGGCGCGGCGTGCGCGCAACCGTGGACGCATTAGGGTTGCGGGAAAACTTTCGCACAGTCGCGAATACGGGACCTGGTGCTGGACAGAGTGTATTTCATTTTCATGTGCATATAATGAGTGATGAACGATTCAAAACAGACTTTTAATATTCGCGTTGTGCCGCGTGCCAGATTAAATAAAATTGTTGATGACGGATGCGGCAATCTGCGCGTGTATACAACCGCCGCGCCCACGGATGGTGCGGCAAACGCGGCGGTGATAAAAATGCTGGCGCGGCACTTTGATGTGCCAAAATCCAGCATTCAAATCATCCGCGGCACCACATCCCGGGATAAAGTTATCCAGTTTTAATAATTCACTATTTTCCGGATCAGTTCGGTCGGCGTGCGCGCAACATGAATGTTATAGTCATGTACACTTTCGATAAATCCAGACCGTTGCATATGTATAAACAATCGTGCAAATGGCGCCCAAAATGATGCAGTGTTCAAAAAGAACAGTGGCTTTTTCGATTCACCAATTTGTTGCATTGTCATAATATCCGTCAGTTCATTTAATGTTCCAATGCCCCCAGGTAATATTATAAATGCATCAGACAATTCAAACATTTTTTGCTTGCGATCATTAACGCCGTCAACAACCTCTACATCAATCCCAGTGTGTACAGGTTCTTGCTTTTCAATAACATTGCGTGTGGATACGCCGATAACATGTCCGCCTGCATCCAGTGCTGCGGTTGCAACCGTTCCCATTAATCCAACATCACCGCCACCAAATACCATACGAATATTATTTTCGCCCAAAAATTCACCAATTTGTGCCGCGTGCCGTGCAAAGTCTGGATTTGTGCCAAATTGATGACCGCAATAAACCGCAATAGATTTTAATTTACCAGTCATAATTTCTTTTTCCTTTATTTTTGCGAATTATATCATAAAATATCGCTGTTATGAATCAAAACTTTATTGATTTTATGCGGAATTATACAGGTGCGCGATTGGCGGTTGCGGTCAGTGGCGGTGTTGATTCTGTGTGCTTATTGTGTTGGCTGGCAAATTTAAATATGGACATTGTTTGTTTGCATGTAAATCACGGATTGCGAAAAAATGCGGAAATTGAAACACAATATGTTCGTGATTTATGCACGAAATTAAATATTCCATGCCATGTTTTTTATTGGACAGGCGACAAACCGATAACTGGATTAGAGGCTGCCGCCCGCAATGCGCGATATAAATTCATGACAGATTTTTGTCGTGCAAATAATATTGATTCATTATTAACGGCGCACCAGGCAGATGATCAAATTGAAACATTTTTGATGAATCTGGGGCGGGGCAGTGGTTTATATGGACTGGCGGCGATGCGTGCGGAATCTGTGCGCGATGGTATTAAAATTATTCGACCTTTATTAAATGTTTCGCGTGCGGAATTAAAACAGTTTTGTGATGATAATAATATCAAATATTTTACAGATGAAATGAACGCCGATACCCAATATACACGGGTTCGTATTCGCCAGAATCGCCATTTGTTGGCTGATAAATTGGGTATAACAGATGCGCGTATTTTATTGGCAATTAATAATTTGGGTCGTACGCGTGATGCAATGGATAAAAAATTATCAGAAATGGTTGACAGTATTACAGAAAATCGCCGCGCGGTATTTTCTGATTCTTTTCTATTTGACCCGGCACCCGATATTAGATTAAAGTTGCTGGGGACATTAATTCAAAAAATAGGGGGGGGCGAATATCCGCCACGCTTGAATTCGTTGTCAAATGCACTAATTAATTTGCAGCATGATTGTAAATTCACATTGGGGCATTGCACATTACGGCGATTGGGTACGCGGATTTTAATCGTGCCAGAGGGTTCAAAAACAAGTTTTAGGACAAGAAATGGAAAATCAAAAACAACAAAAAACTGTTCAAAATAAAAAACAAAAGAAATGGTCTTTTCGTAATGACCCCGGTTCAATATTTTTAATTATTTTTACAGCGGTTATTATGGCGTTAATGGCGCGTTCATGTGCAATGAATATGAATGGCACAGGTTTATTACCAAATGGTCAACCGGCACAACAACCTGTTGAGTTAACATTTTCTGATGTGCTGCGGCGCGCTGATGAAATAAAAACAATGGAAATTCGTGGAAATGATGCGTCTGGTACATTAACAGATGGCACACCATATAATGCAACAATTACATATGACCCGGAATTATTAAGTAAAATTGCAGACACGGGCGCCACAATATCAATTGATACATCGAAAACATGGGTTGATTACCTGGGGACATGGGTGCCGATTCTGATGGGCTTGTTCTTTATATGGTGGATTTTCCGCGGGTTCAAGGGTGCGGCTGGCGGAATTGGACGAACACTGACCCAGCAAAATCCAACAAAAATTACAACGGGTAAAACCAAAACAACATTCAGTGATGTCGCCGGCATTGATTCTGAAAAACAAGAATTAATGGAAATTGTCGATTTCTTGAAAAATAAAGAAAAGTTCCAGGCGGTTGGTGCGCGTGTCCCGCGTGGTATATTGCTGTCGGGCGAACCAGGAACGGGAAAAACATTACTGGCACGCGCAATTGCCGGGGAAGCAAATGTTCCATTTTTTGCCGCATCGGGCAGTGATTTTTCTGGGATAATTGTTGGATTGGGTGTTGCCAAAATCAAAGAAATATTTGACATGGCAAAGCGCAATGCACCATGCATTTTGTTCATTGATGAAATCGATGCAATCGGTCAGCGGCGCAGCACACATTCATATAATGACCAAGACCGCGAACAGACATTAAATCAATTACTGATTGAAATGGATGGTTTTTCAAATGATACAGGAATTATCGTAATTGGTGCGACAAATCGTGCAGACATGTTGGATCCGGCATTGTTGCGTCCTGGTCGCTTTGACCGCCAGGTATATATTGATTTACCAGATTTGGCGGGTCGCCGTGAAATATTGGATTTATACGCGAAAAAGGTCAAGGTTTCATCAGATGTTAATTTACAAGACCTGGCGCGCGGGACAACTGGATTTTCTGGGGCGGATTTAGAAAACTTGTTAAACGAAGCGGCATTGTTAGCAGTACGCAATGGTCGCACAGAAATCGCCCCAGTTGATGTAGAAGAGGCACGCGATAAAATCTTGATGGGACCGCGCAAGGTTCGTAAAATGCGTCCCGAAGATATAAAATTAACTGCATATCACGAAGCAGGTCATGCATTTGTCAGTGTTATGTATTCTGATATCACAGATCCAATACACAAGGCAACAATTATCCCGCGTGGTCGTGCATTGGGAATGGTCCAGCACTTGCCAATCGATGACAAGGTTTCAATGACAATTGCCGAAGTTCGCGCAAATCTGGCAATTGCGCTGGCTGGGCGCAGTGCCGAAGAAGTATTCTTTGGTTCTGAAAAAATTACCACAGGCGCAGAAAGTGATATTGCCATGGCAACGCGATTGGCGCGATATTCCATAACAACCGCCGGTTTGTCAGAGAAAGTTGGATTGGCGGCAATAAACCAGGTAAATAATTTTGGCAATCGTACTGCGTTGGAAAACGCGTCTGAAAAAACCGCTGAAATTGTTGATGCCGAAGTGCGTGCGTGGCTGGATGCCGCACATGCAGATGCCAAACGCTTGTTATCCAAGAACAAGGAAACCGTTCGTCGTTTGGCAGAAGAATTATTGGCGCGTGAAACATTGACGGGTGATGAAATCAAAGAAATCATTCACGGCAAACACGCCAGTAAACAGACGAAAAAATCGGCAGAAAAAATAAACAATAAAAAAGTAAAGAAAGATGCCACAAAATAATACACCAGCATTTGAAGTGCTGCATATGCCACCAGAAAATACAAATTCTGTATTGATTACATCTGGGGGTGATGCAGTAATTTTTGATGCGTGGGGGCGTGCCGCAGATTGGGATAATTTATTATCCACGCGGGGATTACAATTACGGGCGATATATTCAACACATGGTCATGGCGACCATATTTCTGCGGCACCCGAACTGGCAGAAAAATACAATATTCCATGGTATTTAAACAGCGAAGACAATGTATTAATATCATGGTCTGATAATTTGCTGGAATATTTTGGATTGCCCAAACTGGACGGCAATTATCGCGCCCCCACAGATATTGATTCCGGTGATATAGAAATCTTGCCGGGGGTAAATATGGTCGCAATTGAAACACCGGGGCATTCGTTGGGCGGCATGTCATATTATTTCCCAGATTTTGGTGTATTATTAACAGGGGATACAATATTCCGTGACGGAATTGGACGATATGATTTACCTGGTGGTGATATAAACGCGCTGATGCAATCGATTGCAAAGATTTATGAAATGAATTTGCCCGATGAAACATATGTTGTGCATGGTCATGGATTGGATTCAACCATTGGAATACTAAAAAAAGAAAATCCGTATTTTAAAGAATAATAAAAAACGCCCCAAAATGGGGCGTTTATTATTTTTGAACAAAATGCACACTGTACTGTGGTTTTTTGTCTGCCCCCAACGATGCGCGTACAACTTTGTTTGATGCAACCTGTACTGCACGAACCAGATTATCACGATTTTTGCGTTCTGCCTTGGTCAGTGCATCGATTGCCTTGGTAATTTCGATTTGAATTTGCCGTTTCATAAACCCGGTGTCATCCGTTTCGAATATACCGGCACTGGATACCTCTGGCGTGCCTTTCAGGAAACCGCGCTTGTCCACCGGCAGCGTGACAAATATCGCACCATTGGTGGCAATTTTTTTGCGGGTTTTATACACTGGGTCATCTGTACTGCGTTCGGTTTCACCTTCCATAACAACGAAACCTGTTTCGATTGTTTCTGCGATATACGGCGCTTCGCCATCAGCCAGTGCAATCATTTCGCCGTTATGAACAACCATCATATATTTCGCACCACCGCGTTCCATTGCCATTTTCCCGTTCAACATTTCGTTTATATAATCACCATGCATTGGTACGGAAACCTGGGGATGAACCATGTCATAGAATCGTTCAAATTCTGGGCGACCGGCATGCCCACTGGCGTGCAAATGATCTGTATCAAATATGGTATGTGTTTTTATACCCATACGCGCCAGTTTATTATACAGATATGAAACATCTTGTTCGCGACCTGGGATAATAATTGCGCTGAACAGAACTGTATCTGTTGGCTGCAATTTCATTTCTTTCACATGTCCACGGCATAAACGGGTTAACATTGCATATTGTTCACCCTGGGACCCAGTCAAGAAAATCGCCTGTTTTTCTGCGGGCAAATCTTTGATGTCGCTGTGCAGATAAACTTCATCGCGCCCCAGATATCCAAATTCCATACCCATTTCACGGAATTCAGGCAATCCAACATATGGTACCGGATTTGGATTACTGCGTTCTTTGATTGCGGCGACACGTCCCGCGGCGCGGGCAGCTTCGGCAAACATTTTCATGCGCGCAATTGAACGCGAATATCCTGTTACCAATACACGCCCTGGGGCATTTTTCATGATTTCTGTTAATGTTGCCCGAACTTGTTCTTCGGTCGTTTGTGGTTCTTGGCGTGAAACAGATGTTGAATCAGACATACATGCCAATAATTTCGGGTCAGATCCAATTTCGCGTAAACGCGCATAATCAGTTGGTTCTTCGATTGGATTGCCATCGTTAAATGTCCAGTCGCCCGTATGCAAAACTTTCCCCGCCGGTGTTTTGATAATCAGCATTTGTGCCTCTGGCACGGAATGAGAAACATGGAATGTTTCAACCTCAAACGGGTCCAGTTTTAATGTTGCCCCGTGATGGTCAAATATCACGATGTCTTTCCCTGGGGCAAAATCAATTTCGCACCCACGGAATGTCTGTGCCAATATTTCACCCGGGAAACGCGTGCAGTAAATAGGCTTTCTGAATTTCGGCCATACATATTTTAATGCCCCGATATGGTCTTCGTGTCCATGGGTTATTACAAATCCGACAACATCTTTCTTGCGTTTTTCCAACCATGTTGTATCACAGTACTGTACATCACCGGCACCGATTTCTTCTTCCAGAAATCCCATGCCGCAATCAACGACCAGATATTTGCCCTTGTATTTATAAACATACATGTTTTGACCAACATGTTCCAATCCACCCAATGCCATAAAATACAATTTTTCATCGTTTTTATCGCTTTCATGTTTGTTCATGCCCCTGATTTTTTCTGGCTTTTTCTGTGCCACATCGGCGCCGGCAATTGTATCTGGTGCAGATGGTTTTTCTTTTACTTTTACCATATATTTTCCTTTTATTTTGTTTTCATATTTGCGCCGCCCATCAATCCATTGCCAATAAAGACATTGCTTTATTTGTAGTGAATCTGTGGGCGGCGCGGCAGTTTCCCCACACGATAATAAGAAATAATTATATCCAACGGGGATGTTGTTTTTTAGGCTATATTTACCCAAAATCTCTCTGTTTTCAACGATAATGATACAATAATATCCATTAAATGCAAGGAAAAATAAAAAACGCCCTAAACGGGCGATTTTTATGGTAATTGGATAAACCAATCCGGGTGCGTGGATAATAAATCCATACCTGCGTCCAAAACCTGGCGATATTCCAAGAAACGCGCCTTGTCTTCTTTACCCAGATTGCTGATTGCGGGTAATTTGACCGTCATCGGATTTACATGCTTGCCATCTTTGATGATTTCATAGTGCAAATGTGGTCCGGTGGACAGTCCAGTTGACCCCACATATCCAATTGTCTGACCCTGTTTTACAGTTGTCCCGACAACGACACCCTTGGCAAAACGGGACATATGCGCATACAGTGTTTCATACGATGCATTATGGCGCAGTTTTATATAGTTCCCATGCCCATTGTTATAACCGCGCGCAACAACACGACCCGCCCCCGCGGCTGGGATTGGTGTCCCGGTTGATGCACGGAAATCAACACCCTTGTGTGCGCGGGTATAACCCAATACTGGGTGTTTACGACTGGTTGAAAAACTGCTGGTGACGCGGGCATTGTTTATTGGTGTGCGTTTCAGTGATTTTATCGCGCCATTGCCATTTTCGTCATAGTATCCAACCTTGTCATCAGATTTTTTAAACCGATACATTTTGACATTACCGCGCAACGCTTCGAATTGCACTGCCAATACGCGCCCATTTTCAACTTTTTTACCATTTGAAAAGTTTTCTTCATACAACACGGAAAAATGTTGCCCGGCGCGAACATCGCGTTCAAAGTCCATTTCGAATGCCAATAAATCATACACTTCGGCTAAGATTCCATCGGGAATCCCCGCACGCGCACCCGCCAGGTAAAAACTGTCCCCATCACGAATTTCCCCCGCACGATATACCGCACGGCGATCTGGTTCAATGTCCTGGGCGCTGCACAGCCATTTGCCGGCATCATCGCATGTTATTTCAACCCGCCGCCATGGGGACGGGATAATAACGATTTTGTCAACCGGGGCATCCGGGCTGGTGCGCACAAATTCGATTTTGTCGCGTTCTGCACGCAGACTGGTTATATCAGCATCAGATTTTAATACTTTTGCGATTTCCAGCACATCCGCATTGGAAAAACCCTGGTCTATCAATAAATTAGACAGCGTATCCCCCGCCGCGACCACAACAACCGATGTATGTGCCGCATCCCCCGATAATACAGACGCGCCATCATTATGATTATGCCGTGTAATTAATAATACTACGGCGATGATTGCCAGCACAATTGCCAATGCCACCACAGCGCGCGCAACATTGGTTGAATTAATAATATCTTTTACTTTTTTCATGCATCGGATTATAATTGGTTTATGACAATAAATCAAGCGTTTGAAATCCTGATGCGTGCCGGTGGCATTCGCGCCGCGCGGGTAATAACTGAAAATACGACAAATTTTTCAAAAATAAAAATTTGGCGCATGGCGCGTGCATTGCGCCGTGGGGTGCCGGTTGCGAAAATAATCCACCAGAAATGGTTTTATGGATTGCGATTTTATACGAATAAATACACACTGGACCCGCGCCCAGATACAGAAACATTGGTTGCCGCGGTTATATCGGATGTAAATCATAATAACGGTGTGCATATTCTGGATTTAGGCACCGGCACTGGTTGCATTGCCGTGGCGCTGGCAAAAAATATCCCAAATGCCCATGTCGTGGCAATTGAAAAATCGCGCGGCGCGGCGCGCGTTGCGCGAAAAAATATTCGCGATTTAAATGCCACAGACAGCGTTTCTGTAAAAATTGGTGATTTTGCAAAACAAAACATAATCCGCCAACCCTGTTTTGACATAATCGTATCAAACCCACCATATATTGCGCGTGGCGATACGCGGGTTGATATTGGCGCATCTCATGATCCAAAAATGGCACTGTACGCCGCCGATAATGGATTGGCGGCATATATCGCAATTGCAAAAAATGCGCGCAAATGGATTAAACGCGGTGGCAAAATATATCTGGAAATTGGTGATGGGGCAGGGCGCGATGTACGCCATATATTTACGACCGCCGGATGGAAATTTGTTCGTTCTGAATCTGACTTGTCCGGTATCGAACGCGTATTAATCTTTCAACTATAAAAAACGCCCCAACCGGGGCGCATTTTTATTCTGCCAGGGTTCCAACCGACATTGTTATGCGGCGCACCCCACTGCTGATGGACTTTTCTTTGTTTACGCGTGCATGAATTATTTCGCCCGTATGATAAACATGTGTGCCGCCGCATAATTCGCATGATACATCGCCGGCGGTAATAACCTTTACTACATCGCCATATTTTTCGCCAAACAACGCCATCGCACCGCGTGATTTTGCGTCCGTCATGGACATTTCTTCGTGCGCAACTGGCATATCGGCATCAATCCATTTATTA
>CASDTC010000016.1 GCA_949283535.1 uncultured Pseudomonadota bacterium
ATTTGGTAATTTGACAACAAAGGAACACATAATGTCACTGCGTTCATATGATTGCAAGCCAATCATATCATACTATTTACGTAATAAATTTTATTTGGTTTCAATACCACACAGGGAAATTTCACAATACAAACCAGACCAAATTGTAATTACTGTGTGTTATCGTATACCTGTTTTGGGAACAAAAGGTGTCCTGATAATGGATGAAAAATTTGAAACCGTACAACGTAATTTTGTATCATATACTGTGGCACAACGATTTTATAAACAAAAAATGATTAGTTATAATGCACGTAAAATTGCACGATACGAACGATTGCACGATACGAACGAATGTATAACGAAAATATTAAATATTTTTCGCAAATAAAACAAATGCAACAGTTATAAAAACATCCCGCGACTTGCGGGGTAAATTCTGGCGGAGCGTATAGGACTCGAACCTATGGACCGCTATAACACGGTCACGGATTAGCAATCCGCTGCATTACCACTCTGCCAACGCTCCGCATGGTTGCAGGTGGTATTATATAGAAATACAAAATTAAATGCAAGCCAGAAATACAAAATATATATTGACTATTAAAATATTTGTATAAAAATAAGTACATTATGACAAATAAACCATATTATCAAAAATCTTATAAAATGATGTTCAAGGACACCCATATTATAGATGGTCTGACCCGTGCTTTTAATATACAAAACATGTCTGAATATACCCCGGGGCGTCAATTTGTGGCATCTATGGATGGAAACCTAAGTTACTTTGGCGTAAACACATCAGTGCCAATATTTCATTTTTGTGATAATGCCATTGATACCCTGTTATGGTATTGGGAAGTTTTTGATTTTATGGACGAGAAATATCCTGTGGTAAATTTTTTTGAAATTAAACCGTTAGCCAAAGTGTATAAAAATAGATCCCCAGATGAATTAATGTTGTATCAATGTGGAACAAACAAGATTGAAATTGTGCGCCATACAACTTTAAAAGAAGTTGCAATTGATGCAATGCGCGAAATTGAAAATGGTTTTATAAATATTATTCTTAAATATCCTCATTTTGACATGTTGGAATATAAAGCGCGTATCGCAAAGCAAGCACAGCGGTAAAAGGCGTCCAAATGGGCGCCTTTTTTTATACATGCATATATTTATGGGAACATATTCCCTTTTGCTTTTTTAATAATGTAATGATATAATTCATATCGAATTCATAGGGATATGGATTCGCGGGGCGTAGTAAACCCCGTCCAAAACCGATGTAGTGATGCATTGTTATCTGATATAATGGTGCGCCTGCATCGTTATATCCCCGAAAAAAGTCGGGGTGTGTTGGGAATGTAATACGGGGAACCGAAATACCAACAGGTCATTTGTTTTGGATGATTTTACTACTACCCCGACCACCATTTTAGTGTGGTCGATTTTTGTTTCGTAAATTCGGTATGTCTCTCTCCTATGTCATACGATGATATGATGCGAAACAAAAAAAATCGCCCGAATGGGCGATTTTTTTTAATGTTCGTGTTCCGCGTCATGTGGCGGTGTGCAAAAATCTACATCACGCGTCATTGCCAAAAATTTTTCGGCACGGCGCGCGGGTAATTCATCTGCTGGGATTTTTTGTAAATCTGCAATCTGTTCGGCGACCGCCGTGGATAATAATTCCATGGTCGTTTGCCAATCAGTATGCGCCCCGCCCGCCGGTTCATCGACAATTTTATCGATAACATTTAAGTTTGCCATGTCGCGTGCAGTTAATTTCATTGCCGCAGCGGCGGTTGCCTTGTATTTATTATCTTTCCATAAAATACTGGCACATGATTCAGGCGCAATAACAGAATAAATCGTGTTTTCCAACATTAAAACCCGATCGCCTGTGCCAATTGCAATTGCGCCACCACTGCCGCCTTCGCCAACATTAACGGCAACATATGGGGTTTTAATAGACAAACCCGTTGCAATTGATGCGGCAATTGCCTGGGATTGTCCGCGTTCTTCGGCGGCACTGCCCGCAAATGCGCCCGCGGTATCAAACAATGATATCAGCGGCAAATTAAACTTTTCCGCCAAACGCATCATGCGCTGTGCTTTGCGATAACCTTCGGGGTTTGGCATACCAAAACGATGTAATTGACGGGTTTCGATTGTGCGCCCCTTTTCTTGCCCAATAATTACCGCCGGCACACCACGCCAAAATCCAATACCGCCGCACATTGCCGCGTCTTCACCGAACAAGCGATCGCCCGCCAAATATGTCCAATCATCCACAATGCCATTAATATAATCTAAAAAGTGTGGACGATTTTCATTGCGCGCCAATAATACTTTGTCATATGCATCATTTTCACCCATACCACGCACTTTCTTGCTGTCCAGGTGTGGGGTGGCAATATTTATATTTTTTGGTTTGCGTTTTTGTTTTGTTAATACCGCCAATATTTTTTCCAGTTTTGTCTTTAATTCTGCACGCGGCACAACCATATCAACCATTCCATGTTCATATAAATAATCGGCAGTCTGGAAATTAGACGGCAATTTTTCACGGATATTTTGTTCAATTACGCGCCGACCGGCAAATCCAATTCGCGCGCCCTGTTCAGCAATATGTATATCGCCCAGCATAGCAAGCGATGCGGTAACGCCCCCAAATGTTGGATCTGTCAATAAAACAATATATGGAATTCCATTCGCATGCAATTTATTTACAGCGACTGTCGTACGCGCCATTTGCATTAATGACAATATATTTTCCTGCATTCTGGCACCGCCACTGCATGTGACCATGATAAAGGGCTGTTTTTTTTCAATCGCATGTTCCATACTGGCAATGATACCATCACCTGCGGCGCGCCCCATTGACCCCAGCATAAAATCACCGTTTAATATGCATACTGTTGTTGGGATTCCGCCGATTACACCATCTGCTGTAGCAACGGCATCATTGTATCCAGTTTCAGCGCGCGCTTCATCCAGACGAACCTGGTACGGTTTGCGGTCAACAAATTTTAATGGATCGTCTGATACGATTGGTAATTGCAATTTTTCCCATTCATTATTATCAAATAATAAATCAAATCGTTGCTTTGGCGTCATGATAAACGCGCGTCCACAGCGTGGGCAAATATAGTGATTTGTTTTATAATCCTTGTAATAAACCAGGCGCCCGCAAGATTCGCACTTTATCCACATTAAACGGCGAATCCGATCATAACGTTCGCGATTATGATTCTTTATTCCAGATTTCTTACCAAATAACATTTTATTTCTCGTTCATTTTTTTTGTTAATTCACGGCTGGGCTTGAACAAAATCGTTGTACTGGCATCCAGATGCATTGGTTGCCCTGTGCATGGATTATATCCGATTTTGGTCGCGCGTGCGCGTGGTTGAAATGTTCCAAATCCACGAACCTCTATCCGATTGCCATCGGCAATGGATTCTATCATATGGTCGGCAACGGTGTCCAGTATTGCCGCCGCATCAGATGCCCGCATATGTTTGAATTGAACCTGGATAGATCGCACAATATCAGAACGTTTCATGTCTTATTTCCTTTTGTTGTTTAACCTATATATTATTTATATCTTAATACATTTTATCAAGAATAAAGTTTTAATAAAAAATGCGATGTAAAAATACACCGCATTTCGCCATTTATTTAAATAATGTTAAAATATATATCGCATTCCGATTAATATCTCGTGTGAATAAATGTCAGAATCCGCTTCGGCGTATACTTGTTCTGGGGTTGTTATGATAAATTCTGAATCTATGCCGCCATAATCGGTAAATCTGTATCCGGCATCCATTATGAAACTGTTTGTAAATGCATATGATACACCAATTCCCAACTGGAATGCCAAATTACCCGCATTATCATCACGGGACACAGATGTTGTTGCCGCGCCATTTGGCGTTATATCCATTGTCATATCGCGGCGCAACCATGCATATCCAGCACCAGCAGAAATATATGGGGTTAACTTCATCCCGATGTTCCAATCAAAATATACATTCAACATTGCAGAATATGCACTGGTCTTGACATCATAATTCGCATTTACAGGGGTTGGAATATACATTATATTACCGCTGGCATCAGATTTTGTTTCCAGTACCCCACCCAATTCAATTTCACCACGAATTGTGCCGTATTTTATTGGCGCCGCAATACCATATGCGATTTTTCCACCCAATGAAAATTCAGACATATCACTGTCAAATTCGCCACGATATCGCAACAAACCACCGGTTGCATATACAGAATCCATTTCTAAATCATTATTCATAATCCCAGGCGCAATACGCAAACCAAAATATTGATTCCAACCCGTGGGCATTGCGTTTGATATACTGGCAGACATTATACAAACAGTAAATGCCGCGATAATTGTTTTTTTATTCATATTATTTCTCCTGTGGTTATTTATATGCATTTTATTATTAATGTATGATACATGACCATAAGAATAACAACCTGTTAAATTATAAATATACATTCATATAATATTACTATCTGGATAAAACAAAGGAGAATCTGATATGCACGATTTATTTAATAACTGTAAATGTATGGGGTCTGATACAGATGATATACACCAATTAAATAAAATGCCTCTGATTGGGGATGCGGCACCGTCTTTTGTCGCCAGCACAACGAATGGCACAATAAACTTTCCTGGTGATTATACTGGGCGCTGGGTTATATTATTTTCACATCCAGCAGACTTTACACCAGTGTGTACATCTGAATTCATGGCATTTCAATCCATGTTGGATGAATTTCATGCATTGAATACAGATTTAATTGGATTATCTGTCGGAACACTCAGTGGGCATTTGGCATGGATTAATGCAATTCGTGATATTGAATATCGTGGCTGGCACGATATGAAAATAACATTTCCAATAATTGATGATATGAATATGGGAATTGCAAAACAGTATGGAATGATACATCCAAATGCGTCAGACAGCAAAGCTGTGCGTGCAGTATTTATAATCGACCCCCATGGAATAATTCGTGCAATACTGTATTACCCATTAACCACAGGTCGAAATTTTGATGAAATAAAACGATTGGTGATGGCATTACAAACAACCGATGCATTTGGTGTATCAACGCCTGCTGATTGGCGCCCGGGCGATGATGTCGTTGTATCGTCCCCAACAACCACCGCAGAAATGGACGCACGGATACAAAACACAGATAAATCATTAGATGTCAAGGCGTGGTTTTTAACATTTAAAAAATTACCAGCTGATGACATTATGAGCAAAATTCAAAAAACGCCACAGCGAAAAAAATCAACGGGGAAATAAACATACGGGGCAAAAGCCCCGTTTTAAAATACTAATGGCAAATCACGAATATCCACTGGAACAGTATCACGTTCTGGGTCCCATTGAAATTCGTCCATTTTTACTTTCTTGTCGCGTGTGAATTTTATTCCTTCGGATTTTAATACTTTGTATTGTTGCTCAAAAAATCCAGCCCCACATAAACTGCCGTCTTTAAACACAACACGATGCCATGGTAAATGCCAACTGTTTTTATTATTAGACGCGTATCCAACAAAACGCGCCATGCGCGGACGACCAATCATTCGTGCAATTTGTCCAAATGTTGCAACCCGCCCCTGTGGGATCCGCGCAACAATATCATAAACCTGTTCATTGAAAGTTTTCATTACAATATGATTTTATTATTTATAACAAAAATGTCAAAAAATTAAATACCCCATGGGGCATTTTTCTGGCGGAGACGAAGGGATTTGAACCCTTGATACGGTTGCCCGTATACACGATTTCGAGTCGCGCGCATTCAACCACTCTGCCACGTCTCCAACGATGTGATATTATATAGACGATGTTTTATTTTGCAAGCATTTAAACATCAAAATTATATGATTGGACAGATTTCACAATTGCCGCAACCAATTTGTTCTGGTGATCCGCAGATTTTAATAATTTTTCTTCGGTGGCATTAGACAAATGCCCTAATTCTATTAATGCCCCCGGCACGGTTGAACGCAAAACCGCAAATGGTGCATGCCGAACATCCGGTCCCGGTTGCTGTGTTATTTTTGCGCGTTTAAATTGATTGGCACAGCCATTGGCATATTCAACCGACATTTCCGCAACAGCATGTTGCTGTAACGATGATAATGCAATACGAATATCCTTATCAAATTGTTCAAATCCACTGACATCAATTTTATCTGCCGCATTTTCAGCATCTGCCAATTTAGCGGCCTCTTCGTCAGACGCCTTTTCTGACAATGTGTACACAGAAAAGCCCTGCATAGAACGACTGGGGTTTGCATTTGCGTGTAATGACAAGAATAAATCGGCGTGTTTCTTTTCACCAATTGACGCACGATGCGCCAATTTTAAATATGTATCATCACTGCGAGTTAAATATGTTTGGAATCCCGCAGCATCCAGTTTTGATTTTAATTTTTTGGCAACAGATAATACAACAACCTTTTCCTGGGTTCCGCCCTTGCCAATGCACCCAGGGTCCTTGCCCCCATGTCCCGCATCAATAACAATTACATATTTGCGCGATGGCGCCGATGTTTTTTTATTTGTCGTATTTGTCGTCGCGACAACTGGCGCACCAGATGCCGCCGCGAAATCCAAAACCAATCTATAATCATTATCGCCATTTGGCGATAACAGCATTATATTATCACGTGGTATTTCATTAATCGGCTTTGCCAAATCCGCGATAATTTGCAATTTGTCCCCAGATTGCACCTGGGTAATAGCAGTAACCAATGATCCGCCAACCAACGATGGCGCCAATGATGCGTTCGCCGCCGTATTAGACAATGTAACAACCAATTGATTTGCAGGATATGATACAGAATATGAGGGTCGCTGCCCCGTTTCGATAACCAGTCGCGTTTTGTTTCCTGGCTGAATTCCGGTACGAACAGTACGCAATGAATTACGCGCGGCAAATGCAACACGCGGCAACATTGCAACAACAGCTGTACCAATACCGGCAAATTTTAAAAGTGTTCGTCTGGTGAATTTCATTTTGAAATATTATATCAGATTTTCAACCATCGTTCAAGCGTTTCGGGAATCGTATCATAAAAAAAGAACCGCGAAACGGTCCTTTTTACATCTATCGGCTGATACAACTGGCAAATGTTTGTGCAATCAAGTTTGATTCCGTCGTTGTTAATGATTGAACCGGAATTATATAGCATCGCGCACTGTCGCGTAAAATAAATACCTTGGTCCCGCGTGTATATGCAGTTTGCATATTACTTAATTGCGCAGTTGTTAAAAAGTCATTTTGCGTTGTCGGCGCACTGGACATTGCCGCATTTATTATCTGTTGTGCGGTATTAAAGTCATATATATCCGACATGGTTGTTAATTCCATATATAAACTTTGGTTTTCATATGGGTTCTGTACCTGGGGGGTGGCAGATGGGAACGCAACCCCAGTTGCCAATGCCGCAACTGTTTGCAAAGTTGTTGGCGATGAAGATGTTGAATTTGCGGTTGAATATGATGCGGTATTTAACTGTAAATCATCCCCACATGCCAAATTCATGCGATTTGTATAGCTGGCCAACACGGAATCCACCGCCATTTGCCAATCTTCCCCTTTATTATTCATTTCCAGGTTTAATATTTTTTCAGCCCATCCCCATATATTTGCACCGACATTGCCCGCATTGGCAAAGCGTGTAACCATTTCAGCCGATCCGCCCGGCACACCAGCACCACACGCATCCGTCAATTGTGTTGTCAGCATGCTGGTTGTTTCATTACCATATGCCAGTGCAACCGCGTGGCATGCCATTGCCGCTTCCAGTTCTTGGCGACGTTGTAAACATAAATCAGAATGTGATTTTGATAAATCATCCGCCATATTAGACATTGCAATGTATGACATAACTTCCTGTTGTACATATGGTGGGCACAGCCGCGCCGCAGTATTCATTCCACCCGTACCAGTGCGTGTGTTTACATTATATTGCGGCAACAACACCGATGTGTCGCGTTGCAAACATAACAATGCATAATTATATAAATCCGTTTCTGTTGCATATTGACAGCGCCCAGACCGCTGACCCGGAACAACCGTTACATCACCACAATATTCCGCCAGACAATTATAAATTTTTTCACGGCACGCAGAATCAACATCTGGCTGAGTAATCATATAGTATGTATTTCGTTGATTTGTTTGATATGCGTTTGCCAAACTTTGGTATCCGCGTCCTGTGGATGATGTTGTATTATTTGCACCAACATAATTTGCCGACACACCACGTGATACAGAATCTGTTGCAACAGTCCCAGCCGACACGGCAAATGCCGGTGCAGACAACATAATTGCCCCAATAAAACCAAATGCTGCGAATACCGTTTTCATTGTGAAATCCCCTCTCGTTAGAAAAATTTTAACATATTCCCAAACAAAAGGCAATCATTCATTTATATTGGTAATTATAAAAATGTTGATTTAAGCAAATAAGTTGTTAATATGCCATGTATGATTATGCCAAACGAAGTTTTATCGCAAATATCAGACGACATTGCCGCCGTCAGGGGGTTTCTTTAACCCAAACAAATTAGAATCAGAAATTAACGAATTAACAGAACAAGCAAATAATCCAAATCTGTGGGATAATCCAGATAACGCGCGCGCATTATTACAAAAAAAATCTGGGCTGGAAAAATCACTGGCAGAATTACGAAATTTAGAATCAGAATATAAAAATCTGGTTGATTTATATGATATGGCGCCAGATGATTCAGATGTATTATCGGCAATTGAAAAACTGGCAGATGCAGCGCATCGCGCAAAATTTATTACATTATTTTCTGACCCGGCGGATAATAGTGGCGCATTCTTGTTTATCCAGGCGGGTGCCGGTGGAACCGAAGCACAAGATTGGGCGCAAATGCTGGCGCGAATGTATGCCAGATGGGCTGAACGCCATAGTTTTAAATGCGAAATCATTGAAGAACACCCCGGTGATACCGCTGGCATAAAAAACATAACATATCGTATCAGTGGTGAACGGGCATACGGTTGGTTGAAAAATGAAATTGGCGTTCATCGGCTGGTTCGTATTTCACCGTTTAACGCAAATGGAAAACGGCAAACCAGTTTTGCATCTGTTGATGTATGGCCCGATGTTGATGATTCTATTGAAATCGAAATTAATGACAAAGATTTACGAATTGACACATATCGTTCATCTGGTGCCGGCGGACAACATGTTAATAAAACCGACAGTGCGGTGCGCATAACACATATTCCAACAGGTATCGTTGTTACATGTCAAAATGAACGCAGCCAAATTCAAAACAAAGAAATGGCAATGAAAATGCTGCGCAGTAAATTATATGAATTGGAACTGCAAAAACGGGCCGAAGCGGAAAATGCCGCATTGGCGGCGCAAAAGAAAATTGAATGGGGCAGTCAAATACGCAACTATGTCCTGTACCCATATCAATTGGTCAAAGATGTTCGCACTGGGGTTGAAAAAACAGACTCATCGGCAGTATTGGATGGTGATCTGGATGATTTTATGTTGGCGTCTTTGCAACAAAATCAATAGCGAACTTGACTTTTATCAATATTGACAATAAAATATATTTGACAACTTTTATTTAAAGGGGCATTATGTCAAAAAAATTTAATATTTCTGATGCCGTGCGCAGTGTGCAAATTGGTTCATGTATTATTCGTATGCCTAAAATTCGCGGCAGTCTGGGCAGTGTATTCATATCAAAATCGCAATCAAGCGGCATAGAATATGTCTATAAATTTAATCATCCGGCAATGGCATTAAAAAATTCTGTGGTTGCCAGAATATTAAATGATCACTGTATTCCTGTGCCCCAAATTAACATGCACATGCAAACCGGGCAATGTTTTGAACAATACAAAATTATCCCCGGAAAAACATTATACGAATGTATCGGCGATGGGATAAGCAATGATGAAATAGATTCAATATATGCTGAAATTTTAGAACTGTTTCACAAAATGTCCCAGATAGACTGGCGTCTTGTTGAAAAGATGAAATATTCCCGCACACACGATGTTGCAAAAGTAAATATATCAGATGTTAATAATCAATTTTTTGGGAATATCTGTTCTCGTACAGTTCAATTAATGAACATTGGCACCAAATCAGACCGCGGACTGTATCATTGTGGCATAACACCTAAAAATATCATTATTGGCAAAGACGGACATGTTGCGGCATTAATTGACATGGATGAAGTTGCCATTGCAGATAAAAATTATGCGTTTGGTATGATGGCGGCAAAATATTATCAATTGCGTGGTCAGATAAATAATTTGATTGGTCAATATGAATTAATCAGCGGCCAATCATTAAATTCTGGGAAAATTCGTGCAATATCAAATCTGACAAATTTTGGTAAACACATGCTGTGGTATATGGCAAATCGGCGCAATAAAACAAAATAACACCGCATAAATTCTTGCAATTTTTTAACATATATTTATAATACATGGCAAATTGCACCCGTGGCTCAACTGGATAGAGCATCGCCCTCCGAATTTTATAATCCGTTGTTTTTAGTTGATTTATTTTTATTGAAACTACTTTATTTTTTCCCTGGGAAGCGCATATTTTTGTCGGTATAATTACTTTATGTAGTAGGCGGGAATTTTATCATCCGAGTTAGCCATAGGTTAGCCAGCTCGGA
>CASDTC010000017.1 GCA_949283535.1 uncultured Pseudomonadota bacterium
ACTGCACGTGAAGAAAACTTAAAGGGTGCAGAGCAAGACCGCAAAAGTGGTAAAAAAGAACGTATCATAAACGGACATCAAATCATCGCAGTATATGATGAAAATGGTAAATTGCGTGCCTTTGACCCAGGTTTAAAAGAGTTAAAATATATTAAATCAGACATCCAAGTTGGTAATATAATCAAGTTTCGTTTTGGCGGGGAAATTATACCCCACACTATTACCGCAATTTTAACACCACAAGAATTTGCAAAAGTGAATACTTATAAGAAACTACGTGATGTGTATATTTGTGGAAGTGGTGATAAAAAAAAGCAAGATTTTTTAAAAGGGAAAAACAAACTCTCTTTTTGGGAAAAATTGCAAAATTATTTTATAAAACAAAACGACTAAAACCGCCGTGTGGCGGTTTTTTTATTGTGATGTGTCTATTTTCTGTGTATTCTGGGGCAGATGAAAATTTCTATACAATCTTACATACGACAGAGTTGGGGGCGTTACGCGTAAAGCGTAATTTGAATCTGGAAACAGATGATGTTGTTGCGTGGTGTCGTGCGGTGCTTGCAATGGATAATTTGTATTTGGGTAATGTTGACGGTTTGTGGACAAATACTGCGGCAACATTCCGCAACAGCAAAGATCCATATGTTAAAAAGGCCATATACAATCAATTAAGTTCTTTTATAAATGTATATTTGGTATCGTTGCAAAAGAATATTGCAAAAATATTGCAAACGGATCGTCCAAATGCATTACAGAAATTAGTTGCTGGGAAAATTGTATCCGGCAGAAATGCACGCTAAACATATTTTTGTAAAAATTCGCCTGGCATTTATTGTCGGGCTTTTTTTGTATATGATACAGTTTTAAATTGCAATACGGCAAATATAGTTTAAAATAAACCTACATTACAGGAGAGAGCAGAATAAAAAGGGTTATAATATGAATAAAATGCTGCTTTCTTTATTTACATTATATTGTGGTTCCGTATATGCATCGGGATATTATTCAGTTCAAACCAATAATTGTAATATTGATGCGATGCGTGCAGCATTGGACCGTGCAACAGTTGATGGACGTGCGGTAATCACATCTGTACAGTGTGATTCTGGGGCGACAAATTCAAATATTATAAAATCAGATGCATCCCAGAATTTTTATTCCGATTTTGATTACATTGCCCCAGAAATAGAATTGGTAACAGATCGTAAATATTATGTTGTTGAAACAGTACAAAAGTATCGTCCGGTGGTTCAATATATACCGTCTGGTACATATACGCAAACCAGTATTGTTTGTGATGATTCTGTTTGTAAATAAGTGATAATCAACATGTTTAAATATAGGATGAAATCAGTATGTCAAATGCAATAATATGTCATGGTATAAAATTTGAAGAAGATTTTTATAGAATGCCAAAACCAATTTGTGCATCAATGTGGTACCCATGGTTACAGCAAAAATTAATTTTATCTGGTGTTCCAACCCAGGTGCCGTCTTTTACGAATTCATGGCTGCCGGCGCGAAACTATGAAGCGGACAAGGATATTTTATCGCGTCAACAATTGGATAAAGACACGATTTTAATTGGTCATTCATGTGGTGGCGGTTTGTTGGTAAAGTATTTGTCCGAAAACCCAGATATTAAAATAGGGCATTTGATATTGGTTGCCCCATGGATAGATGCATTGCATCAATTCCCACAATACTTTAATAATTTTGAACCAGATCCACAGTTATCATTGCGAACAAAAACAATGGATTTATTTTATTCGCTGGACGATTTTTATGGTGATGTGATTATATCAGGATGTCAAAAATTACAGAATGTATATCCAAATATGAATGTGCATAAATATACCGACCAGGGGCATTTCAACACATTTTCAAAGGTCCCAGATATATTTCAATTATGTTCTGGATTTATAAAACAGCGGTAAATTACACATTTATCCCCAGGCATATATTTGCACATAATCCGATTAAGAACGCAATAATTGAAACGCCGGCGCATATACACAACATTTCCAGAAATTTTTGCATATATGGTTTGTTCTGTATGCGCCCCAGGTAATAGTTAAATAAAAATATTTCTGATATTGCAATTGCAAACATTACTGTTAATTCTGTTGTGCGATTTTCAAATATAAAAAAAGGAATGATTAACAGTATGCATGTTAACATATACGCGCCACCTGTATATATTGCATTGATAACAGCGTGTTGTCCGCCGGCGGCGCGTACAGATAAATAATTTGATGCCCCCATAGATAAACTGGCGGTGACAGATGCGATAATCGCAGTCAGGATAATTGAATGCCTGTCTGCCATTGCAATCGCCAGCCCAGCAATCAGTCCAGTCAGCGACACCAGGGCATCATGCATTCCCAACACTATTGCACCCGCGGCATAAAAATTATCCTTGCGTACCATGGGTGATATTTTATCATTGTAAAAAATTCATTAATTCAGGTAAGTATTCATAAATGCCATTGTCACGCGAATTTTATTTACAAGATTCCTTTATCGCTGCACATGAATTATTGGGTGCATACCTGTGCCGTCAAATGCCTGATGGTTCATTTATTCGTGCGCGTATATGTGAATTGGAATTATATCTGGAAAATGACCGCGCATGTCATGCGTTTGGCGGTCGGTGCAGTCCGCGTAACGACGCAATGTTTATGGCGGGTGGTCATGCATATGTGTATTTATGCTATGGATTGCATAATATGTTTAATATCGTCTTGGGACCAGTCGGACACCCCGCGGCGGTATTAATCCGTGCGCTGGAATACGATGATTGCAACGGTCCCGGCAAATTATGCAAGACATTAAATATTACACGCGCAGATAATAAACTGGATTTAACCGTTGGCAAAAAAATCTGGATAGACGCGCGTGATAAAGCCCCAACAATAAAATCAGGCCCCCGTATCGGCGTTGACTATGCTGGTACGGACGCACACCTGCCATATCGCTTTATAATCGCGGACAGCCCATACATCAGCAAACCGATGAAATAATAAAATTTTACTCAATCAC
Organism: uncultured Pseudomonadota bacterium; assembly: GCA_949283535.1. GTDB lineage: Bacteria > Pseudomonadota > Alphaproteobacteria > Rs-D84 > Rs-D84 > Enterousia. The sequence goes on from CASDTC010000017.1 coordinate 3,046, forward strand.
TACGCCGCCGGCGCGGACGATGTTTATATTATCGCCGTCCAATATTGCAACCGTGCTGGGTGCGCCACCCATTGGCGCGGTTGCATTATCGATTACGATAATATTCGGAAAAGTTTCCCTTATTTCTTCAGCAGATGTTAATGGTGATTGTCCCGATATATTTGCCGATGTTGTTGCCAAACAATGCCCATCAATCACAGAACATAATTCCATAAATGGTTTATAGTTCGGTACGCGTACCCCACCAAACACCATTGAATCAGTACCTGCAACCGGCACGCCAATTGTCAATGCACCCGGCCAATATTTTTGTGCCAGTTCAAATGCACGCGCCGGATATTCAGACATATATGGCTTAATATGTTCCAGGCTGTCCGACATGATAATTAGATGCTTGTTCGCGGGGCGGTGTTTGATTTCGAACAATACATCCGCGCCAACGCGTGTTGGCAATGCCCCCAGTCCCCAAACAGTATCTGTTGGGAATGCAATCACACCACCCGACTTTAAATGCATGTTTAATTTAGAAATAAATTCTGAATCATTCAGATTGAACATATTTGCAAAAATAAACCCTAAATAATCGATTGTAAAGTTAAAAGTTTTTAAAATATTCTGCTTTTATTCTTGCGTTATTCGGCAAATTTTCACACAATCCAATGGCGTTTTAACTAAGGAGAAACCATAATGAGTAATAAATGGGTATATACCTTTGGCAATGGTGCCGCAGAAGGCAAAGCCGATATGCGCAACCTGCTGGGGGGCAAGGGTGCCAATTTGGCAGAAATGAATTTGGTTGGACTGCCTGTTCCGGCGGGATTTACCGTTACAACCGATGTATGTAAATATTATTATGACAACAATCAAACTTATCCTGTGGATTTGATGGACCAGGTTCGCGCCGGTATTGCGCACATTGAAAATATTATGGGCAAAAAGTTTGCTGATATGGAAAACCCATTATTAGTTTCTGTGCGTTCGGGCGCGCGCGTTTCAATGCCAGGCATGATGGATACAGTATTGAACTTGGGCTTAAATGATGACACGGTAAAGGCATTGGCACGGCATTCTGGCAATGAACGTTTTGCATATGATTCATATCGCCGTTTTATCATGATGTTTTCTGATGTTGTTTTGGGTGCAGACATCGATCTGTTTGAACATACCCTGGAACGTATGAAGGAAGACAAGGGATACAAGGTCGATACAGAATTAACCGCCGATGATTTAAAAGAATTGGTTGAAAAGTTCAAAGAAATCGGTGTCAAGATTGGTAAAGTATTCCCGCAAGATCCATGGGAACAGTTGAAATTGGGTATCGGTGCCGTGTTCGGCAGCTGGATGAGCAAGAAAGCCATCACATATCGTAAATTAAACAATATCCCAGGCGATTGGGGTACCGCGGTTAATGTCCAGGCAATGGTGTTTGGAAATTCCGGCGATGATTCTGCCACGGGTGTGTGTTTCAGCCGTGACCCGGCAACCGGTGAAAACAAATACTATGGTGAATATCTGATTAACGCCCAGGGCGAAGATGTTGTTGCCGGTATTCGCACACCACAACCAATGAGCAAGGATGATTCTGGTCGTCTGTCACTGGAAGAAGCAATGCCAGATGTCTACAAAGAACTGTGTGATGTCCGTGAAAAACTGGAAAAACATTACAAAGACATGCAAGACATGGAATTCACAATTGAACATGGAAAATTGTGGATGTTGCAATGCCGCAATGGTAAACGCACGGCGGCGGCGGCGGTTCGCATGGCGGTTGAAATGGTAAACGAAGGTTTATTGACCAAGCAAGAGGCAATCTTGCGCGTTGGTGCGGACCAGTTAGATCACCTGTTGCATCCGATGTTGGACCCCAAGGCAGAAAAGAAAGTTATCGCAACTGGTCTGCCGGCATCCCCGGGTGCGGCTGTTGGCCAGGCGGTGTTTAATGCCGAAGATGCTGAAAAATGGGCGGCATCTGGTAAAAAAGTTATGTTAATCCGCATTGAAACATCACCCGAAGATATCGCCGGTATGAACGCCGCCCAGGGTGTTATCACGGCGCGTGGTGGCATGACATCACACGCGGCGGTGGTTGCCCGTGGTATGGGTACACCGTGTGTATCGGGTTCACCAGATATCAAGATTGACTATGAATCAAAAACAATGAAAACAACATCTGGCGTTGTTATTAATGAAGGTGATTGGGTATCAATCGATGGTGCCAAGGGTCAGATTATCGCCGGCCAGGTTCCAACTGTATCTGTGGAATTGACTGGTAATTTTGGCACACTGATGCAATGGGTTGATGAAATCAAAGATATCAAGGTCAAGGCAAACGCCGAAACGCCAAAAGATGCCAAACAGGCGCGTGATTTTGGCGCCGAAGGTATTGGTCTGGCGCGTACAGAACATATGTTCTTTGACCCATCGCGTATCCAGGATATGCGCGAAATGATTTTGGCGGATGACGAAGATGGTCGTCGTGCTGCGCTGGCGAAACTGTTGCCGTATCAAAAGGCAGACTTTGTCGAACTGTTCAAAATCATGGATGGTCTGCCGGTTACAATCCGTTTGATTGACCCACCATTGCATGAATTCTTGCCACATACAGATGCCGATATTGCCGAATTGGCGGCGCATATTGGCAAATCTGTGGAATTTGTAAAGGCGCGTGCAGAGGCATTGCATGAACAAAATCCAATGTTGGGACATCGTGGTTGCAGATTGGCAATTACATATCCAGAAATTTGCGAAATGCAAACGCGCGCAATATTGTCTGCGGCACTGGAATGCAAGAATGCGGGCATTCGCGTATTCCCAGAAATCGAAGTTCCATTGGTCGGTTCCAAGAAAGAAGTCGATATCGTTAAATCAGTTATTGATGCAACCGCACAATCACTGTTTGCAGAAACCGGCGACAGCATTGAATACACTGTTGGTTCAATGATTGAATTGCCGCGCGCGGCGGTTCTGGCTGATCAAATCGCAGAAAGTTGTGAATTCTTTGAATTTGGCACAAACGATTTGACCCAGACAACATTGGGAATGTCGCGTGATGACACGGGCAAGATTTTGGATGAATATCGTGCGCGTGGAATCTATGTTGCCGATCCGTTTGCATCTGTTGACCAAGATGGCGTTGGCATTTTGATCAAAGATGCCGTGACCAAGGCGCGTGCGACCAAGGGGGCAAATATCCACCTGGGCGTATGTGGTGAGCATGGTGGTGATCCGGCATCAATTGAATTCTTCCATCGCGTTGGATTTGATTCTGTATCGTGCAGTCCATTCCGTGTGCCAATTGCGCGCCTGGCGGCGGCCCAAGCGGCGGTCAAATTCCCCCGCAAGAATTAATTACGGGAAATAAAAAACGGGGCATTCGCCCCGTTTTTTCAAAGTTCAAAGTTCAGAGTGCAAAGTGCAATTGTTGTCCGCGCCAACGACGCAGACTACTTTCGTGTGTCATCCCGCCCCACATACACACTCTCTCTTGTCATTGCGAGCTATCGCAGATGGCGTGGCAATCCAGTAAATAATGCACGCACGCGAATGCGTGCGACTTTATTGCTCACTGGATCGCCACGGTCACTGCGTTCCCTCGCGATGAATCCGAGTATGTGAAAACAAGCGGCAGCGCAGTTTGAACAAATACGAGGATACGCACAGGGCGCATACGCGCCCGAGCGACACATTAATAGAACACAATAAAAAATAAAGCACCGCACTAAGTTCCCCTCCGTTGGAGGGGTGCCGCGCAGCGGCGGGGTGGTCAGAGAATGCAAGAATATGCCGCTACTTTGTTCTTCTTTGTCATCCTGGGGCTGGCTCCCGTGGTCCAGCCACGGGGTGACAAAAAAGAAAGCAACGGGATAACACAGTGTGATATGCACAAAACATCCATATATGATTTTTCTCTTGCAAGATTTTGTGCAAACCAATAGAATTAACACAAAACATATGCCGAAAATAAACCACCGTTTAAATTCGG
>CASDTC010000018.1 GCA_949283535.1 uncultured Pseudomonadota bacterium
AACAGAAATCCCCGCCGATTTATTCGCGGGGGTACAGGGTGCCCCAGCAGAATATATGTTTAGCAGTACATTTGAAAGAACAGCATTAACAGAAATCCCAGCAGACTTATTCGCAGGTATATCTGGCGCCCCGGCAAAGATGATGTTTAGCGGTACATTTAGAGACACTGACATAACAGAAATCCCCGCCGACTTGTTTGCCGGTATCCGTGGCGCCCCAGCAGAGAGTATGTTTAGCAGTACATTTTACTCTTGTATCCAATTACAAAGTATTCCGGAAAACCTGTTTGCGGGAATATCGGGACCGGCGGCAGAGTATATGTTTGGCAGTACTTTTTTAGATTGCAGATCATTAACCGGACCGTCGGCACGAATAAATGGACAGTATTTGTATGAAATATGGCCCGATATTACCAGTGATATGAATACATATTTGGGTTCAAGGAATTTAGATGATTATGATCAAATACCATATAATTGGAAATAAAACACGGGGCATTCGCCCCGGTTTTTACAGAGTGCAGAGTTCAAAGTTCAGAGTGCAAATAAAGTCGCACGCATTCGCGTGCGTGCATAATTTACTGGATTGCCACGCCATCTGCGATGGCTCGCAATGACAAGGGTGTGTGGGGCAGTGTGGTAATACTTTCTTGACCACTCTGACCACCCCGCCGCCGCGCGGCAGCCCGCCAACGGAGAGGAACTGGGTGTGGTGCTTTTTGTCATCGCGAGGGAACGCAGTGACCGTGGCGATCCAGTCATAATAAAGTCGCGCATACGCGCGTGCATAATTTACTGGATTGCTTCGTTTCACTCGCAATGACAAGAGAGAGGGTGTGGGGCAGCGTGGTAATACTTTCTTGACCACTCTGACCACCCCGCCGCTGCGCGGCACCCCGCCATAGAGGGGAACTTGGCACGGTGCTTTTTGTCATCGCGAGGGAACGCAGTGACCGTGGCGATCCAGTGGATGCGATATGTCCGCGCATACGCGCGGGGCATAAATTACTGGATTGCTTCGTTTCACTCGCAATGACAAGGGTGTGTGGGGCAGCGTGGGCAATGACAATGGGGGGTAATAAATAAAAATTATAAATCGCGCACATGCACAAAAAACCGCCCGGATGGGCGGTGATTTTTTATCAATAAAAATTATTTTTTCCAAAATGCGAATCCGCTGCGGCGTTCTGATTTTTCCGCCCGTTGTTTGCGGTCTTCGATTGCGCGGCGGCGTTCGGCGCGGCGTTCTTGGAATCGGCGCGCAGATTCTTCGTCACGATGGATTAATTTCAATGTGGTAACGGACAATTTATCGTTGCGGACTTCTTCATCAAATTCAACGATATCATTTTCGTTCAAGAATCTGATACCTGCCGCCTTTAATGCACTGGAATGAACAAATACATCATCTGTATTGCCGTTTTCGTTCGGGGTGTCGGGTGTTATAAAACCAAAACACTTTTTACCATTGTACCATTTTACTTTACCTTGACGCATAATGTGCCTTCCTTTCTTATGCTTGTTATGGTTCCCAAATACTGTGAACCTGTAATAATTGTTGCCGATAAAATTATGGAAAGCAAGAAAAATTACCCCCGCGATTTTTGTTTGATTTCCTATACATAATCACGGGGATTTTCAGACTATTTTTTATAATACCGTTGGACTTCGTTCATGACAAAGTTAAACAACTTGCCCGCCATGGTATCTGACGGTATATCCCAATTGCGCTGAACATATGGCATTGCGGATACTAATATAAATTCTGCCATAAAGTGAAATATTTCTGTTTGTTGTGCCTGGGTTAATTCAGCCGGGGCATCTGTTATACGAAACACTTCGTTTTCAATTGCATCATCCAGTTTAGAATAGATTATTTCCAACACTTTTGGTGGATAATATAATTTACAGCGTTTTGGGAATCCATCAAACATGGAACCGCCGTTGCCCTGGTTATATAAAATATTCCAGCCAACACGATCAAACAAGTCTTCCAGACATTGGCATATCATCAAATTATATTCTTTGACACCACATTCCATAAAGTTCGCCAATTTTTGTTCAATGACAACCTTTTTTTCACGGCTGGTTTTATTTTTTTTGTTTTCGGCGCGGCGTGATATTTCATAATGCGCATGTGTTTGGCGTTCGAATTCAAAGAATGTGCGAACCTGGCATATTATTTCCATGGGAACAACACGACCATCTTTGCCGATATCAATTATTAATTTAGCATCCCGATAATTACGCGGATTTTTCATGTCATAGAAATTATCGCGTACAGATAAAATTCTGTCGGGCATCATTGCACGAACGCGTTCGATAAATGTCCGTGCCTGGGGGACCAAATCAAACAAGCATTTTACACGCCAAACATCTTGCAGACGCATACGCGGTTTTGGAACCTTGTCCAATTCACGAACCAATTCTGCGGCAATATTTTCATGTCCAGACCCGATTATAGACAATGCCGTTTCTGATGGTGTTGAAATATATTTTTCGTTTAATCGCGCACGGATTTTTTCAGATACCGCACGCGCAGATGCTTCGCGGTCATGTGATGCAATTACACGATATACCGTTTGTACAACATCATCAACATATGAACTGTAATATTTTCCGGTAATTTTATCCAGTGCGCGTGTAATGCTTTTTTGCGCGCCGACAATAACCGTAACAATTGACGATACCGCCAGGTCAATTTTATGCCCCGCCCCACTGGTAAAAAACTGATTACGCATTGGGTCCGCATCCAATCTGTGATGAACAATATATGGCGATAACGGATTTATATCAGATATTTTTATCGGCGCGTCAATTGCATTATCTGTATTATAATCATATCGCATAACAGGTGCCTTGGGCGCACCAAAGCATTTGCCCAGGAAATAAAATACTTCACGAAACCATGTTAAACTGTCTGAATATAATTCAGATAAATATTTTGCCGCCGCATCATTTATACGCCCCGTGGCGCGGGCGTTTTCAATCGCCGCCAGGTTTTTTCTGTCATTATCTGCGGTTAAATCGGCGGCATAATTTACCGAATAAGAACTGATTGCCATGGCGCCCCCCATATTATTTCATTATTGGAAATAATATAACATCACGCAGTGTCGGTGCATCGGCAATAATAGAAAAGAATCTGTCAATGCCCAACCCCAGTCCGGAAATCGGCGGCATACCATGTTCCATCGCGCGCAAGAAATCTTCATCCAGATTAAACGCTTCGTCATCACCAGCCGCTTTGTTGCGTGCCTGTTCTTCGAACGCAGCGCGCTGAACAATTGGGTCCACCAATTCAGAATATGCCTTGATCAATTCAGCCCCGCACACAATCAATTGGAATATATCAATACGGCGATTGTCAGAATCGTTACGCCGCGCCAATGGTATTAAATACGCCGGATAATTGTATACAATTGATGGCTGGATAATCTGTTCACGAATCTTGTGCTTGAACACATAATCAACAATCGCCGGGACAGATTTTAATGGTTCCAGTTCGGCTGAATCAAACATTTTTCTGTCGATTAATTGTTTTTTTAATGCGTCTGTATCGGTGAATTCCAATATATCTACACCCAACAATTCGTTCATGCGCGCAGTATAGTCGATTTCATCATACTTGCTGAAATCCAATTTTGTTCCCTGGTATTCAATTTGCAATGTGCCGCGCAAATCCATCAGCAATTTTTGAATCATATCCCACGAGAATTTAATATTATCGCGATAATTCCAATATGCCGCATACCATTCCAGCATGGTAAATTCTTGCAAATGCATGGCATCCATGCCTTCATTACGGAAATTTTTGCCCAGTTCATATACACGGTCAAATCCGGCGGCAATTGTTTGCTTTAAAAATAATTCTGGGGCAATACGCAGGTAAAAGTCCGCATCCAATGCATTATGATGCGTGATAAATGGACGCGCAGCGGCACCGCTGGCAACAACCTGCATAATTGGGGTTTCAACCTCTATAAATCCATTGGCATTTAAATATTCACGAATTAATCGCAACATTTTAAAGCGCATTTTCATCGTACGGCGTGTATCTTCATTAGAAATAATATCTAAATAACGCTGGCGATATCTGGTTTCCATATCGGTCAAACCGTGAAACTTTTCTGGCAATGGACGCAATGCCTTGGATAAAATTTCATATTTTGCAACACGCACTGTTAATTCGCCCGCGGTTGTGTGATACAATTCACCGTTAATGCCGATAAAGTCCCCCAGGTCAACATTCGATTTCATAAATTTATATTGTTCTTCGCCCAGTTCTTCGCGTGACATAGAGAACTGTATTTCGCCGTCAACATCATAAATACGACCAAACATTAACTTGCCCAGCCAACGCAATGCCGTCACGCGCCCCGCCAGGCGTACATGCGTGCCATCCGATAAATCGCGCGCTGCAGCGATTGTGTGTGTGCGATCAAATTTATCTTTCCAAACAACACCATCACGGGCGCGAATATTTTCCGCCTTTTGCAGGCGCGCCTGTAATTCATTAGTTGAAATTTTTGTTGCGTTGTTTGTGTTTTCTGACATTTCGTTTTCCTTTTTGACGAAAAGATTAAAAAACGGACGCCGAATAGTGCGTCCGCCAATTTTTATGATGGTCGCACCGTATCAAATTAAAACCACTTTAATATTTCGCATAAATAACCCTGTATTTTAGTATGTTCGACCAGTTGTTGGTTATTATTTACTGAAAAAATCAAAAAGTAAAGAAATATTTACACCGCCGAAAAAAAGGGTTGGATTTTTATAAAACTCTGGTGCGAGCAAAGTACTTCGCCGTGCGGGCGCACGGCTCGCCTCGCAACCCTGCGGGTTCGAGCCCCTTTGCATGAATATAAATAAAAAAAAACCGCCCCTGGCGGTTTGTAAAACTCTGGTGCGAGCAAAGGGGCTCGAACCCTCGACCTCAACCTTGGCAAGGTTGCGCTCTAGCCAACTGAGCTACGCTCGCATTGCGTGGTGTATTTTGACATATCTTTTTTTATATTGCAAGTAAATTTTTTATCGCGTTTTATTTGGTGCGAAATATTGCAATGAATCTAATGTATATTGCTTCTTTGCCAATTCCAGTTGTTGGGTCTGTATTTCCAATTCGCGCGCCTTTAATTCATTTGATTTATATAACTGTGCCCAGATATAGAATGTACCAGCCCCAATCATACATGCCGCCATTGCAATAAAGAAATACCGACCCCCTGTCAAGTGAACATTGACAGGGTTGTCGGAATTATTACTGCCGGAAATTTTTCTTTCTTCGGTCATTTAATTAAAACCAATTCCATGGTTGGAAAGCCTGTAAAAATCCGTATGCGGTACGCCGATCCGCAAATGTATGACCACAACGCGGACATACCACAAACGGTGCAATAACAGCCTTGGTCTTTTTGAATATCGCGCGCCAAATCAAGAATCCCAAAACCCATACGGCGATTACCAATCCCCATGCAACATAGTTAAAGTATTGATCAACGGTATCCGTGATAACGGTTATAACCTGGACATCAGATTGTGATAAATCATCATATATCTTGGTTGCAACCGGCCATGATGATGGGCGCCATGGATATACATGCTCAATGCCGTAATTTGTTAACAATGTTGTTCCCAAACCGCCAGTACTTTTATCTAATTGTGTTTTTATGACTTCATCAATCATATCATCAATTTGAACCTGTAAAACACTGGTCAACTGATTTTCAACTTCATCCAATTTTTCATTTACCATTGCGGCGGTATCATCAACCTTTGCAATTGTTTCGTTGGCTTTATCAATACCCTGATTAACCTGGTCGACACCCTTGTTCACTTCATCCAGCGCATTTGTAACCCCACTGGTGTCAATGCCAAAACGACCAACCAATCCAGCCAGTTTTCCAACCTTTTCTGTTGTTTCGCTGACCTTGTCTGATGCGTCTTGGGCGTCAGCGGTTACATCTTTTGCCTTGGCTGTGGTATCGGTTACGACATCGACAGCATCTTCGACCATACGAACCTTGTCAATGGCAAACGCAACAGGTTTTTCCAGATTGATTGCGTCCTTTATCCCATCCAGTAATTTTTCATACTGTTCAACAATGTTGCGTTGCAAATCAAAGAACATTGATACAACAATTGATTTCTTTATCGGTTGCGAATAAGTATTTTTTACCCACAACGGCACCGCAACCACCAGCGCAATCCAGATTACAGAAATAACGGCAAAAATAATTTTTACACGCGTTACAAACGACTTTTTCTTTTTGACGGTTTTTGCGCCACCCATGTCGATTATTTCGACCTCTTTTTTCTTTTTTGGCATTAACAGACTCCTTTACCTGTTTATATGTTCAGTTTAAAATATTTTTTTTGCATATTTCAATACTTTTTAGCGAACAGTTTGATGGAATTTTAAAATTTCATCCGCCATCATTTCTTTTATTTTTTGCGGTCCAATATTTTTTTGCTGGTTTTTCATAACTTGCAAAACAGTTTTATAATAAATATCCGCTGAACGCGAATTATCAAATGTTGCGATTTCTGTTGTTGGTAATAAATTATACTGGTTTCCGTTGGATTTCAGGCATGCC
>CASDTC010000019.1 GCA_949283535.1 uncultured Pseudomonadota bacterium
AAAAATTGCCGAATTTAAACGGTGGTTTATTTTCGGCATATGTTTTATATTAATTCTATTGGTTTGCACAAAATCTTGCAAGAGAAAAATCATATATGGGTGTTTTGTGTCATCCTGGGGCTTTCTTTTTTGTCATCGCGTGGGAGCACCCGCGACCGTGGCGATCCAGTCATAATAAAGTCGCACGCATTCGCGTGCGTACATAATTGACTGGATTGCTTCGTTTCACTCGCAATGACAAGAGAGTGAGTGTTTTTTTTGGGGGCAGCATAGGGGTGGTAATACTTTCTTGAACCCTCTGACCACCCCGCCGCTGCGCGGCACCCCTCCATAGAGGGGAACTGGGTGTGGTGCTTTATTTTTTTATTTACGTACCCACGCAATAAAACAAAAACCACCCAACGGGTGGTTTTTGTTTTATTGGTCTTCGTTCCTGGGGTCCCTCGGCATGAATGCCTGCGGGGCAGTCGTGACGATTTGACGGCGCGATGCTGGTCAAATCTACTGCTTGTCGAACCAGACATTGTTTCACAATGTGTGGTATCGCCCATCAACCCCGGCACAAAACAAAAATCACCCGTTGGATGGTTTTTGTTTTATTGGTCTTCGTTCCTGGGGTCCCTCGGCATAAAATGCCTGCGGGGCAGTCGTGACGATTTGACGGCGCGATGCTGGTCAAATCTACTGCTTGTCGAACCAGACATTGTTTTACAATGTGTGGTATCGCCCATCAAACCCACGCAATAAAATAAAAAACACCCGTTGGGTGGTTTTTATTTTATTGGTCGGAGTGACTGGGTTCGAACCAGCGACCTCTACGTCCCGAACGTAGCGCTCTACCAGACTGAGCTACACTCCGCAAACTGTGCAAGCAGCCGGATTATGCAATTGTTTTGCGAAAAAATCAACATCTTTTATTTGTTATTTTTATTTCACTATGTGAAAAATATCTGCAATACTTTTGTGGGTCAAACGGGGAAATGGTTAATAAAAAGGATTATTATTATGTTTGCATTAAAGTTTTTAAAGAAAACCAAATTTGACAATTATGATGACTATGTTCAAAATGCTGCGCCAATCGTTCCAGATAATTTTAATTTTGCATATGATGTGATTGATGTGTTGGCAAATGATGAACCAGAAAAGTTGGCGTTGTTGTGGACGGATGATTCGGGTGAAAAAAAGCACTTTACATTTCGTGATTTATCACGCATGTCAAATGCCGCGGCAAATTTCCTGGCGGCGCGCGGACTGGGGCGGGGGGATACAGCACTGTTATTTATGCGCCGGCGTTGGGAATATTGGATTTTAATGTTGGCAATGCATAAACTGGGGGTGATCCCAATCCCATCAACGAATCAATTAAAAGCCGAAGATATTGAATATCGTCTGCAACAGGCAGGGTGCAAGGCTGTATTTGCTTTTGATGATGGGCATATCGTTGGCGAAATTAAAAATGCAATCGGCGACAAGGATATTCAATTAATTTCAAATACTGATGTTGCCGATGCGCTGGATAAAATGCCAGATACTTTGGAACGGGTGCCAAATGAAAATACTGATACAATGGTGATTTATTTCACCAGTGGTACAACAGATTTGCCAAAAATGGTTGCGCATAATTTTGTATATCCATTGGGACATATCAATACGGCACTGTTCTGGCAGCGTCTGCATGATGGCGATATACATTTTACTTTGTCCGAATCGGGTTGGGCAAAATGTTCATGGGGTAAAATGTATGGGCAATGGCTGGCGGGGGCGGCTGTGTTCGTATTTGATTTTTCTGGGATTGCAACGGCACACGATTTATTGCATGCGATGGCAGACAATCATATAACATCATTCTGTGCGCCACCGACAGTGTATAAAATGCTAATACATGCTGATTTCAGTAAATATGATTTGTCTGCGCTGGAAAAAGCAGATGTCGCAGGCGAAGCATTAAATCCAGAAGTTTTTGAACGTTTCCAAAAGGCAACAGGTATTAAATTGCACGAAGGATTCGGTCAAACAGAAACATGTGTTATGTTATTCACGAATCAGTGGATTGAACCAAAACCGGGCAGTATGGGTATGCCGGCGGCGGGATGGGATGTTATGCTGCTGGATGAAGGGGGACGGCCTGTTCCAGATGGTACCGTGGGTGAAATTTGTATATCTTTGAAAAATGGGCGTCCTGTTGGGCTATTCCAGGGATATCATAAAAATGAAAAATTAACAGCCAAGGCATTCCGTGATGGAATTTATCATACAGGCGATGTTGCGTATCGCGATAATGACGGATATTATTGGTTCGTTGGTCGTAACGATGATTTGATTAAAACATCTGGTTATCGGGTCAGTCCGTTCGAAGTGGAAAGTGTGTTATTAGAACATCCCGCCGTGCGCGAGGTTGCAGTTACCGGCGTGCCAGATTCATCGCGTGGCATGGCGGTCAAGGCGACAATTGTTCTGAATAAATATTTCCAGGGTACTGATGTTTTAATCCGGCAATTGCAAGACCATGTGCGCAGCAGAACAGCCGCGTACAAATATCCGCGCGTAATTGAATTCGTTGACAGTTTACCAATGACAATCAGTGGTAAAATTCGGCGCGCGCTGATACGAACACTGGACAGCGCAAAGGCAAATATTATTGAGCCGGTTAAAAAAACAATTGGTTTGGATAAAGAAGAAGAAAAATAAAAATATGCCCGTCAATTAAATGGCGGGCGATTTTATTTTTGCAAATATTTTTTTATCTGTAATAATTAAATGGTCATGAAAAAAAGAAAATTTATTCCCAAAAATAAGTATATAAGTATTTTGTGTGCAATTGCGATTATTGTGCTGGTTGCGCTGGTATATGTCTTTGGTGTGTATTCTGTTGTGCGCCAGGACGCTGTTTTTAATGTGTCGCGTGGTGCCAGCGTATCGGCAATTGCGACCCAGTTGGAAACACGCGGGTTGATTGACATGCCGGGGGTATTCAAATTGGCGGTGCGCGCCAATGGGGGCAGTGTTCAAACCGGGCAATATGATATTCCACGCGGCGCCAGTGCATGGCGCATTGCCCGCATGTTCGCACGCGGTAATGTTGCCGCAACAACAGTTGTTATTCCCGAAGGCTTAACCGTTATTCAAATCAAAGAATTGTTGATGCAAAATCCTGAATTAACGGGGGCGGTGGAATGCGGGCATGGAACGGATTTACCAGTATGCGATTTACATGATGGTGATTTATTCCCTGATACATATCGTGTTGCACGCGGAACTTCACGATTGGCGTTCTTGGATTTAATGCGGAAAAAAATGGTTGATGTTAAATATAATTGGCAGCGTGCAGGACGAATCGCGCCAAAACCATTAAAAAATTGGAATGAAATAATAACATTGGCATCAATTGTACAAAAAGAAACACCGCGTGCAGATGAAATGCCAATTGTTGCCAGTGTTTATTTAAATCGCATGAATGATGGAATGCGATTACAGGCAGATCCAACCGTTGTTTATGCATTGACGCGTGGGCGGGGTGATATGCAGGGAAAACCATTGTTGCGTGGACATTTAAAGATAGACAGTCCATATAATACATATACACATTATGGATTGCCGCCGGCGCCAATTGCAAATGTGGGAATGGATGCAATACGCGCAGTTTTGCAGCCAGCGGATACAAATTATTTGTATTTTGTTGCAGATGGACGCGGTGGACATCGATTTGCGCGCACATATGAAGAGCATATGAAAAATCATGCTGACTGGCGCATGATAAAAAAATTGAAAAATAAAAATTAAAAAATCGTAATTGTTAAATTTTTTAATGATTTTGTGTTTTAATGAAATTTTGTTTTAAATTAAAAAAATGCCCGATTCCCGGGCGTTTTATTTATGTAATGTGATTTTAATCCGATTCGCGAACTTGCACAGCATAGCATATTTTTCATAAAAAAGCAAAAATCTTTTGGCTTGCGCGTATGGCGAATCGCGCGGTAAAATATTCCTAGCTAGGTAAATAAAATCTAGTTTTTTAACTGAACCATAAGGATATAGTATGAAAAAATTAGTTTTAACATCTTTGTTGGCAGTTTTTGCAGCGACTGGTGCGAACGCAGCGATTAATGAAAATCCGCTGTATCGTCCAGACCAGGGCAAATTTTACAGCGTAACAGGATTGCATTCATCGACAGATACAACAAATGCGGTTGCATTGATAGAAAATTTTGGCTATGGAATTACAGATAGATTATCGATTAACTTGGCAACATCACTGTCAGAAGCAAATTGGTTTGATCAGACAAGTTGGAATTCTTTTGGTGTTGGATTAAACTACCGTGTGTTTGATGGTGCAAACTGGAAAGCAGATGTGTTTGGTGCATACAGCTTGAATCCGATTTGGGGCTATGGTGAAACATTCTTGGGTGAAGATTTCACAACATATAACTGGCAGGTTGGTGCAGTTGTTGGTTATGAAACAGGTTCTTGGACATTCGCAGGTCATGCAATATTTGACTATGAAAATTCAGAATCATTCAACTGGGGTGACGATGGATTCCATACTTTGAAATTGGGCGCGGATGTATTCTTTGCAATGAATGGCAATTGGTCATTGTTATTGGGTGCTGAATATAATGCAGACCTGGACAACTGGGAAGATAATAATGGTTATTGGACCGGAAAGTTGGGTGTAAACTATAACATCGATGATGCCAAATTTGTTGGCGCATATGTTGGTAAAGTAATGACACATGAAGGTGAAGGCGCTTGGAATATTCAAGATGGCTTTGCATATGGTGTTATGTTTGGTGTTGAATTCTAATTTACAACATACAACATATATAATAAAAATCGCCCGTTTGGGCGATTTTTTATTAAATTGATTGCCGCGCTGCGCTCGCAATGACAAAGATGTAGCATTTTCTTGCGTTCTCTGACCACCCCGCCGCTGCGCGGCACCCCTCCAACGGAGGGGAACTTGGTGTGGTGCTTTATTTTTTCACTTATTCAGCGGCGACACCTGTGGAACCGCTGGGAGGGGAACTTATTTTTCCCACTGTGGGTGGCGGGGCGTTTCACGATATGGGGCATTTCGTACCGCCATCATTGCCCATGCACTGTAAAACAATCGTTCCAGTACGAATTCGGGGATTAATTCTTTACCGCTTTCGTATCTTAATAATTTCTTTGGGGTTATGCGCAGCATTCTTGCCGCATCATTTTTTTTGATGTTTGCGGTTTTACGCGCACTGCTTATTCGGCGCCCAATGTATGAATTATCGACCAGTATCATTTTTTCTCTCCACTGTTTTTTATTGTTGGTTAATAAATGGAGTTTGTCTTTCGAGGTTCTTACACCCCGCATTGGTAATCATCCAATGCGGGTTTATTATATCATAATATCTATGCATTGCAAATATTATGATTTTGTTCCCGTTGCGATTATGTGGGGTGGGGTGTAATCATAATTTTATGGGGTTATGTATGAAAAAAATAATTTTGACGGTTTGTACAATTTTTTATGTGTGTGGTACAGCAAATGCGGCGCGGTTGGATGTCAGTCGTTTGACACAATCTGGTGAATTTTCGGCAACATTCGGTGCCGCGTTTAAAAGTGGAGAAAATAAAGACGGAACAGCACAGACAGATATTACAGCCGGACGGGTGCATGAATTGGCACTGGATTTAGATTATACATTCTTGGGCGATTGGACAATTTCATTTAGTACGGATAATGATTATGCGGATTCGCAGATTGGTATTAAATGGAAATGGCTGGCGGGGAACCGTTTTAAATTAGATTTGATGGCAAATTATGGTATTGCGTGGACAAAAAATGCACGGACTGATAACAGAATTGGCGCAAATAATATTGATTTTGGTGCGCGTATACATGGTGTTGCATGGCGTGATTTTCAATGGGCATTAAAAGTGATGGGCCAGGTTGTTTTTGCAAATCCAGATGATTTTTGGAATATAAATATGACCGCAGAGGCAATGTATTATTTTCGTCCTGATATGGCGACCAAGGTTGAATTAGAATATAACTTTCAACAAATTGCACAGCCAACGCAGTACGATCGTGCCGCAGAATTTGGGGTTATTTACAACATGTCAAATAGGGCGGCTGTACATCCGTATGTCAAGTATCACTTTAAAACAGAAAATGCCGATAATGATAACAGTGCGCCAGACGATTGGTGGAAATTTGGTGTCGAATTTTCTGTCGAATTTTGATTTGTTGCGACCAAAAAAATATTTGTCTATTTGTATGATTGTACAAATAAAATGTTTGTCGTTTTTGTGTCGGCGCAAGTTCCCAGATTTTTGGGAAATTCCATATGTTTTTTTGATAAAAATTCCCAGATTCTGCTTGACAATGTTGGGGTTCGTGGTTATAGTATGTTCGCTTTCCGTGTAAATAAGGAAAGAAAAAACACAGAAATCTGCGAATCTTGACAGATTTATAATCACGGCGGTGCCGTTGAAATAAGTCTGGTGGCGGGTTTTGTGCAGACAAAAATTAAGGAAAAAACAAAGAGATTTTGAATGCCAACAGTAAACCAACTGATTCGGAAGCCGCGTAAAAAAGTTGTCGTGAAATCTACGGCACCTGATATGATGCAGGCTCCACAAAAGCGTGGTGTTTGTACGCGTGTGTACACAACTACGCCGAAAAAACCTAACTCTGCCCAGCGTAAAGTTGCGCGTGTTAAATTGGCTAATGGTCGTGAAGTTACGGCATATATCCCGGGCGAAGGTCATAACTTGCAAGAACACAGCGTTGTTATGATTCGTGGTGGTCGTGTAAAGGACTTGCCGGGTGTTAAATATCATATCATTCGTGGTGTTTTAGATACTAAGGGTGTCGATAGCAGAAAGCAAGGGCGATCCTTGTATGGTGCCAAGGCGGGTAAATAATTAATGCACGCAGCATTGCTGTGTGAGTAATTCGGATGCGTCCGGATGAAGAAGAAAAAAAAGGAAAAATAAATGTCAAGACGCAAAAGTGCAATCAAGCGCGAAATTCTGCCGGATTCAAAATATAATAATCTGGTCGTTGCAAAATGTATTAATGTTGTTATGTGGGATGGCAAGAAAGAAGTTGCCGAAGGTATTGTTTATGGTGCGTTAGATTCATTGAAAAAAATTGCTAAAGATGGCGATGAATTGGCGGCTTTCTTGGAAGCGGTTGATGCGTTAAAACCGTCTGTTGAAGTAAAAGGGCGTCGTGTTGGTGGTGCAACATACCAGGTTCCAGTCGAAGTTAGACCGGCGCGTCAGCAGACATTAGCGTTGCGTTGGTTGGTGGGTTATGCGCGTAAACGCGGTGAACGTTCAATGAAAGACAGATTGTTTGGTGAACTGCGTGATGCATTGAATGGTCAAGGTGGCGCATTCAAAAAGAAAATTGATACGCACAAGATGGCAGAAGCTAACAAGGCGTTTGCGCATTTCCGTTGGTAATTAAAGATTTGGTAAATAAAAGTAAGATAAACAAACAACAGGGAAAGGAATAACATGTCAGTTGGAAAAACCGCACCTTTGCATATGTATCGCAATATTGGTATTATGGCCCATATTGACGCAGGTAAAACAACTACTTCTGAACGCATTTTGTTCTATACCGGTAAAACATACAAAATCGGTGAAGTGCATGATGGTGGCGCGACCATGGACTGGATGGAACAGGAACAGGAACGCGGAATTACAATTACATCTGCGGCGACAACATGTTTCTGGCGTGATCATCGTATTAACCTGATTGATACACCGGGGCACGTTGACTTTACAATGGAAGTAGAACGTTCGTTGCGTGTTTTGGACGGGGCGGTTGCGGTTTTTGAATCTGTGTCTGGGGTGCAGCCACAAACAGAAACTGTATGGCGTCAGGCAGATCGCTATAATGTTCCGCGTATTTGCTTTGTAAATAAAATGGATCGTATTGGTGGAAACTTTTTCCGTTGTGTTGATATGATACGTGAACGTTTGGGCGCAAATCCGTTGGTCGTTAATTTCCCAATTGGTTCGGAATCTGATTTCCGTGGGGTTGTCGATGTTGTCGAAATGCGTGGCATCGTTTGGGAAGATGATTTGGGTAAAGAACCACACATTATTGATATTCCAGATGATTTAAAAGAAAAAGCAGAAGAACTGCATAATAAATTGATTGAAGAAGTTGTTACACTGGATGATGATATTATGGAAGCCTATATGGAAGGACAAAAGCCAGATGTTGCAACAATTAAAAAATTAATTCGCAAGGGTACAATTGCACAGAACTTTAATCCGGTATTGTGTGGTACCGCATTTAAAAACAAGGGTGTTCAGCCATTGTTGGATGCAATCGTTGATTATTTGCCAAGTCCATTGGATGTCCCGGCAATTAAGGGTACGGCAATGGATAAAACAACTGTTATTGAACGGCATGCTGATCCAAAAGAACCGTTCAGTGCGTTGGCTTTTAAGGTTGCAAATGATCCGTTTGTTGGAAACTTGATGTTTATTCGTATTTATTCTGGTAAGTTGACATCGGGGTCATATATTTATAATTCAAACCGCGATAAACGCGAACGCGTTGGTCGTATGTTGCTGATGCATTCTAATCAACGCGAAGAAATAAAAGAAGCGTCTGCGGGTGATATTATCACATTGGTTGGTATGAAAGAAACAATTACTGGTGATACACTGTGCGATGAAGCAAATCCGATTATCTTGGAAAACATTCATGTGCCAGAACCGGTTATGAGTATCGCAGTTGAACCAAAGACCAAGGCTGATATTGAAAAAATGTCATTGGGGTTGCAGGCATTGGCAAAAGAAGATCCGTCTTTCCGGGTTTCTGTTGATGAAGAATCTGGTCAGACAATTTTGGCGGGTGTTGGTGAATTACATCTGGAAATTTTGGTGGATCGTTTGTTGCGCGAATTCAAAGTTGATGTTAATGTTGGTGAACCGCGTATTGCGTATCGTGAAACATTCCGCAAGGCTGTGACCGAAGAATATACACATAAAAAGCAGTCTGGTGGTTCAGGACAGTATGCACAAGTAAAGATTGTGTTTGAACCGTTGGAACCAGGTTCGGGATACGAATTCGAAAACAAAATTGTTGGTGGTGCGATTCCAAAAGAATACATCCCTGGTGTTGAAAAAGGTTTAAAGATAGCGCAACAGACTGGTGTTCTGATTGGCTATCCGACAGTGGATTTCAAGGCAACATTAATTGACGGTAAATATCATGAAGTTGACTCTAATGTTTTGTGCTTTGAAATTGCGGCGCGTGCTTGCTTTCGTGAAGCTATGAAGAAAGCATCGCCAAAATTGTTGGAACCGATTATGAAACTTTCGGTAAATACACCGGAAGAATATGTCGGGGACATCATTGGGGACCTGAACAGCCGTCGTGGACAAATCAACGGTATCGAAACTCAATTTGGTAATCAGTTGATTTCGGCATATGTGCCATTGGCGAATTTGTTCGGATATGTAAAGACATTGCGTTCTTTGTCCCAGGGGCGTGCAAATCCGTATATGGAATTGTCGCACTATGATGAAGTACCGCAGAATGTCGCAGATGAAGTTATAAAGAAACTGACAAAATAAAAAGATAAAAAAAGATTGTGATTTTTGATTTCTGGTTTATGATTTAGTAGAAATCCAATGAATCGGAAATCAGATTTCAGAAATCAAATTAACAAGCCAAGCCTAAGGAGAAAACTATGGCAAAAGAAAAGTATGTAAGAACCAAGCCGCATGTTAATATCGGTACAATTGGTCACGTTGACCACGGTA
>CASDTC010000020.1 GCA_949283535.1 uncultured Pseudomonadota bacterium
ACCATAATTCATTGATGAACCATCGGCAATTATATCGCCCGCAGAAACACGATCCCCAACCTTTACCAATGGTTTTTGATGGATTAATGTTTCACTGTTGCTGCGTTCAAATTTTTCCAGATTGTAAATATCAACACCAGTTACAACATTGCGGCTGTTCATACATTTTACCACGATACGGTTTGCATCAACTGATTCCACAATACCGCTGTGTTTTGCAACCTTGCCGGTGCGGGAATCACGCGCCACTTCGCGTTCAATACCGGTTCCAACCAATGGTGCCTGGACCCGCAGTAATGGAACTGCCTGGCGTTGCATGTTTGATCCCATCAATGCACGGTTCGCGTCATCGTTTTCAACGAACGGGATTAATCCTGTTGCAATAGATACCACCTGGCGCGGCTCAACGTCAATCAGGTCAATTTCTTCCTTTGGAACCATGGTAAATTCGCCATCAACACGCGCGGTTACCATATCTTCGGATAAAACACCTGATGCCGTTGTCGGGGTGTTACCCTGGGCAATTTTATGTCCCAGTTCTTCATCCGCGGTCAGATACACCATTTTGTCGGTAATCTTGCTGTTTTCAACAACATAGTACGGCGTTTCAATAAAGCCGTATGGATTTACACGCGCATATGTCGCCAAATGGTTAATCAAACCAATATTTGCACCTTCGGGTGTATGAATTGGACACAGACGCCCATAATGCGTTGGATGCACGTCACGCACATCAATGCCAGCGCGTTCACGATTTAATCCACCCGGTCCCAATGCAGAAATACGGCGTTTATGTTCCAGTTCTGATAATGGATTATATGCATCCATAAATTGTGATAACTGTGATGTTCCCAAGAATTCAGACACCAATGACATTAATGGTTTTACATTAATAACATCCTGGGGCTGCATATTTGCAATGTTTGGCGAAGACAGGCTTTCACGAACCAGTCGTTCGATACGAACCATACCAGTGCGGAAATTCTGTTCCAACAATTCGCCAACCGTACGAACACGGCGATTTGACAGATTGTCAATATCATCAACAGTATCTTTGTGATCAATGATATTTGTTAATGTTTTCAGAACCGCCAAGAAATCAGATTTAGTCAACAAACGTTCATCTTCGGGCTTTTTGCCAGAATCTATTTTCAAACGCTTGTTCATCTTGAAACGACCAACCGCGGACAAATCATAGTATGCCGGGTCAAATCCCTGGCGCATGAACAGGTTTATTGCCGCTTCTAAGGTTGGGCGTTCACCCGGACGAATGATATTATAAATTTCAATTAATGCTTCTTCGCGGTTCAGTGTTTTATCTGCCATTAATGTATTACGCATATGTGCAGTGATTGTTGTATTATCAATCGAAATCAAAGAAATTTCTGTGATATTCATTTTTTCTAAATCAGCCAAAACTTCTTCTGTGATTTCAGTTCCCGCACGATAAACAATATTCCCATCACCATCTGTAATTGGGTCAAACAAATATTCACCAACCAACGCATCAGTCATCACCCCAAATTCTTTGGATGCGGCGGTAACTTTTGCCAAACGCTTTGCGTTCATACGATCGCCCTTGGACGCCAATGGCTTTTTATCACGCGGATTAATTAAATCATAATTCAAACGATATTTATCCAGACCGTCAAATACAGATGTATTACCAATCCACATATTACCATCAAACTTTAACGGAATGCGTTTATAGAATACAGATAATATTTCTGCATCATCCATTCCACGAATTGTTGATTTTCGCGGATCAGCCGCCCATTTCTTTTCGTCTTCGGCCGCCGGCAGGCAACGCAATAAAACCGTTGCCGGAATTTTACGGCGCCGGTCAATACGGACATAAATAACCCCCTTGGATTCTTCGAAATCAATCCAAGAACCATGTTCAGGAATGATACGCGCGGTATATGTTATCGGATTACCCGCAATTTTTGCTTCTTTGGTGGTTGCGAAAACAACACCCTGGGCGCGGTGCATTTGTGATACAATAACGCGTTCAACGCCAGATGCAATAAAGCTGCCGCGTTCTGTCATTAACGGCACTTCACCCATAAATATTTCTTGTTCTTTGATATCACGCAGGGTCTTTTTACCATCTTCTGCGATATCCCATAAAATCAATCTCAGCTTCAATTTCAGCTTGCTGGAATATGTCATATTACGCAGCATGCATTCTTTTACATTGTAAACAGGCTTGTCCAATGTATATTCAACAAATTCCAAATCTGCAATTCCCGCATAGTCTTTGATTGGGAACATTGATGTGAAAACATTTTGCAGACCGATATTTTTTCTGTTTTGCGGTTCTACATCAGCCTGCAAAAAATCTCTGTATGAATTGTATTGAATTTCAACCAAATCAGGAAGCGGAGTTTGCAAAAAACTTTTTCCAAAAGATTTTCTAAATTTCTGGATAACTGCCATGGGTATCAATCCTTTTTTTTATGCGTTTTGCAAACGATAATATTTAAATATATTTTACGCCTTTGCGCCCACCTGGGGATTTTTCCCCAGATGGGCATTTGGCGGCGCGGCAATTACCGCGACTTTTTATATGGAACATGCGTTCCGGTGAATTGAATTATTTCAATTCAACCTTGGCGCCCGCCGCTTCTAATGTCGCTTTCATTTTTTCAGCTTCATCTTTGGCAACAGCTTCTTTTACAGCCTTTGGTGCAGATTCAACCAGGGCTTTTGCTTCACCCAGTCCCAATCCTGTGATATCTTTGACTGCCTTGATAACAGCCAATTTGTTTGCACCAACATCGGACAGAACAACATCAAATTCTGTCTTTTCTTCCGCCGCAGCAGCAGCCGGACCAGCCGCAACAGCAACCGCAGCAGCAGCGCTGACGCCCCATGTTTCTTCTAATGCTTTGGACAGTTCAACTGCTTCCAAAACGGTCAATTTTGACAATTCGTCAACTAATTTTTGAATGTCTGCCATTTTTTTAGCTCCTATTCATTTATCAGAATATGTATATTCTGGTATTTTTTAATTCTTTTTTCCATACTCTGCGGAAACGCGTGCCAGGCGCGATGCAGGTTCGACCAGTATACGCGCAATTTGCCCACGAATTTCCAACAGGGACGGCAGTTTGGATAATTGCAAAATATCGTCCACACCCAAAACATCCGCGTCCATTTTACCACCAATAATGGTCAAGTTTGGATGTTCATCCGCAAACTTTGCCAATACTTTGGTAACCGCCAGACCATCTGTTGCAACCGCAACCGCAGTCGGGCGTTTTAACATATCGGATACGGGTTCAAAGTCGGTGTCTTTTAACGCCAACTTCATCAAACGGTTTTTAACAACCTTGAATACAGAAACCAATGGTCGCAATTCATTGCGCAATGTTTCAAATTCTTGGACTGTCAAACCATGATTTTCAACAACGAAAACACCGTTT
>CASDTC010000021.1 GCA_949283535.1 uncultured Pseudomonadota bacterium
TGATAAATCGTCCATTGATTATTCTGTATGCGAAGTACAACCAGGCGACGCACCACACGATTGGTTCAGTGCGCCAAACCCGAATAATAAATATGACGCAGTATGTTATATAACGCATACAACACAAAAAACACATGATTTAATACGCGAAAATATATCGGCGGCACCGATGTATAACGGGGATATTCGTGGCACGGGTCCGCGATATTGCCCCAGTATCGAAGACAAGGTTATGCGTTTCCCAGAACATACATCACACCATGTTTTTCTGGAACCCGAAGGATTGGACAGCGATTTAATCTATCCAAACGGTATTTCCACCAGTTTCGGCGCAGATATTCAAGATGCATGGATTCGTACGATTCCAGGACTGGAAAACGCGCGCGTTGTGCGATATGGCTATGCGATTGAATATGACGCAATTGACGCGCGCGCGCTGCGCGATACACTGGAATCCAAGGACATTGATGGATTGTTCTTTGCCGGGCAAATTAATGGAACATCTGGCTATGAAGAAGCCGCCGCCCAGGGCATCGTTGCGGGTGCAAATGCCGCCGCATTTGCGTTGGGTTTGGATACATTAAATTTAGACAGAACAAACGCAATGATTGGTGTATTAATTGATGATATAACAACACTGGGGGTGGATGAACCATATCGTATGTTTTCGTCACGCGCGGAATATCGGTTGCGTCTGCGCGCGGATAATGCAATTGCGCGACTGGGTGATATGGCGGTGGCACTGGGGATGCTGGATGCAACCACGCGGGATGAAAAATACGCGTATCGTGCGGATAAAATCCGCGAAAACGACAAATTCTATGCCGGATATATCCAGCGCAACGAACGCGAAATTGCCGCATATCGGCGGGATGCAGAATTAAAAATCCCCGCGCATTTTGATTATAAAAATTTGCCAGGGTTGACCAATGAACTGGTTGAAAAGTTAACCACGGTGCGACCGGAAAATATTGCCGACCTGTCACGCATTCCAGGAATGACACCAGCGGGAATCATGGTTGTATTACGCAAAATTAAATGTGGAAAATAATAAAAAACACCGGCAAATGCCGGTGTTTTTTTATCATTAAAATCTGTACCCCAGACCGGTTGTCAAACCGAATCCAGATGCACTGATATCTGCGTCATATCCATATACATCGACACTGAATGATGCGCCAGAATATTCCAGACCAATCTTGACATACATATTGTCATTAAATGTGTACTTTACACCGGCACCAATGCCATAGCCAAAACCGATTTCATTATCAACATCTAATGAATCAATACTGATAAATCCAATACCAGCAGATAATGAAATATATGGTTGTAATTTAGTGTCCATAAACGGAATATCCAATTTTAATCCCAAATCAAAAATAGATGTGTCTTCTTGATCTGAATAAGATGGGGTAAAGGCCAGTTGAATCCCATCAAAATCAGCACCAACAGACAGTGATGTACCCGCATTGATTGATGTTGTATCAATGTCTGACAGTGTTTGACTGTCCAATTTTGTTTTTGTCCCGGCACTGGAAAATATCGATGCGCCATATTCCATAAAGAATCTGGTGTTATCAAATATATTGGTTGTGCTGGCTGGCGTTTCTGTGGCAAAGACACTTGCAGGCAATAATGCACATAGTGCAACAGGAATTATTTTTTTCATATTTTTTCCTTTTATAAAAAAAGTTAAACCGCCGCATGTTTTTGGCGGTCGGGGAGTTGATAAATCATATCTGTTAGATGATTCCGCTGTCTTTGGTAAAACCTGTTGTATACCAGCGGCCCCCCGACCCAATGTCGGGGATATAACGGTGCAAAAACACCATTACACCAGATAACGATGCTTTCGCACCGAACAGATATGGACTTATCACAGTCCGAACGCCACATTAATGTGGGTTCTGGGTTCATTATGCAGGAAAAAATACAAAATTACAAGTAGTTGCATAGTTACTTTTTCTTTATCACCGATATCTTGCCGTGGTGATATTGTGCGATAAAGACATTTTCGGGGTCCCGGATTTTTTGTGCGTGTAACTGTGCCATCAGCCACAATTCTGTCTTGCCAATCTTGTCCAGGGCGGCAGTATCTACCACGCCATTATCAATCAATACAACTGAATAATTTTCATCGCCTTTTTTGACTATGGTCAGGTCACCATTAGCCTCGACCTGGGCGAATTTTATATCACGCAATGAATGTACATCCATCGCGCGCATGGCGGCGGCAACATCACGCACATTCAGGCGCATTTTACGCATTGTTTTTTCATTAAATATACCGTCTTGGATAATTACACGCGGGCGTCCAACAAATAAACTGCGCCCGAAATTAGTATGAAACGACAGCCAATTTACACACCACAGCAACATCCCATATACAATCAATATGACACAGAAATCCATTATTGAAAATGCGTCATCCAAAATAAAATTAGATAAAATCGCACTAAGCAGGAAATTTAATACTATGCTGATTGGGGTTAATTGTTTT
>CASDTC010000022.1 GCA_949283535.1 uncultured Pseudomonadota bacterium
ACCATAATTCATTGATGAACCATCGGCAATTATATCGCCCGCAGAAACACGATCCCCAACCTTTACCAATGGTTTTTGATGGATTAATGTTTCACTGTTACTGCGTTCAAATTTTTCCAGATTGTAAATATCCACCCCCGTCACAACATTACGGCTGTTCATGCATTTTACCACAATACGATTTGCGTCCACAGATTCAACAACACCACTGTGTTTTGCAACTTTGCCGGTGCGGGAATCACGCGCGACCTCGCGTTCAATACCGGTACCGACCAATGGCGCCTGGACACGCAATAATGGAACAGCCTGGCGTTGCATGTTCGACCCCATCAACGCACGGTTCGCGTCGTCATTTTCAACGAACGGTATTAACCCGGTTGCGATGGATACCACCTGGCGCGGTTCAACGTCAATCAGGTCAATTTCTTCCTTTGGCACCATGGTAAATTCGCCGTCAACACGCGCGGTTACCATGTCTTCGGACAAAACCCCAGACGCTGTTGTTGGGGTGTTTCCCTGGGCAATTTTATGGCCCAGTTCTTCGTCCGCCGTCAAGTATACCATTTTATCGGTAATCTTGCTGTTTTCGACAATATAGTACGGTGTTTCAATAAACCCATATGGATTTACACGCGCATATGTCGCCAAATGGTTAATCAGACCAATATTTGCACCTTCGGGTGTATGAATTGGGCATAAGCGACCATAATGTGTTGGATGAACGTCGCGGACGTCAATACCCGCACGATCACGATTTAATCCGCCCGGCCCCAACGCAGAAATACGGCGTTTGTGTTCCAGTTCTGATAATGGATTATACGCATCCATAAACTGGGACAATTGCGATGTGCCCAAGAATTCAGATACCAACGACATCAATGGTTTTACATTAATAACATCTTGGGGTTGCATGTTTGCAATGTTTGGCGATGACAGACTTTCGCGAACCAGTCGTTCAATACGAACCATACCAGTACGGAAATTCTGTTCCAGCAATTCGCCAACTGTACGAACACGGCGGTTCGACAAATTATCGATATCATCAACAGTATCTTTGTGGTCGATAATATTTGTCAGCGTTTTCAATACCGCCAAGAAATCAGACTTCGTCAACAGACGTTCATCTTCGGGCTTCTTACCAGAATCAATTTTCAGACGCTTGTTCATCTTGAAACGACCAACAGCAGACAAATCATAATACGCCGCGTCAAATCCCTGGCGCATGAACAGGTTTATCGCCGCTTCCAGCGTTGGGCGTTCGCCTGGACGAATTATGTTATAGATTTCAATTAATGCTTCTTCGCGATTAACAGTTTTGTCCGCAATCAACGTATTGCGCATATGTGCCGTAATTGTCGTGTTATCAATAGAAATTAATGAAATTTCTTTGACATTCATTTTTTCCAAATCAGACAAAACTTCTTCGGTGATTTCGGTCCCAGCACGATAAACGACATTACCCGCATCATCCATAATCGGATCAAACAGATATTCGCCAACCAGCGCATCTGGCATAATTCCAAATTCTTTGGACGCGTCCATAACACGTTTCAAACGCTTTGCGTTCATACGGTCGCCCTTGGCCGCCAATGGCTTTTTATCACGCGGGTTAATTAAATCATAATTCAGACGATATTTTTCCAATCCCTGGAATGCGTCTGTTTGTCCAACCCACATATTACCATCAAATTTCAATGGAATGCGTTTATAGAACGCGGATAAAATTTCTGTATCGTCCATGCCACGAATGGTTGATTTACGTGGATCTGCGATCCATTTCTTTTCATCTTCGGCCGCGGGCAGACAACGTAATAAAACCGTTGCCGGAATTTTACGACGACGGTCAATACGGACATAGATTACACCCTTTGACTCTTCGAAATCAATCCATGAACCATGTTCTGGGATGATACGGGCAGTATATGTAATTGGGTTGCCAGCAATCTTGGCTTCCTTGGTGGTGGCAAAAACGACACCCTGGGCACGGTGCATCTGGGATACGATAACACGTTCCACGCCCGACGCGATAAAGCTGCCGCGTTCGGTCATCAACGGCACTTCGCCCATAAATATTTCTTGTTCTTTGATATCGCGCAGGGTCTTTTTGCCGTCTTCTGCGATGTCCCATAAAATCAATCTCAGCTTCAATTTTAATTTGCTGGAATATGTTAAATTACGCAACATGCATTCTTTTACATTATAGACAGGTTTGTCCAATGTATATTCAACAAATTCCAAATCAGCGATACCCGCATAGTCATGAATGGGGAACATGGATGAAAATACATTTTGCAGCCCCATGTTCTTTCTGGCCTGCGGATCTGTATCAGCCTGCAAAAAATCCCGGTAAGAATTATACTGTATCTCTACTAAATCAGGAAGCGGAGTTTGCAAAAAACTTTTTCCAAAAGATTTTCTGAATTTCTGGATAACTGCCATGGGTATCAATCCTTTTTTTTGTGCGTTTTGCTTTGCAAACGAAACAATATCTGTATATGTATTTACGCCTTTGTGCCCACCTGGGGAAAAATCCCCCAGGTGGGCGGCGGGCGGCGCGGCATAACCGCGACTTTTTTTATTTTGCACCGTGCTGGTGCGGGATGAATTATTTCAATTCAACCTTGGCACCGGCCGCTTCTAATGTCGCCTTCATTTTTTCGGCTTCATCTTTGGCAACGGCTTCTTTGACTGCCTTTGGTGCGGATTCAACCAATGCCTTGGCTTCACCCAGGCCCAAGCCTGTCATTTCTTTGACAGCCTTGATAACGGCCAACTTGTTTGCACCAACATCGGACAGAATAACATCAAATTCCGATTTTTCTTCGGCCGCGGCTGCCGCCGGACCCGCAGCAACAGCAACTGCCGCAGCAGCGCTGACGCCCCATGTTTCTTCTAATGCTTTGGACAGTTCAACCGCTTCCAAAACAGTCAATTTTGACAATTCTTCAACTAATTTTTGAATGTCTGCCATTTTTTGCTCCTATATAATCAGAACGCGTGGTTCTGGATTTGTTTTTAATTCTTTTTTCCATACTCTGCGGAAACGCGGGCCAGGCGCGATGCAGGTTCAACCAATATACGCGCAATTGTACCACGAATTTCCATCAGGGACGGCAGTTTGGATAATTGCAAAATATCGTCCACACCCAAAATATCCGCGTCCATTTTACCACCAATAATGGTCAAGTTTGGATGTTCGTCCGCAAATTTGGCCAATACTTTGGTAACCGCCAGACCGTCTGTTGCAACCGCAACCGCAGTCGGGCGTTTTAACATATCGGATACGGGTTCAAAGTCGGTGTCTTTTAACGCCAACTTCATCAAACGGTTTTTGACAACCTTGAATACAGAAACCAATGGTCGCAATTCATTGCGCAATGTTTCAAATTCTTGGACTGTCAAACCATGATTTTCAACAACGAAAACACCGTTT
>CASDTC010000023.1 GCA_949283535.1 uncultured Pseudomonadota bacterium
TAATTTATGTGAAGTAATGGCAGACTTTAACCTGCCATACCGGGTGATTGCAAATTCAACCGGCGATATGGGATTTAATAAAGTAAAAATGAACGATGTTGAAGCATGGGTCCCATCAGAAAATTCGTATAAAGAAGTTGGCAGTTGTTCATCAATTGGCACATTCCAGGCACGCCGTACAAATACCCGTTATCGTGAAAACGGCACAAATGAAGTAAAATTCTGTGCGACATTAAACAATACTGGTATCGCCGTACCACGCGCATTGGTGCCATTTCTGGAAAACAACCAGAACGCTGATGGCAGTGTGAATATACCACCAAAATTACAACCATTAATGGGCGGGCGTACAAAAATTGGTGGCACACATTAATAAAAAACCGGCTTTGCCGGTTTTTTATTTTTGATTTTGCGATTTCACCGCAAATTTTTCTGGGGATAGAAATGGATAGTATAAATCTTTTAATATATTCCCCGCGTTTTTGTATTTCATCGATTTTAACGCATTTAATAATTTCTTTTGTGCCTGGGCGCGTTGATATTCATATTTATTATACAATTCACCCATGCTGTTCACAACAGAACTGTATGTCAAATATGCCGAATTATCACCACCCGAAACAAATCCGGTCGCCATATCTGGACTTTCAAATCCCATTGACGCACGCGCATTATAATCTGCATATTTTTTTGGATTTGATGCAACCTCGCGAACCATATTTATTGCTTTATTAATTGATTGTAATTCAATCTTATCTTTGGCGCGTTTGGTGTTTTTATCCAAATATTTTATACATTCTTCAAAAAATTTCTGTAATGTTGCATCATAATCTATCATATTTACCCCCATTAGAAAACATTATATATAATATCACAAATTAATTATATAAACTAATACTGTTTGGCTAATCCCCTGGACAATACATGTGACGCGGCAATATCCGCCAACGCATAAATTTTTTTTGATAATTCAACAATTTTCTGTGCCGCACGATATGCATCTGCCCTGTCCGCGGCAGATTTACTAGTTCTGGAATATTCCCAATTCTGAACCGTGGCACAAAATTGATAAAATAATCTATTAACTTCGCTGTTATTTACAAATGCCCATTCCGCATGACTCATAACACACCCTGTTGGATCTTGAACAATATAATATGTTGCAACCCGTGGGTTTAATCCGTATCTTTTTGCATATTCCGTACCCCGCCGCCGCCACTGGCGTTGCGTCGCAGCGCGTGAAAAATATTTTTCTGGGGCTTCTGATATATCATCAATATACCGCGCACTGCGCAATGCCGCCACCCGTTCTTCCCGCGCAATCTTGTTCCAATTCGCCTTGATTACATAATATGATATAAAGACAAAATCTTTAAATCCGCGCTTTATAATCCTATAAACTTCCCCATTACTTAATTTTTGCATATTTTACTTATCCTTAATTAAAAAATATCAATAATTTAATGTTGAAGTTTTTTTACAGCACTTGCCATCACTGGGATATTCGCATCAAACATCATTCTTTTTATACGATTTGATAACGCTTTGATGTTCTTTTGTTCCGCATGAACCACCGATGTTTCACCATCACGCACACATTCCCACTTTTGCACTGCATCACAAAACCGATAAAACAATCGCCCCAGCGGTTCATTATACAATAATGCCGATTCAGAATTAAACAATACCTCTGTCATTGGTTTTATATTTCCAACATACACATTTTCCTGTGCAAAAAATCGCCCCGGTATTGCCGCAACCAAATCTATATATTTCACCCCCATATTTGCGGCATTCTGTTCTGACAAAGAAAATTTATTCCAATTATTCTTGATATTTTTACGCGCCAACAGCGCAAAATTTTTAAATCCAAATTGTATAACCGCATAAATATCATCTTTCTTTTGTAATTTTTGCATTAATTATCCTTTACATTTTATAACCACGTCATTATAGACAAAAATATAAAAATGGCAAATTTTTTTATAAAAAATATTCCAATATTTGTTGAAATGACAAATTTATAGTATAATCTATCTATTATGAAAAAATCAGCAAAATTATAAGAAGGCGCAAAAGTTATGGTTATGAAAATTCGCAATATTGCAATTATTGCCCATGTTGACCACGGTAAAACAACATTAGTGGACAACATGTTAAAACAGGCGGGAAC